>NZ_AUWQ01000085.1 GCF_000455205.1 Mycobacterium sp. UM_CSW | reverse complement strand
GTCGTACTTGTCGTCGTTCACGCCCAACACGATGGTGATGTCGGGATCGGTGGCCGGCGCGGAGATGATCACCTTCTTGGCCCCGGCATCCAAATGGCCCTTGGCCTTGGCCGCGTTGGTAAACAGCCCGGTGGATTCCACCACCACGTCCACACCCAGATCGCTCCACGGCATCGCCGCGGGACCCTCGCGCACCTCGAGCGCCTTGATCCGCCGAGTGCCCACCACGATGGTGTCCTCGCCCTCCAGGCTCACGTCATCGGGCAACCGACCCAAAATCGAGTCGAATTTGAGTAAATGCGCCAACGTGGCGTTATCGGTGATGTCATTGACGGCCACCACCTCGACATCGGCCGTCCCCGCCTCCTGCTGGGCCAGCAACGCCCGGTAGAAATTGCGTCCGATTCGGCCGAAGCCGTTGATACCCACTCGGACCGTCACTTGTGCCTCCATCGATCGTTCACGTCATCGGAATGCCATGGTCTTCCGACGCTTTCGCCAGTGCATCCCCCAGTCAGGGGGCAATTCTGAGGGCTGAACACCCGACCACCCCGAAAACCCCCCATCGGGGGCGCCCGCGGCGGGCGCCGCGCGACAACAATCGACGCAACGTTGTCGAAAGGAGCCGAAATGTCCCGCACCGCCGCGGCTATCCACGGTCCCGCACGCGCACACCACGCTCCGACGGCCGGCGATCGGGTGCGTGTGGCGTCCGGTGTGTCCGGCCGGCTGGGGCGAATCCGCTCAACCTCGCCCGGCCATGTGCTGGTCGAATACGACGCGGGCGGCCGTGAGGTGGTCGATCCGACGCGGCGCGCGCTGTGGGTCGTCGGCCGTGCCTGACGTGATCGAGCCACGGCCCGCGCGTCGGTTCGGCGATCGTGGGCACGTGGCACGACGCCGGTTGAAGCCGCACCAGCGACGCGAACACCTGCTCGATGAAGGCGCAGCGTTGTTCGCGGAAAAACCATACGAAGATGTTTGGATGGAGGACATCGCCGCACGCGCCGGTGTGTCGAGAGCGACTCTGTATCACTATTTTGCGAGCAAGCGGGACATCTATGTAGCGATATTCGAGCGCGCTAGTGGCCGGTTTCTGGCGCGCGTGAGTCCTGATCCGCACTTGCCGCTGGCCGAACAGCTTGCCATCGCGCTCGACGCCCACATCCAATCGTTTGTCGATCATCCCTTCGAAGCCGTCACGATCAACCGCGGCGCATTGTCGGACGACCCGGCGATCCAGGCGATCATCGCCGAGGAGCTCAACATCGTGGGCCGGCGCCTGGTCAATGAGCTTGTCGCGGAGGGCCATCTGCGCGATGCCGTCGAGATCGCCGTCGAAGGCTGGTTGGCATTCGTCCGCGCGGCCTGCGTCAAATGGATCCAGTCGCAGAATATCTCGCGAGCGGACCTCACCGACATGTGTCTACGGGCGTTCGAGTGCGCTGTCGGTACCCCACAAGCCGCGTTCGTGTACGGATCGGCCGGGGATGCGGCGTCCGGCGACTACACCGCCGCCCTGACCGCTGACGTCGTCGACGGCGTGGCATGGTGAGGGCACCAAGACCGTGGCCTCGGGGATTCACACCGACTGAAGTTCGCCGCGAAGCCGCACCGCGGCCCCGTTGGCGGCGACCCGCTCGACCAGCGCGGCCTGCCCGTCGGCGACGCGGTCCGGGTCCCCGCGCCAGGCCGAAAGCGCCGGCGACACCAGGGCCCGGCCGAAGGAGAACGTCAACGGCCAAGGCGTCTGATGTTGCTGCATCGCCGCGAGATTGGCGGTCGCCCGCTCGGGTGACTGGCCGCCGGACAGGAAGGCCACACCCGCGAGATCGCCCGGCCACGCCCGCAGCACGCCCACGGTGAAGTCGGCCACCTCGGCCGGGGTCGATTGCCGGGCGTAGCCCTCGCCTTCGAGGACCATGTTCGGCTTGAGGACGATGCCGGCCAAATCGACGTTGAGCAGCGCGAGTTCGGTTCGCACCGCGGTGTGCACCCAACCGGTCACTTCCCGGCAGACGCCCCGGTTGTGGCTACCGTCCATGAGCACCTCGGGCTCGACGATCGGCACCAGTCCGGCCTCCTGGCAGGCTGCGGCGTAGCGCGCAAGGGAGTTGGCGTTGGCCCGGATCGCGCCACGGCTGGGCGTGGCGTCGGTTATCGTGAACACCGCCCGCCACTTGGCGAATGCCGCGCCCATCTCCGCGTACTCGGCCAGCCGGGCAGGCAACCCGTCCAGCCCCTCGGTGACCGTCTCCCCGGGCAACCCCGGGCACGGTTTGGCGCCGGTGTCCACCTTGATGCCGGGCAGGATGCCCAACCCGCGCACCGCCTCGGCGAACGGTGTTCCGTCGCTGAAGCTCTGGCGGAGGGTTTCGTCGCAGAAGATGATGCCCGACACGCTCTCGGAGAGACCGGGCGCCGTGGCGAGGAGTTCGCGGTACAGGCGCCGGTTTTCGGCGGTCGGTTCGACGCCGGCCTCTTGGAGCCGCTTCGACATGGTGGCGATGCTTTCGTCGGCAGCCAGAATCCCCTTGCCGAGCTCCATCATTCGCGCGGCGGTCTGTCGACAGGTCGTCATTCGGTGGTGCCCCTTCTGCTACGTGGTCGTGTGTTGGAAGTTATCCGGGCCGAGGCCCCCCGACCTCACCAACCTGGTGGATGCGCGGGGTGAGTTAGTCAAGTGATAACTTCAGTTTCAATGGCAGATTCTCAATAGACATGTTGAGAATTGGCTGGCAGCATTCCGGACATGACAGATCGATGGAACGCCGGCGTCATTCCTTACGCCGAAATGGGTTATTGGCAACCGGATTACGTCCCGAAGGACTCGGATGTCTTGTGCGCCTTCAGGATTACACCGCAACCGGGTGTTCCGCCGGAGGAGGCCGGCGCCGCGGTCGCCGGTGAGTCGAGCACCGCGACGTGGACGGTGGTCTGGACGGACCGGTTGACCACATTCGAGCACTATCAAGCCAAGTGCTACCGGGTGGACGCGGTGCCGAACACGCCGGGGCAGTGGATCGCGTGGATCGCCTACGACCTGGATCTGTTCGAGGAAGGGTCGATCGCGAACCTGACCAGTTCGATCATCGGCAATGTGTTCGGCTTCAAGCCGCTCAAAGCTCTTCGCCTGGAAGACATGCGTATTCCGACCCAGTACGTCAAGACCTTCCAGGGCCCCGCGCACGGAGTGGTGATGGAGCGCGAACACCTGAACAAGTTCGGGCGGCCGCTGTTGGGCGCAACCACCAAGCCGAAGCTTGGGCTTTCGGCGCGCAACTATGGCCGCGTCGTCTACGAGGCCCTGCGCGGCGGGCTCGACTTCACCAAGGACGACGAGAATATCAACTCGCAGCCCTTCATGCGCTGGCGCGATCGATTCCTGTTCTGCATGGAGGCCGTCAATCGCGCGCAGGCGGCCACCGGCGAGATCAAGGGACACTACCTCAATGTCACCGCCGGCACCATGGAGCAGATGTACGAACGGGCCGATTTCGCCAGGGAACTCGGTTCGGTGATCGTGATGATCGACCTCACCATCGGATACACCGCGATCCAGTCGATGGCCAACTGGGCGCGCGCCAACGGTGTGCTGCTGCATCTGCACCGCGCCGGGCACGGCACCTACACCCGCCAGAAGACCCATGGGGTCAGCTTCCGGGTGATCTCCAAGTGGATGCGGCTGGCCGGCGTCGACCACATCCACGCGGGAACCGTGGTGGGCAAGCTGGAGGGCGACCCGCACGCCATCGCCGGCTTCTACGACACGCTGCGCCTCGACCACATCCCGGCCGACCCGATCAAGGGCCTGTACTTCGACCAGGATTGGGCGTCAATGCCCGGCGTGATGCCGGTCGCCTCCGGCGGCATCCATGCCGGCCAGATGCACCAGCTGCTGCATTACCTGGGCGAGGACGTCATCCTGCAATTCGGCGGCGGCACCATCGGTCATCCGATGGGCATCGCCGCGGGCGCCGAAGCCAACCGCGTCGCCCTGGAGGCAATGATCAAGGCGCGCAACGAGGGTCGCGACTACTACAAGGAGGGGCCCGAGATCCTGAAGAAGGCCGCCTCCAGCAACCGCGCCCTCGACACCGCGCTGGCCACCTGGGGTGACATCTCGTTCAACTACGAATCGACCGACACACCCGACGTTGTCGCGACGCCAACACTCTCCTGAACCGGATCGGAAACTGAAATGCGTATCACCCAAGGCACCTTCTCCTACCTACCGGACTTCACCGACGACGAGATCACGGCCCAGATCAACTATGCGTTGGACAACGATTGGCCGCTCTCGGTCGAGTTCACGGACGACCCGCATCCGCGCAACGTGTATTGGGAGATGTGGGGCCTGCCGATGTTCGACCTCAAGGACGCCGCGGGTGTTCTGTTGGAAGTCAACGCCTGCCGAAGCGCCTATCCCACCGCATACGTCCGCCTCAACGCGTACGACGCCCGCCTGGGCCGGCAGACCACCGCGTTCTCGTTCATCGTGCAGCGTCCCGCCGACGAGCCGGGTTTCCGGCTCGATCGCGCCGAAGGATCTGACCGGCGCATCGGGTACACCACCTTCGCCTACGCCACCCGGCAGCCGCCGGGTCACCGCTACGCGGACTGATGGCCCACCCGTCGTCGACCGCGGATCACGAATATGTCTGCGCCGCCGACACACTCGACGGATTTCGGGTGCCGGTGAGGCTGAGCGGTCCTGACGGGGGCCGGGTGGTCGTCATGCTGGACGAGGTGCCGGGCGGGCAGAACGCCTATGACGCCGTCCGCGATCGGCTGCATGTCGCGACGTTCCGGACGCTGACGATCCCCGCCCACCCCGACCTGAGCCCGAAGTCGGTGATCCGCATCCTGGACCAGTTCGAGGTGGGCAGCGCGCTGCTGGTCGGCGACCGCAGCGGGGGCGAGTTGGCGTGGAGCCTGGCCGCGAGCCAGCGGGGGCGGTTCACGGGCTTGGTTGTCATCGACTGCGGCCACCCGCGCGTGCCGGACCTCGACGGTTCGGTCCGCGACAAGGACTGCGGCCCCGTAGAAGTCGACACCACCGCCCTGGTCAGTTCCCGCACGGCAGACGCCGTGGCCCGGGCGAGCCGGCGATACGTGCACGGAGAGTTTCGCCTGGTGGACCTCGCCGGTCCGCGGGATTCGCGCCACTTCACCGCCCAGCTCGCCGCTGAAATCGTCGTTCGCGCGCTGTCCCGCTGAACGGAGTCCGCTTAATCTTCGGCCAGCCCGCTCCACCGCTGCTCGATGCGGGCGAAGCGCCAAACTAGCAGCGCCACGGCCCACGTCAACGCGAACAACCCGACGATGATGAAGCCGACCGCATTCAAATCGATGCCGCGCAACCATTCCCAGAAGTCGCCCGTCAACCCGAGCTGGTCGGCAAGCACCCCGACCAGCTCAATGCTGCCGACGATAAGCGCCACCGCCGCCGACAGCGCGGTTATGGTGATGTTGTAGTAGACCTTGCGCGCGGGCCGCGAAAATGCCCAGCCATAGGCGAAGTTCATGAACGAACCATCGATCGTGTCGAGCAGGCTCATGCCGGCCGCAAACAACACCGGCAGGCACAGAATGGCGTACCACGGCACGCCCGCCGCGGCGCTGCTGCCGGCCAGCACCAGCAGCGCAACCTCGGTCGCGGTATCGAAACCCAGGCCGAACAACACTCCGAGCGGGTACAACTGCCATGGGCTGCGAATGGATTTTGTGAAGCGCCGCAGGAACCGGGCCGCCAGCCCGCGGTTGTTCAACTGCCGCTCCAACTCGCCTTCGTCATATATGCCCCGCCGCATCCGGCGGAAAATCCGAACGATCCCCACGAGCACCGCGATGTTGATGCCGGCGATCAGATAGAGGAAGACGCCGGACACTGTGGTTCCGAAAAGGCCCGCGTACCTATGCAGTGTCGAGGCGTCGTTCAGGACAGGCCCGCTCAGCGTTCTGATGCCTACCGACAGCAACAGGGCCACCACGAACACCACCGTCGAATGTCCCAGCGAGAAAAAGAATCCCGTGGTCAGCGGGCGCTGCCCGTCGCTCATCAACTTGCGGGTGGTGTTGTCTATCGCGGCGATGTGATCGGCATCGAAAGCATGCCGCAGGCCGATCATGTATGCGGTGAGACCGACGCCGACACCCAGCGCCCGGCCGCCGACGCTCAGGTGCTGCGGCACCACAAACGCGATCAGGACTAACCATCCGGTGAGATGCAGCGCGATGACAACACCGGCCATGGCCGCCACGTGCGCCCACTCGCGCCGGGACAATGCCGTTCGCCAGGATGGTGTAGTCACGGTCGATCAGCGGCTCACCAGATCCGCGTTGCGGAGCTCCGCGTTTCGCCGGTCGACCAGCCGGAGGATCATCGGGGTGAAGATGAGCTGCATCGCCAAATCCATTTTGCCGCCCGGACACACGATTGTGTTCGGGCGCGACATGAACGAGTCGTGCAGCATCGCCAGTAGATAGGGAAAGTCGATGCCGTGCGGATCGCGAAACCGGATGATCAGCATCGATTCGTCCGCCGTCGGGATGGTCCTGGCGATGAACGGGTTCGACGTGTCGACCACCGGAACGCGCTGAAAGTTGACGTCGGTATTGGAGAATTGCGAACAGATGTAGTTCACGTAGTCAGGCATCCGGCGCAGGATCGTGTCGGTGACCGCCTCCGACGTGTAACCGCGAACGTTCTTGTCGCGGTGAAGCTTTTGGATCCACTCGAGGTTGATCACCGGCACCACGCCGATGCGCAGGTCCGCATGGCGGGCGACGTCCACCGTCTCCGTGGTGATCGCGCCGTGCAGCCCCTCGTAGAAGAGCATGTCCGTACCCTCGGGGATCTCCTCCCAGGCCGTGAAGGTGCCGGGTGGCTGGCCGTACGGCTTGGCTTCGTCGTCGTCGTGCAGGTATTTGCGGAACTTGCCGGTCCCCGCTTCGCCGTACGTCCGGAACAATTCCTCGAGGTCCTCGAAAAGGTTTGCCTCCGGGCCGAAGTGGCTGAAGGCGTGGTCACCACGGGCGTGGGCGTCGGCGATCGCCTCCTTCATGCCGAGGCGATCGAAACGGTGAAAACTGTCGCCCTCCACATAGGCGACGTTGACGCCTTCCCGACGGAATATCTGCTGGAAGGTGCGCATTACCGACGTCGTGCCCGCTCCCGACGAGCCGGTCACCGAGACGATGGGATGCTTGCGTGACATGACGCTCAGCCCACCGCGCTGCGGAACAGTCCGCGCGTGCCGTACAGGGGCAGCGTGGAGGTCAACTCGTAGCTCTCGCCGTGGTACTCCTCGATGCGCGCGACCTCCTCGCGGGCCCCGAACACGAACGAGACCCGCTGATGCAGCTCGCCGGGAACCACATCGAGCACACGGGCGCGTCCGGTGCTGGCCGCGCCGCCGGCCTGCTCGATCAAAAACGCCACCGGGTTCACCTCGTAGAGCAACCGCAACCGACCCGGCTTGGCGGGCTCGCGCGAGTCGCGCGGGTAGAGGAAAATGCCTCCGCGGGTGAGGATCCGGTGGGTTTCGGCCACCAGCGAGGCAACCCAGCGCATGTTGAAGTCCTTGTGCCGGGGGCCCGTCCGTCCGGCCAGACACTCCTGCACGTAGCGCTGCACCGCCGGTTCCCAGAACCGCTGGTTCGACGCGTTGATCGCGAATTCTTTTGTTTCCGGCGGGATTCGAATCGACTGACGGGTCAGCACGAACTCGCCGAGGTTCGGGTCGAGGGTGAACGCGTGCACGCCGGTTCCCACCGACAGGACCAGCATCGTCGATGGTCCGTAGATCGCGTAGCCCGCGCAGACCTGCCGGGAGCCGGGCTGCAGGAAATCCCGCGGCTCGGGGTCCGAGCCCGGCGCGGCGGCCGCAAGTATCGAAAAGATGCTGCCGACCGAGACGTTGACGTCGATGTTCGACGAGCCGTCCAGGGGGTCGAACAGCAGCAGGTACTTGCCCCTCGGGTGCTCGGCCGGCAACCGGTAGGGCTCCTCGAGCTCCTCGGACACCATCCCGGCGACGTGGCCACCCCATTCGGTGGCGCGCAAGAAGTAGTCGTTGGCCAGGACGTCGAGCCTCTGCTGCACCTCGCCCTGGACGTTGGTGTGCTCGACCGAGCCCAGGACCCCGCCCAGCGCACCGGCCGCCACCCGTTTCGAGATTGCCTTGCAGGCCAGGGCGACGTCGAGGATGAGGCCGTTGAGGTCCCCCGACGCGTCCGGATGTCGGCGGCGTTCCTCGATCAGAAACTGGACGAGGGTGGTGCGGTCGGCAAGCATGCCCGCAGGATGCCGGAGCGACCATGGCCGGCCATCCCCCTTTTAGGTGGCCGGCCGGGTGGCCGCGCCGGCGTGCGCCGCCCGGTGGAGTTCGGCGAGCCATTCGCACCAGTCGTCGATGCCCGAACCGGTCCGGGCGCTCGTCTCGATCACGGCGACGCCGGGGTTGACGGCGTTCAGGTTCGCGTAGAACGTCGGCAGGTCGTAGTCGAGGTGCGGAATCAGGTCCAGTTTGTTGACGATGACGAGGTCGGCCGAGCGAAACATCACCGGGTACTTCAGCGGCTTCTCCTCACCCTCGGTGATCGAATACACCATGGCGCTCGCGTGGGCGCCGACGTCGAATTCCGCCGGGCACACGAGGTTTCCGACGTTCTCGATGACGACCAGGTCGAGCTCGGCCAGGGGCAGGCGGGGCAGGGCCGAACGCACCATCGGCGCGTCGAGATGGCACTCGCCCCCGAATCCGTTGGCGGTGTTGATGAGCGACACCGCCGCGCCGAAGCCGCCTAGCCGGTCGGCGTCGATGCTGGTTTCGATGTCGCCCTCGATGATGCCGATCCGCAGCCGACCCTGCAGCCGCCGGAGGGTCTCCGCCAGCAGCGTGGTCTTGCCCGCTCCCGGGGACGACATCAGGTTGACCGCCGTCAGGCCCGCGTTGTCGAAGTCGGCGCGGTTGGCCGCCGCGGTCTTGTCGTTCTCGTCGAAGATCCGCTCGAGCACCATCACCCGCTCGGTGCCGGTCGCGTAGCCGGCGTGATCACCATGGTCGTGCGGATGGTCGTGCTCGTGCGGATGGTCGTGCTCATGCGCGTGGCCGTGGTGATGACCGCCGTCGTCATGCCGATGGAATCTGCCCATCTGTCACACCTCCGCCAAATCGAGTGAAGTGATGAGGAATTCGTCCCCCTCGACCAATTCGACCGCGGCCCCGCCGCAGGACGAACACGCCATGACGACTGCATCGAGCACGGTTTCCCGGCCGCACCCGGCACACCGGATTTTGGCGGGTATGCGCTCCACCCGGAGCTCGACGCCCGCTAATTCGGAGCTTTCGGTGACCAGGGACCAGCAGTAGACGAGGGTCTCGGGCACGATCTGGCGCAGCGCCCCGATCCGCACGTGCACGGTTTGGATCCCGCGGCCGGCCGCGTGCTTGCGCACGATTCCGACCATCGAATTGCAGATGGACAGTTCGTGCACGGCCGGCCTCCTCGAGTCAGACGAGACCATACACCCGTCGGCGGTCTACTGGCGCAACGTTTCTGACGGACTCATTCCCCAGCGTTTCCGGTATTCGACGGCGAAGCTGCCGAGATGGTTGAAGCCCCAACGGGTTGCGACGTCGGTTACCGTGACGCCATCCCCTGGCAGGGCATCGGCCAGCTCGGCGTGCACGCGCTCGAGCCTGCGGTCGCGGACATAGGTCATCGGGGACATCCCCAGTTCCTCGCGGAACCCCTGCTGTATCGAGCGGATGCTCATGTGGACGTTGCGGGCGATCGACTCCATGTTGATCGGCTCGGCCAGGTTCGCTTCGATGTACTTGATCGCCTCCTGCACCACCTTGCGGCCGGAATCGGTCACCGGCCGGATGAACTCCTCGTGGTAGTTCGACGGCTGGATGTACAGCAGGCTGTTCATCAGCAGCTCCTCGATCCCGCTGATTCCGTGACCGCGCTGCACCAGCGAGCCGGCGTGGTAGACCTCCGTGTGCAGCAGCTGGACGGCGGCATGCCAGCGCACCGCGACGTCGCTGGCCAGGTTGAATTCGGGGTGAAACACGAGCGGCCTGGACAGCCTTCGGCCGCGGAGGCGCGTGAGGTATTCCAGCAACGCCGGCTCCTCGATGCGGATCAGCAGCTGGGGCGAATCGTCGTCGAAATGCATGGTCAGGGCGGCCCCCGGGCTGGTGACCAAGGCGTTGATGGTGTTGGCCTCGAACTCGTGCCCATTGTGGTGGCACCGGGCGCGCCCGTTCATCGGCATGTGCACAGCGAAGTAGCGGCCGAGAGCAGGGATTTCAAGCGTCGAACGGACGTGCAGATCCAGATAGAGCATGCTGATATCGCGAAACCGCACCCCGTGCATGGTGGCGGCGAAGCCAGATGCGTCCTCTCCCAACGTAATCCAGCCCGGCGCCAGCGCACGGCTGAGCAGCGAGCCCGCCTCCCGGACGCTTTCGGTGTAAAAGATCTCGTTGTCGGCCAGCGCGGGCGGCACGCCGCGCGAACGCACCTTGCGCCGAACCGGATTGCCGGTGCGCCGGGTGTCGATGAAACCGAGCCTGGCCAGGCGAGACACTAGCGCCAACCCGCCCCGGGGCACCCACGGAATTGACAATTCGGTGAACAGTTCGCGGCGATCATTCAAGACTCCTCGGCGTATTGAGCGCATCTACGCACATAAGTTTGCGCAATTCTGACAGTCATTGCGCGAATGCGATAGGCCCGATGGTCTCGTGGGGCTAGCGTGTGTGACCACCGACACACCGGCCTAGGAGGGATTGGGTGGCTGCACACGCTTCGCTGATCGAGGGCTTTGACACCGATGCGCTCGTCGCCGAGTCCCCCGGGGACGAGGTGATCGCCGCGCTGGAGGATCCCCGGATCGCTTCGTCGCTTTCGGTGCTCCTCGAGCACGCCGATCTGTTGGCGACGATCGTCGTCGGCCTCGACGGGCTGCTGCGCCGCGCCGAGGTGATCGGTGACAACGTGGCGTCGGGCGTCGCGGAGATCAGGGGGGTTGCGGCGTCGGGTGGCGGTCAGACCCTGTGGCCCAGCGTGGACTTCGCCGCGCTCAGCGACAGCGTCAGCCGGCTCTCCGCCGCCGTCGTCAACGCCACACCCGGGCTTGACCGGTTACTGCGCTCCCCCCTGGCCGACCCGCAGACCGTCGAGATCATCGCGGACGTCGGTGAGGCGTTGCTGGAAGGTAAACGCGCCGCGGCCGCCGACCCGCGCGGGCCGAAGGGTGTCTTCGCGCTGATGCGGGTGACGAAAGACCCTGATGTGTCACGCGGTTTGGGCTTCATGATCCAGATCGCACGGGCCTTCGGTCGAAGGCTTGCACAAGCAGACACGCCCCCGGCAGCCCGCCACGCGGCCACCTAGTCGACCACCAAAACCAGCCCACCCCAAGGGGTATCGAGAGGAGTTTTTATGGCGTCCGTGCTTTGGTTCCAGGGAGGGGCATGCAGCGGCAACACGATGTCGTTCCTCAACGCCGAGGAACCCAACGTCGTCGACCTGATCGTCGACTTCGGCCTCGACTTGCTGTGGCATCCGTCGCTGGGCCTCGAACTCGGTGACAACGCGCAAAAAGTGTTCTGGGACTGCGCCCGAGGCGAGCGGCCGCTGGACATCTTCGTCTTCGAGGGCTCCGTCATCGAGGCCCCCAACGGCACCGGCCGGATGGACATGTTCGCCGACCGGCCGATGAAGGACTGGGTTACCGACCTGTGCGCCGCGGCCCAGATCGTCGTCGCAATCGGCGACTGCGCCTGCTGGGGCGGCATCCCCGCCACCGAGCCCAACCCGTCGGCCTCGACCGGCCTGCAGTTCCACAAGCGCCGCAAGGGCGGGTTCCTCGGCCCCGACTTCCGTTCCAAGATGGGCCTGCCGGTCATCAACATCCCCGGCTGCCCCGCGCACCCAGACTGGATCACACAGATCATCGTGGCACTGGCCACCGGCCGTGCCGGCGACATCACCCTCGACGAATTGCACCGGCCGGAGACGTTTTTCAAGACGTTCACCCAGACCGGCTGCACCCGAGTGCAGTTCTTCGAATACAAGCAATCGACGCTCTCCTTCGGCGAGGGCACGCGGACGGGCTGCCTGTTCTACGAATTCGGTTGCCGCGGCCCGATGACCCACTCCCCCTGCAACCGGATCCTGTGGAACCGGCAATCGTCGAAGACCCGCGCGGGCATGCCGTGCCTGGGCTGCACGGAACCCGAGTTCCCACACTTCGACCTGGCTCCCGGCACGGTGTTCAAGACCCAGAAGGTCAGCGGCATGATCCCCAAGGAAGTCCCCGAGGGCAGCGACCACCTCACCTACATGGCCCACGCCGCGGCCGCCCGCATCGCGGCGCCGCAATGGTCCAAGGAGGACATGTTCGTCGTCTGATCCCAGCCCGCGCTGCCCTCCCGAAGCTCAGCCCAAGCCCTTGAAAGGACTTACCGAATGACCGCGTTGGATTTGTTTGTCAGCCCGCTCGGGCGCGTCGAGGGTGACCTCGACGTGCGCGTCACCATCGAAGACGGGGTTGTGACCTCGGCGTGGACCGAGGCCGCGATGTTCCGCGGCTTCGAAATCATCTTGCGCGGAAAGGATCCGCAGGCCGGCCTGGTGGTCACGCCGCGAATCTGCGGCATCTGCGGCGGCAGCCACCTGTACAAGTCCGCCTACGCCCTGGACACCGCGTGGCGCACCCACGTACCGCAGAACGCGACGCTGATACGCAACATCTGTCAGGCCTGCGAAACGCTGCAGTCGATCCCGCGCTACTTCTACGCACTGTTCGCGATCGATCTCACCAACAAGAACTACGCCAAGTCCAAGCTGTACGCCGAAGCCGTGCGACGGTTCGCCCCCTACGTCGGCGCCAGCTATCAGCCCGGTGTGGTGCTGTCAGCCAAACCGGTTGAGGTGTATGCCATTTTCGGCGGCCAGTGGCCCCACTCGAGCTTCATGGTGCCCGGCGGGGTGATGTGTGCTCCCACCCTCTCCGACGTGACGCGCTCGATCTCGATCCTCGAGCACTGGAAGGACGAGTGGCTCGAAAAGCAATGGCTCGGCTGCTCGGTGGATCGCTGGCTGGCCAACAAGACCTGGCAGGACGTGCTCGACTGGGTCGACGAGAACGAGGCGCAGCACAACAGCGACTGCGGGTTCTTCATCCGCTACTGCCTCGACGTCGGCCTGGACAAGTACGGCCGCGGCGTCGGCAATTACATCGCCACCGGCACCTATTTCGAGCCCTCGCTGTACGAGCACCCGACCATCGACGGACGCAACGCGGCGCTGATCGGGCGATCCGGGATCTTCGCGGGCGGCAAGTGGTCGGAATTCGATCAGGCCCGCGTTCGCGAGGACGTCACGCACTCCTTCTACAAGGGCACCGGGGCCCTGCATCCCTTTGAGGGGGAGACCATCCCGATCGACCCCGAGGAAGGCCGCAAGCAGGGCAAGTACAGCTGGGCCAAGTCGCCGCGCTACGACGTCCCGACCCTCGGGCACGTCCCGCTGGAGGCCGGACCGCTGGCGCGGCGGATGGCCGCGGGCGGTCCCAACGCCGCTGCTCATCAGGACGACGACCCGTTGTTCGTCGATCTCTACAACGCGATCGGCCCCAGCGTGTTCGTGCGTCAGTTGGCCCGCATGCACGAGGCCCCGAAGTATTACAAGTGGACCCGCGAATGGCTCAACCAGCTCAACCTCAAGGAGAGCTTCTACACCAAGCCCATCGAGCACGCCGAGGGCATGGGCTTCGGGTCGACCGAGGCGGCCCGGGGATCGTTGTCGGACTGGATCGTCATCGAGGACAACAAGATCAAGAACTATCAGGTGGTGACCCCAACGGCATGGAACATCGGGCCGCGCGACGGCGCCGAGACCCTCGGGCCCATCGAGAAGGCGTTGGTCGGCTCGCCGATCGTCGACCCCGAGGACCCCGTCGAGCTGGGCCACGTGGCCCGCAGCTTCGACTCCTGCCTGGTCTGTACCGTGCACGCCTACGACGGCAAGACCGGACGTGAACTCTCGAAATTCGTCGTCAATGGAATGGTGTGATTCCCACGGCAACCAACCCTGACGCGACGGCGCAACCCGGCGGATCACAGCTGGACCTGGAACCGCCGGGCTGTGCCGTGCTGGTGATCGGCTGCGGCAACCTGCTGCGCGGCGACGACGGAGTGGGCCCAATCCTGGTGCGCCACTTGTGGGAACGGGGCATGCCCGACGGGCTCCGGCTGGTCGACGGCGGCACCGCCGGGATGGACGTGGCCTTTCAGATGCGCGGCGCGGAGCGAGTGGTGATCGTCGACGCCTCGGCCACCGGCGCCCGGCCCGGGACGATATACCGCGTCCCCGGTGCCGAACTGGCCGAGTTGCCTCCGCTGGAGGGGCTGCACACCCACTCGTTCCGCTGGGACCACGCGATCGCGTTCGCCCGCTGGGCGCTGGCAGACGCGTGCCCTTCCGACGTCACCGTCTTCCTCATCGAGGCGGCCAACGTCGCCCTGGGTGCCGAACTGTCGCCCGAAGTGGCCACGGCGATGGACGAGGTGATGGAAATGATTGAGGCGGAATATATCTCGCCGCTGCGCCCGCCCGAGCCGAGCGATCCGGCCGACCTCACGGTGCAGTTCACCGCCGACGGCTACTTGCGGCTGTCCGCTGCGCTGTCCGCGGCTCACTTTCCCGCGCACGTCGCCGTCGGAGCCGTCCACGACGACCAGCTCTGGCTGTTGCCGCTGCGGGGACCGCGCAATGGCGGGCTGCTGCTCAAGCAGCGCACCCCCGCCGGCGATCGCGCGGTGCTGGTCCGCGAGGTGCTCGACGATGTGATCCCCGCCGGAGTGCGCCGTGCGTTCTGGGACGACGAGCATGGTGCGCTTCGGATTCCGCTGGAGCAGCAGTAGTGATACTCGTGGCCGAGCATCCCGACGTCGACCCGGACCCGAACCGCCGCACGCGGCGGCGCGAAGACAGCTCCGCCGACGAGGCGCTCAGCGTCGACACCGTCGTGTCGGAGGAGCGCGGACGCTGGGCCGTAGACATCGTGGTGGTGTTCGCCGACGGCGTAGTGCGCAAGCGCATCGACACGCACGCGACCAAGGCCCGCGCCGAATTGTCGGCCCGGATGATCAAGCGGGCCGCCGAACGTGACATCAGGGGGCCGCTCAATGGCTGAATCGCTGAAGGCAAGGACACAGCTGGCGCTGCCGCCGCAGCCGCTCGGCCTCTTCCCGCTTCCGTTGGGCTACATGCTGATTCCCGCCGGCGCCGATACCGAAGCCGCACGCATGGAAATGCTGGCCGGGCGGCCCCCCGAAAGCTGGCCGCAGAGCCTGCGACCCCACGAGCTTGCCGCCGCCGGTCAGCGAGACGCCGCGATAGCCGCGCTGGCCGACCGCACGGATTCGGTCGCCCGCTACAACCGCTTCGTCCTGGACCCCGACGGCGCCGACCCCGACGAACTGCGTACCGAATTGGGCAGGTTCGCGGTCCTCGTCGATGTGGTGCTGTTCACGCTGGGTCGCATCGACATGCCGCCGGATTGCGAGATCACGGAGGGTGAACTGGCCGCCACCGTGTTGTCCGTCCGGGCGGGTCATGCCCTCGCCGAGGGAAATCCGCACGCCGCCATCGAGTTGCTCGACCGGGCCGCGGAGGCCGCGGCGCCGGTGTCGGCGCCGCTGGCCGGGACCCTGCTCGCCGCCGCCGGTGCGATCGGCCGGGACACTCGCGACCCGGATTGCGAGACCCGGCTGCGAAAGGCGCTCGGTGCGCTCGGTGCCGCCGACGGGCTGCGCGTCGCCCGCGCCGAAACCCATTTGTGCCTGGCCGGCCTGCTGCACGAGGACGCGGCGACGCGGCCGGAGCTGCTGGCGACGGCCATCCCGCACTACCACTCGGCGCTGCAGCTGATCAAACGCGAGGACGCGCCGTTGGTGTGGGCCGCCGCGCACGCCGGGTTGGCCACGGCCTACCTGACCATGCCGATGGTCGAGGCGTCCAGCCAGCTGCGGCTGGGCGTGGCGGCCCAGTCGTTGCGGTCGGCGCTGACCGTCTACACCCGCGAGGACCACCCGGACGAATGGGCCAGCGTGCAGCTGAACCTCGCCAACTCGCTCGTGTATACGCCCTCGCGCCACAACCGGGAAAACCTGGTCGAGGCCGTCGAGATATACGAGGCCGTCCTGCAGACACGGGACCGCGCAACCCAGCCCCTCGGCCGGGCCCGGGTGTTGGCCAACCAGGGCAACGTCCTGGCCCACCTGGGGATGTTCGACGACGCCAAGGCCAAGCTCTACGAGGCGCGGTTCCTCTTCGAGGAGATGGGCGACGACGACTCGGTGCGCACCGTGCGCGGGGTGCTCGACGAAATCGCGCGCCAGCGCGTACTTTCCAGCACCGAAGAAGGCGGGAGGGTGTGATGTCGACAGCCGTCACCCAGGCGCCGTCAAACGGCCATGGTGCCGCCTCGGAGCCGACCTTCGAGGAACTGGCGAGACGTGTCGATGACGCGATCGCGGCGCTGCAGGGGCTGGACCCGGCCGCGCGCGCCGTGGCCGAGGAGTTGAAGGGGGCGATCGAGGCGGTTCATCGGGTGGGATTGGTGACCATCGTGCGCCGGATGCGCGCCGACGACGACGCCCGCGCAGTCCTTTTCGAGCTCGTCGATGATCCCGTTGTCCATCTGCTGCTGTCGCTGCACGAGATCGTGCGTCCGGACCCGATGACCCAGGCCGCCAAGGCCCTCAACGCCGTCCGGCCGCAACTGCAGGGCCACGGCGGCGACGTCACCCTGGTGCGCATCGAGGACCGCACGGCGTTCGTCCGCCTGCAGGGCGCTTGCAACGGATGCTCGATGTCGTCGGTGACGCTGCGCAACCTGGTGGAGAAGGCGCTCGTCGACGGTGTCCCCTCGATCACCGCGGTCGAGGTGCTGCCGAACGAGCCTGAGTCCACGCTGATTTCGGCTGAATCCCTGTTCGCGGCCCGCCACCCCGTCGAGGAGGGCTGGGCGCCGGCAGGTGCGACCGACGACGTGCCCGTCGGCGATTTCGTCGCGGTCGAGTTGACCGCACCGCGCTCCGGGCAGCAGGTCTCGGTGCTGGTGGTGAACCTCGATGGACAACTAACTGCCTACGTCAACGAATGCGCCCACGAGGCTTTGCCTTTGGATAACGCGGTGCTCGACGCTCACAACGGCACCCTGACGTGCCCGTGGCACGGGTTTTGCTACGACGCCGCGTCCGGCGAGTGCCTCACCGCGCCGGCAGCTCAACTCGAGCAGTTGCCGCTGCGCGTCGACAACGGGCGGATCTGGGTTCGGGTGGGGCAGTGACACGGCTGACGGTGCGGACCAGTCTGCTGCCACGGCCACCGCGCGCCGACTCTCCGACTGCGCCGGACCTGTCCGGTGGCTGGGTGCCCGAGGTATGGCTGGGCGCGCCGGCACCCGGCGGCCTGGCGTTGCCCGCGGCGACACCCACTTTGGCGTGGATGTACTCGCCCCGCGGCGTGTTCTTCGATGACAAGCATCTAGTCGTCGCCGATTCCGGCAACCATCGGGTGCTGATCTGGCACGGCCTGCCCGCCCGCGACGAACAGCCCGCCGATGTCGTGCTCGGGCAGCCGGATGGCACCACCGAGGGACGCGCGGCGGCCGGGCGCGGTCCGCGGAACGGGATGAACCTTCCCGCCGGTGTGCTGGTGCACGACGGGCGGCTCATCGTCGCCGACGCCTGGCATCATCGCATCCTGGTGTGGAACTCGGTACCCGAAACAAGCTCGACACCACCGGATTTCGTACTTGGCCAGACCGATGACTGCACGGTCGAGCCGAACGCCGGCGGCGAGTGTTCGGCCTCGTCGTTCTATTGGCCGTTCGGCGTCGCGGTGGTCGGCTCGATGTT
Source organism: Mycobacterium sp. UM_CSW (assembly GCF_000455205.1). Lineage (GTDB taxonomy): Bacteria > Actinomycetota > Actinomycetes > Mycobacteriales > Mycobacteriaceae > Mycobacterium. The sequence continues at coordinate 29,208 of NZ_AUWQ01000085.1, read as the reverse complement.
TTGGGTCGCCGACACCGGCAACCGCCGGGTGCTGGGGTGGACGGGCGGCCTGCCCGAGCCCGGCCAGCCTGCCGACATCGTGCTCGGCCAACCCGACGCCGCTAGCCGTGAAGAGAACCGCGGGGCGCAGGTGGGTCCCGCCAGCTTTCGTTGGCCGCATGCCATCACTGGACGTGACGACCTGCTTCTGGTCGCCGATGCAGGTGATCATCGCGTGCTCGGGTGGACACCGCTGCCCGACGGCGACCGGCCGGCCGACCGGCTCCTCGGCCAACCAGACTTCCGCACCGCCCGTGAATGGCCATACGGACCGCAGTGCGCAGATCGGTTCCGCTTCCCTTACGCGGTCAGCCTGGACAGCACGGAAGGCACCGTCGACCGGCTGGCGGTCGCCGACACGGCCAACAACCGCGTCCTGCTCTGGGACGGCGTCCCGGACGACGGCCGCGGCGCCGATCACGTCCTGGCGCAGCCGACATTCGAGGCCAACGGCGAAAACCGGTGGAGCGCCGTGACCCACGATTCACTTTGCTGGCCGTACGGAATCTGGCTGCGCGGTAACCGGCTCGCCGTGGCGGACTCAGGCAACAACCGGATCATTCTGTGGCGGTTGACATGACGCCGCTCACAACCACGCGGCGCCGCCGCTACCTGGTGACCGGGGTGGTTCAGGGCGTGGGCTTTCGGCCGTTCGTCCACCGGGTGGCCACCGAGTTGGGGTTGAGCGGCTTTGTCGGCAACGACGCGTCGGCGGTGTTCATCGAGGTCCAGGGCAGACCCGACGCGCTCGCGCAATTCGGCGACCGGCTGATCACCGACGCTCCCCCGCTGGCGCTGATCAGCGACGTGGCCTGCGCCGAGCTCAACGGAGAGCCGCACGAAGCCAACGGTTCTCGCGGGTTTCGCATCGTCGCCAGCCGCAACTCCGGTGCCACGGCGAGCGCGATACCCGCCGATATCGCCGTCTGCGACGACTGCGTGACCGAGCTGTTCGACCCGTCCGATCGCCGATACCGGCATCCGTTCGTCACATGCACGAACTGCGGTCCCCGGTTCACGATCATCCGCGCACTGCCCTACGACCGGCCCGCCACCACCATGGCGGAGTTCGCGATGTGCGGCGACTGCGCCACCGAATACCACGACCCCGCCGACCGCCGGTTCCACGCCCAGCCCATCGCATGCCCGGCCTGCGGCCCTTCCATGTGGTTCACCGGAGGCGACGGCGTGCGCATCACCCAAGTCGACGCCGCGCTGGCCGCCACGCAGCGCGCGCTGGCCGACGGCCGCGTCGTAGGCATCAAGGGCATCGGTGGATATCACCTCGCGTGTGCGCCTGACGACGCCGCTGCAGTCGGGGCGATCAGGCGGCGAAAGGCGCGGCACGGCAAGGCCTTCGCCGTCATGGTCCGAGACCTTGAAGTCGCGCGGCGCTACGCGCACATCAGCAAGTCGGAAGCCGCGGCGCTCCTGAGCCCGTCGCGTCCGGTGGTGCTGCTCCGGCGTAGGCGAGGCGCGCCTGTCGCGGCGACGGTCGCACCGGACAACCCGCTGATCGGGCTGCTGCTGCCGTACTCGCCGGTCCATCACCTGTTGTTGGCCCCCGTCCCGGGTTCGAACACGCCGTCGCCCCAGGCGATTGTGCTGACCAGCGCCAACCGATCCGACGAACCCATCTGCTACACCGTCGAAGACGCCGCCAAGCGGCTGCCCGAGCTCGCGGACGCCGTCCTGGACCACGACCGGCCGATCCACGTGCCGTGCGATGACTCCGTGGTGCGGGTGATCCGGGAAGAGACTGCCGGTTCCGCCCGCAAGAAGGCCAGCCAGCTGCCTATCCGGCGATCCCGCGGCTACGCACCGCTCCCCGTCGACCTCGGCCGGAACAGCCCTCCGGTGCTCGCGGTCGGCGGGGAGCTCAAGAACACCTTTTGCCTGACCGACGGCCGGCGGGCGTACTGCTCGGCCCACATCGGCGACATGGGCACCGTCGCCACGCTGAAGGCGTTCACCCACTCGGTGCGGCAGCTCGCTGACATGCGGTCGCAGCCGGTGCGGCTGGCCGCCGATCTGCATCCGCGCTACCTGACGCGAAACTGGGCTGAGCGCAACGCCGGTGACCGACCGCTGGATCTTATCCAGCACCATCACGCGCACGTGGTGTCGCTGCTCGCCGAGCACGAAATGCTGAACGAGCCCATCATCGGCGTCGCCTTCGACGGCACCGGGTACGGGCTCGACGGTGCCGCCTGGGGCGGCGAGATCCTGCGGCTTGGCCGGGACAGTCACCGCTTCACTCGGGTTGGGCACCTTGCCGACGTGCCGCTGGCCGGTGGTGATGCGGCCGTGCGCAACCCGTGGCGGATGGCGCTGGCCCACCTGTGGAGCGCCCGCACTCCGTGGGACGCCGACCTGGCCCCGGTCAAGGCGGCCAGCCCAGCCGAATTGCGTTTGCTCCGAACGCAGTTCACGGCGGGGCGCGGCTGTGTGCCGACCACGAGTGTCGGCCGGTTGTTCGACGCGGTCGCATCGATCCTCGGGGTGCGCCAGCGCATCGACTACGAAGGCCAGGCCGCGATCGAGCTGGAGGCGCTGGCCGCATCCGCCGGCAACCGCGAACCGTCGATTCAGCTGCCTATCGCGGTAAGCGCCGACGGGATCATGGATCCCGCACCGATGATCACCGCGATGGTCGACGCGCTGGCAAGCGGCGCCGACAAGCGCGACCTGGCGGCGGCGTTCCACCACACCGTCGCGATTGCCGTCACGGTAGCGGTCGGCCGGGTCGCGGGGGGCACATCGACGGTCGGGCTGACGGGCGGGGTGTTCCAAAATGTGTTTCTGTTGACCGAATGCCGCCGGCGGCTGGAGGATGCCGGTTTCACCGTCCTCACCCACCGTCTCGTTCCCCCCAACGACGGCGGGCTGGCGCTTGGCCAGGCCGCGATCTCGATACTGACCGCGGCGTCGGAAGAAAGGACCGCGCGATGTGTCTAGGGATTCCCGGCCGGATCACCGAGGTCTGGGACGCCCCCGAGGGAGGGCGGTTTGCCGCGGTCGCCTACGGCGACGAGATCAAGACCGCCTGCCTGGCATACCTTCCCGATTTGGCGATCGGCGACTACACGATCGTGCACGCCGGTTTCGCGCTCACCCGCATCGACGAGGAGTCCGCGCGGGTAACCCTAGAGACGATGCGCGAGTACGGGGTGTTCGGCGACCTCGAGGCGGATCTGGAGGCGCGGCCGTGATGACGCCCGATCTTGCGGCCGACCTGGCCCAGGCCTCTTTCGCGCTGGCGCAGCGCTTCTCGGCCGGCGCGACGATGTGGTGCGTCGCCCCGGCCCTTGCCCCGCACGCCCAGCACGTCGCCGTCGAATTCGTGCACCCGGTGATCGTCGGGAAGCGCGCCCTGCCGGCGGTCGCCCTCACCGGGCACGACCTGGTGGGGCAGGTGCGGGTATCGGCCCGCGCCGGCGACGTGGTGATCGCCGTCGCCGGCGCCGCGGACCCCGACGTATGCGCGGTCATGCGTCGCGGCGCCGCGTGGGGTGTCACGACGATCTGGATCGGCAACGGCGAACGTCCGACGGCCGGCGCCGCGGATCACGTGCTGTGGCTTGATGATCCGGATCCGGTGCTGTCCGCGACCGGCGAGTTCGTACTGCTCTACCACCTGCTGTGGGAGTTGACCCATGTGTGCTTCGAGCATCCCGGGCTGCTGGTCCCTCGGCCCCAGGACTGCGCCGACGACGTGTGCATCACCTGCGCCGACGAGGGGCGGCCCGCCGAGGTTCTGCCCGGCACCCACGGCACCGCGACTTCGTTGACCCCGGTGCGCACCGCGAAGGGCACCGAGACGGTGGCCACCGATCTGATCGGCCCGCTCTCCCCCGGCGACGTCGTTCTAGTGCACGCCGGCCTGGCGATCAGCAAGCTGGGTGAAGCCTGAAAGCCCATGAGCAAGAATCACATCGGCGAGGCGACCAACTTCCTCTATCCGTTCATTGACGGCGACGAACGCGACCCCGGCCCGTTGCTGACCGACCTGGTGGACTCCGCGCTGGCCAAGTCCGCCGAAAGCTCCGCGTTGCGCGCGGCCACGCTGGAATCGTGCGACGCTTCGATCACCGTCGCGGCCGCCGAGATGGCGCGCCGATTCGCGGCTGGCGGCAGGCTGTTCACCTTCGGTAACGGCGGAAGCGCCACGGACGCAGCCACTTTGGCGATGCTGTTCGCCCAGCAGTGCGCCGCGCGGCCGCTGCCGGCGTGGTCGCTGACATCGGACCAGGCGGTGCTGACCGCCCTGGCCAACGACGTCGGCTTCGACTTGGTGTTCGCCCGGCAGTTGATCGCCCGGGCGCGGGCCGGCGACATCGCCGTCGCGATGTCCACCAGCGGCAATTCGGCGGACCTGCTGCATGCGATGCGCGAGGCTCATCGCCGCGGCGTCTACACGATCGGGTTCACCGGGTACGACGGAGGCGCCTTCGCCGACAGCGCCGACGTCGACGTGTGCTTTGTCGTCCGGTCCCAGAGCGTGCACCGAATCCAGGAGTCGCAGGCGGCGTTGGGATATCGGTTGTGGTCCGCCGTGCATGCGCAAATGGGAGTCCGATGAGAGAACATGTTGCCGAATACCTCACCTCCGGCCCCTCGTTCGGCGAGGGCGAGGTCATCGACCGCATCGAGGCGTTCCGCAGGCGGCGGCCGCGGCTGCGCGACACCGTCGTGACGCTCGCTCACGGTGCCGGCGGCAAGGCGTCCGCCGCATTGGTCGACGCCGTTTTCCTGGAGGCCTTTCGCAACCCTCAGCTGGAATCGCTGGGCGACGGCGCCGTCATCGCGATGCCCGGCGGGCCGCGGCTGGCGATGTCCACTGATTCGTTTGTCGTGCAGCCACTTCGATTCCCCGGCGGATCGATCGGCGACCTGGCCGTCAACGGCACGGTGAACGACCTCGCCATGGCCGGTGCCGTGCCGTCGTGGATGACGGCGGCCTTCGTCCTGGAAGAGGGCTTTGCGATCGAAGAGCTGCGCGGAATCGTCGCCGACATGGCCGCCGCCGCGCGGGCGGCCGGTGTGCAGATCGTCACCGGCGATACCAAGGTGGTCCCCCGGGGCGCGGCCGACGGCATGTTCATCACGACCGCCGGAGCGGGAGTCGTTCCGTCGGAACGGGACCTGTCCCCGCGAAAGGTGCGGCCCGGCGACAGGGTGCTGGCCTCCGGGACCATCGGTGACCACGGCATGGCGGTGATGCTGGCACGCGGCGACCTGGCGATCGAAGCCGACATCCACTCCGACACCGCCGCGGTGACCGGCCTCGTGGAGCGTCTGCTGCGGGCGGCCCCCAAGACGCGGTGGCTGCGCGACCCCACCCGGGGTGGCGTCGGGACGGTGTGCAACGAGCTGGCGCAGGCGTGCGGCCTGGCGGTCGTGCTAGAGGAGGACCGGCTACCGGTGCGATCCGACGTGGCGGGCGCCTGCGAAATGCTCGGCATCGACCCGCTTTACGTGGCCAACGAGGGCAAGTTCCTGGCCGTCGTCGACCCCGCTGAGGCCGACGACGCGTTGGACGCCCTGCGCTCGCACCCCGCGGGTGGCGACGCGGCCGAAATCGGACGCATCGCCGACGAACCGGCGGCCACCGTGCTGGTGCGCACCGCGTTCGGCGGCACCCGCATCGTGGACATGCTCGTCGGCGACCCGCTGCCCCGAATCTGCTGAGAGGACTTGAGAGATATGTGCCTGGGCATCCCCGGACAGGTCATCGAGATCACCGACGCCGAAAACTGTCTGGCCAAGGTAGATGTCAGCGGCGTGCGCCGCATCATCAGCGTGCGGCTGCTCGAGAACGACATGCTCGCGCCGGGCGAGTGGGTGCTGGTCCACGTCGGTTTCGCGATGGCCAAGATCGACGAAACCGAGGCGCTGCTCACCCTTGCCGCCGTGCAGAAGTTGGGCCAAACGTATTCCGACGAAATAGACGCGTTCGACACGTCGTCGATCATCTGACCGGGGAGACTGCGATGCGATTTGTTGACGAATTCCGAGACCCCGCCTCGGCACGAAAGCTGTTGGCGGCCATCGAGTCGCTGGCCGGGGCCGGCTCCGGAGACGAGCACTTCAAGTTCATGGAGGTGTGCGGCGGCCACACCCACACGATCTACCGCCACGGCGTCGAGCACCTGCTGCCGGACAACGTCGAACTCGTGCACGGTCCCGGCTGCCCGGTTTGCGTCATCCCGATGGGCCGTGTCGACGACGCGATCTGGCTGGCGCGCCAACCGGACGTGATCTTCACCTGCTTCGGCGACATGATGCGGGTGCCCGGCTCGGACGGGAGTCTGCTGGATGCCAAGGCCGGCGGCGCCGACGTCCGGTTCGTCTACTCGCCACTGGACGCGCTGAAGATCGCGACCGAGAACCCGGACAAGCACATCGTTTTTTTCGCGATCGGCTTCGAAACCACCGCCCCGTCAACGGCGGTCACGCTGGTGCGGGCGCGGGAGCTCGGGATCGAGAACTTCACCGTATTCTGCAATCACGTCACGATCGTGCCGCCGATCAAGGCGATCCTGGAGTCGCCCGACCTTAGGCTGTCCGGTTTCCTCGGCCCGGGCCACGTGTCCACTGTCGTCGGCACCCGGCCCTACCGGTTCGTTCCCGCCGTCTACGGCAGGCCGCTGGTGGTTGCCGGATTCGAACCGCTGGACATCCTCGCATCGATCGCCATGCTGCTGCGCCAGATCCGCGAGGGGCGTTGCGAAGTCGAAAACCAGTACTCGCGGGTCGTCTCCGAGGAGGGCAACCCGGCGGCGCTCGCCCTGATGGCCGACGTCTTCGCGCTGCGCCCCCACTTCGAATGGCGTGGACTGGGATTCATCTCGCAAAGCGCCTTGCGGCTGCGTGACGAGCTCGCGGACTTCGATTCCGAACGCCGATTCGCACTGCCGGGCGTGCGCGTGGCCGACCCCAAGGCCTGCCAGTGCGGCGAGGTGCTCAAGGGCGTGCTCAAACCCTGGGAGTGCAAGGTGTTCGGAACGGCGTGCACCCCGGAGACCCCGATAGGCACCTGCATGGTCTCCCCGGAGGGCGCGTGCGCCGCGTACTACAACTTCGGCAGGCTGCACCGCGACGCCGCAACGCTGATCGGGCAGGGCGCGCGAGCATGACCATCGCCGACATCACCGACACCCGCGGTGCGGAGATGTTCGCGCGGTACGCCTACGCACCCAACCAGCTCGGCTACTGCGGGCCCCGCGAGTCATCGGCCCTCCTCAACGGTGGGCGGGCCGAGATCGAGCGTGCGGCACGGCGATTCACGGGGGCGTGGCCGTATCTGCGGGTGATGTCGCGGCTGACCGGAATCCCCGACCCCCTCGACCTCCGCCTGGTCGAATCCTATTGGCTGGGCGGGGGCGCGGGCTCGACGATGGATTCGCACGCCTTCACGGCCGAGCTGATGGCGATCATCGCCCCGCAGGCCGGGCACTACTGGGCGCACCTCACCGAGGACCTCGCCGAGGAGGCCGCGGCGAATCACGGCTTCCACGTGTTCGGCGTCTACCCCTGGTCGCGGTTGCTCGGCAGGGGCGTCGACGAGCATCCGGTGTCCGTCCTGGACAACTGCCGCATCTCCTGGGGCACCGTCCTGTCGACGGACGGAGATACGGCGCTGGTCGTGTCGCAGCAGCTGTGCTTCACGGGATCCTCGCTGTCGCTGTCCGGGCCGCGGACGCGCCGGGTCGGGGTCCGCACCGGCGAGGGAAGGCCGATCGCGGTCCGGCGGGGCGATCTCGTCGCGATGCACTGGGGCTGGGTGTGCGACCGCCTCATCCCCGAACAGTTGGCGAGGCTCAAGGACAGCACGCACCGGCAACTGGCGGCCACCAACCGCAGGCTGCGGGCGCAGGCGCCATGAGACCGCGAATCACCCAGGCGGAGGGCCAGATCGGCTTCTACTGGTGCACACCGGAAGGCGCCGCCACGACGCTGCCCGACCTGGTCATCGGGGATGGTGAGGCCGACCGCTTGATTGCGACGCACCTCGAGGCTCTTGACGACGCGTTGATCATCGCCGCGGCGCGGTTCGGGGAACTGCTCGGCGGGGGCAAGCGCCCCGATCCGGACGAGCGCGCCGACCTGGTTGTCCTGCACCGCTGCCTGGACCTGTTGGTGCGGGATTACGCGCTGGCGGCGGAGATCACCGGCGTCGTCCCGGACGTGCGGGCGGGCAAGATCGTCGGTACCGCCACCCTGTTTTCGCTCCGCGCTCGTTTTCCGGTGGGCCTGCTCGGCCCGGCCCCGTTCGACGGCGAGCTCGGTGAGCCGTCGCCGGGGGTCATCAGCGGCTTCGGCGAGATGGTTCTTGTCAACCCGCAGGAACCCTGGAGGGGCGGTCGGTGGGTGCTGAAATCCGAGACCGGCCAACGCTATCCGCTGACGCTGTCGACGATGTTGTTCGACAGCTCGGGAGTCAACAAGGACGCCGCCAGGCGGGAACACCGTGAGGCCATCGAGGCCTGCGTCGCGGGCGCGGCGTCGGACGAGGCGGACCCGTTCGCGGTGGCCTGTGCGCTGGACTGGCTGCTCTACGACTGGCTCATGGCACACCGCGAGGACCCCGACAGCGCGGCGATCCAGATACCCAAGGGCTCCGACTCCGACGCGGCCATGATCGTGCGTGCGTCATGTGCGTCCGTCGCGGTTCGCGCCCGGATCGACCCGGGCCTGTCGGTCGTCCAATAGGCCCCACTTCTCGAGCGCGCGGCGCGCGTCGTCATCCCCGGCGAGAACCACCGGGGGGCGGGCGGATTCGCTGCTCCAGACGGCGTGCGCGGCGGCTCGTACGATGGACAACCCGCAGTCCTGGCCGCCTTCGCCCGTCGACGTGACGGTCACCGCGCCGCGGCCGGCCTGCGCATGCCAGCCGGGCTGTGGGGCGACGCGCAACGCGTCACTCCGCTCGGCGAGGGCGGTCAAGTCCTCCCCGATGTACGTCGGCCGGCAATCGGGTTTGGCATAAACGACATCGGCGGCGGTGGCGACGCCGCTGAACACCAGCAGACTGGGCAGACCCGCCACCGTCGCGCCGGCGATGTCCGTCTCGAGGCGGTCACCGACCACCAGCGGTGATTCGAAGCGACCGCGCCCCAAACCATCTCGGACCATGTAAGACTCGGGCTTTCCGACGACAATGGGCTCGGCGCCAGTGGCGGCGCGCAGGGCGGCGACCATTGCGCCATTGCCCGGGAGCAGACCGCGTTCGGTGGGGAATGTCGGGTCGATGTTGCATGCCACCCACAGCGCACAGCCGCGGATAGCCAAGGCCGCCTCCGCCAGTCCGGCCCAGTTGGTGTGCGGCGAATGACCCTGCACCACCGCTACGGGCCCGTCGTCCCAGGAGCGCACCGGTGCCAGGCCGGCGTCGGCCACCTCGGCGGCCAGCGCGTCGGTGCCGATCACCAAAACCTTGGACCTTTGCGGCAACTTATCGCTCATGAGGCGTGCGGCGGTGTGTGCGCTGGTCACGACGTCAGCCGGGTCGACCGCAAAGCCCATGTCGCGCATGTGGTCCGCGACCTCGACTGCGCTCCGGGAGGCGTTGTTGGTCAGGAACAGCGTACGAACCCGTAGACCTTCCAGGGTTTCTACGGCACCGGCGGTCGGGACCGCGCCCCGGTAGACCGTGCCATCGAGGTCGAGCAGCACACAGTCATGCTCCTCGGCCAAGGTTGCCGCGCCCAATCCCGAACTCACACAGTGACTCTACTGGATTTCACCTGGGCCTGACGGGGGAAATCACGGGGGATAAACGCTACCCGTCCCGTTCCAACGCCCGCCGCGCGTAGGCGCGGACGTCGGCGTCGCCGTCTTTGAGCGCGATGCTCAAGGCGTCGCGGGTGGCGGGTTCGGCGGCCCAGCGGGTCAGGCTCAGCACCGCCGCCTTGCGCACGTCGAGGTGCGCGTCGGACAGCGCCTCCGCCAGCAGCGGCACCGCGACCGCGGCACTGGCGCCCTTTAGTGCCCGCGCCGCGCCCTCGCGCACCTGCCACGCCGGCGCGCGCAGCGCCTTTTCGACGGCCCCAAGATCACCGTCGCCGCAGCCCAATTCGCCCAGGGCGGCGAGCGCGGCCGCTCGCACCAGGGGGTCGGGATCGGCGACCAGCGCGCTGACCGCCGGCGCGCCGTCGCGCAGCGTCGCCAGAGCACCGGCCGCTGCGATGCGGACCTCCCGGCTCTCGTCCGCCGTGGCCGCGACGACGCCGGCCACGTCGTCGACCGACACCAGCGCGCGCACCGCCTCAATGCGCACCCGGTGGTCGGGATCGTCCAGGGCGCCGCGGTATTGGGCGGCGTCGCCGGCCCGGCGCGCGGCCAGCAGGTAGACGGCGGCCGCGCGCACCACGGAATCCCGCGACGCCAGATGCGGTTCGGCGCCAGCCGGGTCGGGCAGCACCTCCACCAGCTCCCGGATGCCCTCAGCGCCGGTGCGGCGGACCGCGGCGTCGGCGTCGTCGAGCGCCGCGAACAGCGCGGGCGCGTACCCGTCGGGGATGTGCTCGGTCAGGGTGGCGACCGCGGTCCGGCGCACGCCGGGATCGGTGTCGGCCAGGTACGGCGCCAGGTCGCCGATCGTGGGCTCCTCCAGGGCGAGGACCTCGGCGATGCGCGGCGACGGGGGTTCGAACGCCGTTGCGGGCGAGGCGATCCGGGATGCCACGGTGGCCGGCGCCTGACCCCCGGTCAGCGGCGGCTGCTCCACCTCGCGCACGGTTTGGTCCACCGGCGGCAAGCCGTCCAGCTCGGGGACGGGCACGAAGTACGGCGCGACGGGCCGCTTGAGGAAGGCCATCTCGCCGTCCGCACCCTTGCGCAGGTTCAGGTGATAGCCCCATTGGTTGTCGTCGCGGCCGGGCAGGTCGGCGCGGTCGTGGTAGAGGCCCCAGCGGGATTCGGTGCGGGTGAGCGAGGAGCGGGCGGCCATCTCGGCGCAGTCGCGGATGAACGACACCTCCACCGCCCGCATCAGCTCGTGCGGGTCGCGCGCGCCCATCTCGGCAATCTCGGCCCGCATGCGATCGAAGGTGCGGACGGCGATGGACAGCTTGGCCGCCGTCTTCGGCGGCGCCACATAGTCGTTGACGAAGCGCCGCAGCTTATATTCGACCTGCGGCTGTGGGGGCCCGTCCGGGTGCCGCAGCGGTGAGTAGATCAGCTCGTGCGCGGCGCGCAGCTGGTCCTCCGGGAGCGTTTGTGGGGCAACGACATCGGGCAGCGACTTGGCGGCGTCGGTGCCGGCGAGGTCGCCGAACACGAACGCCCCGATCATGTAGTTGTGCGGAACGCAGGCCAGGTCCCCCGCCGCGTACAGGCCCGGCACCGTGGTGCGGGCGTGCTCGTCGACCCACACGCCCGAGGCGGAATGGCCGCCGCACAAGCCGATCTCGGAGATGTGCATCTCGATGTCGTGGGTGCGGTAGTCGTGGCCCCGGTTGGCGTGGAAGGTGCCGCGGGTCGGGCGTTCGGTGGTGTGCAGGATGTTCTCCAGCGCAGTCAGCGTCTCGTCGGGCAGGTGCGACACCTTGAGATAGATGGGCCCGCGGGCGGAGTCGATCTCGCTTTTCACCTCGGCCATCATCTGCCCCGACCAGTAGTCGGAGTCGACGAACCGCTCGCCGTGCGCGTTGACCTGGTAGCCGCCGAACGGGTTGGCCACGTAGGCGCAGGCCGGCCCGTTGTAATCCTTGATCAGCGGATTGACCTGGAAACACTCGATTCCCGACAGCTCGGCGCCCGCGTGGTAGGCCATCGCATACCCGTCGCCGGCGTTGGTCGGGTTCTCGTACGTGCCATACAGATAGCCCGACGCGGGCAGGCCCAGCCGCCCGCACGCCCCGGTGGCCAGGATGACCGCCTTGGCGCCGACGGCGACGAACTCGCCGGTGCGCGTATTGAACGCGGCGGCACCAACGGCTCGGCCCCCGTCGGTCAGGACTCGCACTGGCATCAGCCGGTTCTCGATGCGGATCCGCTCGCGCATGGACTTTTGCCGCAGCACCCGATAGAGCGCCTTTTTGACGTCCTTGCCCTCCGGCATGGGCAGCACATAGGAGCCCGAGCGGTGCACCCGGCGCACCGCGTACTCGCCGTGCTCGTCCTTCTCGAACTTCACCCCGTAGCGCTCCAGCCGCTGCACCATCGCGAAACCGCGGGAGGCGGTCTGATAAATGGTGCGCTGGTTGACGATTCCGTCGTTGGCGCGGGTGATCTCCGCGACGTAGTCCTCAGGTTCGGCCTTGCCGGGGATGACGGCGTTGTTGACTCCGTCCATGCCCATCGCCAGCGCACCGGAGTGCCGGACGTGGGCCTTCTCCAGCAGCAGCACTTGAGCGCCGTGCTCTGCGGCGGACAGGGCCGCCATGGTGCCGGCGGTGCCCCCGCCGATGACCAGCACGTCGCAGTCGAGGCGCACCGGCGTCAGATCCGGGACATCCATCATGCCGCCACCGAATGGTCAAGTGCCGCAATGATATCGGCGCGCAGTTCCGGACGCGGCCGGTCCAGGCGCGGATCCGGCACGTCGAGCACCGCGCGCACCGGCTCGCCGGCCTTGCCCAGCACGACGATCCGGTCCCCCAGCGTCAGCGCCTCGTCGACGTCGTGGGTGACGAAGACGATCGTGGTCGGATGGGTGCGCCAGGTGTCGACGAGCAGGCGCTGCATGGCGGCACGGGTCTGGGTGTCCAGCGCCCCGAACGGCTCGTCCATCATCACCGCGCGCGGCGCCCCGGCCAGGCCGCGGGCCAACTGGACGCGCTGGCGCATCCCGCCGGACAAGCTCTTGGGCAGGTAGTTGCCGAAGCCGGTGAGCCCGAGCTCGTCGATCCAGCGCTCGGCCGCCGCGCGCCGGGTGGCGCGGGGTTCGCCGCGCAGCCGCAGCGCCAACTCGATGTTGGACCGCACAGTGCGCCAGGGCAGCAGCGCGCTGTCCTGGAAGACCATGCCGCGGTCGCCCGAGGTGGTGGTGACCGGTACGCCGTCGGCGAGCACCCGGCCGTCGCCGGGCGCCAGCAGGCCGGCCAGCGCCCGCAGCACCGTCGACTTGCCGCAGCCCGACGGCCCGGTGAGCACCAGGATCTCTCCCGGCCGCACCGTGAGGCTCAGCTCGTCGATGACGGGAGAACCGGTGTAGGACAACCGGACTCGATCGAGCTCGAGGCTCATGCCCCGGTTTTTCGAAGTCATCGTGCCTCCTCCTGTGCCCGCGGCAGCCACCGCGTCACCCGGCGGCCCACCACTTCCACGGCGGCCGCCGTCGCGAAGCCGAGCACGCCGATGGTGATGATGCCGACGAACACCTGGGGGTAGGCCAGCACGGTGTAGTCCTGCCAGGTGCGGTAACCGACGCCGAGCCGACCGGAGATCATCTCGGCGGAGATCACGCAGATCCACGCCACCCCCATGCCGACCGAGAGCCCGCCGAACACGCCCGGCAGGATGCCCGGCAACACGACCTGGCTCAGCACCTCCCACCGGCCGCCGCCCAGCGTGCGCACCGAGTCCTCCCACAGCGTGGGCAGCGCCCGCACCGCGTGCCTGGTGCTGACCATGATCGGGAAGTAGGCCGCGAGGAAGGTGATGAACACGATCCCGGCCTCGTCGGTGGGGAACAGCAGGATCGCCACCGGCACCAGCGCGATGGCCGGGACGGGCCTGGCCAACTCCGTCAGCGGACCGAACACGTCGGCGAAAAGCCTTGAGCGGCCCAGCAGCACCCCGGTCGCCACCCCGATCACCGCGGCCAGCCCGAACCCGGTGAGGATCCGTAGCAGCGACTGCGCCAGGTCGAGCCAGTACTCGTAGGCGCCCAGCCGGCGGTGCAGCGCGGTCACGATCTGGGTGACCGTCGGCAGGGTATCGAATCGCAGCACCGCCCGCACCTTGCCGGCGGTGAGAAGCTGCCACAGCCCGATGGCGGCGACCACCGACGCCACCCGCACCAGCCACGACCGCCACGACCGCCCCGTCCAGGCCGACGGGCGCGGGGTCGCCACGGCGGGCAGCGGGACGGCACCCACGACCCGTTCGCTCAATTCGGCGGTCATACCGAACCTCCCAGTGCTTGTTGGTAATTCACGGCGACGCTGCCGGGATGGGCAGCGGTGTAGCGACGGGCCCCGGCGACGGTGCCGAAGGGCAGATAGGTCTGGCCGTCCCGCACCCAGACCGCCTTGTCGGCGAACCACCGCGTTCCCAGCTCCGCGTCGGGAACGTAGGCCGCGCGGACCTTCGCACCGCGGGCGGCGGCATCCCTGATCGCCTGCAGCAGAGCGGTGGGATTCGCGACGGTTTGGGTGATGTCGGAGCCGTCCAGCCACAGCTCGCTGGCCAGCGCGGGGTCGCCGGCGAGCACCGAGGGGTTGACGGCGCGCGCCCGCGTCGCGTCATAGTCGAGCCCGCGGGCGGCGAACACCGCGCGCAGCGGTGCGTCCACGACGAACTTTCCCACGTCGAGGTCGGCGAAGTCACCGATCGACTTCAGGTACGGCACATCGCTTTTCAGCGCATCGACCAGCGACGGTTTCAGTGTGGTGTCGAACGAGGTGCCGCCGGGGCCGTTGTATAGGTACACCACCTCCTGCGGCAGCCCGCTCCCCTGCGCGACAATCCGCGCGGCCTCCAGCGGCTTGGAGTTGAGGAAATCGGTCGCGTCCAGTTGCGCCTGCAGGAACGCCGCCAGCACCTCCGGGTGGGCCGACGCGTACGAGCGCCGCACCACCACGCCGTGCAGGGTGGGCAGGTTCAGCTCAGCGCCGTCATAGAGCAGCCTGGCCTTGCCCTGATAGACCAGCAGCCCCGGCCACGCGACGAACTGCGAAAGCCCCTGCACCTGACCGGATTCCAGGGCGGACGCGCCGATCTGGGGCTGCTGGTTGAGCACTTCCACGCCGCCGACGCCGGCCTTGGTCAGGGCGCGCACCAGCGTGCCGTGGCCTGCCGAACCCACGCTGGCCGACACCTTGGCGCCGGCCAGGTCGCCCAGCGTGGTCGCCGGCGAATCGGGAGCCACCACAACCATGTTCAGCGCGCCGCGCGGGTTGTAGCCGGTGACCGACACCATCTCCGTGCGGGCCAGCGGGTTGGCCTGCGTCTTGGAGCCGTTGATCAGCATCGGGTAATCGCCCATCGAGCCGATGTCGATCTTCTCGGCGAGCATCTGCGCGGTGATCGGGGCGCCGGTGTCGTAGTCCTGCCAGCGCACCGCGTATCGGGTCCCGGTGCGGGTGGTGATGTCGGCGAGCCGGTGCTCCAAGTACCCCTGCGCGCGCAGCAGCGTGCCCGCGGTGACGGTGTTGATGGTCTTGGACTGGTACCCCACCACGACGTTGACCACGCCGGAGGATTGCGAGAACGACTCCAGCGAGCAGCCGGAAACGACGGCGACGATAACGGCGGCGATCGAGATCAGCCGCGCGGCTTGGCGTTTCATCAGCGCAAGAGGTAGGGCATGTTGACGGTGACGGCGCCGGTGGGGCAGCGGGCCGCGCAGGGGCCGCAGTACCAGCATTCGTCGACATGCATGTAGGCCTTGCCGGTGTCGGGGTTGATGGCCAGCGCGTCCAGCGGGCAGACCTCGACGCACAGGGTGCAGCCGTCGATGCAGAGCGACTCGTCGATCGTGACGGGTACGTCGGCACGGTTGTTGACCAGCGTCATGGCTTGCTCCTAATTAAACTGCCGCGCATGGTGATTCGATCACCACGCATCCGGATGTACTCGAGGTCGACGGGCCTGCCGTCGTCGAGGCTGGTGAGCCGCTCCAGCATGAGCAGCGCCGCCCCGTCGGGCACCTGCAGTGTGGCCGCCGAGTGCGCGTCGGCGGGGATGGCCTCCAGCGCCAGCGACGCCGAACCCAGCCGCTGCCCGCTCACCTCCTCGATGAGCGCGAAGATGTCGTTGGTCTCCAGCGGGTAGTCCAGGATCCGGCTTCCGATGTCCGGGGCCAGGTAGGTCAGGTCGAGGCTGAGCGGCAGGTCGCCAAGGTATCGCAACCGCTCGACGAACACCGCCTGCCCGCCCGCCTGAAGCCCCAGCCGGCGGGCCACCGACGGCGGGGCGGTCACCGGCATGGCGGCGCGCACCTCGTTGCGCACCTCACCGAGGTGCTTGAACGTCTCCTTGAGCCCCAGCAGCGCGTCCAGCCCGTGGGCATACTTGCGCTGGGCGACGTGCGTGCCGACCTTCGGGCCGCGGTCGATCAGTCCCTCGTTCTTCAGGACCGCCAGCGCCTCGCGAACGGTGTTGCGCGACACCGCGAATTCGGCCGCCAGTTCGTGCTCGGCCGGCAGCGCGTCGGGGTAGGCGCCGGCGTGGATCTGCTGGCGCAACACGTCGGCCACCCGGCGGGCACGGTCGGATCGGGACCCCTCTAAAGGGCCGCGAATCGGTACTGGTTGCCCCACGCCGTCACGCTAACGCGGCCCGGCGGGCCGCCCGGGGTGGTCAAAGGCGGCCCCCGGGACCGCATCGAAGCATTGCGCCGGGCGCGATTCGGTGGCGACCAGCAAAAAGCCGCACCCACCGCCCTATTGCGCCACCTGGCGAACGGCGACGTCTTTGCGATCCCGGTGAGCGAAAACTACGGTCGCGACGCGCCGGCCAGTTCTCGCTCCGGCGGCGGCGGCCGGCTGTCCAGGCCCGGCGGCACCAACCCGGCGGGCACCAGCGCCACCGCCGCCAGCGGGAACAGCCCGCACAGCGCCCAGGCCGCCGGGTATTCGGCCGCCGCGACCACCGCGCCGAACAGCGGCGGCCCGGCCGCGGCCATCAGCCGTTGCGTGGTGTTCTGCAGGCCCAGCGCCCGTCCGCTCCAGAACGGCCCGGCGAACTCCGTGATCGCGGTGGCCTCCAGCCCGTTGTCGAGGACGGCGAGCACCGAGATGGCGACCATCAGCAACACGGCGTATCCCGAACCCGTGCCGTCGGTGAGGGCGAGCACGAACAGCGCCACCGCGGCGGCGATGGCGATCGCGCGCACCGGGCGCATTCGCGAGCCGACGCGATCGGACCACCGCCCCACCGCGATTCGGCCCGCGGCGCCGAGCACCTGGGTCAGGGTGACCAGGCCGCCCGCGGCTGCCACCGACCAACCGTGGCGATGCATCAACCACACGAGCATGAACGTCACGGTCACCGTCTGCGGGATCATCAGCAGGCCGGCGACGGCGTGGATGCGCCACAACACGGACGAGCCGCGATACGGGCTGGCCAGCTCCTCCACCGCCGCCGCCGTGCGGGATTTCCTTGGCGGATCGACGATTCCGATCGCGCTGGCCACCGCCGCGATCGTGCACATCACCGCGAGGAACATCAGCCCGCGGTGCGGTCCGCTTTCGGACAGCTCCGGTATCACCAACGCGCCCAAGGCAATTCCCAACGGCTGCGCGGTTTGACGGATGCCCATCGCCAGGCCGCGCTGGCGGGGCGGAAACCAGGCCGACACCAGCCGGCCGCCGGCCGTGTTGCAGCTCGCCGCGGCCATCCCGCCGATAAACAGGAACACACCGATCATGAGCACCGAATGGGCCGACGCGGCCGCGTAGGCGGCGGCCGCCGTCAGCACCGAGCCCGACGTGAGCACGGTGCGCTCACCGACCCGGTCCAGCACGTAACCCCAGAAGACCAGCGTGACCACCATGCCCCAGCTGGGCATCGACGACAGCAGGACCGCCGTCGGCAGCGACATGCCGCGGCGCGACTCGAGCGAGGGAATGAGGAACGCCACGCCGTTGATGAAAAGGAAGGACGTCGCCGTCACCCCCAACGAGACGGCCATGATCGACCACCGCGCACCCATTCAACAATGTTGCCACAGCGTTTGGCGGGCACCCGGGATCGCGGCGCGCCAAACTTATTGAACGTTAAGGTTTTTCATAACGCCGTTTAATGTGGACACCGATATGCGCGGTCACGCGCGGCCTGAAACATGTTGAACGCCTTATCGGCACGACGAAATTCATAGGGGACGCATAGCCTGGGACGCCGTGGGAGGATCAACTACGTGACTGATGACGCGGCCAAACACGCCTTGACCAAGGTTCCTGCGGTCACCCTGGGCTTCTGGGTGATCAAGATCCTGGCGACGACGCTGGGCGAGACGGGTGGCGACACCGTCACGATGACGCTGAACTGGGGTTACGCCGCGGGGGTCGCGCTATTCGGCGTCGCGCTCGTCGCCCTGGTCGTCGCGCAGATCTTCGCCAAGCAATTCCACGCGAGCCTGTATTGGGCCACCATCGTGGCCTCGACGACGTTCGGCACGACGCTGGCCGATTTCGCCGACCGACAACTGGGGATCGGCTACACGGGCGGATCGCTGCTGCTGTTGAGTCTCCTCCTGGCGACCCTGGGGCTGTGGCGCTGGACGCAGGGCACGGTGTCGGTGAGTACCGTGTCGACGCCGAAGGTCGAGGCGTTCTACTGGGCCACCATCACGTTTTCGCAGACGCTCGGCACCGCGCTCGGCGACTGGCTCGCCGACACCCGCGGATTCGGCTACGAACGCGGCGCGCTGGTGTTCGGCGCGGCCCTGCTGGTGGTCGTGGCCCTGTACTACTGGACCGACATCTCGCGTGTCGCCCTGTTCTGGGTGGCCTTTATCCTCACCAGGCCGCTGGGCGCGACCGTCGGCGACTTCATCGACAAGCCGGTCGCCGACGGCGGCCTCGCGCTGAGCCGCCCCCTGGCGTCGGCGGTGATCGCCGCGATCGTCGTCGCGTTGGTCATCGTGTTGCCGCAGCGTCCGGGACGCCACCCCGGTCATCCGGAAGACCGCGCGGCGGCGGAAACCCCCTGAGTCACAGGGCTTCCCAGCAGATTCCCAGCGATCCGCGCCTACGCTGGAATCGTCATGGGAAAGTTGACGATATTGACCAGCAAAATCCTGATCGGCGTTGCCATTTGCGTGGGTGCCGGCGTCGTCGGATCGGCGACGGCGAGCGCCGACCCTAGCGCGTTCAGCGCACTAAGCTGCAGCTGCCAACGAACGGCTTCCGTCGGCAGCCCGGCGCGGCAGGACGAGATAGCCCGCGGAATCCAGCAGGGCCTGTCGGACTGGCCGGCAGTGACCGGATAGCGGCGCTCAGCCGCCCCCGCTCACCGCCTGCACGACGCTGTCGCCGTTGCGCGCCGACGCGTCGGCCGGCAGCTCGAAGGCCGGGTACGCCGAACCGACCGCGGCCGTCGCCGCGCTGCGTTGGGCCTCCATGCGCGCCAGCGCGGCGTCGGTGAACACCGACAACCCCAGGTCGGGGTTGTAGCCATGGATCTCCTTGACGTCGAGCTGGGCCAGGAAATAGACGATCTCCTTGGAGACCACCTGGCCGGGGACCAGCACCGGGAAGCCCGGCGGGTAGGGCACCACGAACGTCGTGGAGACCAGCGTCCGGCCCTCCGCGAGCCGCCGGCCCGCCATGCCGATCAGCACGTGCTCGCGGTCGGACTCCTCGTATCCGGCGTAGAAGGCCGACCGCATGTCGCCGAACATGCAGGCGTCGACCGGGCGGAACGCCATGTCGAATTCGCTGAAATCCGGCAGGTGCGGCAGGTCCTCGGTGATCTCCTCGACCCGGCGCTGCTGCAGGGCACGGTCGTCCTTGCCGCCGATGCTCTGGCTGCGCTCGAAGTCGGTTGCGATGCGCCGCAACACGTCGAGCAGGTAGTGCACGCTTGACCAGGTGACCCCGATGGTGAAGATCAGCAGCACGCTGTTGATAGAGGTTTTGTTGATCTGAATTCCGAACCGCTCCATCAGGATCTTCTCGCGGAAGTCGTAGCCGTTCATGCCGGTCTTGCCGATGAACAGGGTGACGCGCGTCGCGTCCAGGACGAACTGGTCCGAGCGCCACGCCTCGTTCCACTCCGCCAGGGCGCCCTGGCGGACCTCGCGGTAGGAGCTGACGGACGACGCGCGGAACTCGTCGGGCACCAGGTCGGACTCGTCGAGGATGCGGAACCACTTGCCGATCAGCCGGTCCTTGCGGACGCGGTGGCGAAAGACGAGAGCCATGTTGTAGACGTTGCGGACCAACTCAAAGCCCTCGATGTCGACCTGCCGGCGCGCCAGGTCCAGCGACGCCAGCAGCTGCTGGTTCGGCGATGTCGAGGTGTGCGTCAAGAACGCCTCGACGAACGCGTCGCGGGTGAGCGCCTTGAAGTCCTGGTCGCGGACATGGACCATCGACGCCTGCCGGAACGCCGACAGGGACTTGTGCGTGGAATGCGTCGCGTAGACGCGGACCCGCGCGCGGGCCGGGTCGGGAAGCAGCCGCCGATCGACCCACTCGGAACGCTGCACTCCCTCCATCGATGCGGCCCAATCCCGGTATTCCGCAGCGTATTCCGGCGACGCCAGCATCTGCTCCAGGCGTTCGGCGGACACCATCGCGGTGCGCTGGCGCGCCCACGGCACCGCGGTGGCGAACGCGTACCACGCCTCGTCCCACAGGAAGCAGATGTCCGGCTTGATCGCCAGCACCTCCTCCATCACCCGGCGCGGGTTGTAGACGACGCCGTCGAAGGTGCAGTTGGTCAGCAGCAGCATGCGGACCCGGTCCAGCTGGCCGGCCGCCTCGAGGTCCAGCAGCGCCTTTTTGATCGTGTGCAGCGACACAGCCCCGTAGATCGCGTACTCGGGCAGCGGGTAGGCGTCCAGGTACAGCGGGTAGGCCCCAGCCAGCACCAGGCCGTAGTGGTGCGACTTGTGGCAGTTGCGGTCGATGAGGACGATGTCGCCCGGTCGCGTCAGGGCCTGCACGACGATCTTGTTGGCGGTGGAGGTCCCGTTGGTGACGAAGTAGGTGTGGTTGGCGTTCCACGTCACCGCGGCCTTGTCCATCGCCTTCTTGATGTTGCCGTGCGGGTCCAGCAGCGAGTCCAGGCCGCCGGAGGTGCTCGAGGTCTCGGCCATGAAGATGTTGCGGCCGTAGAACTCCCCCATGTCCTGCAGGGACTTCGAGTTGAAGATGCTGGCGCCCCGCGCGACGGGGAGCGCGTGGAACTGGCCGACCGGGGCGCCCGCGTAGGCGCACAGCGCGTCGAAAAACGGTGTGGCGAAACGGTTTCGCAGGCCCGCGAGCACGGTGCTGTTCAGGTCGGTGACGTCGTTGAGCCGGTAGAACGTTCGGTCGTAGACGTCGGGTTCGTCCTCGGTTTCCGCGGCGATCGACTCGTCGGTGAGCAGGTACAGGTCGATGTGCGGCCGGAGCTCCCGGATCCACTCGGCGCATTCGACCCAGTCCTGGGTGTTCCTGGCCACCACGTCCTCGGCGTCTTCGCAGGCGGCGCCCAGCAGCGTGTTCATCAGCGGCACCCGGTCGTGGGAGCGCAGCGGCAGGTCGTGGCGGATGATCGCGGCCTGGATCTCGCCGTTCAGCGCGACCGCGGTGATGGCGTCCTCGATGCTGCCCACCACCAGCAGCTCGTACTGCACGTCGTCGGACGGGGTGCGCAGCGCCCGCAGGCACTCGGCCAGGCTGTCGGGGGCCGTCGACGGGGCGTCGTCGGCGAGCAGCACAGTGTAGAACTGCTGCTGTTTGGCCTGGGCGACCAGCTCCTGCTCGGCCAGCGACGCGGTGGTGTCGAAGAGCCCGGCGCGGTCGCCGTATTCGCTCAGCAGGCGCACCGCCAGCGACACTTCCTCGCTGAGGCGCACCGTCGAAAGCCCCTCGAGGTGGGCGCGAAACGTCGCGAGGTTGGCCGCGCCGGGGTACAGCCAGTAGCGCTCGTACGCGGCGATGCGGTCCATCAGGCGCTTCACCCGGGCGATGTCGTGCGTCTTGTCCAGCCCGGCGAGGTCGACGTCGCGCAGGTGACGGCAGGCGTCGTCGAGCAGGTTCCAGGTGTCGACGCGCGTGTACGACGGGTTGGCGACCGCCGCCAGCGCGGACACGCGAAGTCGCCGCGGGCGGGCAGATTCTGGACTCATCTGGTCATTGTGGCCCGGCCTCGCCGCGGGCGCGATGATTATCGGCCGTCCGATTTGCCGTAGGCGACGGCCACGACGAGCCCGGCCGTCGCCATCAAGAGAAACAGCATGGCCACGGGGTCGACCAGCTCGAGGATCATGCGACCACGGCGACGTCGGGCACCGCGCTGATCAGCGTCACGATCAGGTCGGCGCCGTCGGGAATCGAGTAGACCCGTCGTTCCCCGGGGCGCGCACCGGCAATCGCGCGGCCCAGCGGCGACAGCGTCGAGTACACCTTGATGTTGTCGTCGTTGGCGCCGTACCGGCCCAGCCGAAAGGTTTCGGTCTCGCCGGTGCCCTCGTAGCGGATGGTGACGATCGTGCCCGGCTCGGCGGCGTTCCTGTCCTCCGTCACGATCGCACGAGCCAGCAGATCCTCGATCTCACGGATGCGCGCCCGGCGCGCCGAGTAGCGCGCTATCCGGTTGGCGTCGTAATCCATGAAGTCGTCCGGCACTTCGATGCTGCGCCGCGAGCGCAGCGCCGCGAGCTCGTTCAGCAGGCGGCCGTACTCGTGTCGGGTCAGGCAAATTCCTTGTTGGTCGCGCATTTTCGTTGATCTCCTTCATTTCCAGGAAGTGTCGTCAGGGACGGGCCGCAGCGGGGCAACCGCCCCTGACGACTCGGCGCCCGCGGTGGGCAGGTCTTCGAAGATTCTGCAGGGCTTCGCTATTCGGCGGTGCGGTCGCCGACCATGCGGTCGAAGTCTCGCTGCCAGCCGGCATGGCGCTTGCGGTCAAGGAAGATGCGCGCCATCCCGAACAGCACCGCCGCCCCGATGACGACGCCGAACCAGATGGCCGTCCCGGTCGCCACGGCTTCGTCCTTCGCGGAGAACACCGGCTTGCCGACCGGCAGGCCTTGCTCGTCTACCCAAATATCAACGCGCTCGCCGGGTTTGGTGGCCCGATCGACGACAACCAGGCCGGCGTGTTCGTCGCCGGCGACGACCCATCGCGCCGGCGCGGTTACCGTCGGGCTGGACAGATTGCGGTCGGCCCGGGGATCTCCCGTGATCGTCGCGGTGGCTTTCTGGTGGGTCTGCGCCTGCGCGGCGTAGACGCGGCTGCGACTGTCGTGGACCGCGGTCCCGACGGCGGCCGCGACGGGAAGGGCGATGATCGACACCACGAACGCGAACACCAGAAGCAACGCTTCGACGCGGTCGGTGCTGCGCACCAACGGATTCCGCCCGAAAAGCCGAACGAGCAGCGGCGGCATGCGCGCGGGAACCTCGAGCGTTTCCATCTCGTCGGGGCGCGGAGTGGTCATGGTACGGTCACCTCAAAACCGGGGCATTGGTTGACAACTCCATCGTGGCCGGGATGCGGGCCAAAGGCTTTGCGCCGGCCGGACAACACGGGCGGCGCGCATTGTCGCGTTCCGACAGTGCGGACGGCGTCAATCCGTGTCGGTGGCCGCCAACTCGATCGTCATAGCCAGCCGCTTCTTGGCGTCGTCCAGCGGCAGGTTGGTTATCTCGGCCATCTTGCGCAGCCGGTATCGCACGGTGTTCTCGTGCACCCCCAGCCGCTCACCCGCGCGCACCGGGTCGCCCTGGGCCTCCAACCAGGCCCGCAGCGTGGCGACATAGTCGGTCGAGTTCGCCCGGTCGTGGCGACGTAATTCGGCGACCGGTCCACCGTCCGGCAGCCGACCGGCTCGCGCCGCGGTGCGCAGCCGCTGCAGCAGGATCTCGTCCCACGCCTCGTCGTACGCCGGCGGCACCCCGCCGCCCGATTCGTGCAGCGCCAGACACTCGTCGGCTTCCCGGCGCGCGGCGACGAGGTCCGCCACGTCGGCCGGCCCACTGATCCCGGCCGCAACGCCCACGGCTTCGGGCATGGCCGCCGTCAGATCGCTTATCCAGCGACGCGCCGAGTCGACCGGCTCGGCGCGAAGGACGGTGTAGACGGTGTTTCCGGCCAGCGCGCTGCGACCGGGTCGGGACCAACCGAACCCCGCGGTGGCGCGCTCGAACGCCAACAGCAAGGCGGCGTCGCGCTCGCCGTCGATGACCGCTTGCAGCGCGATCACCCGCAGCGGTCCGCGCGGCAGGCCCAGTCGGCTGGCCAGCGTCGCGGCCTCGATGGTGCCCTCCAACAAGCGAATCACCAGCTCGGATTCGACCTGGCGCTCCAAGTCCGCGCTGGCTCGGGAGCGGAGCAGATGCAGGGCCACCGTGTGGGCGCCGTCGGTCAGCGCGTCCCGCTCGGCGCCGTCCAACGGGGCCGAGCAGGCCACCCACACCGAGCCCAGCAGCTCCCGTCCGGACCGCACCGCGACCACCATGCGCCCGGTCAGGCCGTGCTCTGCGTCGGCGCCCACGAACACCGGGTCGTCGGAGGCGGCCAGGTGTGCGAACACGCCCCGCTCCTCGAAGAGCGCCCGCAGCCGCTCGGGGGCCTGGCGGCCCAGGATCGTTTCGACGCGCGCCGGGTCGGCGTGCTGCTGCGGCCGCGAATACGCCAGCAGCCGCAACCGCCCGTCCTCGATAGTCACCGCACCGCCGGTCGACACGGCCAGGCTGTCGGCCAGCGCGAACAAATCCGTTGGGCCGCGCCCGGATTCGGTCTCGCGGCCCTCCAGCACCAGCCCGTAGACCACCGCGGCGACCTCGCTCCACGACACCAACGGGTCGAGCACCATCACCGCGCCGGGCTCGGCACCGCCGTCGGACGGCGTCGGCTCCTCGTCGCCGCGCGCCAACAGCACCACCGCGCGGGCGGACGCCGCCCAGTCGACGGCTTCCCGCATGGAGCCGGCCCCGATCGCGAGCAACACGTCGCCCACGGGCGGACGCGCGGCAGCTGACTCGTGAATCACCACGCTGCGCAGTTCGGTCGACCTCGGCACCGAAGACCATCGCAACCTGACCCCGTAACCCCCCAGCACGTTGACCAAGCGGTCCAAAGTGATCACGAGCCGCTCCCGGTTCAGCCGTCCAGTTCGTCGTCGGCATCAACGATCCGCCGGTTTGCCCTCGAGTCCATCCAGCGCAGCACGGGGAACTCCCGGCTGCGCGCCGGCAGCTCGGTGACGTCGCTCAGCGAGCGCACCACGGCCTGCGTCAAACCCATGATGGCGGCCATCACCGGCAGCAGCGGCTGCAGCGGCCGGGCGGCCGAACGGACCGTGCTGATGCGGCGGGCCACCATGAGCCGTTCGATCGAGTGGTAGAGCCAGGCTCCGACGCCCAGCGCGTAGATCGCGAGCGCCGACGCGACGATGCTCCACCCGTAGGCCGCGCACACGACGGCGCCCAGCACCACCGTCGCGGCCAGGAAGGCCGCGACGGCGACGCGCAGCTCCAACCGGGTCATTGTTCTTCGCGGACCGCCTTGGCGGCCGCGCGGATCTGCGGGGTGACCAGCATGACCTGGCCGAGCACCCCGTTGACGAAGCCCGGCGACTCGTCGGTGGACAGCTCCTTGGCCAGCTGCACGGCCTCGTCGACGGCGACGGGCTCGGGGACGTCGTCGGCGTAGAGCAACTCCCACACCGCGACGCGCAGAATCGCCCGGTCGACCGCGGGCAGCCGGTCCAGCGTCCAGCCCTGCAGGTGGGAACTGATGAGGTCGTCGATGTGGGCGAGGTGCTCACCGACACCCCTCGCCGCGGCGGCGGTGTACGGGTACAGCGGCGACACGTCGGGATTCGCGTCGGCGAGCGCGGTGCGGACGTCGACCACTTCGGCCGGGGTCAGCTCCCGGGCCTCGGCCTCGAACAACAGGTCGACGGCGCGTTTGCGCGCCTGATGGCGTCCCTTAGCAGCCATGCGGCCCGCTCACGCGTTGACGCGCCCCAGGTAGCTACCGTCGCGCGAGTCCACCTTCAGCTTGTCCCCGGTGTTGATGAACAGCGGCACCTGGATCTCCGCGCCGGTCTCCAGCGTGGCCGGCTTGGTGCCGGCGCTGGACCGGTCGCCCTGCAGGCCCGGTTCGGTGTGGGTGACCTCGAGCTCGACCGACACCGGCAGCTCGATGTAGAGCGGCGCCCCGTTGTGGAACGCGATCTGAACGGGCAGACCCTCCAGCAGGAACCGCGAGGCGTCGCCGACCAGGGACTCGGGCAGCGGGTGCTGCTCGTAGTCCTGGCTGTCCATGAACACAAAGTCCGAGCCGTCGTGGTACAGGTAGGTCGCGTCGCGGCGGTCTACGGTGGCCGTCTCCACCTTGACGCCCGCGTTGTACGTCTTGTCGACCACCTTGCCGGACAGCACGTTCTTCAGCTTCGTGCGCACGAAGGCCGGCCCCTTGCCGGGTTTGACGTGCTGGAACTCGACGATCTGCCATAGCTGGCCGTCGATCTCCAGCACCAGTCCGTTCTTGAAGTCGGCAGTCGAAGCCACGGTCGGTGTATCTCCTAAGGGATGGCAGTGCTCGGCGAACTTCGCTGTCGGTTCGCCCCATGCAGATTACCCGCGTCGCGGCGCCGGTCCGAACCGTGCGCCCGTGATCACGCGCACCCCGGGCCCTACAGGGCGACCAGGATATTCAGCGCAATGTCGATCGTCGGCAGCACGAACACGAAGAAAAACGCAGTCGAAAAGGCGATGGCTTCGCGAATCAACGGAAGCAGAAATCCCGCCAATTGATTGAGCATCTGCTCGAAAGTGGTGAGGGCGCCTGTGAAGAAATTCTGCACATCGCCCCATAGGGCCGATATGGCGCCGGTAATCGATTCCGCGGGCGGCAGCAATGCGGCGTTGGCGGCCTCGGCGGCCGCATACGAGCCCGCGCCGTTGGTCAGCTGCTGCACGAACTGCTCCTGAGCCGCCGCCGCCTGCCCGGCTTGCGCCTGGTACTGCTGGGCGTGCCGGGAGAAGAAGTTCGCGATTGTCACCGACACCTCGTCGGCGGCCGCGGGCGACACCGCGAGGGTCGGGGTGGCCGCCGCGGCGTGGGCGGCACTGAGATTCGAGCCGATGCCTGCCAAATCCGTTGCCGCGGAAGCGATTACCTCCGGCGTTGCGGTCAAATACGGCATGTCGGCTCTCGCATCCGGTCAGCCTAGCCCGCGGGAGCTTAACAAAGGGCCAACTTTGGGCGTCGCGCTCGCGGCAACCGGCTGCGCGGAATTGTAGGGAAATCCCTGATTCGCGCCGACGCTCGCGGCCGTTAGCGTCACCGGCATACGGCCCGAGTGGATAGGTGGGATGACATGTCGTTTGTTGTTGCAGCGCCGGAGTTGATGTCGTCGGCGGCAGCGGATCTGGCCAACATCGAGTCGGCGCTGCGCTCCGCCCACGCCGCAGCCGCGGCCCCGACGTCCAACGTGCTGGCGGCCGCCGGCGACGAGGTGTCGGCGGCCATCGCCTCGCTGTTCGGGGCGCACGGGCAGGCCTATCAGGCGCTCAGCGCCCAGGCGGCCCAGTTCCACCAGCAATTCGTCCAGTTGCTGAACGCCGGAACGGCACAGTACGCCGCCGCCGAGGCCGCCAATACCGGCCCGCTGCAGACCCTCGAACAGGACATCCTCGCAGTGATCAACGAGCCCACCGAGATACTGCTGGGCCGCCCGCTGATCGGCAACGGCGCCAACGGGTTCACCGATGCGAACGGCGTCGGCACGCCCGGCCAGGCCGGTGGAATCCTGTGGGGCAACGGCGGCAACGGCGGCACCAGCACCGCCAACTTCGTGTCCGGCGGCGCCGGTGGGCCCGCCGGGCTGTTCGGGAATGGCGGCGCCGGCGGCGGTGGAGGAGGATCCGCACGCGGCGGGAGCGGCGGGGCCGGCGGCCTCATCTACGGTGCCGGCGGCGCCGGCGGGACGGGCGGTCCGAGCGTGCTGCAAACCGCCGGCGTCGGCGGCGCCGGTGGGTCGGCCGGTCTGTTCGGTAACGGGGGGCTTGGCGGCGCGGGCGGCGTGGGCGGCCTCGAACCCGGCGGCGGCGGCGGTGCCGGCGGCAACGGCGGCTTCTTCTACGGCAACGGCGGTGGCGGCGGCGTTGGCGGCACGAGCATAGACAACGGTGGCGCCGGGGGCGCCGGAGGGCACGG
This sequence comes from Mycobacterium sp. UM_CSW, assembly GCF_000455205.1. Classification (GTDB taxonomy): domain Bacteria; phylum Actinomycetota; class Actinomycetes; order Mycobacteriales; family Mycobacteriaceae; genus Mycobacterium. The sequence goes on along the minus strand of NZ_AUWQ01000085.1, from coordinate 1,170 downwards.
CGGCGTCCTCGCGGGCGACGGTGGCGCCGGCGGCGGGGGTGGCCAAGCCACCGACCCGAACAACGCCCCCGTAGGCGGCCGGGGAGGCAACGGCGGTACGGCCGGCGCCCTGTTCGGCAACGGCGGAGTGGGCGGTCCCGGCGGCCCGGCACTCAACGGCGGGGCCGGCGGCAACGGCGGCGGGGCCGCGCTGTTCGGTAACGGGGGCGGCGGCGGCAACGGCAGCGGCGGCCTGGGCGGCGGGGCCGGCGGCACCGGTGGCAACGCGATCCTGGTCGGCAACGGCGGCAACGGCGGCAACGGCGGAATCGACATCGTCGACGGCCAGGGCGGCCCCGGCGGCAGGGGCGGGCTACTGTTCGGCGCACACGGGGCCAACGGCACCAGCTAGGTCAGGATCGCCAGTTCCTTCGGGAACCGGGTCAGCAGCTCCGGCGTTTCCCCGGCGGTGTGCGACGTCGCCGCCCTGTTTCGGAAGCCCTCACCAACGTGCCCTCAATGCACACCGCGGTGCGCGCAAGTATTGGATCGACGACGGCACCGCAACTTAGGTAGACGGCTACTCAGGCCACCGGACGGCCACTGCTCAACAATCGTGTTCGAGTCCCAACGACTCTGACCGGTTTGCTGGGAGGTGTGGCATGTCGTTTGTGGTCGCGGCGCCGAGCGCGATGGAGGTAGCGGCGACGGATTTGGCGGCTATCGGTTCGACGCTCAGCGCAGCGAACGCGGTCGCGACCGCCCCGACGACCACGGTGCTGGCTTCGGGCGCCGATGAGGTGTCAGTGGCCATCGCGGCGCTATTTTCCGACTACGGCCAGGGCTATCAGGGTCTGAGCGCCCAGGCGGCGGCGTTTCATACCCAGTTCATGCATGCCCTGCGCGGGGCGCAGGGCGCCTATGCGGTCGCCGAGGCGGCGAACGCGTCTCCGCTGCAGACCCTGGAGGACGACGTCCTGGGTTTGATCAATGCGCCCACCAATCTGTTGTTGGGACGCCCGTTGATCGGCGACGGCACCAACGGGACACCGGGTACCGGGCAGGCTGGCGGCCCGGGCGGAATCTTGTGGGGCAACGGGGGCAACGGTGGGTCAGGCGCGCTGGGGCACGACGGCGGTGCCGGCGGGCCGGCAGGCCTGTTCGGCCACGGCGGCACCGGCGGGGCCGGCG
>NZ_AUWQ01000084.1 GCF_000455205.1 Mycobacterium sp. UM_CSW | reverse complement strand
CCCGCCGTTGCCGCCGCTGCCGCCGCTGCCGAAGAGCCAGCCGCCGTGACCGCCGGCACCACCTGCCGCGCCGGCGCCGCCGTTGCCGCCCGTGCCGCCGTTGCCGATGAAACCGGCGGCTCCGCCGTTGCCTCCGGCCAGACCGGAGTTGGCGGGTTCGGAAAAGCCGGCGCCGCCGTTGCCGACCAAGAACCCGCCGGGCCGCCCATTGGGGCTGGCCGCGGTGCCGGGCGCGCCGTTGCCGATCAGCGGGCGACCCAGCAGCGTCTGGGTGGGCGCGTTGATCGCATTCAGCGCGTCTTGCTCCAACGTCTGCAGCGGGGCGGCGTTGGCCGCTTCGGCGTCTGCGAACGCGCTCGCACTGGCGCTCAGCGTGGCGACGAAATTGTCGTGAAACGCGGACATCTGCGCGGCGACCTGCTGATAGGCCCGGGCGTGCCCGGACAACAGCGCTGTGATGGCCGCGGACACCTCGTCGCTACCGGCGGCCAGCAACCCCGTGGTCGGTGCGGTCGCAGCAGCATTCGCCGCCCGCAGCGTGGATCCGATTCGCGCGGCATCGGAAGCAGCCGCCGCCATGTCCGCCGGAACCGCCAACACAAACGACATCGCTGCCCTCCTCGAAGTCGCGGGCCGCGCGGTATGTCTCGAAATGCTAGACCGCGCCGGTGAAGCCGTGTTGCCGCCAGGCTTCGTAGACGGCAACGGCCGCCGCGTTCGAAAGGTTCAGCGAGCGACGGCCCGCCAGCATCGGGATGCGCACCTGTCGGGTGATGTGCGGGTCGGCCAGGGTCGCCGCGTCCAGCCCGTCGGGTTCCGGCCCGAACATCAACACGTCGCCGGCGTGGTAGTCGACGTCGGCGAACGACGTCGTCGCGTGCGCGGTGAAGGCGACCACCCGCTCCGGCGCCAGCACCTGCCAGGCGGCGCGCAGCGACGCGTGCACGGTGACCGACGCGAGGTCGTGATAGTCCAGGCCGGCCCGCCGCAGCTTGGGCTCGGACAGGTCGAAGCCGAGCGGCTCGACGAGGTGCAATTCGGCGCCGGTGGCGGCCGCGGTCCGGATGGCGTTGCCGGTGTTGGGAGCGATGCGCGGGGTGACAAACATCAGCCGGAACATCTGCCGATCATGACAGGCCAAATCGTTTGCCAGACTTGCATCCCCGCGCGCGGGCCAACCTTGGAGGGCTCTGCGTACTCAGTAGGAATTGTGGAGACCTCGGCCGCGGGCTGTCATACTCGTCGGATTGCCAGGTGTTTATCGCTGGCGCCGACTGCGTGGGGTAGGCGGAATTAAGCAGGAAGTCTCATGAGCCTCTCGTTTCACCGAGCGCTGATAATCGGCGCAGCGGCCCGTCGCGCGGCCGCAGACAAGTGACCATGTTCACCCGCCCGGCCCACGCGGCCGAGGCGGACGCGCCGCAATACACCGAAGCCCCGGTCGCCGACGGCCGGCGGGCCAAACGTCCGCCCCGCTGGTCTCCCAGCAACTGGCCCGTCCGCTACAAGGTCCTGGCGATTGTGCTGGTACCGCTGCTGTTGGCGACCGCGTTCGGGGGGTTGCGCATCAAGGACGCGATGGCCAACGCCAGCGGCCTCCGGCTGGCCGCCGCCCGCGCCGACGTGCTGCCGGCGATCACCAAATACATGTCGGCGTTGGACGTCGCCCTGCTGGCAAGCTCCACCGGGCGCGACGTCGAAGGCGCCAAGAAGAACTACGAGGCGCGCAAGTACGAGCTGCAGCAGCGGCTGGCCGACACCGACGTCACCCCCGACGTCCGGTCCGGGGTGAGCACGCTGCTGAACGGCGGCGCGGGGCTGCTGGACAAGGTCGCCGACAACAGCATCGGTTTGCGGGACCGGGTCACCACCTACGCCCCGATCCTGCTGACGGCCGAGGACGTGATCAACGCGTCGGTGCACGTCGGCAACGAGCGGATCCGCGCTCAGGCCCAGGCGCTGAGCCGGGCCGTCGGCGCCCGCGGGCAGATGACGATGCAGCAGATCCTGGTGACCCGCGGGGCCGACCTTCCCGAGCCGCAGCTGCGGACCTCGATGATGACCCTGGCCGGCACCGAGCCGTCGACGCTGTTCGGGATGAGCGAGGTGCTCGGCGCCGGGTCGGCCGAGGCCAAGACGCTGCAGCAGCAGATGGTGACCCGGATGGCGATCATGTCGGATCCGGCCAGCGCGCTGGTCGACAACCCCGACCTGCTGCGCTCGATCGAGACCACCGACGGGATCGCCGAGCAGGTCATCAACGACACCACCGCGTCGGTGACCAAGTCCGTGCACGCCGAGGCCACCGATCGCCGCAACGCCGCGATCCTCGACACCGCGCTGGTGCTGGCCGTCATCGCGATCGCGCTGCTCGTCGTGTTGCTGGTGGCGCGCGCGCTGGTGCGCCCGCTGCGCGTCCTGCGTGACGGCGCGCTCAAGGTCGCCCACACCGACCTGGAGGAGGAGGTCGCCCGGGTCAAAGCCGGTGGCGCCGAACCGATTCCGCAGCCGCTGCCGGTGTACACCACCGAGGAGATCGGTCAGGTCGCCCACGCTGTCGACGAGCTGCACACCCAGGCCCTGCTGCTCGCCGGTGACGAGGCGCGCCTGCGCCTGCTGGTCAACGACATGTTCGAGACGATGTCGCGGCGCAACCGTTCCCTGGTCGACCAGCAGCTGATGCTGATCGACCGGCTGGAGCGCAACGAGGAGGACCCCGAACGCCTGGACAACCTGTTCCGGCTGGATCACCTGGCGGCCCGGTTGCGGCGCAACAGCGCCAACCTGCTGGTGCTCGCGGGCGCTCAGCTGGCCCGCGACCAACGCGACCCGGTGCCGCTGTCCACGGTGATCAACGCCGCGGTGTCCGAGGTCGAGGACTACCGCCGCGTCGAGCTGTCCGGCCTGCCCGACTGCGCGCTGGTCGGCGCGGCGGCGGGCGGCGTCATCCACCTGTTCGCCGAGCTGATCGACAACGCCCTGCGCTACTCGCCGCCGACGACGACCGTCCGGATCTCCGCCGGACGCGGCGGTGACGGGGGAATCATGCTCCGGATCTCCGACTCCGGCCTCGGCATGAACGATGCCGATCGGCGCATCGCCAACATGCGGCTGCGGTCCGGCAGCGACGTCACGCCCGATAACGCCCGGCACATGGGGCTTTTCGTGGTGGGCCGGATCGCGGCCCGGCACGGCATCCGGGTCGGCCTGCGCGGCCCGGCCGGCGACGAGGCGGGCGCCGGAACCACGGCCGAGGTCTACCTGCCGCCCTCGGTGCTGGCCGGCTCGGCGGGACCGCAGGGACGGCCGGGGTCGGTGTCGTCCCCGAGCACCCAGCTCGCCAACGCCATGGCGACGACGGACCCCGGGGGCGCGCCGGCCGCGCCCGAACCCGCCAGCCAGAACGGCGCCGACGCGTCGGGACCGCCGGTCACGTTGTTGCCGCGCCGCGACCCGGGCTCCAGCGGCATCGCGGACGTTTCAGCGGTGCCCGAGGCTCCCCAACCGGTCGCGCAGCTGCCGCGACGGGAGCGCCGCGAGCTGGCCACCCCGTGGTGGGAGGGCGGGCAGCCGGAGCCGACGCCGGAACCTGAGCCCGAGCCGGAACAGAGGCCGACCAAGCCCGCGGCGGTGTCGGACACGTCGGCGTTCTTCGCCGCGCGCGCCCAGGCCGCCGCGGCGCCCCCGGAAACCCCGGCGCCCGTCGCCTCGGCCCCGAGCATCCCGAAAGCTCCGGAGGCGCCGGCCGCCCCGGCCGATGACGACGTCATCTACCGTCGGATGCTGTCCGAGATGCTGGGCGACCCGCACGACCTGGTCAACAGCCCCGACCTGGACTGGCAGTCGGTCTGGGACCGGGGCTGGTCGTTGGCCGCCGCGGCCGAGGACAAGCCCGTCGAGGCGAAAACCGAGCACGGGCTGCCGGTCCGCGAGCCCGGGGCCCGACTGGTGCCCGGCGCCGCGAACGGGACGGACACGACCGAAGAGGAGCGGCCGGACGGCGACGAGGGGTCCCTGGTGGGATCCAACGGCCTCGCGCGGCACTCCGCCGCGGGGCGCGACCCCGAGGCGGTGCGGGCCTCGTTCAGTAGCCACTTCGGCGGCGTGCGCTCCGGACGGTCGCACGCCCGCGAGACGAGTGAAGGATCTGATCAGGAATGACGTCTGCGGACAACTCGCTGGACTGGCTGGTGACGAAGTTCGCCCGCGAGGTCCCCGGCGTCGCGCACGCGTTGCTGGTGTCGGTCGACGGGCTGCCGGTCGCGGCCAGCGAACACCTTCCGCGCGAGCGGGCCGACCAGCTGGCCGCGGTCGCCTCCGGCCTGGCCAGCCTCGCGACCGGCGCCGCGCAGCTGTTCGAGGGCGGCCAGGTGCTGCAGTCGGTGGTCGAGATGTCCAACGGCTACCTGCTGCTGATGCGGGTCGGCGACGGCTCGCATCTGGCCACGCTGGCGGTGGCGTCCTGCGACATCGGCCAGATCGGTTACGAGATGGCCGTACTCGTCGAACGGGTGGGCGGAGTGGTTGAGTCCACCCGCCGATCCGCAGAGCAGTACCAGTGACCCGCGATGGACAGACGCGAGCACTGGCCGGCACCACGTGAGGCGAACCTGGTCCGTCCGTACACGCTGACGTCAGGGCGGACCGGCACCGACGTCGACCTTCCGTTGGAAGCGCCGATACAGACGTTGGACGCCGGCCTGGCTCACCGGTGGCCACCGAACGATGCGAGAGGCAAGATCATCGAACTGTGCGTCAACAGCCCGTCGGTCGCGGAGATCTCGGCCCGGCTGGATTTACCGGTCGGCGTCGCGCGCGTCCTGGTGGGTGATCTGGTGCTGTCCGGCTACCTTCGGGTGCATAGGACGCTGAGCGAGCGTTCGACCCGCGACGAGCGTCACGAACTCATAGGAAGGACCCTGCGTGGCTTACGCGCACTCTGACGCGCACGGTTCCCGCGCGCACGCCTCGACGAAGATCGTGATCGCAGGCGGTTTCGGGGTCGGCAAGACCACGTTCGTCGGGGCGGTCTCGGAGATCATGCCGCTGCGCACCGAGGCGATGCTCACCGACGCATCGGAGGGCGTCGACATGCTCGAGGCCACCCCGGACAAGAAGACCACCACGGTTGCAATGGATTTCGGCCGCATCACGCTGGACGAGGAGCTGGTGCTCTACCTGTTCGGAACGCCGGGTCAGCGCAGGTTCTGGTTCATGTGGGACGACCTGGTGCGCGGCGCGATCGGAGCGGTCGTCCTGGTCGACTGCCGCCGCCTGCAGGACAGCTTCGCTGCGGTCGACTTCTTCGAGCACCGCAAGCTGCCGTTCTTGATCGCGGTCAACGAATTCGACGGCGCGCCACGCTATCCCGTCGAGGCGGTGCGCGAAGCCCTGACGCTGCCACGGCACATCCCGGTGATCACCGTCGACGCCAGGGACCGCCGCTCGGCGACCGACGCGCTGATCGCCGTCAGCGAATACGCGCTGGAAACCCTGGCCGCGAGCTGAATTGCAGCACTGGGTCGATCGCGAATTTACCGGCACGGATTTTCGCGACGAGGACCTCAGCCGGCTCCGCACCGAACGGGTGGTGTTTTCCGACTGCGACTTCGGCGGCGCCAACCTGGCCGAGTCCGACCATCGGGGGTCGGCGTTTCGCAACTGCACGTTCGGGCGAACCTTGTTGTGGCACAGCACCTTTGCGCAGTGCAGCATGCTGGGCTCGGTGTTCGTGGGGTGCCGGATGCGCCCGATCACGTTCGACGAGGTCGACTTCACCCTCGCGGTGCTCGGCGGCAACGACCTGCGCGGCGTCGACCTCTCCGGCTGCCGGTTTCGGGAGGCCAGCCTGGTGGAGACGGACCTGCGCAAGGCCGTGCTGCGCGGCGCCGACCTGTCCGGCGCGCGGACGACGGGCGCCCGGTTCGACGACGCCGACCTGCGCGGCGCCCTCGCGGACGCCGCGTTGTGGCGGACCGCCTCGCTGTCGGGCGCCCGCGTCGACGTGCCGCAGGCGATGGCGTTCGCGCTCGCGCACGGCTTGCGCTTCGACGCCAAGGATTAGCGCGTGAGCCGGATGCGCCAGCGCACGATCGCGGAATAGACCGCCGACAGCGCGACCAGCATCCCCATGTCGAACAACCACGCGCCGCGGGTGTGCGCCCAGTGGGCGTCCTGCGCCAGCAGCGAACCGGGCACCAGCGCCCGCAGGTCGACCGTCGACGCCGACGCCGCGTATCCCCAGCGCGAGGGCATCACCCAGGACAGCTGGTCGAGGAAGATCCGGCCCGTCACGGGCACCATCCCGCCGGCGAGCACCAGCTGCAGCATCAGCGACACCACCAACAGCGGCATGATCTGCTCGTTGGATCGCGCCAGCGACGACAGCACCAGCCCCAGCACCGCCGAGGCCACACACGTCGCGGCCACGGTGACGAACAGCTCGAAGCTAGGGTTGCCCAGCAACACCGCCGGCTGCGTTGGCGCGCCCTTGCCCAGCAGCACGATGCCCGTCACGATCGCCGCCTGCACGATCGCGAACGCACAGAACACCGTGAGCTTGGCGGCCAGGTAGGCCCCCGACGACAGGCCCACCGCCTGCTCGCGCCGGAAGATCGCGCGCTCGCCGATCAGGTCGCGAATCGTCAGCGCCGTGCCCATGAAGACGGCCGCGATCGACATCAGGGTCAGGATCTGCGCGGACTCGTCGGGTGTCCCGCTGGTCGGCTGGGCGACGCCGAACCCGGTGTTCCCCGGGACGGTCAGCGACAGCGCGCCCAGGACGAACGGCAGCAGCGCCAGGAACGTGAAGTAGGCGCGGTCGGACACGACGAGGCGGACCTGGCGCCGCGCGATCGTGGAGAACTGGTGCCGCACGCTGGTGCGGGCCTGGGTACCCAGGTCGGCGGGCGCCGACTCGACCGGGGGCGGGGGGTTGTTTTGCGCCAAGAAGCGCCGGTTCGCCTCGTCGGGGTCGGCGCCCACCTTCGCGAAGATCTGGGCCCAGTTGGTGGTGCCCATGGCGTCACCGATCTGGCCGGGCGCACCCAGGAAGGCGGTCTTGCCGCCCGGCGCCATCAGTAGCACCTGATCGCAGACGTCGAGATAGGTCAGCGAGTGGGTGACCACGAGCACCACCCGCCCGGCGTCGGCGAGCTGGCGCAGCATCGTCATCACCTGCAGGTCCAGGGCGGGGTCGAGGCCCGACGTCGGCTCGTCGAGGATCAGCAGCGACGGCCCGGTGAGCAGCTCGAGCGCGACCGACGCGCGCTTGCGCTGGCCGCCGGAGAGCTTGTCCACCCGGGTGTCGGCGTGCCTGGTCAGCCCCAGTTCGTCGAGCACCTGCGCCACGACCTGTTGGCGGTCGGCCTTGCTGGTGTCGGGCGGCAGCCGAAGTTCGGCGGCGTAGCCGAGGGCCTGGTTGACGGTCAGCTGCCGGTGCACGACGTCGTCCTGCGGGACCATCCCGATCCGGGTGCGCAGCGACGCGTACTCGGTGTGGATGTCGTGGCCCTCGAACGTGACCGAGCCGGAGGTCGGGGTGGCGTACCCGGCGATCAGCCGCGACAGCGTGGTCTTGCCGGCGCCCGAACCGCCGATGATGGCGGTCAGGGTGCCGGGCCTGGCGGTCACTGAGACGCGTTCGAGCAGGTTCTTCCCGTTGATCGCGAAGTTGACCTCGCGCACCTCCAGGCCGCCCGACCGCGCCGCCACCTCCTGGCGGCGGACCAGCATGCCGCCGCTGAACACCAGGTCGACGTTGCCGATGGTGACCACGTCGCCCTCGGCGAGCACAGCGGATCCGACCCTGATCCCGTTGACGAAGGTGCCGTTGATGCTGTTCGCGTCGCGGATCTCGGTGCCGACCGGCGTCGCGGTCAGGAAGGCGTGATGGCGCGACGCCAGCACATCGTGGACGACGATGTCGTTGTCGAGCGAGCGGCCGATCCGCGCGACGGGGGCCCTGACCCGCGTGGTCGGGAACTCGGCGACCTCGCCGCTCACGCCCATCTGGGTGGGCGGGTTTGCGTCGTCGGTGGCCGCGGGCGGCCGGAGGATCGGGATCGCCGTGGTGCGCTGGACGTCGTCGGGCGGGCGAGGCGGCGGCTGCGGCGGGCGCGGGCGCACCGGCAGCGGGCCGCTGGGTGGCGGGATCGTCGGGAGCGTCTCGGTCGGCGGCAGCAGCCCGACGGTGCCCTGGTGGTGCCCGACCTCGAACGTGATCCGCGGTCCGTCGGGCTTGCCGATGTTGATGGCCTGGCCGTCCCGGATGTCGACCGTCGGCACCCGCCGGCCGTTGAGGAAGACCCCGTTCATCGAGTTGTTGTCGACTGCGATCCACCGGCCGCCCTCGAAGCGCAGCAGCAGGTGCGCCCGGGCGATCAGCGGGTGCGCCACGCGCAGGTCGGCGCGCAGGTCACTGCCGACGACCACGTCGCGACCCGGCGCGAAATTACCTTCGGATCGCTGGGACCGCACCGTCAGCACTGGCTGCGCGGGCCGGCCCATCAGCGCTTGCGCCGGTTCCTCGACAGCCTGCGGCGGCCCGACGAGTGCCCCTTCAGCCGGAGCTTCCACCACACGATGGTGCTGTAGACGATGCACAACACCACGAGCATCGCGATGTCGAACAGCCACGCGCTCGGCTTGTGATCGAAGTGCTGGTCCTTCGGGTCGGTCGGGCCGACGACCAGCCGGTGCGTATCGATCGTCGACGCCGCCGACGCGTAACCCCACCTCGCGGGCGTGGCCCACGACAACTGGTCGAGCACGGGACGGTTGGTCACCCAGATCAACCCGCCGCAGAACACCAGCTGCGACATGATCGCGATGACCAGGAACGGCATGATCTGGTCCTGGGACTTGGCGATCGCCGACAGCGCCATGCCCAACAGCGCCGAGGCGACACACGTCAGCGCGACGTCGAAGAACAGTTCGAAGCTGACGTTGCCCAACATCACCGCTTTGGCGATCGGCTGGCCCCAGCCGATCACCGAGATCGCGGTCGTGATGCCCGCCTGCCCGATGGCGAACGCGCTGAACACCACGATCTTGGCGGCCAGGTACGACGCGGTCGACAGGCCGACCGCCTGCTCACGCCTGAATATGGGACGCTCGCCGACCAGGTCGCGAATGGTCAGCGCGGTCCCCATGAACACCGCGCCCACGGTCAGCATGACCAGAATCTGGTCGGGCTGGTTGGGCGAGTTGCTCAAGGGGTCGCCCATGCCGTACCCGGTCTTGCCACGGACGGTCAGCGTGAGGATGCCGATGAGGAACGGCAGCAGCGCCAGGAACACCGTGTAGCCCCGGTCGGAGATGACGAGCCGCACCTGGCGGCGCGCCACCGTCGAGAACTGGCGCAGGACGTCGGTGTGCACGGGTTCGCCCAGGTCGCCCGGGCTGGCATCGGAGGGGGCCTGCAACTCCGGCGGCTGGTTTTCGGCGAGGAAGCGGCGGTTGGCTTCGTCGGGGTCGGCGCCCACGTTCGCGAAGATGTCGGCCCAGTTGGTGGTGCCCATGGCCGCGCCGATCTGGCTGGTCGGCCCCAGGAACGCGGTCTTGCCGCCGGGCGCCAGCAGCAGTATCTGATCGCAAACGTCCAGGTAGGCCACCGAGTGGGTGACGACCAAGACCACGCGGCCGGCGTCGGCGAGCTGGCGCAGCATCATCATCACCTGCCGGTCCAACGCCGGATCCAGGCCCGACGTCGGCTCGTCGAGGATCAGCAGCGACGGCCCGGTGAGCAGCTCCAGCGCGACCGAGGCGCGCTTGCGCTGACCGCCGGAGAGTTTGTCGACGCGGGTGTCCGCGTGCTTGGTCAGCTCGAGTTCCTCGAGGACCTGCGCGACGACCTGCTCGCGGTCGGCCTTGCTGGTGTCGGGGGGCAGCCGCAGTTCGGCCGCGTAGCCCAGCGCCTGGTTGACCGTCAGCTGGCGGTGCACCACGTCGTCCTGCGGGACCATCCCGATCCGGCTGCGCATGGACGCGTATTCGGCGTGGATGTTGTGGCCCTCGAACGTCACAGTGCCGCTGCTGGGGGTGGTGTACCCGGCGATCAGGCGGGACAGCGTGGTCTTCCCGGCGCCCGACCCACCGATGATGGCGGTGAGCGTCCCGGGGCGCGCGGTCAGCGAGATGTGGTCGAGCAGTTGCTTTCCGTGGTCGACGGTGAACGTCACGGCGTTCACCTCCAACCCGCCGGTGCGCGTCGCCGCCTCGGTGCGGCGGACCAGGGTGTCGCCGGTGAAGACGAGGTCGACGTTTCCGATCGTGACCACGTCGCCCTCGGTCAAGATCGCGGACCCGACCCGGACACCATTGACGAAGGTGCCGTTGACGCTGTGCGCGTCGCGGATTTCGGTGCCCAGCGGCGTCTGGGTCAAAAACGCGTGATGGCGCGACGCCAGGACGTCCTGGATCACGATGTCGTTGTCGGTGGAACGACCGATCGTGATCGCGTCGGACGACTTCGGCATCGCCCCGGAGCGGGACGGCCGCAGCGCCTGGAACATCTTGGTCGCCAGGTTCGCCACCTCGGGCGGCTTGGTCAGGTTGGCCGACATCTGGGTTTCCGGCGCCGCCGGCGCGGACC
>NZ_AUWQ01000083.1 GCF_000455205.1 Mycobacterium sp. UM_CSW | reverse complement strand
CCGCCCTGGCCGCCCTGGCCGCCGGCGCCACCGATGCCCCCGCTGCCGTTCGCGCCGGCATGGCCGAAGGCCCCGGCCAGGCCGCCGGCCCCGCCCGCGCCGCCGGTGCCACCCTGGCCGCCGTCGGTGCCGTTGCCGCCGTTGATATTGCCGCCGTTGCCGTCGATACCGTGCCCGCCGGTCCCGCCCGTCCCGCCGATGCCGCCTACACCGCCGGCACCGCCGTTACCGAAGATCAGGCCGCCGGTGCCGCCGGCCCCGCCCGCTCCACCGGTGCCGCCGATGCCGCCGATGGCGCTGGTGGTCGCATCGCCGGTGGTGCCGGTGGTGCCCGTGCCACCGGCCCCGCCATGGCCGCCGTTGCCAAAGAACCAGGCGTTGCCGCCGCGGCCGCCGGGCTGTCCGGCCGAGCCGGACCCGCCATTGCCGCCGTTGCCCCACAAGAGCCCGCCCGGCCCGCCGGGTAACCCGCTCCCCGGCGCACCGTCGGTGCCCTTACCGATCAACGGGGTCCCCAGCAGCAGTTCGGTCGGCGCGTTGATCACCCCGCGCACGTCTTGCCAAACGGTCTGCAGCGGAGAGGCGTTGGCGGCCTCGGCGGCCGCGTAGGAACTCCCGGCGGCGGTCAACGCCTCCACGAACTGAGCGTGAAACGCGGCCGCCTCAGCGCTCACCTGCTGGAAGGCCTGCGCGTGCCCGGAGAACAGCGACGCGACCGCCGCCGATACCTCGTCCGCGCCCGCGGCCATTAGCCCGGTGGTCGGGGCTGCGGCGGAGGCACTGGCCGCGGTCACTGCCGAACACAGATCGGACAAATCGGAAGCAGCTGACGATAAAAACTCGGGGGCCGCTACCAGGTAGGACATCGTTGCTCCTGACTCGAGCCCCCGGCGAAAGAATCGTATCTTCGCTCCGCCAGCTCACCTAGGTCGTTTAACCAAAGATTCATTCCACGAGCATTGGGCGGCCCTCACCAGTGCCCGAATCCGCCAGCTCAAACGTGTTTTTCGGCACAACCAAACGGTTATTCCGACTTCAACAATCCATCGACCGCAGAACGCACCATCAACTGGAGGTCGCAAATGGGCATCGGAATATCGGTTCAGGGGTTGACCAAGTCATTCGGCTCGGCCCGTGTCTGGGAAGACGTCACTATGGACATCCCGCCGGGCGAGGTGAGCGGGCTGATCGGCCCGTCGGGCACCGGAAAGTCGGTGTTCTTGAAGTCGCTGATCGGGCTGCTGCGCCCGGAGCGCGGCTCGATTGTCGTCGACGGTGTGGACATCATGCAGAGCACGGCCAAGGAGCTGTACGAGATCCGCAGGCTGTTCGGGGTCATGTTCCAAGACGGCGCGCTGTTCGGATCGATGAACCTGTACGACAACACCGCGTTCCCGCTTCGCGAGCACACCGACAAGACCGAACGCGAGATCCGCGACATCGTCATGGAAAAGCTCGCGCTGGTGGGTCTGCAAGGCGACGAGAAGAAGTACCCCGGCGAGATCTCGGGCGGCATGAAAAAACGCGCCGGACTGGCCCGCTCGCTCGTCCTCGATCCCGAGATCATCCTGTGCGACGAGCCCGACTCGGGTCTGGACCCGGTCCGCACGGCCTACCTGTGCCAGCTGCTCATCGACATCAACGCGCAGACCGACGCCACGATCCTGATCGTGACCCACAACATCAACGTCGCCCGCACCGTGCCCGACAACATCGGCATGCTGTTCCGCCACAAGCTGGTGATGTTCGGACCGCGGGAGGTGCTGCTGACCAGTGACGAGCCGGTGGTGGGACAGTTTCTCAACGGCCGGCGGATCGGGCCGATCGGCATGTCCGAGGAGAAGGACGAGGCGACGATGGCCGAAGAGCAGGCGATGGTCGACGCCGGTCAGCACGCGGGCGGCGTCGAGGATATCGAGGGCGTGCCGCCACAGGTGACCGCCACTCCCGGCATGCCGGAGCGCAAGGCCGTCGCGCGGCGCCAGGCCCGCGTGCGGGAGATCCTGCACACCCTTCCACCCAAGGCGCAGCAGGCCATTCTCGACGACATGGAGGGCGACACCGCATCGGTTGGCGCGCAGCGGCGCTGACGATCCGGACGACTACGCGGGCGAGGGCTGCGACCGCGATACCCGGCCGACCAGTACACCGATGAGCGCCGCCGCCAACCCGGCGGCCGTCGCCGCCGCCGACGACGCCGACAGCACGAAGTAGCCGAAAGCGACGCCGCCGCACAGCAAAACGAGGCGCGGCGGCGTCCAGGCGGCCGCCGCGGGCAGCCGGTAGGACAAACCGATGCCGAGCAGCAGGGCCAGGACATGTCCGACGGCGGTGAAGTCGGCTCCGATGGCCGCGACCGTCACCGCGATGCCGAGCCACCACCCGATCCACGCCGGCTGCCAGCGCGACGGAATCGACGCCGTCAGCGCGCCCAGGACGCAAACCGCGCCGTAGCTGACTCCGACGTCGCTCGCCCGCGCGATGGAGAAGGGCAGCCAGCCCGCCTCGACCGCGACGACCAGGCCGACCGCCACCAGCAGCGTGGCGCCGATATGACCGACCGCGAACGCGATGACCAAACCCCTGCTGCGCCAGATCAATTCGCCCAAAGCCAGCAGGCAGACGAGTCCGGGCAGGCAGGCACAGATCTGGCCGCCGTCGTCGACGAACGCGCTGCCGACGAGCGTGGCAAGCCGGCCGTGGGCCAGATTGTGCAGGTTGGTGCTCATACGACTCACCGCGACCTCGCGGGCGTGCGGACCCAGCGCGGTCAACAGGAGCGACACGGCCACCAGGGCGGCGGCGTACGCCGCCGTGATGCGCACCGAGGCCGCACGGGCCAGCGTCCAAGTGGTCATCGTGGACCAACGCTGGGTGTTGTCACGAACGGCGGTGGTGGACATGGTCATTCGCTCGATCCCGAATGGCCCGACCAGCCCCGGTCCCGGGCGAGCAGGTCCGCGATGGTTTCGCGACGGATCAGTTCACGCGCCTCGCCCGCGGCGACCGCGACGAGCGGTGGGCGCCCCATGACGCTGCAGCTCGATCCCATCGAGTAGTGGTAGGCGCCGGTGCAGGCCACCGCCAGCAGATCGCCGGGGTGGACGTCGGCGGGCAGCTCGAGGTCGCAGGCGATCTCGTCGCCGGCCTCGCAGTGCCGGCCCACCACGGTGACCGGCGCGCCGTCCGTCGCCGCGGGCCGGTTGGCCAGGGCCACGGTGTATTTCGCGCCGGCGGGCGCCATCCGTGGGTTATCGCTCATGCCGCCGTCGACCGCGACGACGGTGTGCCCGTCGGGTCGGCGCTTGACGGCGACCACCCGGTACAGCGTGATCCCGGCGCGGGCCGCGATCGCCCGGCCGGGCCCCATCACGACCCGGGGTCGCGGGTAATCGTGTTGGGCACAGGCGGATTGGAGCGCGGCGTCGATGACTGTGCCGAATGTTTGCGGGTTGAGCTCGGGGTCGCCGTTCCGGTAGGGGACCGCGTGTCCACCGCCGAGGCTGAGCTCGGTCAGCACCACATCATGGCGATCGCGGACTTCGGCCATCAAGGCCAGCATCTGCCGGATCGCCTCGCCGTACAGCCCGACGTCGGCGAGCTGCGACCCCAATTGGCAGTGCAGCCCGACCAGGTCCAGCCACGGCTCGCCCACGAGCCGCTTGACCGCGCCGGCGGCCTGCCCGCCCGCCAGGGCGAAGCCGAATGTCTGGTCGCCGCCTTCGACGTCGGGAATCACTCGCAGCAGCACGCGTTGACGACGGCGCACCCGCCCGGCCAGCAGGGCGATCTCGTTCGGGGTGTCGATCACGATTCTTCCCACCCCCGCGGCGACGGCGTCGTCGAGCTCTCCCGCGCTCTTGGCGGTGCCATTGAGCACGATGTTCGACGGCGGCACCTCCCCGGTCAGGGCGGTGGCCAGCTCGCCGCCCGAGCAGACCTCCACGCCCGCGCCTTCCTCGGCGGCCCACCCCGCGAGGGCCGCGCTGAGCAGCGCCCTGCCCGCGTACATCAGTTCGGCGGCGGGCAGAGCCGCGCAATAACCCCGGATTCGGGCCCGGAAGTCGTGTTCATCGACCACGTAGGCGGGGGTGCCGAACTCGGCGGCGAGGTCGGTGGCGGCCACGCCGCCGATGCACAGCCGACCCGTTTCGTCGACGGAGCTGCTCAGCGGCCAGATCGCGCGGTCGAGGTGCGGTCCCACCTCACGCCGCTGCGACGAGAGCAGCTCGGACAGCGTCATGCTTCCACGGTGCAGGCGTGCGGCGGGGTCCGCCGCGTTCTTAACGAACCTTTCACACGCGTGTGATTAATCTTCACGGATCCGGTACGGCGGACCGCCTGATCCGGCCCATTCAGGCGAAGTAGTCCGACGGAACGAACGGAACGTCGTCCGGCGCATCATGACGGGCGGCCAACAGCGCCCGCGCGGCGTCCCCGATCGGAATTCGCAGCGGTAGCTGCGGTTTCTCGGCGGCATCGACCACCTCGGCGGCGACTTGCTCCGGTGTGATGATCCCGGCGCGCGCGCCGCCGCCCGCCAGGATCGCTGCATACGGGTCGTCCGGCAGCGTGTAGGTGGTCACATCGTCGAGTGCGCCGGAGCTCACGGCACCGGGTTCGAGTAGCGCGGCCTGCACCCCGAACGGTGCGACCTCGATGGCCAGCGCCTCGACCAAGGCCTCCAGCGCCCACTTCGTCGACGCGTACGCCGCGCCGGGTGGCAGCACGACACGGCCCATGACGCTGGAGATGAACAGGAGCTTCCCGTCGCCACGCGCGCGCATCTGTGGCAAGACCGCCTGTGCGACGCGGATGGCGCCAAGGGTGTTGAGGTTGAGCAGTCGCTGCAGTTCGGCCAGCGGGGTGGCTTCCACGGACGCGTAAATGATGTCGGCGGCGTTCGAGACCAGAATGTCGACCTCCGCCGCGGCCGCGACCGCCGCCGTCACGCTGGCATCGTCGGTGACGTCGAGCGCCAACCGCTCGCTGACGTCGAGGTTCGCGAGCGCGCGGGGGTCGCGGGCGGTGGCCAGGACGCGATGCCCGCGACGGGCGAACTCGACGGCCAAGGCGCGGCCGATGCCGCGGCTGGCACCGGTGATCAGAACGGACGACATGGCATGTGCTCCTTATTAGTTGGGACTGGCTACGCCGAGGCGGCGAAGCGCGGAAGGTTCTGGCGGACGAAGTCGGCAAACGGCTTGGGCGGACGACGAAGCATCGTTGTCAGGGTGTGCGGGTCGGGCGCGATGGGAGGCTCGGATCGTTGCGACGCGGCCGCGCCGACGGTTGAAATATGTTGTGCCATAGCGCCGTTGATGGGCGAGCCGGGGTCGGACTCGGCGGCGCTCTCCAATTGACTTCGCCACTCGGCCGCGGAGATGTGCTCATAGCGCACGGAACGACCGGTTTCGGCGGCGATGATGCGTGCTATCTCCGCGTGGCTGATGACCTCGGCGGGTGGCGGATAACTGATCTGCGGTGCGGACGGTCGCGGTGCCAGGAGATGAGCGACCGTGATTTCGGCAGCGTCCTCGCCGCTGATCCACGGCGCCGGGGCCGCACCGAAGCTGTTGGCGATCAGGCCCTTCCGGATGAGGGTGTCCCCATGCAGGAGCAGGACGTTCTCGTGAAACAGGGCGGCGAACCGCAGCACCGTGGGGTTCAGACCGGCCCAACCGAACAGCTCCTCGGCGACCGCCTGCGCCTGACCCAGTCGGCTGGGGCTGTCGACCGACGACACGACCATCGACATCACCACCAGGTGCGCCGGTGACCCGGCGTCGACAAGAGCCGAGGAAAGGTTGGCAGCGGCCGAGATGACCCCTGCGGCAACGGGATAGGTGAAGTAGACGGCGCTCACGTCTTGGACCGCACCGACCAGTGACGCCCGGTCGTGCAGGTCACCGACGATGGTCGCGGCGCCACGACGCCGCAGGTCGGCCGCCCGGTCGTCGTCCGTGCGGACCAAAGCGCGCACCGCGTGGCCGCGGCGGAGCAGGCAGTCCACCACCGTTGAGCCGGTCCCGGCGTGCCGGCCGGTCGCCCCTACGACCAGGATCGGTGGCGCCTCTGACGGTGGTTGCGGCATCGGGCCTCCTCAAGCGGCGGGCTGTCCGTTGGTACTGAGAGTCTTTGCGCCAGTCGGCAAATCGAAGACCAGCAGCGTGGTGGTCGCGGTCGCCACCAGCCTTCCCGACTCGTCGCTGACTTCTGCCTCGGCGAATCCGATCCGCGACCCCGCTTTGACCACGGTGCCGACTCCGCGCAGCGTCCCACTGGCCACGGTGACCGCCCTGAGGTAGTTGACCTTGATTTCGACCGACGTGTAGCCGACGCCTTCGGGCAGCGTGGTGTGCATCGCGCAGGCGGCCGCGGTGTCCAACAGGGTGCACACGGCACCGCCGTGCACCACGCCCAGCGGGTTGTACATGGACGCATCCGGCGTCCAGGAGAACTCGATGCGCCCGTTTCGCACATGCTCGAGCCGCATGCGCAGCAGCTCGGCGATCGGTGAAGGCGGCAACTGCCCGTCGGCGACCGCCTGCCAGTACGAAAGGCCGGACATCGACGCGGCCGCGGCCTGCGTGGCGACGGGGTCACGCCAGGTGACCACGCGCGACTGCTCCACGCCCCAGCCCACTGAAGTCTCCACGCGCTGGCCTTCCGGAAACTGATCGGTTTACTTACTGCGACTTAACCTAGCGCTGTGATTACTTCTTGTAAACCGCCCGGTGTACGATGGAGATGTGAACGACGCCACATCCCAGACGCGCCCGACGGGCGGGCGTGGGGCCCGCGAGCGCATCGAACGCGCCGCGGCGCGGCTCTTCTATCGCAATGGGATCCATGCGACCGGCGTCGAACTCATCGCCCAAGAGGCCAACGTCTCGAAGCGCACGCTGTATCAGCACTTCGCCAGCAAGAACGACCTTGTGGACAATTATCTGCGCGGCTATGAGGCCCGCGGCGGCTCGCCTAACGAGCGGCGGCTGGAGGACGCCACCATGTCCCCGCGAGAGCGTCTCCTGGCGATCTTCGAAATGTCGCCCCGGGAAGTATTGCGAGGCTGTCCCTTTCACAATGCGGCCGTGGAATCCGCCGGATCGCTTTCGAGCACGGACGAGATCGTGCGGGCCCACAAGCAGGCCTTCACCCGCCGCCTCATTGCGGTGGCGCAGCAGGCGGGTGCCACCGACCCTCACCTGCTCGGCCAGCAGCTTGCCGTGCTGTTCGAAGGCGCCACCGCGATGGCCACCTCGCTGAACGACACCGCGCCAGTCGTCCATGCCCGCGCCGCCGCGGCCACGCTGATCGACACCGCCCTGCGCCCTTGACGATCCCCTCCCGGTGCTGCTAGACATGGCGTGCGCCCAAATTTGGGCGATCGCCCAAATATCGGGATCGAGGTGGCAATGGGCCGGATGGAGGGCAAGGTCGCGTTCGTGACCGGCGCCGCGCGCGGACAGGGCCGCAGTCACGCGGTCCGGCTCGCGCGGGAGGGCGCCGACATCATCGCCGTCGACATCTGCCGCAAGTTCGAGGCGTCGCCGGCCGACGGCGCGACGCCCGAAAACCTCGACGAGACCGCAGGCTTGGTGAAGGACGCCGGCGGCCGCATCGTCACCGAGGTGGTCGACGTCCGCGATTTCGAGGCGCTGCGGGCCGCCGTCGACAGCGGGGTCGAACAGCTGGGGCGCCTGGACGTCATCGTCGCGAACGCCGGCATCGGCACGACGGCGGGAAAGCTGCACAAGACCGACGAGGCGCTGTGGCAGGAGATGATCGACGTCAACCTCAGCGGGGTGTGGAAGACGGTGAAGGCCGGCGTTCCGCACATTCTCGATGGCGGCCGCGGCGGCTCCATCGTGCTGACGTCGTCGGTGGCGGGCAACAAGGCCTACCCGCACGTCGGCCACTACGTGGCGGCCAAGCATGGTGTGATCGGGCTGATGCGTTCGTTCGCAGTCGAATTGGGCCAGCGGATGATCAGGGTCAACGCCGTCCTGCCGACGCACGTGAATTCGCCGCTGCTGATGAACGAGGCCACCTACCGCGCCTTTCGGCCGGAGCTGGAAAACCCCGGTCCCGACGACCTGGCGCCGGTGTGCCAGAGCTTCCACTACCTGCCGATCCCCTGGGTGACCCCCGAAGACATCAGCAACGCGGTGTTGTTTTTGGCCTCCGACGAAGCGCGCTACATCACCGGCGTCGCGCTCCCGGTGGATGCCGGCAGCTGCCTGAAGTAAGGATGCATCGATGACCGTCACCAACGACACCGACGTCTATTACGACCCCTACGACACCGGGATCATCGCGGACCCGTACCCCACGTATGCGCGGCTGCGCGAAGAGGCGCCGCTCTATTACAACGAGCGGTACGACTTCTGGGCGATATCAAGGCATTCCGACGTCGAACGGGCGCTGGCGAACTGGGAGACCTTCTCCAACAGGAGAAGCGACATCCTGGAGTTGATCCAGTCGAAGTTCGACATGCCGGGCGGCGTCATGATGTTCCAGGATCCGCCCGAACACACCAGGCTGCGCGGCCTGATGTCGCGCGTGTTCACCCCGCGCCGGATGGCCGAGCTCGAAGACCAGATCCGGCGGTACTGCGTGCGGTGCCTGGACCCGCTCGTCGGGTCCGGCGGATTCGACATCATCGCCGAGCTCGCCTCGATGATGCCGATGCGCGTGATCGGCATGCTCCTGGGAATCCCCGAGTCCGAACAGGTTTCGGTGCGTGACGCCAACGACGCCAACCTGCGCACCAAGCCGGGCACCCCGATGAAGGTCGCCGACGCCGAGTCGATCGCCGACGGGCGGATCTACGCGGACTATGTCGAATGGCGATCCAAGAACCCGTCGGACGACCTGATGACGGTGCTGCTCAACGTGGAGTTCGACGACGAGCACGGGGTGCACCGCAAGCTGACCCGCAAGGAGGTGCTGCATTACACCCAGGTGGTCGCCGGCGCCGGCAACGAGACCACCGGCCGGCTGATCGGCTGGCTGGCCAAGGTACTGGCCGAGCACCCCGACCAGCGCCGCGAGGTCTATCGGGATCGTTCACTGTTGACCCGCACCGTCGACGAGACGCTGCGGTTCGAGCCCACCGGGCCCCACGTGGCGCGTTGGATGGCAAGGGATTTCGAGTGCTACGGCCGGACCGTTCCGGCCGGCAGCGCCATGCTGCTGCTGTTCGGCGCCGCCAACCGCGATGACCGCCGCTATGACGATCCCGACACGTTCAACATCCGCCGCGACAACATCTCCCACATCACCTTCGGTAAGGGCGTGCACTATTGCCTCGGGGCGAACCTGGCGCGCCTCGAGGGCCGCGTCGCGCTGGACGAGATCCTCAACCGATGGCCGGAGTGGGATATCGACTACGACACGGCGCAATTGGCGTCGACGTCGACGGTGCGCGGCTGGGAGCGACTGCGGGTCGTGCTCCCGTAGGTCAGCCGCGCGGCTTCTTCGGGGTCGGCATCTCGAACCGATCCAGGAACCGGTTCACCAGCTGGACGGCCTCGTCGTGGCCGCCTTTGGTGCCGAGTGTTTGCTCGAGGATCAGGGTGCGCCCGATCGCGGCGATGACGACCGCTATGCCCGCCGGTGGGAATTCGCTTGTGTCAAGGCCGTGTTCGCGGACGACGAAGTTCAGGGCGGTGATCTGCTGCTCGCGCCACCGCTCCTGCCAGGCGGAGATCTCCGCCCGGATCTCCTTGCGATGGTTGGCAAGTCCCATGAACTCCAACAGCAGCCGCGCGTCCTTGGGTTCGATGAGCGTCTGCCAGAAGGCGTGCAGCGGCCGGTCGGAGGCCAGCGCCTCGCTCTGCCGTTCCAGGTAGGCGGCGGCACCGCGCCGGAACACGTCGAGGTACAACTCGTCCATCGTGGGGAAGTAGTAGTGCACCAAGGCCGGTTTGACGCCAGCCTCGGCCGCGACCCGCCGCGACGTGGCCGCGGCGTAACCCTCGTCGACCATGATCCGGCTCGTCGCGTCGATCAGCATGTCCCGAGTTGTCGAGTCCCTGGCCATCACCGACCCTAAATTGGGCGATCGCCAAAAATCAACCGGCTGCCGTAGGGATTGTCGGGCCACTTGACCGACCTCGCGAAAGGGTGATAGGCAATGTCGAGCCCACGTGCTGGGCGATCGCTCAGGAAGGCGGGTGGGCGCGGGTGAAGACGGCGGTGGTGACCGGTGGTGCGTCCGGGATCGGCCGCGCGGTCGCGGAGCGGTTGCGCAGCGACGGATTCCGGGTGGCGGTCATCGATCTGTCGCCCACCGACGACGGGTTCGGTTACGTCGCCGATGTCACCGACCGCGCACAGGTCGACGCGGCGGTTGCGGCCATCCGCGAGGCGCTCGGCCCGATCCTCGTGTTGGTCAACGCGGCCGGCGTGGAGGGCTTCAAGAAGTTCCTGGACATGTCCTTCGAGGCGTGGTCGAAGGTGATCGACGTCAACCTGAACGGGGTGTTCCACACCATTCAGGCCGTGCTTCCCGACATGGTCGAGGCGGGCTGGGGGCGCATCGTCAACATCTCCTCGTCGAGCACGCATTCCGGCCAGCCGTTCATGGCCCACTATGTGGCGGCCAAGTCCGCGGTCAACGGCCTGACCAAGTCGCTTGCCCTCGAATACGGTCCGAGCGGGATCACCGTCAACGCGGTGCCCCCGGGGTTCGTCGACACCCCGATGCTGCGCAGCGCCGAGCGTCGGCAGCTGCTCGGGGGCACGGTCGAGGACCACATCGCGCGCACTCCGGTGCGCCGGGTGGGCCGGCCAGAGGACATCGCGGCGGCGTGCGCGTTCTTCGTGTCCGAGGAGACCGGCTACATCACCGGCCAGATACTCGGCGTCAACGGCGGCCGCAACACCTGATAAGGATGAGGTGTGGCTCCCAGCTTCCAGGACGTGATCAAGTCCAAGTACCTGCTCCTGACCACCTTCACCAAGGACGGCCGCCCCAAGCCGACCGCGATATGGGGCGTTCCCGAGGGCGGCAAGCTGCTCGTCATCACCGACGACGGGTCGTGGAAGGTCAGGCGGATCCGCAACACGCCTAGGGTGACGCTCGCGCGCAGCACGGCGTTGGGAAAGCCGAAGGGCGAGGCGGTCGAAGGGGTTGCCCGCGTCCTGCCGAAGTCCGAGACGCGGCGCGTCTACAACGCCGTGCTCAAGCGGTACTGGTATCACGCCTGGTGGTTCTATGCGCACTCGATCGTGCGCGGCGGCATCGACAAGGTGCACGTCGGGCTGGAGATAGAGCCGGCGTCCTAGACGGTCCGTCGCGGCAACGACAACACGTCACATCAGTCCCTGCAGGTTGGGGTCGAACCATGTGCCCGCCTCAGCGCGACAACCGGGCGCCCTTAGGGATTTGTCGCTCGGAGGCGGGCACGACAGGTGGCCGCTCCGCCAGGGGCCCATGGGTCAGATGTGATTGCCGGTGAAATCACTCCCGCCGGAAACCGTTATGCGCCAATCGGGGTCGCGGCGTCGCTCTTGGGGTCGATGAGGATCTTCGCGTGCGCCTCCGGATCGCCGAGCGCGTCGAACGCGGCCTCGACCCCGGGCAGCCCGACCGTCCCGGTGATCAGCGGGGCGACGTTGACCTTGCCGTCGGCGAGCATGTGCAGCGTGTCGCGGAATTCCAGCGGGGTGTAGCCGAGCACGAACCGAAGGTCGGTCTCCTTGTTGATCGCCATCGCCGGGCGGATGTGGTCGGAACCCATGCAGACGCCGACCACAACGACGCGCGAGAACAGCGGGGCGCCCGCGATGATGCCGTCGATAATGCCTGGGACGCCGACACATTCGAAGATGACGGGGTGTTTCGGCGTTGCGGCGCCGGCGGCCTCGGCGGCGCGCCAAAAGTGCCACCAGGGCAGCCGTAGCCGTTGCAGCTTTTCGATGGTGCCGACCGCCAGATCGAACGCCTCGAGGATGCCCTGCAGGTGCTTGCGGCTCGCATCGGTCGCGTAGGGCGAGTCCTGGGCGGGATCGACGACGGTGTCGGCGCCGCAGGCGGTTGCCAGCGCGCGCCGGCCCGGCGAGAAGTCGCTGGCGATCACGGTGCGCACGCCGTGCGCCTTGAGCATGCAGATCACCGCGAGACCGATTGGCCCACAGCCGATCACGATCGCGACATCACCCTTGCCGACCTCGCCGCGCCGCACCGCATGCCAGCCGACGGCCATCGGTTCGGTCAGGGCGGCCACCTCGGGCGCCAGCCCGTTGGGGACGGGCAACGTCAGCGACTGCTCGACGAGGAGCTGCTCGGCATAGGCGCCCGGCGCCATCGTCGACAGCCCGATCCCATGCACCTCCTTGCCGCGGCGCAGCAACGGCAAGGCGACGACCCGGGTGCCGGTCCGCGGGGCCTTTCGGGTGCCGGGCCCGTAATCGAGGACCTCGCCGCAGAACTCGTGGCCGAACACGACGTGCTGGTCCGATCGCATGAACGCGTCGTAGCCGGATTCGGCCATCACGTCGGCGAGCTCGTCGCAGTGGTGGCGCGCATGCAGGTCGGATCCGCAGATGCCGCACCGCAGTACCTCGATCAGCAACTGGCCCTTGCCCGGCACCGGCGTCGGCTGGTCGACGACTTCGAGCTTGGCGTTGGTACACGTGACGCTCTTCATCTGTCGATCCTCCTACACCGGCTTGGATTTGAGCCCGTCTCGCCGAGCCTGTAATTCTGCAGGCCCCTACTCGCACTCTGTCTGCAGATTTACAGTCTCGGCGCGTTGAGCGACGCGGTCAGCTGCCGCGCAAGGCCGCGAACGTGTCGGCCACGGTGTCACGCGGGTCCCGATAGGTGATGCCGAGTTCTCGCTCGCTGGGCGAGTCGTCCGATGCCGGCATCTGCGTGTAGTACTGCATCCCCGCCGACGTGAACGGCGTCTCGAAGGGCAGAAACCGGCCCGCCCGGTCCATTACCGCCCCCGCCACCCGCAGCGCGGTGTCCGGGATGGGAACCGCGACCATGGTAGTCCCGGCGATCTGGCCGAGCATGGATGCGAGCTCGGCCACCGGAACCCGATGTCCGCCAGCGGTGTAGCGGCGCGGCCCGCGCCCCGGCTCCAAGAGCGCGGCGTGCAGCGCGGCCAGATCGCGGACGTCGACGACCAACCACGCCGCGCTGCGCCCCGGAATCGCATGCATTTGCACCGCGGCCTTGACGCCCTCGCCGGCCTCGCCGAACTGATCGCCGGCCGGGGGGCCGAGGACCATCCCGGGATAGGTGATGCTGACCGGCGCACCCGCGTCCTGCAGTCCGCGCGCATAGATCTCCACCTGCGCCTTGGACGTTCCGTACCCGTCCGCTCCACCGACGACCGGTAGGTCCGCCGTGAGTGTCTCCAGGCCCGGATGAAACAGTGCCGTGAAGCTCGACACGTGAACGATCGGGTCCAGCCCCAGCTCGACGGACTGGCCGAGGACGTTCTGCGCGCCCTGCATGTTCGTCGTCAGCATCTCTTGGGTCTGGCGCGGGTCGGTGGCCACCAGGGCGGCGCTGTGCACGACGGCGTCGCACCCGCGCAGCGCTTCCCGCACCGAGACGCGATCGGTGATGTCCCCGACGGCGTAGTCCGACACGTCGACGCCCAACTTGGCGACGGACGTCTTCAGCCGGTCGGGATTTCGCACCAGGAAACGGATGGTGTGCCCCGCGTCCGCAATGGCCTTGGCGGTCCAACCGCCGACGAATCCCGTGCCGCCCGTGACCAGAACATGCATGCTGCGATTCTGCACGGGGCTACAGGTGACTCGCGGCGTAGGTGGCCGCTTGGCCCGTCATCCCGTTCACCGAATACGACACGTGCGCGAAGGCGTCGTTGCCGTCACCGCAGATCCCGTCGCCCGGCGCGCACAGCTCCAGGGTCTTGGGCTGATAGAGCGGGCCGATGGCGATCACCGGCGCGCCGTACTTTTGCAGCCACGGACCCGACGGTGTCCCGAAGAGCGTGACGGCTGCGACATGGTTGGCGACGTCCGGCGGCATGGGCTTGGGCACCGCCGACGCCGGTACGCCCGGCGGTACGGAAGCCGACGTGACGAAACCGGCTACCGCCGCGCCCTGGGAGTAGCCGCCGAGGACCTCGCGGGTCTTCGGGCAGTTCGCCGCCATCGACTCGATATGCGAACCCGCGTCACGGATGCCGTCGATGACGGTCAGCGGAAAGTCGCTGTTCGAAAAATCGGTGCTGGCGGGGTAATTCACCGGATACACCCCGAGCGACCGGCCGCCGATCTGCCCGCGCAGCGCGTCGACGAATGACCCGCCGACGCCGCCGACGCCGGGCGGTTCCCCGGAACCGCGGGCGAACACCACCTCGACGTCGGGACACGGATCGGCGGACGCGCCGGGCGCGGGAGCGCCCAACAGTGCGAAGGCGGCCGACGCGGCCGCGACTCCCATGGATGTCGTGAATCGGCGCATGTTCGCAGACCTTCGCATTGTCGGTGTCCTTACCTGGTATTCGACGCCAATTGCGCCGTGGATTGCCAGCAAAAACGTTTCTCCACCGGGCTGGCCGGTCGCAGCAGAAAAGGCCAGCGGGCCGCCGAGGGTACCGGCGAACCCGCTGGCCAAATCATCAATTACTTCTTGAAGGCGTCCTTCACCTTCTCGCCGGCGTCCTTCAGGCTGGACTTCGCCTGATCGGCCCGGCCTTCGTTTCTGGTGTCGTGATCTCCGGTGGCCTTGCCGATGGCTTCCTTGGCCCGGCCGCCCAGATCTTCGATCTTGTTCTTCGCCTTGTCTGTTCCACTCATGTGCTGGTGACTACCCAGCGGTGGGCCATCTCGAAACCGCAGGTCGTCGCGCCTGCCATGATGGACATCGTGGGCACCGCGGTGGTGGTGGCGATTGTTGCCGTGCTGATGTTGTTGGGCATCGGCATGGTGGTCAATCAGCTGTTTCGGCTCAGGAAGTGGTTGAACGCCCCGCCCCCCGACCAACCGCCGGGCGACCAGACCTCCCGGCCCCCGGAATGAGCTGTGTTCAGCGCGTTTGCCGGCTGATAGCTTGATCCCGTGATGGCATCGCGCAGGGGATCGACCCTGCTGGTGACCGACGACGGCTTGCCCCGCGGTGTGTCCGGCGCCGCCGACCCCCATTTCGCCAATGTCATCGGGATCTTCGCCCGGTTGTTCTTCGGCCGCCGTTTCGGCGGCGGTGCGCTGGCCGTCTACATCGACGGTGTGCCCGTCGTCGACGTCTGGACGGGGTGGTCGGACCGGGCCGGCACCGAACGCTGGACCGCCGACACGGGAGCGATGGTGTTCTCGGCTACCAAGGGCATCGCGTCGACCGTGATCCACCGGCTGGCCGATCGCGGCCTGTTGTCCTATGACGACCCGGTCGCCGAATACTGGCCCGAATTCGCGGCCAACGGCAAGGCCGACATCACGGTCCGCGACGTGCTGCGGCATCGGTCCGGGTTGTCGCACCTGCGGGGTGTCACCAAGATTGAGCTGATGGACCACGCACTCATGGAAGAGCGCCTGGCCGCCGCGCCCGTCGATCATCTGCGCGGCGTGCAGGCGTACCACGCCCTGACCTACGGATGGCTGCTCTCCGGCCTGGCCCGGGCGGTGACGGGCAAGGGCATGCGGGAGCTGATCCGCCAGGAAATCGCGCGCCCGCTCAACACCGACGGCCTGCACCTCGGCCGCCCGCCCGAAGGGGCGCCGACGAAGGCGGCCCAGATCCTGATCCCGCAGGGGCGGCTTCGCGCCCCGGTGTTCAACTTCATCGCACCGAAACTGGCGGGCCTGCCGTTCTCCGGTGCGCTGGGGGCGATGTACTTTCCCGGCGTCATTTCCCTCATCAAGGGCGACACCGAATTCCTGGACGGCGAGGTGCCGGCGGCCAACGGCGTGGTGACCGGCCGCGGTCTGGCCAAGATGTACGCCGCGCTGGCCAATGACGGCCGGATCGACGGCAAGAAATATCTGTCCGAGGAGTTGGCGCGCGGCCTGGCGGGGCAGCCGCAGCGCAAGTGGCCCGACGCAAACATGGTGGTGCCCATGCCATTTCACCTGGGCTACCACGAGTCGCCGGTGCCCGGGCTGCTCAAGGGTTTCGGTCACGTGGGTCTGGGCGGGACCCTCGGCTGGGCCGACCCGGACTCCGGCAGCGCCTTCGCGTTCGTGCACAACCGGCTGCTGACCCCGTTGCTCTTCGACATGGGTTCCTTTGCGGGACTGGCCAGTCCGCTGCGCAACGCCGTCGAGGCCGCCCGCCATCAGGGCCCGCTCGAGGTGCCGCGGCTCGGCGCGGCATACAAGTCCGACCGCCGTCGGGCGGCGGTGGCGTCCGGCGGGCGTTAACTCCTTAGAACCCGAAGAAGCCCGACTGGTTCGGCGCCATGTTGAAGGCGCCGGAGCTCAGGAATGCGGCGCCCATGTTCGCCAGGCCCGAGCTGAAGGCGCCGGTGTTGAACAAGCCGGTGTTGAAGCCGCCGCCGCCTGAGTTCCCGATGCCGACGTTGAAATCGCCCAGACCCGAATTGAAGAGGCCGACGTCGAAGCCGCCACCCGAGTTCAGTATGCCGATCGAGGGGCTGGTCCCCGAGTTGAAGAAGCCCACGTCGCCGTCGCCGCTGCCCGTGTTCATGAAGCCCGTGGTGAAGCCGCTGGAATTCGTGTTGAAGAAGCCCGAGCTCAAGCTCCCGCCGCCGGTATTGAAGAAGCCCGAGTTGTCCGTCCCGGTGTTGCCGAAGCCCGAATTGGCAACCGACTGCACAGCCGCGCTGCCCACGCCGGTGTTGAGGGTTCCCGAATTGAACATGCCCGTGTTGACCAACCCCGAGTTCTCGTAGCCGGTGTTGAAGTCCCCACCGTTGAAGTCGCCGGTGTTGTCCGTTCCGGCATTGAAGTTGCCGGTATTGCCCACGCCGGAGTTGAACATACCCATGTTGTCCAAGCCCGAGTTCCCCATGCCGAAGTTGAAGCTGCCAGAGTTTGCCATACCCATGTTGTTGACCCCGGAGTTCCAGAAGCCCAGGTTGCCGCCCGCCAATGCGTTCGGTCCCGCATTTCCGAAGCCCATATCCAGGCCGCCCGAATTAGCGAGACCGGTGTCGACATTGCCGGAGTTGAAGAGGCCGGTGTCGGTGACGCCCGAATTGCCGATGCCGAAGTTTCCGTTGCCGGAGTTGAAGAAGCCGACGTTGTTGGTGCCCGAGTTGAACAGGCCGATGTTGCCGCTGCCGGAGTTCAGGCCGCCGAAGTTGAACTGATTGGTTGCGGTGTTGAAATAGGTGTTCCCGACACCGATTTCGTTGTTGCCGGTGAGCCCGAAGCCGATGTTGTTGTTCCCGGTGTTCCCGGCGCCGATGTTGCCGCTACCCGCCGTGCCGCCGGGGCCCGAGTTCCCGAAGCCGATGTTGTTACTGCCGAAGTTGCCGAACCCGTAGTTGGCGTTACCGTCGTTCCCGCTGCCGTAGTTCTGGTTGCCGATGTTGCCGCTACCGAAGTTACCGCTGCCGTTGTTGCCTGAGCCGAAGTTTCCACTCCCGGTGTTGCCCGAGCCCAGATTTTGGTTGCCGAAGTTTCCGCTGCCCAGGTTTTGGCTGCCGATGTTTCCGTTGCCCAGGTTCAAGGTGGACGCGATTGTGCCATCGGCGCCGTTCCCGCTGCCGAAGTTGAGGCTGCCGTTGTTGCCGTTGCCCAGGTTTTGGTTGCCGATGTTGCCGTTGCCGAAGTTGGTGTTGCCGGTGTTGCCGGAGCCCAGGTTATTGCTGCCGATGTTGCCGATGCCGAGATTGAAGCCGGGGGCGGCCGCTGCCGCGCCCACGGTGGTGGTGATCGTGCGGACGCTACCGTCAACCTTGCTGGCCGCGGCCAGGCGTAGGGTCCGCGCTTTGGACACCGACCCGTCGCACGCCGACCTGACGGCGGCGACCATGGGATTGTCGGAGATGGCGACCGTGGCCGCCTGGGTGGCCGCGGCGGGCAGGCTCTGCAGCAGCTGCGGCAGCGATGCCAATTGCGCGGCCGCGGCAGACGCACCGCCGTGATAGCCGACCATCGCGGCCACGTCGGCCGCCCACATGAGTTCGTATTGGCCCTCGACGGCGGCGATCGCTGGGGCGTTGAAGCCCAACAGGTTTGAGCGAACCAACTGCGCAAGCTGATTGCGGTTGGCGGCGACGAGCACCGGATGCACGGTCGCTGCCAAGGCCGACTCG
The DNA here is from genome assembly GCF_000455205.1 of Mycobacterium sp. UM_CSW. Taxonomy (GTDB): domain Bacteria; phylum Actinomycetota; class Actinomycetes; order Mycobacteriales; family Mycobacteriaceae; genus Mycobacterium. The sequence continues at coordinate 16,945 of NZ_AUWQ01000083.1, read as the reverse complement.
AACGCGCTTGCCACCGCCTTGGCCTGCGCGGCGGCGTTTTGCGCCTGAGCCGCTGCGGCGCTCAACCATCCGCTGTAGGGGGTTGCCGCGGCAATCATCGCCGCCGACGCCGGGCCCTGCCAGGCCTGGCCCGCCAGGCCGTTGGTCACCGAGGAGAACGAGTCGGCCGCCGACCCCAACTCGCCGGCCAGTCCGTCCCAGGCCGACGCCGCGGCCAAGAGGGGACCGGACCCGGCGCCGTTGAATATGAGCGAGGAATTGATCTCTGGCGGAAAAATCGAAAAGTTCATCGCCGCAGTCCATTCAGGGCAGGGAGCTGCGCGAGGTGCGCGCTATGCCCACCTCACAGCGCCCGCCCCCGCAGCGGAACGAAGCAGACTATACGAGCAGACCGTTCGAATGTGGCCGTTTTCGCGAGTTCGGATCAAATCCAAATGACGCGTGGACTTTTCGCCCGTTACACCTTGGCGAAGCCTCTGGGAAGCGTGAGCGGCAGATCGGTGTACGTGACGATGCCCGGCGGGGCAGCGACGACCGCCGGAATCGCGTTGATGGCCGGCAGTGCCGTCATGATGTGACCGAGCGCCATGAAGTCGGCGATGGTCTCGGCTTGGAAGTAAGGGGGCGGTAGGAAGCCGACCTTGGTTGTCACCGTTGGCTGCCCGTCGATTTGGATGACCCAACCGTCCTGGTCGATCTTCCAGTCGGGCTCGAGCGTCTGTCCCTTGCGCCACCGCACGTTGAGGTCGATCAACGTCTTGTCGCCGACGACTCCCTGCCAACTGATGTAGACGCCCGCGACGCATCCCGCCGGGATCGTCCACGACGCCATCTCGAGATCGGCTGTGGTCTGGGCGAATTCGGCCACGCAACGCACCTCGTCGAGCTCGACGCCGAGCGCGTCGGCCACCAGGCGCACGGCCTCGCCGAAGATCGCCGTACCCTTGCGGGCCATGTCCGCCAGCTCGGGGTGGTCGATCGGCTGGCCGAAGCCGACCGGCCTCTCGGTGTCCGGCGAGTCGTAGAACGTGGTGTCGGCCGCTTCGATGACGGACACCTTGTCGATCCGGTTGCACACCATCGCCGAGACGATGGCCAACAACTCGGCGAAGCCCGGGCTGACCCCGGAGCCGAACATCGTCGAGCCGCCCTTCTGGCAGGCGTCGACGATCCGCTCGCGACCCTCGCCCAGGTTCGCCCCGGTGATGAACGACGCCGTCGTCACCACGTTGACGCCCGCCGACAGGATGCGGACCAGCTCGTCGACGCTGATCCACATGGGGTTGTAGACGACGCAGTCGGGCTTCAGAGCGAGCAGCGCGTCGATGTCGTTGGTGGCGGCGACGCCCAGCGGCGGGATGCCGACGAGTTCGCCGGCGTCGCGGCCGACCTTGTCTTCTGACCAGGCGTAGCAACCCACCAGTTCGAGGTTGGGATTGTCGGCGATCGACTGCAGCGAGCTCTTGCCGACGTTTCCGGTGTTCCACTGAACGACGCGATAGTTGTTTGGCACTCGCTCAGCATAGGGAGTCGGGTGGCCGCCGAGAAGGTCAGTAGTCGGATTCGCCGGCCATGATCTCCGCCAGGAAGGCGTCGCGCGGCGGCCGGTCCAGCCGCGCCCTGGCCCACCGGCGAACCCGCTCCCGGGTCTCGCGGGCCTCCGGCGGCTCGGCGCCGACGATCACCGCCGTCGCCGACCAATCGTGGTCCCAGGCCGCCGCTTCCGTCACCGGGAGTTGCCGGCCGTCGACCAGTGGAAGGATCGCGCCGCCGTGGGCATCCAGCGCGCCGCTGCCGCTCACGTCCCCGGATCGCAGTTGCACGGGGATGCCGGTGGCCGGGTCGGGCCCGATGACGGCCGCCCGCACGACGGCGACCACCGCAGCGTCGGCCAGCTGGACGGTCCAGTCGACCGTGTCCTCGCCCGCGTCGAAGATGCCGGTCGGAACCGCGCCCCAGCCGATGGACGCGACACCCCGCGCGATCGGGACGGCGCCGCGCGGAGCCGCGTCCGTGCCGGCGGCCAGCGCATAGTCGTCGCGGTGCCCGCTCGGCGCGTCGAGCTCCACGCCCGGATCGTCGAGCGCCTCATACAGTTCCGGCCAGCCGTCGTCGTCCACACCGACCTCTTCGGCGAGCCCGGCGCCGGCCCGCACCAAGTCGCCTATCCGCGGATCGCCGCCAAGCAGATGCGCGGTCAGGGCGGCGGCGTGCGGTGCCAGCAGCCCCACCACGTCGGAGTCCAGGGTGTCGTCGGTGAAGAAGCCCTGCGCCCCCGAGGTCAGCAGCGCGACTTCGACGTCGAGCAGCGCGCGATCGAGGCCGGCGATGCCGTCGACGCGGCTGGCCGGCCACCACCGCCGCAGCCAATGCCCGATCGCAAGGCGCCGCAGCGGGTCGACCGAGCCGGGCACGATATCGACCCCGGCCAGCTCGATGGTTGTCGGCTCGTCGGACGCGTAGGCGAGCGCGGACACTGTCGCGACGTGCCCCGCCTCGCCCAGGACCCGCCAAAGCCAGTCGGCGCGTGACAAATCGGTGAAGGTGATGCGGGCCGACCCGTCGTCGGGTGGGTCGTCGATCGTCCACGACAGCACGCCGCCGCTGACCTCCAACACCGCGGCCAGCGGCGAATCCGCGGTGACGGGACCGGTGCTCCACAGCCCCGAGTCGGCGACCAGTCTCATCCGGCCACCTGCAATTCCAGCATCGCCTTGATGCGTTGCCGGTGGTCGAGGCTCACCGACCGCGCGACGCCCTCGAGCAGGGACCGCACCTCGTCGACGTCGTCGCACGGCTCCTGCCAGACGTCGCGCCCGTGCAGCCGCGCCCACAGCCGGCTCAGGTAGGGCTGGGCGTAGGCCGCGAGGTCGTCGACCACCTGCCGTTGGCGCGGATGGATCGGGCCGCCCTCGGCGAGGTAGCGCCGGGCGTGCAGCACGTAGGCCTCCTTGCGCAGGCGGGCCTGGATCTGGGCGGCGAGCGCGTAGCGGCTGGAGACCGAGGGGTCCAGCGGCGCCAGCTCGACGGCGATCTCGATGCCGGCCACCAGGGTCGCCTGCTTGTCCTCGGACAACAGGCCCCAGGGCGCCGCGGCCCGGTCGACCTCCTCCTCGCACAGCAGCGGGATGTCGGGCAGCGCGTCGCGGTCCAGCGCCCGCCGCAGGGTGGCGCGCACCCGGTCCACCACCGTGCGATCCAGCGGGCGATCGCTGTCGGAGCCACCCGCGATCGGTGGCTGCCGTTGTGGCTGAGCCGAACTCAAGCCCAGCCCGACGATCGACCACGGCAGCTCGGCCGCCTCGACCCGGGCCAGGGCCCCGAGGTTGTACGGTGTGGCGTCGGCGATCACGGCAGACCAGACCCGCTGCCGGGCCGCCGCGGCGCGGTGGCTGTCGGCGGGCCCCAGCACCGTGCCCAGCTCGGCAAAAAACGCAGCGGCGCCCGTCGCCGCTTCCGGGGCCCGCACGTCGCGCCAGCTGCGGTCGAGCTGGGTGGCCAGCGCGGCCACCACATCCGGGCCCGCCACGTATTGGTGCAGCACCTCGATCGCGGTGCGGTCGCGGCCCTGGTGAATGTCGTTGAGCACCGCTGCCGCCGTCTCGCTATCCTGCGGCGCCGGTGGGCCTTTCGTCACGGCGAGCTCGAAGCACACCGGGAAGTACAATTCCTGGGCGTTGCCGGTGCGGATGCGCTGCCTGCGGCGCTCGAGCTTGAGAGTGTCGAACCACGCTGCGGCGGAACGTAATTCGCGCGCGTTGCCGATGATGAGCTCGTGCATGGCCGCTGCGGTGTCCGGTGCGACGACGGGGGCCGAATACTGCGGGTTGGATCGCAGCCGGAGCACCAGGGGGTCGATGATGCGCTTGACGGTCCGGCTCAAGGGTCCGCCGTCGTCGCTGCTGAGCACCTCGACGCCGGGGCCGATCGCGCGCCACGCGGCCTCGATCACCGACCGGCGTGGGTGGCCCGCGGCGACGACCGTCGCAACCTGCGAATCCGCGCTCATTCCGACAGGATAGGGGCTCTCCGAAAATATCCGTAGCCGAAAAGTTGGGTTCGGTAGCCGTTTGGGCGTTCCAACCTGGTGGCATGAGAAAGCTGATCATGCTGCTGTCGGGCGTCGTGCGGATCCCGTTCGCTCCGCGCCGCAACACCGCGGGGCCCACCGTCGGAGTCGGCACCGTGCGCACCGTCGGCGACGAGCGCCAGGTTTTCATCGAGGTCGTGGCCGTGTCCGGCGAGACGTTCATCGGGAAACTGGCCCGCTGTGACGGCGATGCCGACGTGTCGATGCTGCGCCCCGGCCTGGTCGTCCTGGTGGCGTTCGATCCCGCTGCCCGCGAGGAGCTTTCGCTGCCCGACGATGTGGTGGCCGTCAACGCGTCCTGGCTGGCGTCGATCTGAGTGCGTTATCGCGCGCCGTCCACCGCGAAACTGACCATGGCGGCCCAGTAGAGCGGGCTGGCGGTCAGGACGCCGTCACGCCAGCGGCGCATCTGCGCGCGCTGCCAACGGTTCAGCGCGCACCCCGCGTCGGCGCCGTCGTGCGCCTCGTCCACGGCGACAACGACATCGGCCATCGGGTCGGCTGCGTCGGCGGCGGCGAACCGTCGATAGGCCGCGGACGTGGGCAGTGACCACAAGGTGGCGCTCACCAGCTCGGCGCCGCCCAGGACCATTGCCGCCACCAGGCCGGTCGCCTCGTCGAATTGATAGTCGCCGCCCGATCCGCAGGCCAGCAGGGCGACCCGTGGGGGGATGGGCAGTTGCAAGGACATCAGGTCCGATGCGGTCAGCGGGCGATGATCGCCGATGGGCTCGGCGTCTCCCGGAACCTCCGCCGTGCAGGCCAGGTGCAGCGCCGCGCGGTCGGCCTGGCCGTGCGCCGAACTGGCGTGGCCGACATACATGAGCCGGCTCGGGGATTGTGCGAGCTGCTTGGCCAGCCAGACGCGGTCGGCATCCTGACGGCGGAACAGCTCGACGGCGGCGTCGACTTCGGGCAGCACCGGTCGGTGGCGCATCAGCCCGGCGAAGTGTTGCGTCAATTGCGTTGCCGCCGACGGCCTCCCGAGCACCGAGCCGAGCTCGGAGTCCGGCCGCTGCCCGGGCACGCGGGGGTCGAGGACCAGCACCGGGGGCCCGTGCCGCCGGGCGTCCCAGCCGGCCGGCGCCCGTAGCGAGTGCACGATGTTGGGTGGCACCGCCATCAGCACGTCGACCAGTTCCATCAGCCGATGCCCATCGGTGCGGGCGCCGATATCGTCGAGCTGCCAAGGGATCTGGGCGGCCACCCGGCCGCTGGAGGTGATGGCATCCTGGCGCGCGCGCACGAGCTCTTCCTTGCTCGGCCCCGATTTCGGCACGGCCAGCAGGCCCCACGGCACGCGGGCCAGCCGAGCGCTGGGCGAGACGAACAACACTGCGCGCGGGGTGGACACGCATTCCGTCAGCAGCTGCCAACCGGGCGCGCCGATGAGCAGCACCCCGAGGATGTAGGCCATCGTCAACTCGGTGTCCGGCGCCGCGAAGGGACCTGTCGTCAGCGCCCGCTCGATGGCGTCGCGACGGCTTTCCGTGCCGTTGGGCTCCGGTAGGGCGCCGGCCAGTTCCTGCAGGGCCGCGAGCAGGATCGGATCCTCGATCACCCAGTTGACCGTCTTGGACGGCTGCCCGACGATCCGCAAGCTCCCGTACGTGACGATCCCGACGTCGGCGAAGCGCAGGACGAGAGTCGGCCGGTCCGTGTTACTCATGGCCAGGTGGACCAGGCGGGTTCGCCGGCGGTGACCTCGCGGCCATAGCGCTGCAACGCCAGTTCGCGGTAGTGGCAAAGGATCGGCGCGGCATCCGGATGCATCTGCAGCGGCGGCAGCGGGCCCAGCCGCGTGAGCGACCGGCCACCCAGCGCCGGCGGGCCTGCTGCGGCCAGCGCTTCGCCGTCCTCGATGAGCACCGCTGGGGTGGCCGTGGACGCCCACTCGCCGATCTTGGCGCGCTCCGGCTCCATGTCGAAAGTCCCTCGGGCACTGTGGTATTCGACCAGCTCACTGATCAGCTCGGTGTTCTCCCACTCCCACGCGACGGCGAAGGCGCCGGCCAGGATCGGCGCCGAAACGCTGGTCGCCCAACGTGATCGCGCGTCGGCGTCGGCGATCGAATACCGGACCGAGTCGACCGCGAGCGCGGCCGGCACCTTGAGCTCCGCGGCCTGTTCGAGCTTGCTCATGCCGCGCCAGTATTCCGGGGTGCCGATCTCGCCCTTGAGGATGCCCAGGCCCTCGGCCTGCCGCGCCTCGGTTTCCTCCAGCGTCTCGTCGGGATCGCCCGAGCTGTCGAAGCCGAGGTCCGCCAGCGCATCCGCGCGCCACACCGTGCCGAGCTGGTTGTCGAGCTGGGCGTATTGCAGCCAACTGCTGCGCGGCGACGAGTCGAGCAGTTCCCGCGCCTGGGCGATTAGCTCGACCGCGTCGGCGAATTTACTCCAAAAGATCGCGATCCAGCTGCGTTGCAACAGAATACGGTGCAGGTACAGCGGCTTTCCGAGGTCGCGCCAGTGCCGCTCGGCGTGCTCCCAGCACTCGTCGGCCGCCTGGAGGGCCCCGGACCCCAGCCGGGTGAATCCCATGTAGAGCCAGCACCGAGCGATGTCGTGCGCACGGTCGTAGCGCGCGATGACGGGGTAGGCCTCCGAGACCAGCTGCTCGGTGCCGGCGTGGTCCGCCGATGCCCAGCAGGCCGCCGCGCGTTCCAATTGTGTTCTGGCCGTTGCCAGTTCCCAGCCGTTCGCTTGCGCGCGGGCGCCCGCCCGGCGCAGCCAGGGTTCGGCCTCGGCCAGTCGCCCGGTCTCGACGCAGAACCTGCCGTACTCGGTGGCCGCCGCCACCCGCAGATAGTCGCCGAACGGGCTGTCGCTGCGCAGGCGATCCGGATCCTCCAGCGCGGCCAGCACCTGCTCCCATAACGGAACCGATTGCACGTGAAGGTCGTCGTCGCAGAGCGCGCTGGCGCAGAGCATCTGCGCGTGGGTGACGAGGTAGCCGTGCTCGTCGGCGAGGTCGGCGAGATCACCCTCGGGGGCCGTGTCCGACAACGCGGCCAGCGCCGCCGCGGCGCCCTCGTGATCGCCGAGGGCCGCGGCCAGGCCCGTTTCCAAAAACTGCGCCCGTTGCGAGTACCGCACCATCATGTGCGCCACCTCGGCGTCGGACATCCGCACCTGTGCGGCAGCCTCCGGCATGGTGCCGGCCGAAATGCCCGAATAGACGGCCAGGCAGTCGCGGATGCGCCGGATCGACTCGCGCACTCCGTCATTCACCCCCCGCGCCAGGTAGATCTCACCGAGCTGTGCCAGGGCTTCCAGCATCAGGTCGTCCCGGTCTTCCCGCTCGATGCGCGGCACCAGCGACAGCAGCAGATCCCGCGCCGAGTTCTCGTCGGCGGCGAACGCCAACCGGCGGGCGTTCTCCAATTCGCCGGGGATCGACACGGCTGCATCATAAATCCGCCGCCGCGAACGTGGCGAGAAACCGAAGCGGCGGGCGTTTGAGTGAGGGCACGCCCGCCGCTTCGGCGTTCGATCGATCAACCGCAGGTCACCTTGATGCTGAAGTCCTTGGTGATCATCCCGGCCATCGGGTTCTTCATGTCGGCGCCCTGAGCCTGTCCCGTGATGGTGTACGTCTTGCCGTCCACCGACACGTTGGCCGAGCCGACCTTCGCACCCATGCCGTTGCTGACCGACAGGGCGTTGCCGTCGACGAAGAGCGCGAGCGACTCGACCGCCGGGGGGTTCGCGTCGGTCATCACCACGGCCAGCGCCTGCTGGGGCCCACTGGTGGTGCCGCTGCCGATGTCGATCTTGCCGCCGGTCCTGACGCAGGTCACCGCGGACGGGTTCAGGCCGGGCAGGTCGGTGCCGCCGACCTTGACCTGCGCGTTGGTGCCGGTGCCGGTGGAGGCACTGGGCGCCGTGCTCGACGCCGGGCTGGCTGAGTGGCCCCCGCTCGAGCAACCCACCAGCGCAGAGGCGACGCCGAGGGTTCCAATCGCTCCCACGAGAAGACGTTTCACTGCAGTTCCTTCCTTCATGCGCCGCCCCAGTGGCGTCGTCATGGGCGCAAGTACAGACCGGCCGCGTCGCTACCGATCCCAATTTCGACGGTCACCCGGTAGGCTGCCTCGACACGGCCCCACGAAGGGAGACGCGCAATGGCGAGCGTGAAATGGCTGGAACAGCCTGAGGCGCATGACTTCCCGGCGGCGGCCGACTACCTCGCCTTGCTCGCCGAGCCCGGCACCGCCAACGAGTTGGCCGAAAAGCTGAAGTCCGGAGTCGTCAGCCACAAGAAGGCCAAGGACATCCTGCGGGCGGCGCAACTGAGGCTGCTTCCCGACGACAATCCGCACGTCGCCGCGGATCTGTCCAAGATCAAGAAGGGGCAGGCGTTGTCACCGATTCTGCTGGTGCGCGGCGACTTCACGGCGGGTGTCCCGCTGCAGATCGCCGACGGCTACCACCGGGTGTGCGCGAGCTATCACACCGACGAGAACACCGACATCCCCGTCGTCATCGTGTCATCGTGATCGAGATCGAAGCCGCCGGCGCGGTCCGGGTCCTGACGATTTCCTCCGGGCGCGTCAACGCCCTCGACGTCGAGCTGCTCAGGGAGCTGACCGACGCCCTGGGCGAGCTGCAGCACTCGGGCGCCCCCGCGCTCGTCGTCACCGGCGCCGGTCGCGCGTTCAGCGCCGGGGTCGACCTCAACCGCGTGGTGGACGGCGGTTCGGCCTACACCGACCGGCTGATCCCGGCGCTGTCCGAGGCGTTCGAGGCGCTGTTCTGCTATCCGGGCCCGACGGTGGCCGCGGTGAACGGAGCCGCCATTGCCGGCGGGTGCGTGCTGGCCTGTGCCTGCGACCGCCGGCTGATCAGCCCACAAGCACAGATCGGGGCGACCGAGGTCCGGGTCGGAGTGGCGTTTCCGGTCGCCGCGCTCGAGGTGATGCGGTACGCGTGCGGGGACCGCGCGGAAGAGGTGGTGCTCGGCGGCGGTGTCTACCGAGGCGAGGACGCCGTCGCCAACCGGCTCGCTCACCGCGTCGTCGCCGACGATCTGCTCGGGGCGGCGGTGGCGGAGGCCTCCGACCTGGGCGGCATCCCAACCGACGCCTACCGGCACACGAAAGCGCAGCTACGGGCCCCCACCCTGACCCGGATGCGCGAGGGTGCGCTTGTCGACAGCGAGGTGCGGCAGCTCTGGGGCTCGGACGAGACGCAGCGGCGCATCGCCGCCTACGTCGAGAGCCTGCGGCGCCGCTGAGTTATTCGTCGAGCGCGACGCCGCCGCGAGTGCGCCTGCGGCGCATCCGGTGTGAGCCCTTGCCGGTAGGCCGGCGGTTCTGCAATCCGCCCCGCGGCTCGTCGGCGGCTTCGGCTTCCTCGGCGGCCGGTTCGGCTTCCGTCTCGGCCTCGGCGCTGGCCTCGACGGGCTCTTCGGCCTTTTCCGTTTCTTCGGATTCTTCCGTTTCTTCGGTCTCTGCGGTCTCGTCGGCCTCTTCGGTGAGTTCGGCCTCGGTGTCTTCGGCTTCGGTTTCTTCGGCTTCGTCCGCCTTCTGGCGGCGAAGGCCCCGCTTCTTGGGCTGCTTGGCCTTCTTCGGCTTGATCGGTTTCGGCGGTGGCGGCGGCAATTCGGCGATAAATGACAGGTAGAACGCGAAGATGCCGATCACGCCGATCGCGGCGGCGGCGCCGTAGACGGCGAACAACCACCGCCCGGCGTGGTCCAGGCTGAGCCAGATCTCGCTGATCGCCGTGCCGATGATGAGCACGCCGGAAAGCACGTGGGCCACGATCGACCAGAGCCGGATGGACAGGGCGAGCTGGGGCGTCCCCAATTCCGGCTTTCGGGTCCGCAACTGGGTGAACACCACCGGAAGGGCGGCCAGGGCCACCAGGGCACCCGTCACGATCCGAAGCGTCGTCCCCAACGAATGCGTGGTGTCGCCCATCAACTCAGGCCAGCGGGGCAGCACGAAAAAGAAGTAGAGGACGCCGGCAGCGATCGAAAACGACGCGTGCCACGGTATGGCGACCTTGCGCCCCATACGCCTCCTCATGCTGGTACCGGGGCCACGTCGGCCCGGTACGCCAGCCTAAAGGCCGTTCAGAGCGATTCCAAACAACCCCGTGCGTGGTCGCGCCTCAAACCGAGGACGACCGGTGGCGGAGGATGCGGGATTTGAACCCGCGAGGGCTGTTAACCCAACCCGCGTTCCAGGCGAGCGCCATAGGCCACTAGGCGAATCCTCCGTGGGCCATGGTAACCGAGGGGCGCGCGGTCGCTGCCGGTTGTTGTGGGCTTGGGTATTAGACTCGCCGGAGGACCCCGCGCGGCGTCTATCCTGTGAACTCCCCCAGGGCCGGAAGGCAGCAAGGGTCAATGGGCTCTGTCGGGTGCGCGGGGTCCCCTATGTCCGATGTGTGGCGGACCTCGAATCCAGCGTTCAACAACGAAAGGTCCCCTGGTGGCGTTCGACTCCCTCAGCCCTGACGAGCTGGCCGCGGTGCACGCCCGCAATCAGCAGGAATACGCGGATCTGCAGGCCAAGAAGCTGGCCCTGGATCTGACGCGCGGGAAACCCTCGCCGGAGCAGCTCGACCTGTCCAACCAGCTACTGAGCCTGCCCGGCGACGACTACCGCGACGCCGAGGGCACCGACACCCGCAACTACGGGGGTCTGCACGGCCTGCCCGAACTGCGGGCCATCTTCGGCGAGCTGCTCAGCATCCCGGTGCAAAACCTGATCGCCGGCAACAACTCCAGCCTGGAGCTGATGCACGACCTCGTCGCCTTCTCGATGCTGTACGGCGGGGTCGACTCGCCGCGGCCCTGGAAGGACGAGCCGGCCGTCAAATTCCTGTGCCCCGTCCCCGGCTACGACCGCCACTTCGCCATCACCGAGACCATGGGCATCGACATGATCCCGGTCCCGATGCTGCACGACGGGCCGGACGTCGACCTGATCGAGGAGCTGGTCGCCGTCGACCCCGCCATCAAGGGGATGTGGGCGGTGCCCGTGTTCGGCAACCCCACCGGGATCACCTATTCCTGGGAGACGGTTCGCCGGCTGGTGCAGATGCGCACGGCCGCGCCCGACTTCCGGCTGTTCTGGGACAACGCGTACGCGGTGCACACCCTGACGCACGATTTCATCCGCCAGGTCGACGTGCTGGGTCTGGCGGCCACGGCCGGCAACCCGAACCGGCCCTACGTCTTCGCGTCCACCTCGAAGATCACCTTCGCCGGTGCCGGGGTCAGCTTCCTGGGCGGGTCGCTGGGCAACATCGCGTGGTACCTGCAGTACGCCGGCAAGAAGTCGATCGGCCCGGACAAGGTGAACCAGCTGCGGCACCTGCGCTTCTTCGGCGACGCCGATGGCGTGCGCCTGCAGATGCTGCGCCACCAGCAGATCCTGGCGCCCAAGTTCGCGCTGACGCTTGAGATCCTGGATCAGCGGCTGAGCGACTCGAAGATCGCCTCGTGGACCGACCCGAAGGGCGGCTATTTCGTCAGCCTTGACGTGCTGCCCGGCACGGCGCGGCGGACCGTCGCCCTGGCCAAGGACGCGGGCATCGCGGTCACCGAGGCGGGCGCGTCGTTTCCGTACCGCAAGGACCCCGACGACAAGAACATCCGGATCGCGCCGACCTTCCCGTCGCTGCCGGACCTGCGCGACGCGGTCGACGGCCTGGCGACCTGCGCGCTGCTGGCGGCCTCCGAGGCCCTGCTGGCGTCCTCCCCGTCGAGTGTGAGCTGACGGCTTTCGCGGTGCGCCCAGGGCGAAAAGTCCGGCGAGTTCCCGCCGCACGTTCACGCTGAAAGCCGCGGATGCACACTCGACGCCGCTCGGGCTTCAGTCAGCCCGCGACGGTAGCCTGCTGACCGTGGCCCTCTACCGCAAATACCGACCGGCAACCTTCGCCGAAGTAGTAGGGCAGGAGCACGTCACCGAGCCGCTGTCCATCGCCCTGGAGGCCGGCCGAATCAACCACGCGTACTTGTTTTCCGGGCCGCGCGGCTGCGGAAAGACATCGTCGGCGCGCATCCTGGCCCGGTCGTTGAACTGTGCGCAGGGCCCGACGGCCAACCCGTGCGGGGTTTGCGAATCCTGCGTCGCGCTGGCGCCCAACGCGCCGGGCAGCATCGACGTGGTGGAGCTCGACGCCGCCAGCCACGGCGGCGTGGACGACACGCGCGAGCTGCGCGACCGCGCGTTCTATGCACCGGCACAGTCGCGCTACCGGGTGTTCATCGTCGACGAGGCGCACATGGTGACCACCGCCGGGTTCAACGCGCTGCTCAAGATCGTCGAGGAGCCGCCCGAGCACCTCATCTTCATCTTCGCCACCACCGAGCCGGAGAAGGTGCTGCCGACGATCCGGTCGCGCACCCACCACTACCCGTTCCGGCTGCTGCCGCCGAAGACCATGCGGGCGCTGGTCGGGCGGATCTGCGAGCAGGAGGGCGTCGTCGTCGACGACGCGGTGTATCCGCTGGTGATCCGCGCCGGCGGTGGCTCGCCGCGTGACACGCTTTCGGTGCTCGATCAGTTGCTGGCCGGGGCCGAGGGCAATCACGTGACGTATCAGCGAGCGCTGGGCCTGCTGGGCGCCACCGACGTCGGACTGATCGACGACGCCGTCGACGCGCTGGCCGCCGCGGATGCCGCCGCGTTGTTCGGCGCGGTCGAGTCGGTGATCGACGCCGGGCACGACCCGCGGCGTTTCGCCACCGACCTGTTGGAGCGCTTCCGCGATCTCATTGTGCTGCAAGCGGTTCCGGATGCCGTGAGCCGCGGCGTGGTGGATGCGCCCGAGGACGTGCTGGACCGGATGCGCGAGCAGGCGGCGCGCATCGGCCCGGCGACGCTGACCCGCTACGCCGAGGTCGTGCAGGCCGGGCTGGGCGAGATGCGTGGTGCGACGGCGCCGCGCCTCTTGCTCGAAGTGATCTGCGCGCGGCTGCTGCTGCCCTCGGCCAGCGACGCCGAGTCGGCGCTGCTGCAACGCATCGAGCGGATCGAGACCCGGCTGGGCGTCTCGATCCCGGCGTCGGAGGCCGCCGCTGAGCCCAGCCCACCGCCGCGGCGGGTGACCGTTTCCCGGCCACAGCCGAAACCTGAGCCCACGCCCGAGCCGGCCCCCGAACCGGCTCCGGCACCGGCACCTGTACCCGCGCCCGCGCCCGCGCCCGAACCCGAATCCGCCTCCGCCCCAGGCGAACTCAACGCGTCGGCGGTGCGGACCATGTGGCCGACGGTGCGTGACAAGGTGCGTCAGCGTTCCCGCACCACGGAGGTGATGCTGGCGGGCGCAACGGTCCGCGCGGTGGAGGGCGACACGTTAGTGTTGACCCACGCGTCGGCGCCGCTGGCCAAGCGGCTGTCCGAACAGCGCAACGCCGACGTCATCGCCGAGGCGCTCAAGGACGCGCTGGGGGTGAGCTGGCGGGTGCGCTGCGAGGTCGGTGACCCGGCGCCCGCGCCGACCGCCCCACCGCCGGTCCTGCGGGAAGCGCCGCCGGAAGAGCCCGCCGACGCGGCTTCGTCTCAGCGAGACGAAGAGGAACACATGCTTGCCGAGGCCGGTCGCACCGAGGCGGGCCCACGGCGCGATCCGGAAGAGGTCGCACTCGAGCTGCTGCAGAACGAGCTGGGCGCGCGCCGCATAGACGGCGGCTAGTGGCGATCGTAAGCGCGCGTTGGGGGCACCTCCCGCTTGCGGGGGACCGGGCGCAACGGGTCGCCACCATCGGACTAGGCCGGAGCTAAGGCGTCCACCACGGCCGCAGCGGCAGGTCGTCGTCGCCGCGGGCGTCGACGTTGGCCGCCAGCACGTGATGCAGCTGAAGGTTGTTCTGCTCGAAGGCAACACGTGAGGCCGCCATGTACAAGCCCCACACCTTGGCGGTCGCCAACCCGACCTCGGCGACTCCCTCGTCCCAGTGTTCGACGAGGTTGCGGCACCAGTCGCGCAGCGTCATCGCGTAGTGATGCCGGAAGTTCTCCTCGTGCAACACCTCGAAACCGGCGTCCTGGATCTCGGTGACGATGCGGCCCGAGCCGGTCAGCTCGCCGTCCGGGAACACGTAGCGGTCGGTGAACCCGCCGGCGAACGAGGTCGACTTGTTGTCGTGCCGGGTGATGCAGTGATTGAGCAGCAGCCCGCCGGTGCGCAACTTGGACTTCAGGAAGCCGAAGTAGGCGGGGTAGTTCTTGACGCCGATGTGCTCGGTCAGGCCGATGGAGGACACGGCGTCGAATCCCGCCTCGGCGACGTCGCGGTAGTCGGAGTGGCGCACCTCGGCGAGGTCGGCCAGGCCCTCGTCCTCGATCGCCCGCCGCGCCCACTTCGCCTGCTCGGCCGACAGGGTGGCGCCGATCGCGCGGACGCCGCGTCGCGCCGCATAGCGCACCATGCCACCCCAGCCGCAGCCGACGTCGAGCAGCCGGTCGCCCGGCTGCAGCCGCAGCTTCTCGAAGATCAGCCGGTACTTGTTGTCCTGGGCCTCTTCCAGCGTCGCGTCGGCGTTCGGGTAGACCGCGCAGGTGTAGGTCATCGACGGGCCGAGCACCCATTCGTAGAAGGTGTTGGAGACGTCGTAGTGGTGATGGATGGCCTCGGCGTCGCGGGTCTTGCTGTGCATGACACCGGCGGCGACACGCCGCCACCGCGGCGGCGCCTCCTCCGGCGGTGGGGCGACGGGCAGCAAGTGCTCGAGGCCCATCGACCGGACGACGTTGGCGAGCACCCGCGCCGACGGCCGCTTGAAGTCGACCCGGTCGGTCAGCGTCTTGAGCAGCGGATACGGATCGCCGGGATGCACGCCGTAGGTCTGCAGGTCACCCGACACGTAGGCGCGGGCGAGGCCGAGTTCGCCGGGGGCGGTGGCCAGATAGGTGGCGCCGCGAGGCGAACAGAGGTCCAGGCCCAGCTCGGCGTCCTCGCTGCCGGCTGTGCTGCCGTCGTACGCGGTGAACTTCAGTGGGTGGCGCCCGGTCGCGGCGAAGATCTCCAGGATCTCGGCCATGCTGAGCTTGCCCGTAGTGGTGTGGCGGGGCTCTTTGGTTGTCGTCATCGCCGTTGCACCGCCTTTGCGTACAGGTCCAAAAGACGCGAGTCGGGGTCGTAGGTCTTTTTCACGGTTTTGTATGTCTCCCCGCCATAGAGTTCGTCAAACTCCTCGCGGGTGTAGAACGAGTCGGAGTACAGCGACTTGTGGCCGTCGAGCTCGCTGACCTTGGCCTCGATGGCACGGTTCGTCACCCCCGTTGCGCTTCCCCCGGCCGCCGGTACCGACGACCAGAACCCAATATTGACGTATGTGTGATCCGGCCGCATCGGATACAGCGGCCAGCCCTCGTGATCGCGCAGTCGCAGGGGGCACAACCAGATCGGGGTGATGGGCACGTTGTCCAGGAACCACTCCAAGAACGCGCAGGTCCGTTCGACCGGCACCTCGACGTCCTGCACCACGCGTTCGCGCGGCGGACGCCCGTGGCGCTTCTCGATCCGGTCGGCGATGCCGAAACGCTGGTCCAGGGCGATGAGTTTCGAGTAGACGCTGCTGCGCCGGTAGCGCCGCGGCCACCAGCGGCGCACCCGCGGGTCCTGCACGCCGAACGCTCGTGAGCACCAAAACCAGTCGGTGTCCCAGCGCCACAGGTAGTCGTGGATCGTCAGCCGATCGTCCTTAGTGGCTTCCACCCCGACCGAGTCGTGCCGAATCGATTGGTAGTAAATGTCTTTCCCGGTGTAGTCGCTGACCGGGCCCGGGGTGCCGGTCCGCCGGCCCACGCACAGGTAGCTTTCGTCGGCGCTGAAAACCACGCCGTCCAGGTAGTCCACGGGCGTGCCGCCCTGTCCGCCGGTGTCGATGATGCGTTCCATCGCCGCGATCAGCTCGGGCAGCGAGCGGAATCGGACGTGGCGCAGCGCCACGAACGGCGCGACGGGTTCCAGCTCGATCCGAATTCTGGTCGAATAGCCCAGCGTCCCATAGGAATTGGGGAAGGCGCGGAACAGGTCGGGATGCTGGGTGCGCGACGTGGTGAGCAACTCGCCGGCGCCGGTGAGGATGTCCATCTCGAGCACCGACTCGTGCGGCAGGCCGTTGCGAAACGACGCCGACTCGATGCCCAGGCCGCTGACCGCGCCGCCGAGTGTGATGGTCTTCAATTGCGGAACCACCAGTGGCGAAAGGCCATACGGCAGGGTCGCGGCCACCAGATCCTCGTATGTGCACATGCCGGCGACGTCGGCGGTGCGGGATTCGGAATCGACAGAGAGAACGCCGGTCAAACCGGAGGTGTCCAGGCCGCGTGAATCGCGTTTGGTGCGGGCGCGGAACAGGTTTGAGGTGGGCTTGGCTAGCCGGACGGCGGACGTCGTCGGGATGGATCGATAACTCGCCATCAACCGATCGACGCCCGCTGCGTGAGCCGAGAGTGCAGATCCAGGGACAGGCACCAGATATACCCTAGTCTTCGAAAACAGCCCGTGCACCAGAGCGCGGGCGCGATTAGCAGGAGGAGTCGGGCCTGATGGGCCAGGTGAGCGCAGCCAGCACGATCTTGATCAACGTCGGGCCCGAGGCCACCCTTGCCGCGGTGGCGGACTACCAGAAGGTGCGTCCGAAAATCCTGTCCCCGCAGTACAGCGAGTACCAGGTGCTGCAGGGCGGCCAGGGTGCGGGCACCGTCGCCAAGTGGAAGCTGCAGGCCACCAAGTCGCGAGTGCGCGACGTGCAGGTGGACGTCGACGTGGCCGGCCACACCGTCATCGAGAAGGATGAGAACTCGTCCATGGTGATCAACTGGACGGTCGCACCGGCCGGACCGGGGTCCAGCGTCACGGTGAAGACCACCTGGACCGGCGCGG
>NZ_AUWQ01000082.1 GCF_000455205.1 Mycobacterium sp. UM_CSW | reverse complement strand
GGCGACCGGCCACACCGCGGAAGCGGTTGACGCGAGAGCAGGCGCGGCGACCGCCCCCGCCGCAATCGGCGCCGCGATCGGGGCAAGCTCGCCCAGCGGCAGCGTGATCTGTCCCAGGCTCAGGCTCACCCCGAGGGACAGCGCCATGAGCATGGGTCCGTATGTGGCGATCGGTGAAATCACCTCGTAGGCACCGAAGAAAATCAGCGGGGCGTAGGCCACCAGCGCCGCAGCGGGATTCGTGGCGAACGCGGTGATGATCTGTTGCAGCGTCCCAACCGGATTCTGCAGCAGCCCCGAGAATTGACTGGCCCCTTGCTCGTAGAAGTTCACGACCGACGACACCGGGTTGCTCTGCGCCGCCTCGTTCTGATTCACGATGTTGGGAGCCGGCGCGGTGCGCGGCGCCGAGGCCAACGCCCCGCCTGAGACGGCCTGGTAGGCGCCCATTGTGGTGGCGGCCTGCACCCACATGCGGAGGTAGTCGGCCTCGTTGAGCGCGATCGGGATCGTGTTGATTCCAAAGAAATTGGTCGCCAGCAGGACGCCGTGGATGACGTGGTTGGCGGCCAGCTCCATCAGGGTCGGCATCGCCGCCAGCGCGCTGGTGTAGGCCGCCGCGGCGACCTCGTGCTGTGCCGCCACGCCCGCGCTGTCGGCGCTGGCCTGCTGCAGCCACGCCAGGTACGGGGCGTGCGCCGCCACGTACTGCTCGGCGCTCGGCCCCTGCCACGCGCCCGCCTGTACCGCGCCCAAAAGCCCGCTGAGTTCGCCCGCCGCCGAGGCGTATTCGGCGCTGAGCGCCGACCAGGCCCCGGCGGCCGCAAGCAGCGACCCCGGTCCCGGACCGGTGCTCAGCAACGCCGAATGCACCTCCGGCGGCGAAGCCATCCAAACGGGCGCGGTCATTCCTAGCCGCCCGCCACCCCGTAGGTCGCGGCCGCCGCCGCGTCACCGGCGAGATAGCTTGCGCCCGACTCACCCACGCCCACGCCGGCGCGGCCCAACTCTTCGACACCTTGGGCGGCGATGGCGGCGTGCTCCTGCCCCTGGGCGCTGAATCCCGCGGCGGTCTGCAGCGACACCGGATCAGCCGCTGGCGGCACCACCGCGGTAATCGCCGGGACCGCCGCGGCGTGCGCGGCCGCCAGCCGCGCCGTCAGCGCCTCCACGGCCGCGCTGGTCGCGGCCAGCCCCTCGGGAACCACTCGCAACGTCATGACTAACTCCCCTTCTGTTGCGTATCACCAAACATGGCGGCCTCACCGACTAGCGGGTTGACCAACTGCACATACGTCGGAATGTCGCTGTCGCCCAACAGAACCGCGCGGCCGGCCGGCATCCGGCCAAACCGCTGGCCCCGGATCTTGCCGCTGTCTTGCGGGTTGCCGGACAGCATCAGCGTGGTCGCCTGCAGGTCGTTGAAGCGGCGCAGCAGCGGGCTGGTCATCAGGCCGTGGGCCGAACCGGTGGCACGCGCCGTGACGATCACCCGCAACCCCAGATCGCCGGCCTGCGAAAGCTGGGCGATCAGCGGGGTCCACGGCCGCTGCCCGATGTATGGCCCGCTCATCGCCGGTGTGTCCGGGATCTGGTCGACGTCGTCGATGATCAGGTAATGGGTGTGGCCGCGGTAGGTCCAGCGGGACAGCTCCGCGGGTGACAGACCGGCCGGGGGCCGCCGCGACTCGATGATGTTGGCCAGACCCAGCATCGCGGGGGCGACCCGGTCGATGTTGGCCGTGTATTCGTTGTCCGGGAACAACGGCTCGTCGACCAGGTGTAGCCGCCGATCCAGCACCGTGAAGGCCACCTGGTCGGCGGTGGAGTGCTCGCGGATGGTGCGGATGACGTGGCGCAGCAGCGTGGTCTTTCCGGACCTGCTGTCGCCGAACACCATCAGCAGTGGGTTCTCGGCGAAGTCGAGGACGACGGGAGCGAGGTCCTCTTCGCGCTGACCGATGACCACCTTCTCGGCGCCGCGGTAGAGCGGTCCCAGCGCGTCGGGCGCGAGGTTGGTGGGCAGCAGCCGGACCGGCGGCGCGGAGACCCCGGGGTAGCGGGCGTTGATGGCGTCGATCTGGTCCAGCTGGGGCGCCGCGAACAGGAAATGCTCTGCGGCCATGGTCAATCCGCGGCCCGGCTGGTCGTGCGGGACGGCGTCGGCCGGGCGGCGCAGCTCGCCGACCACCCGCACGTTGCTGTCCCGCGCGTCGTGCAACTTCAGCTCGAGCCGCAGCCCGAGGCCGTCGCGCATCGCCAGCGGCACCTCCAGCCAGCTCGGCGTGGTGATCACCACGTGGATGCCGTAGGCGAGGCCGACGTTCACCAGCTCGGTCACCTTGGCCAGCAACGGATTACGCGTGTTGAACTGATCGGTGTTGTCCCGGCCGAAGGCATAGAGGTTGTCGATGACCAAGAACACCTCGCCGTAACCGTCGTCGGGGGCGGAGCCGTCCTTTTCCCGGAAAGCCTCGCGCTGCTGGCGGGACAGCAGCAGCTGCTCCAGCTCGCCGAAGGTGCGGCGGATGCGTTCGGGTTCCAGCGCCGACGCGACGCTGCCGACGTGCGCCAGCCCGTCCAGCGCCCGCAGCTGTCCGCCGCCGTAGTCCAGGCAGTAGAACGTGACCTCGCGGGGCGAGTGCAGGTTGGCCGCCGACAGGATGAACGTCTGCAGCGCGGTCGATTTCCCTGACTTCGGGCCGCCGTGGATCACCATGTTCCCGGCCGATGAGGCGGCGTCGAACACCAGCGGGTCGCGGCGCATCTCGAACGGCTTGTCGATCTCGCCGAGCGGCCACCGCCATTGCCCGTGCGGCACGCCGGCGCGGGCCAGCACCTCGGTGAGCGGGATCGGTTCGTCCAGCGGCGGCAGCCACAGCTGCGGCGCCCGCGGGCCGTACCCCGCCAGTTGTTCGCCGATGGTCGCGATCAGCTTGCGCGGCGGGCCGGCGTATTCCTCGTCCTCGCCGGTGGATATCACGGTGCCGTGATCGGGCTCCACCATCCCGGCCGGGAACAGCTTCGGCTCGGGATTCGACTGCACCACAAGGGATTTGGTCTTCTGCGGCGGCTCGTAGATGCCGTCGACGTAGGTGCTGCGGAACTTGATCGGGGCGGCGCCGGGGGCGGGCACCAGGAAGCCCTCGCCCTTGTGCTCCTTGCCGGACTCGATGTGATAGGCGTCCTCGACGCCGATGATCTGCCGGGACACGCTGGGGCTGGCCACCTTCAACCCGATGCGGTAGGAGGTGTTCTTGTCGATGTCTTTGATCTTGCCCACGTCCAGGGTCTGGGACGCGAACAGGATGTGGATGCGGAACGAGCGGCCCTTGCGGGCGACGTAGTCGAACAGCTCCGCGTACTCCGGGTGGTCGGCCAGCATCAGGGTGAACTCGTCGGCAACCACGAAAAGCGTTGGCAGCGGCGGCAAGTCGTGCCCGGACGCGATGGCGTTCTCGTACTCTGTAACGGAGTTGAACGCGCTGCCCTGAACCCGCCGCCCGGCCTCGCGCAGCAGCGTCTCACGCCGCGCCACCTCGCCCCGCAGCGTGTCGGCGAACCGGTCGGCGAGCGACTTCTTCTCGGCCATGTTCGAGATCACCGCGACGACCTGCGGGAAGTTCCGGAAGCTGTCGGCTCCCGCCTCGCCCTTGAAGTCGGCGTAGATGACGATCAGCCGGTCGGCCGAGTGGGTTGTCAACAGCGACAACAGGATCGACATCAGGGTCTGCGACTTCCCGGAGCCGGTCATACCGATCATCAGGCCGTGCGGGCCCATTCCGCCCTCGGCCTCGTCCTTGAGGTCGAACATCAGCGGCTCGCCGGTCGCGGTGACGCCGATCGGAACGCGCAACTCGTCGTCGCGGCGGCGCGGCGCCCATAGCGTGGGCACGTCCAGCTGCGACGCGTCCGGGATGCCCAGCAGCGTGGTGAAGGTCGCGCCGCGGGTGGCGGCGGAGCGCAATCCGGCGTGCGTCGGGTTGGAGTCCCACCGCGACAGCTGACGGGCCAGGTGCGCGGCCTCGGCGGCGCCGAGTCGATCGGCGTTGTCGATGTACGGCTGCCAGCCGCCGGTCTGCCAGCGCTCGATAGCGCCGCGCGTGACCCGCAGGATCGGCTTTTCGGGATCGGAATACTGCTCGCGGTGCGGTTGCGTGGCCGAATAGTGCACGACGGTGACGCCCGCCCGGCCCAGCGCCAGCGCCGAGGCGTTCAGGTCGTAGTCGGGGTCGTCCACGACGATCAGCAAGTGCCGCAGCGCATCCGCGGGCTCACCCGTGAACGCGGGCCGGTCGGCGAGCGTGGGCCCCAGCATCGCGACGAGCTCGTCGGCGTCCGTCGACAGGAAGCGGGCCGGTCCGACGCCGTCGAGCTCGCCGGGAATGTCGACGTGCGGCAACCACTTCAGCCAGGACCAGTCCGGGCCCTCCAGGTCGCGGGCGGCCAGCGCGACGCCGAGCACGGTCGGGTCGTGCCACGTCACGGCCTGAGCGATCCAGGCACGCAACGCCGCCCGCGCTTCGTCTTCGGCGCTGCCGGCGCCGATAAACAGAGTGATCCGCGACACCTTCGTCAAGTCGATACCGGTCGGCACGTCGCGCACGGTGCGCTGGGTGTCCAGCAGGCTGCGTAATGCGCTGTGCGACACCGGTTCCAGGTCGATCTCGTCGGCGGTGTCGTTGACGCGCAGCGCGGTGTCGAGGGGCACCTGGTGACGTCCGGCCCGCAGCACCAAAAAGTCGGGATCGTGCGGGTCACGCTCCCACTGGCGGCGCGACCCGGGCACCGCCGCGAGGCCGGCCGGGTCCGGGTGGGACCACTCGGCGGCCGCCCGCTGCTGGGCGGCCTGCGTTCGGATGTTGTCCCGGACCACCGACAGGTAGCGCAGGTAGTCGGCCCGTTCGGCGTCGACCTCCTCGGTGCGCGTCTTGTTGTCGTTGCCGCGATAGAGCGCGGTCGCCGCGAGCAGCAGCACGAACGGGAAGAACAGCGTCTGCGGGGAGATCACCCGCATCCCGGTGGCAACGAGCGCCACCACCATGCCCACGATCAGGAGCACCAGCACGTACGGCATCGCGCGACGCAGAAACGACGGCGGAATGACCCGGGGCAGCTCCGGGGGCGCCTCGATGGTGATGGTGCCCTTGCGGGTGGCGGGCGGCGCCAGCCGCCGGCGCGCCTCGAAGATCAGCCGGCTCATCGGCCCTCCCCCTCCGCCGAAACCGGGCGCCCGGGCCTGGCGTCGGGCGCCAGGCCGTCGTGGGCCAGCAGCGCGTCGGCGCGCGACAGTGTCGGACCCGGCGCGAACAGTGACAGGACCGACCACGGCACGGGGACCGCAGGCGGGTTCAGGCCCAGGGCCTCAACGGTTTTGCTGCGGACGGCACCGTCACCGGTTTCCGTGTCGATGCCGTAGCGCACGCCGGTGTCGGAGACCCAGAACAACGATCCGGCGGCCGGGGCGGCCGGCCCGCCGCCCACGGTCTGCGTGAAATAGCCGGTGCCCGGCGCCAGGGCGACGCGGGCCGCGACGCCCGGGGCGCCACCACCGACCAGGTCGACGGTGCGTATCCCCTCGGACACCGGCAGCACCGAGCCGGAGAGCAGGCCGAGCGAGCTGGTTGCTGCCCCGGCCGGCTTGCTCCAGTGGGCGCAGGTGACGGGATCCTTGGCCGCGTCGATGAGGGCGACCTGCTGGTCGGGGTAGCGGGTCGTGTCGAGCATCCGCGACACCGGCAGCTTGGACACCTGGTCGGCGCCTAGCCGCGGCGGTTGGTCGAGGCCATAGGAATTGGAATTGCGCAGGATCGCGGCCAGCACGGGCGAAACCTGCTGCAGGCCGTCGGGCAACACCGCGTAGTAGCGCTGGTTCTGCTCCAGCCCGTAGGAGACGATTACGCCGCCGATCGGGGCCGGCACCGAAAAGCCCGCGGGTGCACCGGCATTCGGGATCGACGGCGGCGCGAGCGCGGGCGACTCGGGGATCGCGTTGAACAAACCCTGTGCGATCGGCCGCGCCGCGGGTACCTCGACACCGAGGCCCAGCGCGTTGGTCACCGCGTGGTTGGCCAGGTCGATCTGGCTGCGCTTGCCGTCCCAGAGCAGCCAAGTGCCGGTGCCGTTATCGACCAGGATGCCTTGATTGGGGTGGATCGCGCCGGCCCGCGCGCCGTCACCATCGGGGCGACCGGCGACCACCGTGACACCCGTGCTGTGGGCGCCGTGCGACGTTCCGCTCACCGCGTCGCACACCGTCCAGTCGGCGTCGCGCGAGGCGTTCTGCACCATTCGCTCCGGCGCGCCCGGAATGCCGATCAGGTTGCCGCGCGGAAACCGGTCCAGCTCAGAGCTTTTCACCGTGGTCGGGTTGACCGGCTTGCCGACGATCAGCCGGGCCGAGGTCAGGTTGAGCACCGGGTGCAGATCCTCGCCCACCCGCACGTACAACGCGGCGGTCGACCGGTCGGCAAGCACCGCGTTGTTACCCGCCGAGCCGCTCGGCCGGATCAGCGAGAACACGAAGCAGCCCGCCAGCCCGGTGATGAGGATGAGCGCGCCCATCAGCACCGCGCGCGACTGGGTGCGCAGCGGGTCGACGAGCATCCTGGTGTCGTGCAGGGCGATGCCGGAGGCGATCCGGCGCATCACGAAACGCCAGCCGGTCACCTGGTGGCGCGTGACGAAGCCGCGCCGGTATTCCACCCTGTCGGGATTCTCGTTGACCGGGGTTCGTGAGGTAAACGAACGCCGAGCACCTGCCCATTCGCCGTCCGGCTCATGATTGGTATTGGTCATGCCGGCACCGACAGCCCCAGGCCGCGCAGCAGCGGCTCCACCGACTTCTCGACGTCCTGGTCGGTGATCGTCATCAGCTCCTCGTCACTGAATTCCCCGGTTCCGGCGTGTTCGGAGTGGTCGAGCCGGAATTCTCGTTCCTCCTCGGAGCGTTCGACGATGTTGCGGACGAACCGGCCGTTGCCCGCGATGTCGAGGTTGCGCCGCGAGATTCCGTTGGCGTCGGGCGTGGAGTCGGTGGCCAGCTTCGAGAACAGGGCTTCCATGTGCTCGAGCGCGGCGGGCTCGAAGACACTGTCGCGTTGCTCGGCCATCTTGTGCGCGATCTCCACCAGCTCACCGGGCGTGTAGGAGGGAAAGTCGATGTTGCGGGTGAACCGGGACCGCAGGCCCTCATTGGTGTCGAGGAACTTGTCCAGATCGGCCCGGTAGCCGGCGATGATGACCACCAGCCGGTCGCGGTCGTTTTCCATGCGCGCCAACAGGGTGTCGATGGCCACCAGCCCGAAGTCGTTCTTGGCGCCGGTGGCCACCAGGGCATAGGCCTCATCGAGGAACAGCACCCCGTCCAGGGCGCTGTCGATGATCGCGTTCGTCTTGGCCTCGGTCTCGCCGATGTGCTGACCGATGAGGTCGGCGCGATGCACCTCCCTGATGTTCTCCCGCTTCAAAAGGCCCAGGCCGCAATAGATCTTGGCGACGACGCGGGCGATGGTGGTCTTACCGGTCCCGGGCGGCCCGGCGAAGACCAGGTGGTGGGTGCGCTGCGCCACGGCGAGCCCGCGCTGCTTGCGCACCAGCTCCATGGCCACCGAGCTCTTCAGCCGGGACACCTGGTTCTTGACCTCGTCGAGCCCGATGAACTCGGCGAGCTGGCGTTCGGCCTCGTGCAGCAGCGCGGCCTTGCGCTCGTGGGCGGCCGGGTCGATGAAGTCGTCGGCGCTGGGCTCGGTGGCGGGATCCCAGGGATCGGTGCGGGCCTCGATGCGGGCCGCCGTGGTGGTCACGATCCCAAAACTGGTGTCGGACAAGGCCTGTTCGATCTGCTCGTTGGCGGGGTGGGCCGCATACAGGTCGTGCAGCACGTCGCTCGCCGACTCCTCGTCGACGTGCGCCCGCAGCACCAGCGCCTTGGCCAGCGCGCCGTCCACCGCCGCGACGGCGACGGGTCCGTCGGGTTCCTCGAGGTAGGACAGCGCGGGCGCGAACATGCCCAGGCGGGCCAGCGCGGTCCCCAGTGTGACCTTCGCCGCGTGCGAGAAGGTCTCGTCGAGGTCGGCGTCATTGACGATCGGGGTGAGCAGCTTGACGACGTCCGACCAGCGCTCGGCGCGGTAGTTGATGACGACGGCCACCCAGCGGGCCTCGCGCCAGCTCGGGCGGCGTTCGATGAGGCCGGCGACGATCCGGTCCGCGTCGGCAAACCGTCCGTCGGTTGCCAGCGCCGCCGCGTAGGCGAGGTGGAGATCGTCGGGCGTGACGGCGCGGAATTGGAGGTACAGCCCGGTCTCGTAGCGGAAGCCCAGGGCGCCGGGCGCCAGTTCCACGTGGCGCTGCAACGTGCCGGCCGTGGCCGCGGTGCGTGAGACGGCCTCCAGCACACGCAGGGAGATGTCGCCGGCGGCGGCGAGCCCGGTCCAGGCGTCGCATTGATCGTGGGCGATGCGCGTGAGCGCGGTGAAGCCGGAGCGGGCCGCGGCCAGGTCAGCCGGGCGCTGGCGCTCATACACCGAGATCCCCAGGGCGCGACAACATGTCGCGAACCGGCTGACGATATCGGCGTCGACCCTGCCGTCTGGACGAGAATGCGTAGGCCGGGCTGCGAGCACGCCGGCGTCACCGCGTTCCACGGCTGTTACTTCCCATCTATGTAGCTTCCCCTAACCTAACCTGCCTGAAGTTAGCATTGCCTAAGCTTGTTGTCGAGGCGCCCCCGGCTTACGCGCGTTGCGCCACCGCCTCCCCCTTCGCGGCCGCTGACCTGGACATTCCGCAGCAGGACCACCTCGACCAGCTGAGCTTACTGAAAATCGTTTTCATTATCAAAAGCATCCGGAGGCCAAGTTTGGGGCATCATCGGCACCGACGGGCCGCCGCCGAACTCGTCGCCCGCCAGGGTGGCCAGGCCCGCCGCCGGCGCCACCTGGGTGCGGGCGGTTCCGGCGAAGCCCAGTGGCCCCACGCCGACGTCGGACGCGGCCGTCGCGGCCGTGTCGAAACCGGGCTCGTCGTCCGTCTCCCACTCCGGATCGGCGTACTCGTACCGGTAGCCGCGGTGGTGGTCGTTCATCGCCGCCCGCCGCCGCCGGCGCGCCCGTTCCTGTTCGCGCGCCGACGCCCCGGCGACAGCCGCGGCCGCCGCGCTATCGGGCTCGGGTGTTTTCCGCTGAGCGCCGGTACCCATGCCGGTGCCGGTCCCGATGGTCGGCCCGCCCACCAGGTAGGGGAAGGGGCCCCCGGCAACGCCCGCGGGGGGCGGTGGCGGGACCCCGGCCGCCACCGACGCGGCGGCCGGCGCGGGAGCCGGGGCCGGAGCCGAAGTCGGGGCCGGGGCGGTGGAGGCAACGGCTACAGCCGGGGAGCCGGCGGGCGCCGGCATGGCGGGCGCGTCGGGCACATGTGCGGTCACCACGGCGGGGGCCGGGCCGGGCTGGATCCCCGACAGCCCGCTCAGGCCGGCGAACCCGGCCAGCGAACCGGCGCCGAGCGGCGTGATGAGCGCGAGCGGGATAACCGCCTGCAGCTGCGGGAAGGTGTCGATGACTTCCCCCACATGAGTGAATTCGTCCGCAACCAGTAGCGGGACGTCGTTCTCGACCTGGGCTATGGACTCGGCGGGGTTTTCAGGGAATTCCTCGAGGTCGCGGCCCAGCGTCTGGGTAACTTCGGTGAGCCGGTTGACCCACCAACTCCATTGCGTCGGGTCACCGCCGTCGTTGTCGATGATGTCTCCGCTGTCGCCGGTGTCGCTGCCGTCGCTGTTGTCATCGGCGGCGTGCAGGATCTGCGGCGCGGCATCGGTCTGCGGCGCCGACGCCACCGCCGTGCCGGCGACGGTCTGGTAGGTGGCCATGGTGGTGGCCGCCTGGATCCACATCCGGACATAGTCGGCTTCGTTCAGCGCAATGGGAATCGTGTTGATGCCGAAGAAGTTCGTCGCCACCAGCACCGCGTGGATCGTGTGATTCGCGGCCAATTCCACCAGGGTGGGCATCGCGGCCAGCGCGGCGGTGTAGGCGGCGGCGGCGGTCTCGTGCTGGGCGGCCACCGATGCACTGTTGGCGCTGGCCCGCATCAGCCAGGCCAGGTAGGGCACGTGCGCGGCCGCATATTGCGCCGCGGTGGGCCCCTCCCACGCCCCGGCCTCGACCGCGGCCAGGATGGACGCCAGTTCGTCGGCGACGGACGCGTACGTCGCGCTCAGCGAGCTCCATCCCGCGGCGCCGGCCAGCAGCCCGCCGGGTCCCGGACCGCTGCTCAGCTGCGCCGAATGGATCTCCGGCGGCGACGCCATCCACACGGGCGCGGTCATAGCGACGACTCCTTAACGATCCGGGCTGGACTTGACGGCCGCGTGGGCTGTTGGGCGGCGTCACGAGCCCGTAGGAGTAGTCGCTAGTTGGAGCGGGAAAGTTCCCGTCAGTCCTTGACGGCGCTCACCAGGGTGTTGCGGGCGATCATCGGCCCGGCTTCGGTGTCCGGGCCGGGCACCGGGCGCCCGACCTGTCGCAGGTAATCGGCGAGCGGGGTGCCGACGGCCGTCCATCCGCGCCCGCCGAACCACTCCGCGGCCGGCGCGTGCTGCTCGTTGTAGACCAACTGGAAGAACAGGCGCCGGTCGCCGTCGGCGGCGGCGCGCTCCTCCTCGACCGCGGCCTCGAATTCCTCGGGCGCGAGCGGCGCGCCATCTTCGATCGCGACGTGGCTGCCGTGGCCGGCCAGGCCGTCGATGCCGGTGAACAGCTGCTCCTGCGCGCTGGCCGGCAGATAGATCAGCAAGCCCTCGGCGATCCAGGCGGACGGCTTGGCCGCGTCAAAACCGCTGTCCCGCAAGGCCTGCGGCCAGTCGTCCCGGAGGTCGACGGCGATCTCGCGACGGTCGGCGCGCGGTTGGGCGCGGTGCTCGGTGAGCACCTCGCGCTTGAAGTCCAGGACCTGCGGGCGGTCCAGCTCGAAGATCGTCGTGGCGCCCGGCCAGTCCAGCCGGTAGGCGCGCGAATCGAGCCCGGCAGCCAGGATGACGACCTGCCGCACGCCCGCCTCGGCGGCCCTGCGGAAGTATTCGTCGAAGTACCGGGTGCGGGCGCCCTGGAAGTTGACGAAATGCACGCCGAAGTCCTCGGACTTCAGCGGGTGGTCGGGGTCCTTGCCGTCGAGCACGTCGGCCGCGTGACCGCCGACGGCCCGACAGAACAACTCCGCGTACGGGTCGACGGCCAGTGGGTCGGGCTTCTGCGCCTCCAGCGCTCGGGCGGTCGCTACGAACAGCGCCGTCGAACCGACACTCGTTGTGATGTCCCAGGTATCACCTTCGCTACGCACTCAACCGACATTACGCCGACGGTTTCTGACGGCCCGCCGTCGCCGCCGCGTCCGGGTCCCAGGTGCCCGGCAACATCGGCGCCCTTAAGCCGCCACCCAATTCGCTGCCACCCAGTGTGGTTAAGCCGGCCGCCTCGGCGACCGCCTCCCGCGGTGCCGTGCCGGCAAACCCCAGCGTGCCGCCGCTCCGTTCGGACGCCGTCGTCGACGGCGGCTCGTCCCAGTCCGGGTCGACGTCGACGTTCATATCGAGAAATTCGTCGCCGTGGTCGTGCCGCTTGGCGCGCCGGCGCCTGCGCGCTCGCGCCGCCTCCCGCGCGGCCGCCGCTGCCGCCGCGGCCGCCG
>NZ_AUWQ01000081.1 GCF_000455205.1 Mycobacterium sp. UM_CSW | reverse complement strand
GGAAGCCGATCGCGATCGCGCCGGGGAAGGCCGCCCCCGGCCCGAAATCGGGCAACGAGAAACTCGCGTCGAGCACGCCGTCGGCGGCGAACGCGTCGAGCACGTCGGCGGCGGCCGCGGCGTAGGTGCCGCCGGGGTCGGCCGCGACCGCGTCGACCACGCGGTCAGCCTCCCAAACGGTCGCGCTGTCGCCGTGGCCGCGGGCGGCCGCGGCGAACCCCCGATGCTGCGCGGTCATGTGTGCGAGCAGGTCCAACAGGTCCCAGCCCGCGCAGGGCGTCGGCCGGGACAGGTCGTCGCGCGTGACGCCCGCGACGACGTCGACGGAAGCCTGTACGGCGGCGCGGTGGAACGGTCGGACATCGGAAATAGTATGCATTCGTAGATCGTATGCATCTGCATATTATCTGTCAACGCTACGCTTCCAGCATGGCGAGGGCGAGGCGTCCCGATCTCGCGGCGATGATGGGGCCGCTGGTCCGCGAGATGATGGCGGCCGAGGTCCCGGTGCTGGAATCGCACGGGTTGTCGATGTGGGGCTACATCGTGCTGAGCGCGCTCGATCGCTCGCCGGTGCGCAGCCAGGCCGCGCTCGCCGAGGCGATCGGCGCCGACAAGACGCGCATCATCCCCACGCTCGACGACTTGCAGGACCGGGGCTATATCGAGCGCCGGCCCGACCCGGACGACCGCCGCGTGCGCCTGCTTGAACTCAGCGAGGCGGGTCGGGCCGCGAAAGATGCCGCGCAGGAAGACATTCAGCGCGGCGAAGAGCGCTGGCTCGGGAGACTGTCCGCCGAAGACCGTCGCCTGTTCCTGCGCGTCCTGCAGCAGCTGTCGGCGACGGACGGAGGCTAGCTAGTACGCCATGAACAGGATGGCGTCACGGTCGTACTCGAGGCCCGGGTGGGCGCTGGCGAGGTGAGCCTGGGTGAGCTCGACCAGCTCGTCCTCGTCCTTGCCCGTGATGGCTTCGCCGCATGGACACGTGATGTGTGTCTTCACGTTGCCGCCTTTCCCTTCGCTGCTGCCTTCATCTGCTTCTTATACGACCGCACCTGTCCAAGGGAATGGGCGTCGACGATGTCGGCGACGGACAGGTGCGTGCCCGCCTTGCCGAAATCGCCGGCCGCCTCGCGCCAGCCCGTCGGCGTCACGCCGTACTGCTTACCGAGCAACGCCAGGAAGATCTTCGCCTTCTGCTCGCCGAAACCGGGCAGCCCCTTGAGCCGGCGCAGCAACTCCTTGCCGTTGGGCTTACCGGCCTTCCACAGTCCGGCGGCGTCGCCGTCGTAGTCCTCCACGATGATCTGCGCCAGGGCTTGGATGCGCTTGGCCATCGATCCCGGGAAGCGGTGCACCGCAGGACTTTCCGCGCACAACGCGGCGAACTTGTCCGGGTCGTAGGCGGCGATCTCGCCGGCGTCCAGGCCGCCCATCCGGTCCGCGATCTTCTTCGGCCCCGCGAACGCGGTTTCGAACGGCACCTGTTGGTCCAGCAGCATGCCGATCAGCAACGCGAACGGGTCGTCTTCCAGCAGCGCGTCGGCCTCGGGCTGCTGCGCCAGGCAGAGCTTCGACATACGCCGACTCTAGCGCCCTGACCACCGGGCTATCGTGGCGTGGTGGTGGATGAGGCCAAATTGGAACTGATGCTGGCCCGGGACGAACTGCATCAGCTCGTCAATGCCTACTGCCGCGCCGTCGACCGCGCCGATTATGAAGCGCTGCGCGCCCTCTACCACCCCGACGCGACCGACTCACACGGCTCGTTCTCGACGG
Organism: Mycobacterium sp. UM_CSW; assembly: GCF_000455205.1. Lineage (GTDB taxonomy): Bacteria > Actinomycetota > Actinomycetes > Mycobacteriales > Mycobacteriaceae > Mycobacterium. The sequence continues at coordinate 63,040 of NZ_AUWQ01000081.1, read as the reverse complement.
GTGGCGTCGAGCAGTTCATCGACCAGCTGCGCGCGGCGGAACCCTACGTGCGGGTCTCCCAACACAACGTCACCACAACGAATTTCGTGATCGAGGGCGACGCGGGCCGCGGTGAAATCTACTGCCTGGTGTTTCACACCTTCGCCGGTCCCGAACACGACATCGACGTCATAATCGGCGGCCGGTATCTGGATCGGTACCTCAAACACGACGGCCGCTGGAAGTTCGGTCAACGCACGATCGTGGCGGACTGGGCGTACCAGAAGGACCCGTCGGAACTGGACTTCGGACACCCGAGCACCCGCGGCAGCCTGCGCGGGCAGCCCGGCCAGGCCGACCCGTCGATCGGCCTGTTCACACCCGACTGAACCGGTGGCATCCTTCTCGGCATGAGCGTGCGGGACGAGTCGACCGCCGGACGGCAGTTCGTGGCCAAGCTCCCGTTCCCGCTGTCCAAAGCGATGTCGAAAATGATCACCGACGAGGCGCGACCCAACTGGATTTACTTCATCGTCATGGGGGTGGCGCTGGCCGCGGTCTACGGGGGCATCTACCTGGCGGACCACGCCCCGGCGGGATGGGAGCACACGCCCACCGCAGCAGTGGTCGGCGTCGTCCTCGTCGTGATCGCGCTGCTCTATGTCGGTTGGCGCGCCACCGGGGAGGTCCGCATCTCCATCACGGGCGACGAGGTCACCGTCAAGAAGCGGCACGGTGGTGTCTTCTCGTTCAGTGATGCGACGCTTGGCCTCTGGGCGTACGGCAGCGCGACCAAGGTCATGGGTAGCGCGCTGCATCTGCGGTCCGGTAGCCATCACTTTGTCCTCGGTGGACGGGATCATCGCGTGGCCGCCGGAACGCGGCTCGACGAGCCGCCCCAGGGCTACGTCGACGCCTGGTTGTGGCCGTCGGATTTCGACGAGCTGCTCGCCATCGTCGGCCGCCGAAGTCGCATGGCTGCGCACCAACCCGGGCCGACGGAACTCACTCGCTGTCTGCTGTATCCCAACATGGAATTGGCGCAACAGATGTCGACGTGGTCCGTGGTGGGCAAACAACGACTCTTCGCGTCGGCCTCGCAACCACTGGTGGCCCTGGAGCTGAACGCGGATTCCATCCGCGTGCTCGACGCGAGCAACGGGGCGGTCATCGCGACGGCTCCTACTGCGCAGGTGACCGCGACGCCGGAAACCTACAAATGCCGGCGGTGGCGAAACGGCCCGTCCTACAAGCAACCCAAGCCGTCGCCCGTTCTCGTGCTGTGCGTTCCCGGCGTGGAGCCCATGCCGATCGGATGCCAGGAGTACCGCGGCATGCTGGACTTCTCATCGCGGTTCGCGTGGCGCGGCACGGTCCCGGATCGGGTGAACCGGCCGGCCGATTATTCGGTCGCGGCCGGCGATTGGCTGCTGCTCGTCGATCGATTCGGCCTGACCCCGCAGCTGGTGGACAGGGCGCAGGTGAATTAGCCGCTCTTGCGGCGAAATTCGCGGCGGCTCTCCACGGGGCCGTGCGCGCGCGGGTGCTTGTCGCCGCCGTCTTTGTGCTCCGAAGCGCCCGACGACTTCGCCTTCTTGCGATCGAGGGCTTCACGGAACTTGCGCTTCGTGTCGTCCTCTTCTTGCGGGTTGGATTCGGCCATACCGGCAGCCTAGCCTGGACGGCCGCGGCTGGCTTGTGGTTTTTACCGCTTGCCCGGCGGCATGCCGTAGACGTGCGAAATCCGCAGCGTCATCAGCACCCGCCGGTCGGTGACCATCGCCTCCCGGTACTCGTCCCAGTCCGGATGCTCGCCGGCGATGTTGCGATACAAGGCAATCAGGCCCTCGACGGTGTCGTCGTCGGGCGCTGCGGCCGGGGGCGTCAGTTCCGCCGTCCCTTCGGCGACGGCATACGACCATCCGTCGTCGGCGTCGACCAGGATCGAGGCGCGCGGGTCGCGGCGCAGGTTGCGGGTCTTGGCCCGCGGCTCGGTGATCGACACACGCACCACCAGCTCACGCGGGTCGAAGTGATAGCTCACGTTCGACAGTTGGGGCCGCCCGTCGCGCTTGATGGTGGCCAGCACCCCGAGGGAGTTCCCGCTGATCACGGCCAACAGCTTGTCGTCGAAGACTTGGCGCCCCATGGGAGAAAGCCTACGTCGTGGTGAAATCGGAACATGACCAGATACGCGGCGTTCCTGCGGGGCGTCAACGTCGGCGGCGTCAACCTGAAGATGGCGGAGGTCGCGAGCGCGTTGACCGAGGCGGGGTTCGCCAGCGTCCGCACGATCTTGGCCAGCGGCAACGTGCTGCTCGAGTCGTCCGCCGGGGCAGCCGCTGTCCGCAAGAAGGCCGAGGCCACGCTGCGCGAGAGGTTCGGCTATGACGCGTGGGTTCTGGTGTACGACATCGACACGGTGCGCGCCGTCGTCGAGGCCTACCCGTTCGAGCGCGAGGTCGACGGGTACCAGTCCTACGTCACCTTCGTCGCCGACAAGGGGGTGCTCGACGAACTCGCCAAGTTGGGCGGCGGCGCCGACGAGAAGATCAGCCGCGGTGACGGCGTCGTCTACTGGCAGGTCCCAAAGGGCGCCACGCTGGACAGCACGATCGGCAAGACGATGGGCAAGCCGCGCTACAAGTCCTCGACGACGACCCGTAACCTGCGCACGCTGGACAAAGTTTTGCGCTGATTGCCTTGCGCGCCAACGTCACTCGTCAGGCATGCTGGTGAGGTAGCGCATCGCGTCGGACTTGGTCAGCCCCAGCGCCTTGGCCACCTCGACGTACTCCTTGGCGGCCGCCGCCATCGCGGCGTCGGTCGGGTCGAAACGGGAGATGAAAGTGCCGAAGCGCCCGCGGGTTTCGACGATCGCCGCCGACTCCAGCTCGCGGTAGGCCCGCGCCACGGTGTTTGCCGCGACCCCGAGCTGGCCCGCCAGGTCACGCACCGTCGGGAGCCGGGAACCGGGCGGCAAGGCACCCGCCCGAACCCCGTCGATGACCTGGGTTCTGAGCTGGTCGAACAGCGGTTTGCCCGCCTTCACGTCGACCTTCAGCCAATCCCGCAGCTCCACTTCTTCAGTATGTCCCAAGCACGACTATCTTTGTGGGATGCGAGTAACTGTGCTCAGCGGCGCGGGGATTTCCGCGGAGAGCGGCGTGCCGACATTCCGGGATGACAAGAACGGATTGTGGGCCCGCTTCGATCCCTACGAGCTGTCCAGCACGCAAGGGTGGCGCAAGAACCCGGAACGGGTCTGGGGCTGGTATCTGTGGCGCCACTATCTCGTCGCCGACGTCGAACCCAACGCCGGGCACCTCGCCATCGCCGCGTGGCAGGACCACGCGGATGTCACCGTGGTCACCCAGAACGTCGACGACCTGCACGAGCGCGCCGGCAGCTCCCCGGTGCACCACTTGCACGGCAGCCTCTTCGAATTCCGTTGCGACCGTTGCGGTATGGACTACACCGGGCCGCTGCCCCGAATGGCCGAGCCGGCCGTAGAGGTCGAACCCCCGGTGTGCCACTGCGGCGGCCTGATCCGGCCGGACATCGTGTGGTTCGGTGAGCCGCTGCCCGACGAGCCGTGGCAGCACGCGGTGGATGCGACCCAGTCCGCGGACGTGATGGTGGTGGTGGGGACCTCGGCGATCGTCTACCCGGCGGCCGGGCTGCCGGACCTGGCGCTCTCCCGCGGCGCCGTCGTCGTCGAGGTCAACCCCGAGCCGACGCCGCTCACCCGCAGCGCCACGATCAGCATCCGCGAGAGCGCGAGCCAGGCGTTGCCGGAGCTGCTGCAGCGGCTCCCGGCGCTGCTTAATTCTGCTTAGCCCTCGAGACTGCGCACAGATCGCGATTTACCCCCCGACCGACGCGCTGAGCGCAGTCCCGGCGAAAAAACTAGGGCCGCCGGGCGCGGCCCAGCGCCAGCTCCGACACCGGCAACGGCGCCCATATCGGCAGCGTCCACTCCCGCCGCGACGTGTCCACCTCGAACCCGGCGTCGACGATCGCGCGCTCGGTGTCGCGATGGGTGTGGCAGTTGCCGAACAGCCTCGGCCACAGCGTCGCGTCGGCAAACCGTTGCAGCCGGCCCCGCCCGCCGGCGCTGGCCACATGCTCGAGGAATCGCAGCTCGCCGCCCGGCCGCAGCAGCGAGTACATCCGGCCCAGCACCCCGGGAACGTCGCGCACCGAGCACAACACCAGCGAGCACACGACGGCATCGAAGAGCTCGCCGTCGCTGAACGCCTCGGCAGTCTCCCCGATCACCACGACCGGCACCGGCGCCGCCGCGGCCGCGACGCGGGCGTGGGCTCGCAGCCGGGGCTCGGGCTCGACGGCGATCACCTGCTCGACCGTCGGCGGATAGTTGGCGAAGTTCGTCCCGACACCAGCGCCGATTTCCAGCACCCGCCCCGACAGCCCGGCCACGTTCTCGCGGCGCAGCGCCCGAACCGCCTCGGTCTCGTGGGCGGCGACGACGGGCCAAACACGCGCGAAGAACGGGTTGTCGATCGTGCGCTCGGCTGCCTGCGTCATTTCCGCGACTCCTCCGGCGGCCGATGCGCCGCCACCCATGCCGCCAACATCTGGGGTGTGGCGTCTCGGCCGCAGTATCCCATTACCAATTGCCCACAGAACACGGAGGACAGCACTCGGTCGGCAAACGCCTCGGCGTCGCCGAACGGCAGGTGTGGCTTGGCGATCAACATGGCCGCGACGCCGTGCAGCGCGCTCCACAATTCCAGCGCGACGGTTGTCGGGTCGACCGGGCGGTAGGTGCCGTCGTCCATCAGCCGCTGCACGGTGGCGCGGATGTGCTTGAACGCGGAGTTACTCAGCGTGGTGTCGACGCTGCTCCCGGAGCGCCACTCACCCATCGTGGCGATGCGATACAGCCCCGGGGTCTGGACCGCGAGCCGGACGTAGGCCAGCCCCTGCGCGCGCAAGACCTCGACCGGGGAGGTGTGCGCGGCGGCCAGGCGCCGCATCTCGGGATCCAGCTTTTCGAAGTAGCGCGCGCACACCGCGTCCAGCAGGGCGTCCTTGTCGGCGAAATGCAGATAGATCGACGGCGGCGTGACGCCGACGCGTTGTGCGACCGAACGGATCGACACCGACCCCGCGTGCCCGGTTTCCAGCAGCAGCTCGGTGGTCGCGTCCAGGATCTCGTCGTGCAGGCGCTCGCCCGAGCCGCGAGGGGCCCGGGCGCGTCGCAGACCGTCGGCCGATACGTCAACCAATGCGGGTCACCGATTCGTGGACCGGGTGCCCGTTGTGTTGCACCGGCTCCCCGGTCGGCTCGGGGTGGAGGGCGATCTCGGAGGGCGCCTCGCTGATGCCGAACCGTTCGTGCACCCATACCAAAGGCTTTGGCGCCCACCAGTTCCAGCGGCCCATCACGTGCATGAAGGCCGGGACCAAAACCATGCGGACCAGGGTGGCGTCCGCGAACACGGCGAGCACCAGGCCGAGGCCGAACATCCGCATGAAGGACACGTGCGCGGCGATCAGCGCGGCGAACGACATCGACATCACCAACGCGGCCGCGGTGATCACCCGTCCGGTGCGCGCGACGCCGTGCGCCACCGCTTCGTCGTTGGCGGCGTGCGCGTCTTTTCCGGTCGGGTTCGCCGGTCGGTACTCCAGCCAGTACTCCCGGATGCGGGAGATCAGGAACACCTCGTAGTCCATCGACAGCCCAAAGGCTATGCAGAACAACAACACTGGCATGTTCGCCACCAGCGTCCCGCTGGGCGTGGTGCCGAGCGCGCCGAGGTGGCCGTCCTGGAAAATCCATACCAGCGCCCCGAACGCCGCGCTGAGCGACAGCACGTTGCACACCAACGCCTTCAGCGGCAGCACCACGCTGCCGGTGAGCAGGAACAGCAACACGAACGTGACGGCGGCCATCAGCCCCAGCACGAGCGGAAGGCGGTCGGTCACCGCGTCGACGCTGTCCCGGTTGACCTGCGCGACGCCGCCCATTTCGACGGGTCGGCCGCCGGGCCCCGGCACCCCGTGCAACCGCTTGAGCTGCGTGTCATTGGCCTGGGTGAACAGCGGCGCCGTGCTGTTGACCGTCAAGAACGCGCTGCCGTCGACCAACCCCGTGGCAGCGGCGGGCGCGCCCACCGGGTTTCCGTTCACGAAGGTCCCGCCCGGCGCCGAGACGCCCGAGACGTCGGGAACGCGGGACAGGGCGGCAGCGTACTTGTCCAGATCCCCCGGGTTCAGTCCGCGGACGTCTCGGACGACCACGGGCACCGCGGTGGCGGAGTCGTGCGCAAACCCGGTGCGCAACTCGTCGCCGACCTGATGCGACGACGCGGAACGCGGCAGCACCCGGTCGTCGGGGAAGCCCCACTTGACCGAGAAGAACGGCAGCCCCAGCAACAGCAGCAGCGCCATGACGGCCAGGCCGATCGGCGCCCAGCGCCGCATCACGAACTTGCTCGACCGGTACCAGAACCACTGCTCGACCGGCCGGTGCAGCGGATCGGGCCGGCGCAGGGCGTGGCGGATCAGCCGGCGCACGTCCAGCGAGTCCAGCCGGTCCCCCAGCAGCACGATCGCGGCCGGGGTCACCACGATGGATGCGGTGGCGACGAAGGCCACGGTGGCCACACCGGCATAGGCGAAGGACTTCAGGAAGTACATGGGGAACGCCACCGTCGCCGACATCGACAACGCCACGGTGACGGCGGAGAACAGCACGGTGCGCCCGGACGTGGCCATGGTCCGGATCAGCGCCTCGTTCCGGTCGCTGCCCTCGGCCAGCTCGTCGCGGTATCGGCTGACGATCAGCAAGGTGTAGTCGATCGCCAGCGCCAGGCCCAGGGCGGTGCTGAGGTTGAGCGCGAAGATCGACACCTCGGTGGTGAACGTGATCAGCCGCAGCACCGTCATCGAACCGACCACGGCCAGCGCGCCGAGGCCCATCGGCAGCGCGGCCGCCAGCAGCCCACCGAACACCCAGATCAGCACCAGGAAGCTCAGCGGAAGCGCGATCATCTCCATGACCACCAGGTCTTCCTGGTTCTGTTTGTTGATCTGCGCGTACTGCATCGCCGGGCCGCCGGCGCGGACGGCGACACCGTCGCGGTCGTGGACGAATTGGTCCGCCAGGGTTTGGGCGTTGCTCTGCGCGAAGTTCTCGCCGCCTTTGAGGTTGATGACGATCATCCCCGACTTGCCGTCCTTGCTGATCAGGTCGGCGGCGGCCTGCGGTGGTGCGGTCCAGGCTGAGGTCACGTTGTAGACCAACGACGACCCTTGCAGGTCGCGGACGAGGTCGATGCCCACCTTGCGCGCCTGGTCGCTCTGGGCGCCCGCCGGCGAGGTCACCATGACCAGCATCTGCTGTCCGCTCTGCCCGAACTTGTCGGTGAGGATCTGGATGGCGTGCGCCGATTCCGAGTTGGGGTCTTGGAAGCCCCCAGGCGACAGGCTCTTGGCGACGGGGATGCCGAAGACGGCTGCGCCGATGAAGACCAGGATCGCGATCGCAATTATCCGTCGTGGCGCAGCAATAGCCAGTCGAGCGATCGCTTGAAGCATGTCCCCGGTCCTCCCGCCGCCGTGCCGGTCTCGCTGGGCCGCCACTGACTGGGCGGTAACTTATCAGCGATAACTGACAGGTGTCAAACAACACTATCCATAAACACGGCTCCCCGCGGTCGGATGGTTCAAACGGGCCGAAACCCTTCGTTTTCGGTGCGGCGGCTATTGGTTCGGCCCAGAAAATGGCCGGGATCCGTGCCGGTCACGGCGGCAATCCCGCCCGGCGGCCACCGGCCTACCCGCCGGAAACCTACCCGCCGGTAAATTGCCATTATTTTCCGAATCGTGACTCATCGATTCCTTAGAGGCGGCCCATACGCTCATAGTCATGTGGATCGACGACTCGAGTGCCGACGTCATCAAGGCTGACTTCGAGGCTCTCTACCACGGCGACGTGCTGGTGGAAGGCGAGACCTCCGAGCAGTTCGAAGACCAGCACACGCTGCCTACGGCAAGCTGACCGCCATGAGCGTGCTAGCACGGCTGCTGATGGCCGAACCCGCCATCACCCGATGGTTCCGTCGATAGCGACTGATCTTGCTTAAGACGAAAACCCCCCGCGCATCGCGGGGGGTTTTCGTTTCACCCGCTTAGCGGGGGGCCATCCGAATGGCGCCGTCCAGGCGGATGACTTCGCCGTTGAGCATCGGGTTTTCGACGATGTGCACCGCGAGCGCGCCGTACTCGTCGGGGTCACCGAGCCGGGCCGGGTGCGGCACCTGCTTGCCCAGCGACTTTTGCGCCTCCTCGGGCAGCGAACCCAGCAGCGGGGTCTTGAACAGCCCCGGCGCGATCGTCACCACCCGGATCAGCTCGCGCGACAGGTCGCGGGCGATCGGCAGCGTCATGCCGACCACGCCGCCCTTGGACGCCGAGTAGGCGGCCTGGCCAACCTGGCCCTCGAACGCCGCGACGGAGGCGGTGTTGATGATGACGCCGCGCTCCTCACCGAGCGGCTCGGTCTTGGCGATGCGCTCCGCGGCCAGCCGGAGCACGTTGAACGTGCCGATCAGGTTGACCTCGACCACCTTCTTGAAGCCGTTCAGCGGGAAGGGGCCGTCCTTGGACAGCGTCTTGATGGCGTTGCCGATGCCGGCACAGTTGACGTCGACGCGCAGCGGGCCAAGCGATTCGGCCACATCCAGCGCCTTGGAGACGGCGGCCTCGTCGGTGACGTCGGCCTCGACGAAGCGGGCGCGCTCCCCCAGCTCGCGGACCGCCTCCTCGCCCCGCAGGTCCAGCACCACGACCTGCGCGCCGGCGTCGAGGAGCCGCTTGGTGGTGGCCAGGCCCAGGCCCGACGCTCCCCCGGTGACGACGGCTACGGCGTCCTTGATCTCCATGCGGGTTCTTTTCCTCTCGTCCAGCCAACCAGTTGGTTGGCGACTATACCCAGTCCGCGAGGACCGATTGGATGTCGGGCGTCGGCTCCGCCGGGCGGGGAATGTCCGGTGCGGTGCGGGAGAACCGCGGCGCCGGCAACGGCTGCAGGCCGCCGTTCACCTCGTAGAAGGTGTTGCGCTCGGTGATGTGCGGCTCGGTCTGCACCTCCCCGAACGCGAGCACCGGCGTCACGCAGGCGTCCGAGTCGGCGAACACCTTGGCCCAGTGGTCGCGGTCGCGGCTGGCGAACGTCTCGGTCAGCACCGCCCGCAGCTCGGGCCAGCGGGCAGCGTCATTCTGCGGCGGCAGGTTGGCGGCGTCCAGGCCCAGCCCGGCCAGCATCGCCGCGTAGAACTGGGGCTCGATGGCGCCGACGGCGACGTAGCGCCCGTCGGCGCACTCGTAGGTGTCGTAGTAGGGGGCGCCGCCGTCGAGCATGTTGGTCCCGCGCACGTCCGTCCACATGCCGGACGACCGCATCTGCCACATCATCTGGATCAGCACGCTGGACCCGTCGACCATGGCGGCGTCGACGACCTGTCCCTTGCCGGAGGTCTGCCGCTCCCACAGCGCGGACAGGATGCCGACCAGCAAGAACATCGAGCCGCCGCCGAAGTCACCGACCAGGTTCAGCGGCGGCACCGGCCGCTCGTTGGCCCGCCCGATGGCGTGCAGGATCCCGTTCAGCGAGATGTAGTTGATGTCGTGGCCCGCCTGCTGGCTGCGCGGGCCGGTCTGGCCCCAGCCGGTCATGCGGGCATAGACCAGGCGCTCGTTGACCTTCGCGCAGTCCTCGGGGCCCAGGCCGAGCCGCTCGGTGACGCCGGGCCGGTAGCCCTCGATCAACACGTCGGCCTTGGCGACGAGCTGGAGCACCAGGTCGCGCCCCTCGTCGGACTTGAGGTCGGCGGTCACCACGCGCCGATTTCGGCTCATGGAATCCTTCACGACCCCGCCCGGCGCCCCGGAGGGCCGATCGACGCGGACCACGTCCGCGCCGAGGTCCCCGAGGATCATCGCGGCGTGCGGGCCGGGCCCGATGCCGGACAACTCGACAACACGCAATCCCTGCAGCGGTCCCGCCATTGGTGCACCCGACCTTTCGTCCGCTCTGACGTCCATCGCATCTTCGCAGCCGCGCCCTGCGGCCGCGCACTCCGGTCACATATGGTGAGCCGCATGCCGGAATCTGGGATCGCCACGCTCGCACCCGTCGCGGGCCTCGACGTCACGCTGACCGACGGCGTGCTGTCGGTGACCATCAACCGCCCCGACAGCCTGAATTCCCTGACGATCCCGGTCATCACCGGCATCGCCGACGCGATGGAACGGGCGGCCACCGACCCCGACGTCAGGGTGGTGCGCCTCGGCGGGGCCGGCCGCGGCTTCTGCTCCGGGGCGGGCATCAGCGCCGACGACATGTCCGGCAGCGGCGGCGTCCCGCCGGACGACATCGTCCTGGAGATCAACCGGCTGGTGCGGGCCATCGCCGCGGTGCCGCACCCGGTGGTCGCGGTCGTGCAGGGCCCGGCGGCCGGCGTAGGCGTGTCCCTCGCGCTGGCCAGTGACGTCGTATTGGCTTCCGACAAAGCGTTTTTCATGCTCGCCTTCACCAAGATCGGGTTGATGCCCGACGGCGGCGCGTCGGCGTTGATCGCCGCCGCGATCGGCCGGATCCGGGCGATGCAGATGGCGTTGCTGCCCGAGCGATTGCCGGCCACCGAGGCCCTGTCCTGGGGACTGGTCACCGCGGTCTATCCGGCGGACGAGTTCGAGGCCGAGGCGGACAAGGTGATCGAGAGGCTGTTGGCGGGCCCGGCCGTGGCGTTCGCCAAGACCAAGCAGGCGATCAACGCGGCCACCCTTACCGAGCTGGACGCCGCCCTGGACCGTGAATACGAGGGACAGTCGCGCCTGCTGGTGTCGCACGACTTCAAGGAAGGCACAACGGCTTTCCAGGAGCGCCGCGCCGCCACCTTCACCGACCGCTAAAGGGCTTACTTCCCCCCAGAACCGGTAATCCTTCCTCGCGTCGGGTCCGAATACCCACACGAGGGAAGGAGGTCGCATGGTTCGCTGCCTGGTGACCGGAGCGACCGGCTACATAGGTGCCCGGCTGGTGCCTCGCTTGCTGGACGAGGGCCACGAGGTTCGCGCCTTGGCGCGCGACCCCGGCAAGTTGGCCGGCGTGCCGTGGCGCGATCGGGTGGAGGTGGCCCGGGGCGACCTCGGCGACGCCGACTCGCTGACGGCGGCGTTCGATGGCATTGACGTCGTCTATTACCTGGTCCATTCGATGGGCTCGGCCAAGGATTTCGCCGCCGAGGAAGACCGCGCCGTGCGCAACGTGGTGGCGGCCGCTCGCCGCACCGGGGTGCGACGGGTGGTGTACCTCAGCGGGCTGCATCCCGAGGGCACCAAGCTCTCCGCACACCTCGAGTCGCGCGCGGCCGTCGGCCGGGCCTTGATCGACTCGGGCATCGAGACGGTCGTGCTGCAGGCCGGCGTTGTTATCGGGTCGGGCTCGGCGTCGTTCGAATTGATCCGGCACCTCAGCGACCGGTTGCCCGTGATGACCACGCCGAAGTGGGTGCGCAACAGGATTCAGCCCATCGCGGTACGCGACGTGCTGCACTACCTCGCCGCCGCGGCGACGGCGGCCGTCCCGGCGTCGCGGACGTGGGACATCGGCGGACCCGACGTACTGGAGTACGGCGACATGATGCGCGGCTACGCCGAGGTCGCGGGGCTGGGGAAGCGGCGTCTGATCGTGCTGCCGTTTCTGACACCGACCATCGCGAGCCTCTGGATCGGGGCCGTCACCCCCATCCCGCCCGGCCTGGCGCGACCGCTGATCGAATCCCTGGAATGCGATGCGGTGATGCGCAATTCGGACGTCGACGGCATCATCGTGCCGCCGGCGGGCGGCCTCACGGGCTACCGCCGCGCCGTCGAACTCGCGCTCGACCGCGCGACGCGCGGGCTCGACGGGGCCACCTGGGCGTCCCTGCGGTCGGACCCCGCCGAGCCGCTGCCGAGCGACCCGGACTGGGCCGGCGAGATCATCCACAGCGACGTGCGGACCGCGCAGACCGCCGCGCAACCCGGCGAGGTCTGGCAGTCGACCGAGAATGCGCTCGCCCGCAGCCCGTTTCGCGGCTGGAGCGTGCAGGAGCGTGAGCCGGGCAGCCGGCTGCTGTTGCGCGCCCGGTCGCGCTCGGTGGGCCAGCGGTGGCTCGAGATCAGCGTCACGCCCCGGGACGACGGGGGAAGCGACTACACGCAGCGGATGATCTTCGTGCCGTGCGGCCTGCCGGGTCAGCTGCACTGGGTTATGTTGCGGCCCTTACGGACTACCGCGTTGCGCGCGCTGGCGCGCGCCGCGGTGGCGCCGGTCAGACACCGAACAGCGGGGGCAGTGCGAGCACCATGATCAGGCCCCACACGAAATGCGTCAGCACCGGTGCCAGCACCCCGCCGCTCGCCCGGCGTTCCAGCGCGCACACCGTTCCCAGGATGACAGCGGCGAACCCGAGCATCGGGTTCCCGCTGACCAGGGTCGCGCAGACGTACAGCAGCGTCGAAATCACCACCGGACGGCGCCGGCCCAGCGCGGTGTAGAGCGCGCCGCGGAAGAAGATCTCCTCGGCCACACCGTTGATCACCGTGATCGCCACGATGAACGGCAGATACCCGTGATGGGCGTACAGCAGCACCCGCGTGATCAATGCGGCGACCGCGGGGATCTCGCGGGCGATCAGTCCGCCCACCAGGAAGGCGCCGCCGAGGAGCAGGCCGACGATCGTGCCCGTGATGACGGGCCGTTGGTTGCGCCCGCGCCAACAGATTCCTCCCAGATGCAAAGGGCCCGAGAGGAATCCGCCGGTGAGCCACACCGCCGCCAGCACCAGTGTCAGCCAATAGAAACTCGAGTCGCCCGGGTGGCGGCGCAACGAGAACCCGAGCACCGCCGCGCCGATCGCGAGCGTGATGGCGACGACGACGCGCCGGCGTCGCACCACGCCGGGCGGTTCGTTGTGGGGCACAGCGACATTGGTGAGGGCACGGCGCAATTCCGAGGTGACGCTGGCGCGATACGGGGTGGTCGACTGGGTCATGCCGGGCGTACTTTCGCGTTGAGGGCGAGCACGATGTCGAGGCCGGTGCGCACCGCGCCGGCCAGCGGTCCGGGGACATTGTTGACCAGCCGCAGCGTGGGCCGCGCGACGCGCGGGGTGATCGCGCGGGCCAGGCGGCGGATGCGCAGGGCGTCGCCGCCGGCCCACGCGGGGTCGCTGTCGGCCAGCTGGTGGGGATCGGTCAAGGCGTTGACGGGCCTGGGGCGGCGGCCCGACCGGTCCGCCAAGGCCAGGGTGATGGCGTCCTCGACGCCGAGCAGGCCCCCCGGCGGGTCGGGCACCCGATCGCGCAGGCCGCTGACGGACGCGACCATCGGATGGTCCAGCGATTCGACCAAATCCGCGGCCAGTCCCGGGGGCACCGGCAGCGCCACCCCGGTGACCAGCGATGCCAGGCCGGTGTCGACCCGGCCGACCGGGAGGGCGGCGTGCCACCTGCCGGAGATCCGCGCATATGTCTTGAGCAGCTCACGGTAGGAGGTCGTGCTGGGCCCGGAGATGTCGTACGCACCCGCGGGCACCCGCTCCGGGTCCGCCGCGGCGACGAGATAGTGCAGGACGTCGCGGATGGAGATCGGGTCGATCGGGTTGTCCATCCAGTTCGGTATCGGGATGAGCGGGAACCGGTCGCCCACGTAGCGCATCATCTCGAACGACGTCGAGCCGGCTCCGATGATCATCGCCGCGCCCAGCCACACCAGCTCGGGGCCGCCTTCGACCGTGAGGGCCTCGGCCACCTCGGCCCTACTGGTCAGGTGCTCGGACAGGGCCTCGTCGGCCGGCACGAAGCCGCCGAGGTAGACGATGCGCCGCACGCCGGCGTCCCCGGCCGCCACCGCGACGTTGGTGGCCGCGGCCCGGTCGGCGTCGCGGAAGCCGGGCTGGCCGATCGCGTGCACCAGGTAATACAGCACGTCGATCGGGCCGGCGGCGTCCATCGCTTGCTGTACAGATGTTGGATTGGACGCGTCAAGGGTGACGGGTAACACGTCGTCAAACCACCCTAATCGTTTGAGCCGCTCCGGGTTTCGGGTGGCGGTCACGACCTGATGCCCCTCCTCCAGCAGCGCTGTGACCAGGCGCGAACCGACATAACCGGTGGCGCCGGTGACCAGAATCCGCATACTCCCGACCCTACCGACGATGCGGGCGCATGCCGATCGCTTCGCTGATCCGGAAAAGTTAGAGCGGTTTATATCGCGGAATTACCAATACCGGCATCGGCAACGTGGGCCGCGTAAGGCGTGCTTATTCAACTCGAGTGCAAAAGGCTAAAACGCAGCATATTGAACTCGTGTGCATCAAATCGGGAAATACACAACGCGGGCAACGATGATTCCGATGGCCTCTCGCAGCGAAACAAGCGCGACGTCCTCTCCGTTATGCGGCATTGAAGAATCGTTGCGGGCCAGGCTTTTTGGGGTCTCGTTGAATGCCGGTGCCATCGGCGCTGTCGGCGCGGGCCGCATCAGCCTGCCCGGAATTCGCATTCCCAACGCTGTGGCGTAGCGCACATTGAACCTGTCGGACGGCGGTAACGTGACCCCCTACATGGAGGAGATAATCGGGGGTAATTCGGTTCGGCCAAGATCGAGGACGCTCACAGCCGAGGCGGTTCCGTCCGTCGCAGGAGTTTCAGTAAAGTTCCCACCCAATCGATACACGCAGGATGAGACCATCGGCGCGTTGACCGAGTTCGCGGGTCCGGAATTTCGGAAGTTCGCCCGGAGCAGCGGCGTTGAGTTCCGAAACATCGCCCTACCACTGTCGCGATACGGAGAGCTGAGCGGCTTCACCGAGGCCAACGATGCCTACATCGAAATAGCGCTCGACCTGGCCGAGGAGGCGATGCTCACCGCGCTTGACCAGGCCAATGTCAAGCCGTCGGAGGTCGACGCCATCTTTTCGACCACGGTGACCGGGTTAGCGGTCCCGTCGCTGGAGGCGCGGCTGGCCACACGACTCGGATTTCGGCAGGACGTCAAGCGGGTTCCGCTGTTCGGCCTGGGTTGCGTCGCCGGCGCGGCCGGCATGGCCCGGGTGCACGACTACCTGCGCGCATTCCCCACTGACGTGGCGGTGCTGCTGGCGGTCGAGCTCTGCTCGCTGACCGTGCAGCGCCAGGACCATTCGCTCCCAAATCTGGTGGCTTCCAGCCTGTTTGGCGATGGTGCCGGCGTCGTCGTCGCCGTGGGCGCCGACCGCGCGTCCAGATCGGGGGCCGGGCCCAAGCTGCTGGCCACCCGCAGCCGGACCTACCCGGACACCGAGGACGTGTTGGGCTGGAACATCGGCAGCAGCGGGTTTCAGATCGTGCTGTCCGTGGAGATTGCGACCATCGTCGAGAAGTACCTGGGCGACGACATCCGCGACTTCCTCGCCGACCACGGGCTGAGCACAACCGACGTGTCGACGTGGCTGTTGCACGCCGCCGGTCCGAAGGTGATCGACGCGGTCCAAGACGTGTTGGAGTTGCCCCCGGATGCGTTCGCGCACACCAGAAACTCGTTGCGCAACAACGGAAACCTTTCGTCGGTCTCGGTGCTTGATATACTGCACGCCACCATGGCCGACCCACCGTCGCCGGGCTCCATCGGGCTGATGATCGCGATGGGACCGGGCTTTTCCGCCGAACTCGTCCTGCTGAGCTGGTAGGGCGCGATACAGCTATGTATTACTTGCTGATTCTCGCGGTGGGCGTCGAACGGCTCGCCGAGCTGGTGGTCGCCCAACGGAACGCGCGATGGTCTTTTGCCCAGGGCGGCAAGGAGTTTGGCCAGAACCACTACCCGGTGATGGTCGCGCTGCACACCGCGCTGCTGTTCGGTTGCCTCATCGAACCCTGGGCGCTGCACCGCCCGTTCATCCCCTGGCTGGGCTGGCCGATGGTGGTCGTGCTGGCGGCCAGCCAGGGGCTGCGCTGGTGGTGCATCCGGACGCTGGGCCGGAGGTGGAACACCCGGGTGATCGTGTTGCCCTACGCGCCGCTGGTGGTCCGGGGCCCCTACCGCTGGCTGCACCACCCGAACTATGTCGCCGTGGTGGCCGAGGGGTTCGCGCTGCCCTTGGTGCACACCGCGTGGCTGACGGCGATCATCTTCACGCTGGCCAACGCGCTGTTGCTGCGCGTGCGGCTGCGGGTGGAGAACTCGGCCCTGGGATACGCATGAGCGCCTACGACTCCGACCTGCTGATCGTCGGCGGCGGCCCAGGCGGCCTCGCCACGGCGTTACACGCTCGCCGCCAAGGGCTTTCGGTGATCGTGGCCGAGTCCCGCGAGGGCCCGATCGACAAGGCCTGCGGCGAGGGCCTGATGCCCGGCGGTCTGGCCGAGCTGACCTCGCTCGGCGTCGATCCGGCCGGGATGGCCTTCCGCGGGATCGCCTACGTGAACGAACAACGCCGGGCGGAGGCGCGGTTCCGCAGCGGGCCGGGCCGGGGCGTGCGACGCACGACGCTGCACGCGGCGCTGGCGGCGCGCGCCAAAGAGGAAGACACCGAGTGGATCCGGGCCCGCGTGACCAGCGTCCAGCAGGACGCGCACGGCGTGACCGCCGCGGGGGTGCGCGCGAAATGGTTGGTGGCGGCCGACGGGCTGCACTCGCCGGTGCGCCGCGCCGTCGGAATCCAGGCCAAGGCCGGAACGCCCCGGCGCCACGGCGTGCGGTGGCACTTCAAGGTGCCGGCGTGGTCGGAGTTCGTGGAGGTGCACTGGTCCCGCTGGGGTGAGGCCTACGTGACCCCGGTGGAGCCGGACCTGGTCGGCGTGGCGATCCTCTCCGGCGGGCGACCCGACCTGGCTTGGTTCCCCTGGCTGGCCCGCCACCTGCAGGGCGCGGAGCGCGGGCACCCCCGCGGCTGCGGCCCGCTGCGCCAGGTGGTCTCCCGCCGCGTCGCGGGCCGGGTGCTGCTGGTGGGAGACGCGGCCGGCTACGAGGACGCCCTGACCGGCGAGGGCATCAGCCTCGCGGTCAAGCAGGCGGCCGCGGCGGTCGACGCCATCGCCAACGACGCCCCGTCGTCGTACGAGGCCGCATGGCACCGGGTCACCCGCAACTACCGGCTGCTCACCCGGGCGCTGGTGCTGGGTAGCGCGCCGCGCGTGGCCCGCCGCGCCATCGTCCCGGCGTGCACGCTGCTACCGGGCGTGTTCGACCGCGCGGTGAACACGCTCGCGCGCTAGCTCGATTGCCCGCCTCCTCAGCCCGCCGTTCCGGCGTGCATCGTCACCGGGCTAGCGGGCCTTCCAGACGGGTTCCCGCTTCTCGGCGAACGCCAAGGGTCCTTCCTTGGCGTCCTCGGATCGGATCAGGGTCCGCATCTCGCGCATGGTGCGCTCCCAACCGGGTTCGTCGCCGACGATGACGCCGTCGTCGACGCCGTAGGCGATGCGCTTGCTGGCCTGCACCGACAGCGGCGCGTTGGCGGTCACCCGCGCCGCCAGGGCCAGCGCGGCGTCCAGCACCGAACCCTCGCTGACCACCTGGTTGATCAGCCCCCATTCCAGGGCGTCGGACGCGGTGATCGGCTCGCCGGTGAACAGCAATTCCATGGCCACCTTGCGGGGCAGCTGGTCCATGATCCGGAAGACGCCGCCGGCGGCCGCGATCAGCCCCCGCTTCACCTCCGGCAGCCCGAACGTGGCGCGCTCGTCGGCGACCACCAGGTCGCTGGCCAGCGCGAGTTCGGTGCCGCCGCCCAGTGCGGTGCCGTTGACCGCGGCGATCGTCGGCTTGTCGATGAAGTGGTGCACGTAACCCGCGAAGCCCCACTCGCCGTGCTCGGGGTGATACAGGTTCTCCCGACGCGAGATCGCCTTGAGGTCCGCGCCGGCGCAGAACGACTTGTCCCCGGCGCCGGTGATCACCACCGCCCGCACGTCGAGGTCGTGTTGCGCCTGCTCCAGCGCATCCCCGACGCCGATGCTGACGGCCGCGTTGACCGCGTTGCGGGCCTCCGGCCGGTTGATGGTTATGACCATCACGTTGCCGCGGTGCTCGACGAGGGCTCCCGGCTGGCCGTTGCCAGCTTCGGTCACAGCAGTTCCACGATCGTGGCGTTGGCCTGACCGCCGCCCTCACACATCGTCTGCAGTCCGTAGCGAATTCCCTTGTCGCGCATGTGGTACAGCAGCGTGGTCATCAGTCGCGCCCCCGAGCCGCCGAGCGGGTGGCCCAGCGCGATGGCACCGCCGTTGGGGTTGAGCTTCTTTTCGTCGGCCCCGATGTCCCTTAGCCACGCCAGCGGGACGGGCGCGAACGCCTCGTTGACCTCATAGGCCCCGATGTCGCCGATCGAGAGCCCGGATTTCTTCAGCGCCTTCTGGGTCGCCGGGATGGGCGCGGTCAGCATGATCACCGGGTCGGCGCCGGCCAGTACGGCGGTGTGCACCTTGGCGATCGGGGTGAGGCCCAGTTCCTTGGCCTTCTCGGCGGACATGAACAGGATCGCGGCCGAGCCGTCGGTGATCTGCGAGGAGTTGCCGGCGTGGATCACGCCGTCCTCCTTGAACGCGGGCTTCAGCGACGCCATCTTTTCCATCGGGGTGCCGCGGCGGATGCCCTCGTCCTTCAAGACTGTTGATTTTTCGTGGCCGTCGGCCACGTTGATGCCCACGATCTGGTCGTCGAACGCGCCGGAATCCTGTGCGGCGGCAGCCTTTTCGTGCGATCCCAGGGAGAACTCGTCGAGCGCGAGCCGGTCGAAGCCCCACTGCTCGGCGATCATCTCCGCGCCGATGCCCTGATTCGGCGTGCGGTGGTAGCGGTCCTTGAAGGCCTGCGGGTACGGGTTGCCGCCGTTGGCGAGCGACGACCCCATCGGAGTGCGCGACATCGACTCGACACCGCCGGCGACGACGACGTCGTAGTGCCCGGCCACCACGCCGGCCGCGGCGAAATGGATGGACTGCTGGCTCGACCCGCATTGGCGGTCGACGGTCACGCCAGGGACGGTCTCGGGCCAGCCGGCCGCCAGCACCGCGGTGCGGGCGATGTCGATGGCCTGTTCGCCGGCCTGGCTGACGCAGCCCCAGATGACGTCGTCGACGAGCCCGGGGTCGATGCCGGCCTTGTCGACCAACCCATTGAGGACCTGCGCGGACAGGTCGGCCGAGTGCACGCCGGACAGCCCGCCGTTGCGCTTCCCGAGCGGGGATCGGACGGCCTCGACGATGACGGCTTCAGCCATGGTGGTGTCTCCTTTGACTTGGGGTCTGCGTCGATTGTCAACCAGGCGGTTGGGAGGGAGTGGGGCGGGGTGGTTTTCCTCGCCGACCTAGCCGAAAAGACGAACGACCGAGTTCAAGATGAATTCGAGTAGCACCCCGAAGAAGCATTGGAGTAGCCCACTACGCACGCCAAGACCGGATCGCGTTGGACACCATCTGTGAGTGGGTGGTCCTACGGGCAAAGCGACCTCCCGAATCCAGCCAGGAGAGCAATACCCAACCAGGTCCGAGGAGCGACCAATGACCACAGATCCGAAGTTTGGTGCAATTCCGTCACCACGGCATGCCCTGGCAGCCGCGACGCCTCACGTGGCGACGGCGCTGACACCGCCGAACAGCATCGTCGTGCCGTCGCAATTGTCCATCTGGGGCAACGACGTCCACGGCGACTGCGTCACCGCCGAAGAAGCCTTCGCCAAGTCGTGCAACAACCCCGAAATCTTCATCAGCGAAGCCGATGTCATCGCATGGGCCACCCGGCACGGGGTTCTCGAGGGCGCAACACTGGTCGAGGTGTTGGACTTCATGCAGTCCGACGGGTTCTCCGGCCCGTCCGCGACCTACGACGACGGAAAGTACGTCTCGGTCGACTGGAGCAACTCCGACACCTTGCAGAACGCGATTTCACAAGGCCCGGTGAAGATCGGCGTCGCCGGAGAGCAGCTGCTCAACACCTGGCGCGCCAACGACGGGAAGAGCGGTTGGTTTGCGACGAGCTACAACGTCGACAAGAACGAAAACCACTGCGTCAGTTTGTGCGGCTACGGCACGATGAGTTGGCTAGCCGAGCAGCTTCAAGTCTCGGTGCCCAGTGGGGTGGACGGCACGAGGGTCGGCTACGCGCTGTTCACCTGGGACTCGATCGGCATCATCGACGAACCATCCATGCGGGCAATCACCTATGAGGCGTGGTTGCGCACCCCGACAACCGTCTCCGTCGCCCACTGGCCGGATTGGCTGCAGCTCGACCACAATCCGGCGACCATAGCCATCGTGGCTGACGGCGCGGATCTCTACCAGTTGCACGACACCGGAAAGATCTTTCGCTACATCGGAACACCGATCACCGGCTGGGAAATGCTAGACCAGAATCCCGACACCAAGATGATCGCCGCCAGCGGCGGCAACCTCTACCAGCTGCACAACACCGGAAAGATCTTCCGCTACACCGGAACACCAATAACCGGCTGGCAACTGCTGGACCAAAACCCCGCCACCGTGTCAATCGTGGCCGACGGGTCCAACCTCAACCAGCTGCACGACACCGGAAAGATCTTCCGCTACACCGGAACACCGATAACCGGCTGGCAAATGCTGGACCAGAACACCGCGACGAAGCAGATCGCCGCCAGCGGAGGCAACCTCTACCAGCTGCACAACACCGGAAAGATCTTCCGCTACACCGGAACACCAATAACCGGCTGGCAAATGCTGGACCAGAATTCCGCGTCCGTGTCGATCGTGGCCGACGCGGGCCGCCTGTATCAGTTGCACAACACGGGAAAGATCTGGCGCTACACCGGAACACCGATGACCGGCTGGCAGCAGCTGGATCAGAATCCGGCAACCAAGCAGATCGCCGCCGCCTCGGGAAACCTGTTCCAGATTCACAACACCGGTGCGATATGGGCATATGTCGGCCCGCCTAACACCGGTTGGCAGCAGCTCGACGGCAACGCGGCTTCCGTCTCGATCGCCGCGTCGGGCAACAGCCTGTACCAGCTGCACAGCACCGGCATGATCTGGCGCTACACCGGTCCGCTGAATCCGGTTCTGTAGCAGGTGCTCAAGGGAGCGGCCCTCGGAGAGGATTCGAGGGCCGCTCCTTTCCGCGCACTTGGCTTCGCGGCCATCACCCGGCGGGGTAAGCCACCGACTTGATCTCGGTGTACTGGTCGAACCCGGCGACGCCGTTCTGCCGGCCCACCCCGCTGTACTTGTAACCGCCGAACGGCGTGTCGGCGCCGTAGGGAGCGCCGCCGTTGACGCCCATGAACCCGGCCCGGATCCGGCGGGCCACCGCCAGCGAACGCTCCAGCGAGCCCGACATCACGTTGCCCGCCAGCCCGTACTTGCTGTCGTTGGCGATCCGGATCGCGTCCTCCTCGTCGTCGTACGGAATGACCGCAAGCACGGGACCGAAGATCTCCTCCTGGGCGATCGTCATGGAGTTGTCGACGTCGGTGAAAAGCGTTGGCCTGACGTAGAATCCCTTGTCGAAGCCGGTGGGCGCGTCCGGGCCGCCGACCAACGCGGTGGCGCCCTCCTCGACGCCCTTGCGGATGTAGCCCATCACGCGGTTGCGCTGCACCTCCGAAATCACCGGCCCGCACAGGGTTCCGGGATCCTGCGGGTCGCCGCACGTGACGTTCTCGTAGATGCTCTTGAGGATCGCGACACCCTCGTCGTAGCGGGACCGCGGCAACAGCATCCGGGTGGGGTTGGCGCAGCCCTGCCCGGCATGCATGCACGGCGCGATGCCGATCGCGCAGGCCGCGCCGAAGTCGGCGTCCTCCAAGACGATCGTCGCCGACTTGCCGCCGAGCTCCAAAAACAGCCGCTTCATCGTCGCGGCGCCCTTTTCCATGATCCGCTGGCCGACCACGGTGGAACCGGTGAAGGAGATCAGGTCGACCTTCGGCGACAGCGTAAGTTCCTCGCCGACAAAGTGATCCGACGCCGTCACGACGTTGACGACGCCCGCAGGAATGTCGGTCTTCTCGGCGATCAGCCTGCCGAGCCGGGTCGCGTTGAACGGCGTGTTGGGCGCCGGCTTGAGCACCACGGTGTTGCCGGTGCCCAGCGCCTGGCCGAGCTTGTTGAGGGTGACCTCGAACGGGAAGTTCCATGGCACGATCGCGCCGACCACGCCCACGGGTTCGCGCCAGACCTTGCGGGTGGTCAGCGTGCCGGTCAGGCTGATCACCTTGTCGCCGAGGTCGGTTTCCCAGGCGTACTCGTCGATCAACCTGGCCGGGTACTTCAGTCCGTCTTCGAGTGGGGCGTCCAGCTGGGGGCCGAAGGTGATGGCCCGCGGCGAGCCGACCTCGAGGATGAGCTCCTCGCGCAGCTCTTCCTTCTCCGATTCGATCGCCTCGTGCAGTTGCAGCAGGCAGCGCTTGCGCAGCTCCCGGTTGGTCGACCAGTCCGTCTCGTCGAAGGCGCGCCGCGCGGCGTCGATGGCGCGGTGCATGTCTTCCTTCGACGCGTCCGCGACCTCACCGAGCGGCTCCTCGGTCGCGGGGTTGATGTTGGTGAAGGTGCCGGCCTGGCCCTCGACGAGCTTGCCGTCGATCATCATCTTCGGCTCGAAACGGACCTTTACAGCCTCAGTCATGTTTGTCACTCTCTTCTGAATCGTTGAGGGGCTACAGAGAGCCTTACTGGAAAGTAGCCGATTGGCAATATCCAACCTTCGCGAGGGCTGTCTAGCTGGGGTCGAACAGCACCGGTACCGACGTCGGCGACCGGAAGACTTGGCCCCGGATGTGCGGGTCGTCCGCGTCGGGATCCAGCCGAAGATTCGGCAGCCGATCCAGCAGCAGGTTGATGGCGGTGCGCATCTCCAGCCGGGCCAGGTGCATGCCGAGGCAGACGTGCACGCCGTGCCCCCAGCCCAGATGCGCCCGGGCCTCGCGGTGGATGTCGAACCTGTTCGGATCGGGATAGCGGTCCTCTTGCCGGTTCGCCGAACCCAGCATCGGCATGACCGTCGCCCCCGCCGGTATCGCCACGCCGCCGAGTTCGGTGTCGCGAGTCGCCACCCGGGTGATGGTCAGCAACGGTGATTCCCACCGCACCCCCTCCTCGATCGCCTGCGGCAGCAGCGACCGGTCCGCGCGGATGGCATCCAGTTGCGCAGGGTCCGACAGCAGCGCCAACAGCAGGCTGCCCAGGGCCCGGTACGTCGTCTCCACCCCGGCGGGCAGCAGCAGGCGCAGGAACGAGTAGATCTCCTCGTCGTCGAGCTTCTCGCCGTCGATTTCGGCCTGGGCCAGGGCGCTGATCAGGTCGTCGCGCGGTTCGGCACGCCGGGCCTGCAGTATCGGCGCGAAGTAATCGCACAGCGCGGCCGAGGCCGCAAGCCCGCGTTCCGGGTTCATCAGCCAACTCAGCAGCGAAATCGACCACCGCTGGAACTGCGGGTAATCCGTCTCCGGCAAGCCCAGCAGGCCCGCGATGATCTGGCTCGGATAGTCGAAAGTGAACTCCTTGACCAGATCCGCCTTGCCGTTCGGCGCGAAGTTGTCGATCAGGCCGTTCGCCACGCGGCCGACCAACTCGTCCTGCCAGCGCGCCAATGACTTCTGCGAGAAGGCCTTCGACACCAATGACCGCAGCCGGCCGTGGATCGGCTCGTCCATGCCGAGCATCACGCCTTCACCCAGCACCGGGCCGAACGCAGCGATGACGGCGGCCGAGGAGAACGTCTCGTTGTCGCGCAGCATCTGCTGGATGTCCTCGTGGCGATACACGATGAACATCGGCAGGCCTTCCTCGTGCGGAAGCGCTCCCGACGTCTCGAGCCGCTGCACCGGTTCCTCGCGGCGCAGCCGCGCCAGCTCGGTGTACGGATCGCGCACGTCACCGGAGATCGCGTCGTCGAAGGCACCGAAGTCCTCCAGGTCGTCGAAAAGCTGTTCCATTACTGGTCCCCTGTTCGTTGTCGTCTCGCGGCAAGGCGCTGCAGCACCGGCTGCGGAAGAACGCGCGCCGCCAACACCATCGCTCGCTGGGGCCAAGTCAACGGCCAGGCCCCGCCCCGCATCGCGCCCTGTCTGGGAAGGCCCAGCACGATCCGCGAAAGGTGGTGCATGCCGGAATCCGGAAGGATCCTGTTGGCCGCCAAAAGCATCGAGGAGTCAGCGCCCACACCGCGGCGCCGGAACGCACCCCGGTCGGCCAGCGCCTTGAGCAGTCCGTCGGTGAAGCGCTCGGGTGGTCGGGCGAAACTGATCGCGAACCGCCCGCGAGTGTTCATCGTGTTGTGCAACCGGGCGTACGGGCCGCCGAAGTCGCGATTGTCGGTGGTGCCCGCGTCTGTGATGATCTCGGTGTCGTACATGCCGGCCACCAAGACGGTGACTCCGAGACCGAACGGAGCGATCTCGCCCGCCATCGACTCGCCCCACCGCTCCAACGCTCCCTTGGCCGCGGCGTACGGCGCGGTGCCCGGTTGACCGCGGACGCCGGCCGCGCTGGATACCAGGACGATGCGCCCCTCCCCCGCCGCCCGCATCGACGGCAGCAGCGCCTGGGTGAGCGCGACGGGACCCATGACGGTGGTCCCGAACATCCTCTGCCATAACGCCATATCGGTTTCCTCGACGACTCCCGCGGCGGAGATGCCGGCGTTGTGCACGAGCGCGTAGGGGGTGCCGACGGCTTCCTCGATCGCCTTGGCGGCCGCCGAGACCGACGCCGCGTCCAACAGGTCGAGCTGCACACCGATCAGCCGGTCGTCACCGGCCGACGCGCCGGTTTCCCTGCGCAGCAACGGCATTCCCTTGTCGGGGTTGCGCATGGCCGCGACCACGCGCCACCCCTCGCGGTACAGGCGCACCGCGGAGGCGAACCCCAGCCCGCGGGACGCGCCGGTGATGACGACGCTGCGGGGCTCAGCCATTCTTGCCCGCGGTGGCGCAGGCGCCTTGACCGGGCGGTGGCGGGTCTACGTGCGGGCGCCCGTTCGGCTCCCCGCTCGCCCAGGTCGACCAGATGCCGACGGAGTATGGGCCCTGAGCGCCCGCCTTCTCGTAAAAGCCTTGCGGATCATATACTTTGGCTTCCGGATACGGCCACGGGCAGGCCACCGAGGTCGCCGCGTGGCTGGCCTTGATCGCCCAGAACCACGCGCCATAGGCGAAGTAGGACACGTTGATGATGGCGAACATCACCAGGAACGTGCCGAGCACCGGGCGGCCGGGGAAGATCCTGGCCTTGGCGGCCAGCTTCTCGGCCACCGATTTCCCGGTGTCGTCGCGATAGCAGAGGATCGCCGCGGGCACCATCACGAACGTCACCGAGAACGACTCCCAGATCAGCGGGAACTGGAAGGTCGTCCCGGTGAACACCGAGCCCCACGGAATCACCTGCGAGTAGATGTACATGCCCCAGTGGATGAGGGTGTTCTCCAAAAACGCATCCATGACAAAGCCGATCACCATGGTGACCAGGCCGAGGCAAACCAAGGGGTGTCGCGACACAAAAGCCTCGGGCCCGTATTTGGCCTGTAGCTTCCGCAGAATCCAGACCGCCGGGAAGTAAGGGCCGAAATAGAACATGACGTAGCCGAACACCACGAACGGCTCGACCGTTGGCGACAACGAGACGAGCGGCCACGACTCCGGCCAGTGAACGAGGTCGGGGTTGTACACCGCGAACGGCGACCAGTTCATGATCGGGTCCTGCCACACGATCAGCGTGGTGCACAGGAACATCAACATCACCGGGCTGCCCGGATTGCGCCGCCAGCCCCTGATGAACACCAAAAGCAGCACGATCAACGCCACCACGGTGGCCCAGTCCAGGAATCCGATGTAGTCCAGCCCGAACGTGAATTTCACCGGACGCGGCCGACCTTGCACGTTTGGGTTGGCGACGCGCGGGTCGAGGGCTACGCGACAGTTCGCGATGAAGAACAGCGTGAACGCCGCCAAGGCGGCGCCGGCGATCCAGCCGCCCCAGCCGCGCTTGTCAGGTCGGGCCGCCGACTTCTCCTCCGCGACAAGCGGTATGGACTGTTCCGTCGACATCAGCCGTCCTCCCCGAAGCGGTCGACCAGGCGCGAGTTGACGCCGTCGGCGTCTAGCGTCCGCGCCACCAGGTAGCCCGCGCCCATCCACGCCCGCCGCGTCCACTTGCCGAACGACACCCGGGTGCCGGGCGCGCCCGAGGCGGCGGGCATCATCTTCACCCGCTCCAGCGCCTCCTTGACCCCGCGCGGGCTGAGCGGGTGGGCGTCGGCAAATGCGCGCACGAGCGTGGCGGCGACGTCACGGTTGACCACGGGCACGCAATACTCGGGACGGCTGCCCTCGTACCTGGCGGCGTAGCGGTCGAGGAAGTCCTGGCCGACGCGATTCGCCTCGTCGTACTGGTCGACCCCGATCCAACCCATGAAGGCGTTCCACATGATCGGGTTCACCCACGCGTTCTGGAAGGCGGTGGTGGTGAAGCGCGGCGGGTCCCAATCGACGGCCTCGAGCGCAGGGTTGATGAACACGATCCCGAAGCCGAAGCCGAGGTGCACGATCGCTTCGGCCTTCGCGTCGTGCAGGGTGCGCACGGCCCCATTGATGTCCTGAGCGGTCTGCGCGATCGCCGCCTCCGCGACGATGCGAATGCCCTTGCGCCGGCATGCGCTTCGCAGGTTCCTCAGATAGCTCTCGCCGATCAGGTTCTGCTCGACGAGGACCCCGATCTCGGCGAGCCCTCGTTTAGCGACGAGGTCCGCGATGAAGATCGGCTCGTCGGTCAACGATCCCTGCGGGAAGGAGAAGGTCCACTCGCCCAACCAGTCGTCGGTGCCGGTGACGCTGATCGCGGGCACCTTGAACCGCTCCTCGATCGCCTCGCGGGTGGGCACGCAGTTGTCGGTGATGTGCGGCCCGAACACCACCAGGCAGCCTTGGTCGACGAGCTCCCCGAAGGCATCGATCACCGACTTGACCGATCCCTTGGGCAACCCCTCTACCTCGCGGTAGATCATTTGCACCGGCCGATCGATCAGGCCCTGTTCCCTGGCCTCCTCGAAGACGAGGTCGAAGCACCGCGTGAAACTGGCCAACAACTCCTCGGGGAATCCCGGTGGCAGCGTGAAGTCCATCAGGTAGCCGACCTTGATCGGTTCTGCGCTGCTTTCGTAGGACATCTGACCTCCAGGACGTCAAAATTGCGCGCGCGACGGCAAACCTAATATTTGTTCTGAACCCTAGTCATGGCCGTGGGCAGCGTCAATCATGGCGCCCGTCGGGCCCACCCAGATAGATGTCGATCATCTCGCCGAGGCCCTGCCCCACCGCGGCGTCGTCGGTCAGCGGCCCGGCGATCGCGGCCCGGGCCGCCTCGCGTGTCGTCAGACCCTCTGCCACCAGCCGGGCCGCCGCGATCAGCACGCGCGTCGACGCGACCTCGCGCAGCCCGCCGGTTTCCAGCCGGCGGATGGCCTGCCCGAAACGCACCAGTTCGGCCGCCGTGGCACCGTCGACGCCGGCCTCGTGCGCGACGATCGACTCCTCGACATCGGCTGCGGGGAAGCCGAATTCGATGGCGACCATCCGCTGACGTGTCGAGTCCTTGAGGTCCTTGAGCACGCTTTGATAGCCGGGGTTGTACGACACCACCAGGCCGAAGCCGGGCGCCGCGTCCAGCGTGACCCCGAGACGCTCGATGGGCAGCTGGCGGCGGTGGTCGGCGAGCGGGTGCAGCACCACGGTGGTGTCCTGCCGCGCCTCTACCACCTCGTCGAGATAGCAGATCGCCCCCTCGCGCACCGCGCGGGTCAGCGGCCCGTCCACCCACACCGTCTCGTCGCCCTTCAACAGGTAGCGGCCGACGAGGTCCGCGGTGGTGAGGTCGTCATGACAGGCGACGGTGATCAGCGGCCGGCCGAGGTCGTAGGCCATCGCCTCGACGAATCGTGTCTTGCCGCAACCCGTCGGCCCCTTCAGGAGGAGCGACAGCCCTTGGCGGTACGCCGCCTTGAAGACGGCCTCTTCGCCGCCGATCGCCTGGTAGTAGGGCCGTGCCATCTCAGCCTCGGGGGTCGCGCCGTTCCGGTAACCAACACCGGGCTCGTTGGCCATAGCTTCCCTTCTCCTCGACCGGAGCCTATCCGGAACAGATGTTTGTTTCAACGAACGGGCGCGCGGTCGCGGCCGCCCGGCGGCGGACCTCGGCCGAGCGCAGCGCCGACCGGAACAGCGGCCCGATGACGCCGGCGAGTTGATCCGGGCGCGCGATCGTCGCGTGCGCGGTGCTGCCGAAGACCCTGCGCAGCGATTGGATATCGGTGCCGGCGCCGATGGTCAGGCACACGCAGCCGGTGCCGCGGCGGCGGGCTTCGGCCAAGGCGCGGCGCGCGTCCGCGGCGCCGTAGGGGCGCTCGTATCCGTGGTCGTAGGCGAGCCCGTCGGACAGCACCACCAGCAGCCGCCGTGACGTACCCCCGCGTGCCTTGAGAACCGCCGCACCGTGCCGGATGGCCGCACCCAGGCGGGAGTAGGCGCCGGGCTCCAGGCTGTTGAGCCGCCTCATGACCAGGGAGTCGAGGTGCTCGTCGAATCGTTTGACGGGCACCATGCTCACCGCGCGCCGGCCCTGCGAGTAATAGGCGTACAGCGCGACACGGTCGCCCAGGTCGTGCAGCGCGACGGCGAGGTTGGCGACCGCCGCACGCTGTTGCTCGTGCACCGTCCGCCCGACCGTGCCGGGTTCGGCCGCCGACCCCGAGACGTCGAGCAGGAGCAGCACCGACAGGTCGCGCCGGCGGCGCAGGCTGTCCAGGTACACCGCCTCGTCGGGCACCGACCCGGCCAGCACCTCCACCCGGGCCTCCACCGCGGCGTCGATGTCGATGTCGTCGCCCTGCGGCTGGCGGTGGCGGCGGTGCAGTCCCATGCCGAGGCGGGACAGCGGGCGGCGGACGCCAATGTCTCCGGCTATGGCCTGCGTCGCCTGTGTCTTGATGGTCGGCTCTACCTCGCGCACGGTGCACCACGCGGGCCGGTAGCTCTTGCGGGTGACGTCCCATTCGGGATACGTCACGCCGTCGGGGGGTCTGGCTTGCTCGTCGTCGACCTCATCGCCCGACGCCGACGCCAGCGACGCGACCGCGTGCAGGCCGCGGTTCGCCGAATTCGTCCGGTGGGTCGGGAGATCCGCGCCGGGAGGTCCACCGCCGCTGCCTGTCTTGCGCGCGGACGACAGCATCTTCTTCAGCCACTTGCCGATGAAGCCGCCCCCGCCGACCGGGCTGGTGAACATGTCCGGGTCGTCGGAATCGTCGACCTGCCCGTCGTCCAGTTCGGCGAGTTGCCGCGGCTGTCCCCGCGGCACGTGTCGCGCGTTCGCGTCCTCCCCTGTGCCCGCCCGGCCGGCGGCCGCCAACACCTTGGCCGGGCGGATCACGCCGAATTCCGGCGCCGGGTGGTCGATCGCCGCCCTCCCCCCGGCGATCCGCAGCGACGCGGCGGGCGAGTCGCTGCGGCTTGCGATGTCGCGGTCTCCCAACGCCAGGCTGGCCGGCAACAGCGCACCGTTGGCGACGAGCGCGCGGTGGCCCTCGACCGCCAGGTAGCGCCTGGCCAGCCGGGGACGGCGCACCAGGCAACGCACGACGCCGGCGTCCAGGCTGCCCGCCGCGATCATCGAGGCCTGCACGGCGATCGCCGTGCGGGCCCCGGCGGCAGTGACGTGGATCGTCTGGCCGTCCGTCCACGGGGGCTCACCCGGCCGCAATTCGGCGACCGCGACGAGCCGGCCCGCGAGCGCGGACGCGAACATGCCGAGGGCCTGCAATCGGTCGCCATGCGCGTCGTTTGCCATCGACCCCCTATCGGTGCGCTTTGTTGACCAAATATCTGTTCCAGCGTAGGGCCCGGTCCCGCCTACGGTCAATCACGGCCCGCGCATCGGTCGCACTTGCCAAGGAGCGCAACATGATTGACTTCGCCGACCGGGTCGCCTTCGTCACCGGCGCCGGCCGCGAGCTCCGGCCACCCGTACGCGCTGGACCCGTGAGGGCCGAGGCATCAGGGCGATGCTCGCCAACGCCTAGTTGACCTAATATCTGCTCCAACGTAGTGTCCGGAAAAATGGACTTCTCCTACCCCGCGGAAGCCGAACAGTTCCGCACCGAGCTGCGCGACTGGCTGTCGGCGAACCTGACCGAGGAGCTGGTGGCCGCCCGCCGGCCCGCCGGGCGGGACGACGCGGGGATCGAGTTGCTGCGGACGTGGAGCGCGACGATGGCCGACGCGGGATGGGCCGCCGTGTCCTGGCCACGCGAATACGGTGGCCGCGGGGCGACCGTGCTCGAGCAACTGGTCTACACCGAGGAAACCACTCGCGCACGGGCGCCCATGCCGCTCAACGTCATTGGGATGAACAACATCGCGCCCGCGATCATGCAGTACGGCACCGAAGAGCAGAAGACGACGCTGCTCCCCCGGATGATGCGCGCCGACGACATCTGGTGCCAGGGAATGTCGGAGCCCGAGGCCGGATCCGATCTCGCCGCGCTGCGCACGCGGGCGGCGCGTGACGGGGACGACTTCGTCATCACCGGCCAGAAGATCTGGACCTCGCTCGGGCACCGCGCGGACTGGTGTCAGCTGTACGTGCGGACCGATCCCGACGCCCCGAAGCACAACGGGATCTCCTGCCTCATCGTGGACATGTCGCTGCCCGGCATCGAGGTGCGCCCACTCGTAACGCTCAACGGCGACACCGATTTCGCCGAGGTGTTCTTTCACGACGTCCGGGTGCCTGCCGATGCGTTGCTCGGGCCGCTGAACGCCGGCTGGCAGGTGGCCACCACCACCCTGAGCCACGAGCGTGCCGGCGCGGCGCGGCTGTACGCCGAGATGCAGGTGCGGCTGGAAGAGCTGGTGGACGACTTCGCCGCCCAAAGCGACGCGCTGGACGACCCGGTGATACTGCGGCGTCTCGGCGAAATCGCCGTCCGCATCAAGTATCTCGAGGTGCTGTGCCAGCGGTCGATCTCCGCCACGCTGCACGGCGGCGACCCGTTCGCGTCGGCCAGCCTGGCCAAGACCGTATGGGGTGAGATCGGACAGGACATGGCCGCGCTCGCGTTCGACGTGCTAGGCAGCCACGGCACCAGCGCCCCGTGGGCGAGCTACCGCCTCACGTCACGATCGCTGACCATCGCGGGGGGAACGACCCAGATCAACAAGAACATCACCGCGCAGCGCGTGCTGGGATTGCCCCGCCGATGAACCTCGAACTTACCGACGAACAGGGCGCGCTGCGCGACACGACGCGGCGCTTTCTCGCCGAGAAGGCGCCCATTTCGGGGCATGTGCGCGCGCTGCTCGACGATCCGACCGGCATGGGCGGTAAAGACGAGGCGGTCTGGCGGGGTCTGGCCGACCTCGGCGTGACCGGGCTGCTGGTGCCCGAGGAACACGGCGGGGCCGGGATGACGATGGTCGAGGCGGGGGTGGTCGCCGAGGAACTCGGCGCCGCCCTGCATCCGGGCCCCTGGTTGTCGAGCGCGGTCGCCGCGGCGCGTGCGCTGACCCGTTTAGCCGACAATGCTCCTGGCGCAACGATTTTGGCCGGGATCGCCGACGGCAGCACCATCGCCACCGTGGGCTTCCTGGACGCGGAGAACGCCGCCGTCGAGGTGTCCGGCCGCGGTGATGAGATCGCGATGCGGGGCGAGATCGCCGGCGTGCCCGACGCCGCCGCGGCCGACACCTTGCTGGTGCTCGCGCCTGACCCGTCCGGCATCGGGCTTTACGCGTTGAAGACCGACTCGTCCGGCGTGGCTGTCGCACCCGAGCGCGGTATCGACCAGACCCGCAAGCGCTTTCGCGTCGAGCTCGACGGCGCGGCCGCGCACCGGCTGGCCACGGCCTCGCCGGACGACGTTGCCGCCGTGATCGACGACATCCTCATCGCCACCGCCGCCGACGCGCTGGGCGCCGCGCGCGCCGTCATGCACCTGGCCATCGAATACGCAAAGGTCAGAAAGCAGTTCGGCCAGGTTATCGGCTCGTTTCAGGCCGTCCAACACCTGTGCGTCGACATGTACGAGACCGTCGAGCTGGCCCGCAGCGGTGTGATCCACGCGCTGTGGGCCGCCGACAACGAACCGTCGTCCGACGAACGCCATCTTGCCGCGCTGCGGGCGAAGGCGTTCGCAGGGCGGCTGGCGACCGTGGGCGACACCGCCATCCAGGTTTTCGGCGGCATCGGTTACACCTGGGAGCACGATGCCCATCTGTACCTCAAGCGCTTGCTGAGCTGGAGCGAACTTCTGGGTAGGCCCGACCGCTACCTCACCGAAATCGGTGCGCGCCTGGGCAAGAGGGGCGCTTGATGGACATCGAGTACCTCCTTACCGCGACCCGTTCGGCCCGCAAGTCGCTCGACCTCGATGCGCCGGTCGACATCGCCGACATCCGGGAGTGCCTGCGCATCGGTTTGCACGCCGCCAACGGCTCCAATCAGCAGTCCTGGCGGTGGCTCGTGGTGACCGACCCGGCGCTGCGCGACCAGATCGCCGAGCTGTACCGCGAGTCGTATCTGCTTCGCGTCGGCGGGCAGCTACTGGCCGATTTGCTTCCCGCCGGCACGCCGCAGGGACGGATCATGTCGTCGACGGAGTGGCTCGTCGAGAACATGGCCCGGGTCCCCGCGTTGGTGATCCCGTGCTACGAGCCCTACCTGCCCCGCGTCGACGGCGACGAGTCGTTCCATCAGGCCACGCTGTACGGCTCGATCTTCCCGGCCGTGTGGAACTTTCAGCTCGCCCTGCACACCCGCGGTTACGGAACCTGCATCACGACGCTGCACCTGCACCGCGAGGGGGAGATCGGCCGGTTGCTTGGTATTCCCCCGAGCTACGCGCAGGGATGCCTGCTGCCGGTGGGCCGGCTACGCGCCGGGCACACTTTCCGGCCGGCTCCTCGGCGGCCCGTCGACGAAGTGGTTGCGCGCGACGCCTGGGACGGCCCGCCGCTCTAGAATGGGCACCGTCGGCGCTTTTGTGCAGCGCATTTGTTCCGGCACGGTCTGATAGCCTCTAACAAAGATTTGGTTCGGCCGGGAGGACGAATGCGTAAGGTCGCGAATCCGTCGACCGACCCGGCAAACAACGCTGACGACTCCGGCACCCGTCGAACCGAAATCCTGCAGACCGCGGCGTCGTTGATCGCGTCGTCGGGCTTGCGGACGTCGCTGCAGGAGATCGCGGACGCGGCCGGCATCCTGCCCGGCAGCCTGTATCACCATTTCGAGTCCAAAGAGGCGATCCTGGTCGAGCTGACCCGCCGCTATCAGGAGGACCTGACCCGGATCGGGCAGGAGGCCCAGGCCCGGCTGGACGAGCCCGACTCGCGACCGGCCTCGGAGCAGATCGTCGAGCTGGGATCGGCGATCGCGAACTGCGCCGTCCGACACGGCGCCGCGTTGCAGATGTCGTTCTACGAGGGCCCCGGCGACGACCCCGAGCTGATGAAGCTGACGCAGCAGGCACCCACCGCTGTCCAGCAGGCGATGCTGCAGACGCTGCGCGCCGGCAGGTGGAGCGGCTACATCAAGCCCGACATCGACCTGCCCACGTTGGCCGACCGCATCTGCCAGACCATGCTGCAGGTCGGGCTGGCCGTCATGCGCCACAACTCCCCGCCCGACCAGGTCGCCGGGCTGCTGTGCCGAATCATCTTGGCGGGATTGGCGGCCCGGCCGCCCAGCGACGCGGCGTTGAATCGGTCCAAGGCCTTCGCGGCCGCAAACGCCGTCATCGACACCTGGGCCGACGACGGCGACGCGGATCCCGACGACAAGGCGGCCCACGTCCTCGCGGTGGCGCGAACGGAGTTCGGCCGCAAGGGATATGAGGTCACCACCATCCGGGACATCGCGTCCGCGGCCGGGCTGGGCACCGGGACCGTCTACCGGGTGATCGGGTCCAAGGACGAACTCCTCGCCTCGATCATGGAGTCCTTCGGCAGGAAGGTGGAGGCCGGTTGGGTGAGCGTCCTGCAGGCGGACGCCACCGCGGTCGAGAAGCTGGACGCGCTCAGCTGGGTCAACGTCAACGCGCTCGATCGGTTCTCCGACGAGTTCAGGATTCAGCTCGCGTGGATGCGCCAATCGCCACCGAACACGCCCAACCCGGGCTGGCTGTACGCCACCCGGCTTCGCCAGATGAAATCGCTGCTGTCCGAGGGCATCCGGGCGGGGCAAATCCAGATCGACGCGCCGTCCACCGCGATGCTGGCGCGATGCGTCATCGGCCTGCAGTGGATACCGGAGAACATCCTGCGCGCCGTCGGCAAACGCGCCGCGCTGGTGCATGCCCGCGACACCGTCCTGCGCGGAGTCGCGGTCCGCGGCAAGTAGGTATTGAAACCCAATAACTGTTACCCATACAGTTGGGCAGTTAGAACCGGGTTGGCAGTGAGCGAGAAGAGGATTTCCATGACTATCGTCGATCGGTTGCGCTACGACGGCAAGCGCGCACTCGTTGTTGGCGGCGCGACCGGCATGGGCGCCGCGGCGGCCAAGTCGGCGGCCGAACTCGGCGCCGAGGTCATCGTGCTGGACTACGCGCCGGTGAACTACGACGTCGCCCAGTCCGTGCAGGTCGACCTGCGTGACCCGGCGTCGATCGACGCCGCGCTCGCCCAGGTGGACGGTCCGATCCACGCACTGTTCTCGGCCGCCGGCATCGCCGACGGAACGGTAGACCTGATGAAGATCAACTTCATCGGCCACCGCTACGTCATCGACCGCCTGCTGGAAAAGAACCAGCTGCCGTCCGGCTCAGCAATCTGCTTCATCTCCTCGGTCGCCGGCATGGGCTGGGAAAACGACCTGGACCTGCTGCTGGAATTCCTCGAGACGCCCGACTTCGATGCGGCCGTCGAGTGGGTGAAGGCGCACGAGTCTGAGGGCATCATCCACTACGGCACCAGCAAGAAGATCGTCAACGCCTACGTGGCAACGCAGGGCATTCGCCTTTTGAAGAAGGGCATCCGCATCAACGCGATCTGCCCGGGTCCCACCGACACCCCGCTTGCCCAGGCCAACGCCGACCTGTGGCTGACGTTCGCGCAGGACTACCGCGACGAGACCGGCTCGAAGGTGCACACCCCCGAACAGATGGGCGACGTGATGGCGTTCCTGAACAGCGCCGCCGCGTTCGGCGTCAACGGCATCACGCTGCTGGTGGACTACGGGCACACCATGGCGTCGCTGACCGGTGCCTACCCGCCCGGCAAGCCGATCATCGACCTGATCATGGGCCGGGTGAAGCTCTAGGTCTCGTCGACACCGATGAGCAGGCGTTCCGGGCTGCGGCCCAGGACGCGACGCCACGCAATGTTGGCGGGGTCCTGCCCCAAGTGCAGGGCGGGCCGTGCGGCGAGCGCGGCGCGCACGCACTCCTCCACGGCGACCTTGGCGAGCGAGGTACCCAGGCAGTAGTGCGCTCCGGCCCCGAAGTTCATCAGCCGGGGCGTATCCGCACGCATGAACCGCTCGGGATCGAAGCGGTCCGGCGACGGCCATGCCGAGGCGTCCCGGCATGCCGAGGCGATGCACAGCAGCACCATCGCCCCCGCCGGAATGGTCGTGTCATGCAGGTCGATTGGCGCGACGGCAGTGCGCGGAATGAGCGGGATGCTGGGCTCGAGGCGAATGGTCTCGGCGGCAGCGCTCGCAAGCCGCACGTCATCGTCGGCTACCCCGGCGAGGCGGTCGCGGTACTGCAGCGTCACCAGCAGGCTGCAGGGTATCTGGCTGCCCATCGTGTCATGGCCGGCGACAAGGAGGTTCGCGATCATCGCCACGGTCTCGTCGCGGGTGAGCCGCTCGCCGTCGGCCTCGGCGGTCAGCAGGCCGGTGATGAGATCGGGGCCGGGGTCTTCGGTCCGACGCTGCGCCAACGCCTCAACATACTGCTGCAATTCGACGATCGCCGTGGTCGCCTTTGCGATCTGGTCGGGAGTCATCACGTAGAACACCGGGCTCAGGGCGTCCGCCCATCGCGAGAAGACGCCGACGTCGCCGTCCGAGACGCCGAGGAGGCGGCAGATCAACCGGGTTGACAGTCCGGCGCAGGCAGCCACCAGGTCTCCCCCGTCCCGCGTTGCCGAAGCGATGGCGGCGGCGGCCATGTCCGCTGCGGTCGGCCTCAGCTCCTCGACCGAGCGCGGGGTGAAGGCGCGGGAAACCAGCGACCGAAGGCGGCGATGATAGCCACCCTCGGTGGTGAACATCAGCTTGCTGTACCAGTCGCGCAACGGACCGTCGGTGATGCCCATGACGTCGAACAGCGCCAGCCCGATTCCGTTCAGCCGCTCGTCGCGGGCCAGTGTTTCGACGTCGTGGTGGCGCAACACCACGGTTGCGCCCGTGATCTCGTCGGTGGCCAGCGGGCCGCGTCGTGCGGCCTCGGCAAGCACGTCGTGCATCCGTGTGGTGAAGCTACCGGTCAGGTCCACCGAGGGTTTCGCCCGCATATCTCCTCCTACCCGGCTCACAGGGCGTGGTGGTGGCGCAGAATCTGCCCAGCGCGCTCGCCGATGATGACGCAGGGAGCCATGGTGTTCCCCGTGGTAACCCGCGGCATGATGGATCCGTCCGCGATTCGAAGGCCTTCTACCCCATAAACTTTCAGCGAACCGTCGACCACCGACATCTTGTCGTGGCCCATCTTCGCCGTGCACGTCTGGTGGTGATAGGTGGTGACCTCGTTGCGGATGAAGCGCACCAGGTCGGCGTTGTCGAGCTTGCCCGGCATGACCTCTCGCTTGCTGAAGGGACGAAGGGCTGGTGCATTGCCGATTTCACGGCACAGTTCGATGCACGCGATCGCGGCCTTGATGTCCTCAGGGCGCGACATCAGACCGTCATGGATTCTCACGGGGTCGCAGGGATTTGGCCCGGTAAGAGTGATGTGCCCGCGGCTCTTCGGTCGCACCACCGCGCCATACATGGCCCAGCCCTCCTCGGGCACACCGAACGCCCGCGCGTTCTCCGCGCTGGAGAACGGGAACTCGAGCTGATAAGCCTGCAAATCCGGGGCCGGAAGACTCGGATCGCTCTTGGCGAAAAAAGTCACCTCGCCGCCGCTGTTGCGCCAGGGCAGGGGTTCGCGATATTCCCAGACGCACGAAAAGCCAGGGTGGTCCTGAAGGTTTCGGCCGACGCCGGGCAAATGCTGCACGATCCCAATGCCGTGTGATCTCAGGTGAGTCTGATCGCCGACGCCCGATTGCATGAGCACCTTCGGGGTGTGAATCGCGCCGAGGGACAGCACGACCTCGGATCCCGCACCGACGCGCCGCAGTTCACCGTCGTGCAGGAACTCCACCCCGGTGGCCCGCGACCCGTTGAACGTCACGCGGGTCACCAACGCGCCCGTCAGGACGGTCACATTGGGTCGGTCCATCAGCGGGAAAAGGTAAGAGCGAAAGACCGATTCGCGCCGTCCGTTACGAATGCGCAGATCGACTATTGACCCGCCGCCCGCGGCCTCCATGAGGCTGCCGTTTGGGCTTGCGAAGGCTGGAATGCCAAGCGATTTACCTGCTTCGAGCCCGGCACGCGCGATCGGGCTCGGTTCGGCGGCGGGTTCGACGTAAACGGGTCCACCGATGCCGCGATGCCGGGGATCGGGATCCCCGTGCCAGTCCTCGATCGCCCGGTAGATCGCGAGTACCGAATCGTAGCTCCACCGTTGGTCTTTGGCCTCGGCCGCGAAGTAGTCCCAGTCGCTTTTGTGACCGCGCGCCCACACCATGACGTTGATGCTCGAGCCCCCGCCGAGGACCTTGGCCATCGCGTACGGGATTGATCGTCCGTTGAGGTGGCAATTGCGCTCGGTGGTGAAGTTCCAGTCGCGCTCGCTGCCGAGGTTCGCCAGCCACATTCCCGGCTCACTGATCTCGGGGCCTTCGTCGGCGCCGCCGGCCTCGAGCACCAGCACGTTCACGTTGGGATTTTCGGCGAGGCGCCGGGCTACGACCGAACCGCTCGATCCCGATCCGCACACGACGAAGTCGTATTGCGGCTTCAACTCCGCGCCAAGCCGCCGCTGGTTGCGGCGAACGCGTTCGGCGAATTCTGCTGTGGAACGGCCGATCTCGACCGAGGTTGATGTCATCTAGGTTCTCGCTTCCAGGTAGAGCTGGCGACTCAAATGGCCGGCCACGGATACTCCATGGTTACGGCGGCCGTGCCGCTCGAGCGACCTGCGGAGCCTCGGTGCGCGGTTTTCGGCTATCCGTCCGCGCTGTCCGGACAGCGTTATCGTGCCCCGCGCAGGGTCTGCTGCGGCGACTCTCCGTACATCGCCTTGTAGGCGGCCGCGAACCGGCCGAGGTGCGCGAATCCCCAGCGATGCGCAATCACGGCGACGCCGGTGTGGGAGGGGTCGGCGGAGCGCAGCTCACCGCGCGCACGACGGAGCCGGACCACGCGCAGGTATGCCATGGGTGACATCCCGACGTGCCGGCGAAAACCCTCCTGCAATGCGCGAACGCTGACGTGGCAGTCGAGCGCCAATCGCGATGTCGTCAGCGCGGATTGCGGCGTGCTCTCGATGATGTCCATCGCCTCGCGGACAGCTGCCGGGGCGATGGGCCGGACCGACGATGAAAGGACCTCGCGATGGGGATGGTCGGCCACCAGAAGCAGGCCGTACACCAGGCTCTCCACCAACGGATCCAGCACCGCCGGATGCCGCATCGGGCTGTCCGAACGGGCGAGCTCCCGATTGAGCCAATGCGCCTGGGCCACCCAGCTCCGCGCGGCATGCTCGGCCAGCGGCAGCGTTACGGTGAAGGGAACCGATGATCTTGCCGGGTGGCCCAACAGCGTTTCGAGTGCGGTATCGACAACGAGTTGGTCGATCTTGACCCCCAGGTGTCGGCTCGCCCCGGGCCAGCGAGTCACGCTCATCTCGGCCTCGGGCCCGTAGATCGTGGCCGTCGCGGGAGTCGAAACCCACCGTTGCCCCAGGTATCGCGACTCCAGCCGGCCCTCGATCGGGACGTGCACGTAGTAACTGTCGCGACCCTCCGAAAAGCGAAGTGACACATCGGTGTCGTAGCTCAGATCGGCCAGCGTGATCGGCCCGGCGTGGATCAGGCGCTGGCTGAAGCCAAAGCCGTCGGGCGGGCCGAGCAGTGCGAGCTTGTGTGAGTGAAAAGCCGACTCGCAAAGGTGGATAGCCTGCTCCGGCGATCGCGTGCGAAACCAGTTGTCCGCCATGACGGTCATCGAGTCCCGTTCGGTAGGTGCCAATCGTCTGGTGCCCTGGTCGGGCCACACATAGTAGACGTCATCAACGTCCAGCGGGTTCGATCTTCCTCCGCTCTTGCTAACCGGAGAACTCTCCGATATCTTTCACGATCGTACCGGAGAATTCTCCGCTACGTTGCCCCGAAGGAGAGACCATTGCGCTACATCAAGCTCGGCAACTCGGGATTGGACGTGTCCCCCCTGGCGATCGGAGCCATGACCTACGGGGATCCGGAGCGCGGACATCCCGTGTGGTCGCTGCCCGAAGACGAATCGCGGCCCCTGATCAAGCATGCGGTCGAGGCCGGGATCAATTTCTTCGACACCGCCAACATCTACTCGCAGGGCAGCAGCGAAGAGATTCTCGGACGCGCGCTGCGCGACTACGCCAACCGCGACGACGTGGTCATCGCCACCAAACTGAGGCATCCGATGCGTACTGGGCCCAACGGAAAGGGACTGAGCCGCAAGGTGATCATGACCGAGATCGACCATTCGTTGCGCAGGCTCGGCACCGACTACGTCGACCTTTACCAGATTCACCGCAACGATCACACGACCCCGCTGGAGGAAACCCTCGAGGCGTTGCACGACCTGGTGAAGGCCGGCAAGGTCCGCTACCTGGGGGCGTCGTCGATGCCGGCATGGGAGTTTTCCAAGGCCCTTCACCTGCAGCGCGCGAACAACTGGACGAGGTTTGTCTCGATGCAGGATCACTACAACCTGCTGGCCCGCGAGGAGGAACGCGAGATGATCCCGCTATGCCTCGACGAGGGCGTGGGCACCATCGTCTGGAGCCCGTTGGCGCGCGGAAGGCTCGCGCGATCGTGGGCGGACGCCAAAGTCACTGCGCGGGCATCGAACGACGGATTTGCCGACATGCTGTACGCCGGTGTCGGTGACGACTCCGACAAGGCCATCGTCGATGCGGTCGGCGCCGTCGCCCAGGGGCGCGGCGTGAGCCGGGCCCAGGTGGCGCTCGCCTGGTTGCGCTCCAAACCCGTGGTGACCGCGCCCATCGTCGGGGCCAGCAGCATCGGCCAGATCGACGAGGCGATCGCCTCGCTTCACCTCGAGCTCAGCGAAGCCGAAACGCACAGGCTGGAAGCCCCCTACAGACCGCGCTACGACTTCCAGGGCGTCTCCGACGACACCCTGCTGCAGGCGGTGGCGGAGCGGATACCCCAGTTGTCCACGGCCAGTTAGCCATCTCCCCTTATCCTCGTGCTGCGGCAAAGGGGTTTTGACCAGAACGAGGAGGTGGCGGCCTGTGGCAGACGACGGTGTCGCCCGGATTCGCTCCGACGCCCTGCGCAACCGAGAGCACATCATCGAGGTGGCGCACGACGCCTTCGCCCAGTCGGGCACGGCGTCTCTCAACGAGATCGCCAAGCGCGCGGGGGTCGGGGCGGGGACGCTGTATCGCCACTTCCCCACCCGCGAAGCCTTGATCCTCGCCGTATACCGCCACGACGTGCAGCGACTGGTGGATTCGGTGCCCAGGCTATTGCGAGCCCATCCGCCCTTGGACGCGTATCGCATGTGGTTCTTCAAGGCCGCCGACTACGTCCGCGTCAAACACGGCCTGGGCGACGCCCTGCACAGCGCGGCGGCCCAGGACGCGATCAATGAGACATACGCACCCGTCGTCGCCGCGGTCGGCCAGTTGCTCGATGCCTGCGCGCGGGACGGATCCTTGCGACCCGATCTCGACCCGGCGGATGTCCTGCTGCTCATGAGTTCGCTATGGCGGGTCGGCGAAGGGGCAGCGGGCAGGCGACAGGCGAAACGAACAATGGAGCTCGCGATCGAGGGACTGCGTCGCAGATAGCCCGCGTTAGCGCGGGTACCGTCAGGGCATGGCACGAGTCATCGTCTTCGGCGGCCACGGCAAAGTCGCGTTGCGGCTGGCCCCCATCCTGACCGAGCGTGGGGACGAGGTGACCGCGGTCTTCCGAAACCCCGACCATTCCGACGACGTCGCCGCGACCGGCGCCACCCCGGTGGTTGCCGACATCGAGCAACTCGACACCGACGCGCTGGCCCGCCTGCTGGCGGGTCACGACGCCGTCGTGTTCTCCGCCGGCGCGGGCGGCGGCAACCCGGCCCGCACCTACGCCGTCGATCGCGACGCCGCGATCCGGGTGATCGATGCCGCCGCGCGGGCCGGCGTCAGGCGGTTCGTGATGGTGTCCTACTTCGGCGCGGGCCCGGATCACGGTGTGCCGAGCGAGAATTCGTTTTTCCCGTACGCGGAGGCCAAGGCCGCCGCGGACGCGCACCTGCGCGCCAGCGACCTGGACTGGACGGTGCTGGGGCCGGGCCACCTCACCCTGGAACCGCCGACCGGACGCATCGTCATCGGCAAGGGGAAAGGCGAGGTCTCCCGGGCCGACGTCGCCCTCGCGGTGGCCGCGTCGCTGCACGACGACTCGACCATCGGCCGCACCATCGAATTCAACAACGGCGCCGAGGGGAACGGCGTCCCCATCGCCGAAGCACTGGCTGACCAGTAAACTCCGCTGCGCACGGAGGCTTCCGTAGGGATGGAAGGACAGGGCACGTGAAGCTTGGCGACTGCCCGGTCTTTCCGCCCGAGGCGGCAGCCGCCCTGAGCACGGACCGCGGCTTGGGTTGGCGCCTGGCGCGAGAGGCCGGCCCCGTTTTGCGAGACCCCGGGGGCGGCTGGGTGTTCGTCGTCGGGCGGGAGCAGGTGTTGGCGAACCTGGACGATCCGCGGTTGGATCGCGCCCGGGCTCTTCCGGAAAGCGATCTCGAGGTGCACGACCGGCTGTTCGCGCCGAAATCAGCGCACGAGATCGCGGCGGTGTTCCGTCCGATCGCCGCCGAGCTGATCGATCGTTTCGCCGCCGCCGGCGGCGGTGACGCGGTGGCCGATGTGACCGCGCCGATGGCCGGCGCCCTGTTCGACGTCGTGTCGCGCCTGCGGCTGTTGCCCGCCGAACACCTGGCCGGGCAGTCCGGCCACGTCTTTGCCGAGGCGTGCCGCAACCTGTTCAAACACGCCGGCTGGCACCTGTTGACGTTGGCGCGCGGCCCCGAATTGCGCGACACGCTTCGACGTCAGCCCGAGCTGATCCGCGAGTTCGTCGAAGAGATCCTGCGGTTGGAACCGATGGTGCAGGGCTGCCAACGTTTCGTCACCCAGCCGATGACCGTCGCCGGGGTGGACATGCCGCCCGGCGTGGTGGTGATGTTGTGCATCGCCGCGGTGCAGCGCGACGGCAGCGACGCCATGTCCACCGATGATCTGGTGATCGGCGTTAGGGCGCACCGGCATTGGAGTCTAGGTGCGGGGTCGATGCGTTGCCGTGGCGGGCACATCGTCCGACAGGTGTTGCGGGTGCTGGTCGAGGAGTGGCTCGACCGGGCCGGGGATGTTGGGCCGGCTCCCGGTTTTTGGCCGGTGGCCGGGTTCCCGAACACCGAGAACTCTTTGTGGCTGCCGAAGCTGCCGCTGGTGGCGAGGGCCTGAACCGTCGACGCGGTAGACTCCGCTGCGCAGCTGGTCTGCCGTCGCCGCGACCGCGGCGCCGGCATCGAGCGAGGCAACGTTAGACGCGCCTCGCGAGAGGGAACCCGGTGGGAGTCCGGGACTGTCCCGCAGCGGTGAGCAGGAACGACCGCCGTCACACGCACTGGTCTCACGACTGGGAAGCGACGGCCACTAGGAGCACCGCCCGGTGCGCGCCTGCGAGTCCGAAGACCTGCCAGCGGTGCCGGGCGCGCCGCGTCCGGCGGCTCATCGCCTCGTGGAATGGGCGTTTGGTCGTTGCCGTTGCGGCTTGTGTGCCGTGACGGACTCGGCTGTTGCGTCCGCCGGCGGTGATCCACCCGTCGATCGATAGGACGAAATCGTGACCTCGCAACCCTTCACCGCAACGGTTACCGGCTCCCCGCGCATCGGCCCGAAACGGGAACTCAAACGCGCGACCGAGGGTTACTGGGCCGGACGCACCAGCCGATCGGACTTGGAATCCGTCGCCGCTTCCCTGCGCCGCGATATGTGGTCCCAGCTCGCGTCCGCCGGCCTGGACTCGGTGCCGGTGAACACCTTCTCCTACTACGACCAGATGCTCGACACGGCCGTCATGCTCGGCGCGCTGCCGGTGCGGGCCGGCGAAGTCCCCGACGAACTGGACCGCTATTTCGCCCTCGCGCGCGGCAACGACGACATCACGCCGCTGGAGATGACGAAGTGGTTCGACACCAACTACCACTACCTGGTCCCCGAGATCGAGCCCGCGACCCGGTTCGCGCTGAACCCCGACAAGGTGCTCTCGGAGCTGAAAGAGGCGTTTGCGCAAGGCATCCCCGCGCGGCCGGTGATCATCGGTCCGATCACCTTCCTGCTGTTGAGCAAGGGCATCAACGGCGGCGGCGCGCCGATCGAGCGGCTGCGGGAGCTGCTGCCGATCTACTCCGAGCTGCTCTCGCTGCTCGCCGAGCACGGCGCCCAGTGGGTGCAGTTCGACGAGCCGGCCCTGGTGACCGACATCTCCCCCGACGCGCCCGCGTTGGCTGAGGCCGTCTACGCCGCGCTCGGCTCGGTGAGCGACCGGCCCGCGATCCACGTCGCCACCTACTTCGGCGACCCCGGCGCGGCCCTGGCGGGGCTGGCCCGCACGCCCGTCGAAGCCATCGGCGTCGACCTGGTGGCCGGTGCCGGCACCGCGATGGCGGGCATTCCGGAACTGTCCGGCAAACTGCTGGTGGCCGGCGTCGTCGACGGACGCAACGTCTGGCGCACGGACCTGGAGTCGGCGCTGGCCAAGCTGACGACCCTGCTGGGTTCGGCTGGCAGCGTGGCGGTTTCGACGTCGTGCTCCACCATGCACGTGCCGTATTCGCTGGAGCCCGAAACGGGGCTGGACGACAACCTGCGCAGCTGGCTGGCGTTCGGGGCCGAAAAGGTAAGCGAGGTGGTCACTCTCGCGCGCGCCCTGTGTGACGGGCGCGACGCCGTGGCGGACGAGATCGCGGCGTCCAACGCCGCCGTCGCCTCCCGTCGCAGCGATCCGCGGCTGCACAACGCCGGGGTCCGCGCCCGGATCGACGAGATCATCGCCTCGGGCACGCACCGCGGCGACGCGGCCGAACGCCGCGCCAGCCAGGAGGCGCGGCTGCACCTGCCGCCGCTGCCGACCACGACGATCGGCTCGT
Organism: Mycobacterium sp. UM_CSW; assembly: GCF_000455205.1. Taxonomy (GTDB): domain Bacteria; phylum Actinomycetota; class Actinomycetes; order Mycobacteriales; family Mycobacteriaceae; genus Mycobacterium. The sequence goes on along the minus strand of NZ_AUWQ01000081.1, from coordinate 18,544 downwards.
ACCCGCAGACGTCGGCGATCCGCAAGGCGCGCGCGGCCTTTCGGGTCGGCGAGATCGACGAGGCCGAGTACGTCGCCAAGATGCGCAAGGAGATCGCCGACGTCATCGCGCTGCAGGAACAACTGGGCCTGGACGTGCTAGTGCACGGCGAGCCGGAGCGCAACGACATGGTGCAGTACTTCGCAGAGCAGCTGGAGGGCTTCTTCGCGACGCAGAACGGCTGGGTACAGTCCTACGGCAGCCGCTGCGTGCGGCCGCCGATCCTGTACGGCGACGTCGCGCGGACCCACCCGATGACCGTCGACTGGATCCGCTACGCCCAGTCACTCACCGACAAGCCGGTGAAGGGCATGTTGACCGGGCCGGTCACGATCTTGGCCTGGTCGTTCGTGCGCGGCGACCAGCCGTTGGCCGACACCGCCAACCAGGTGGCGCTGGCCATCCGCGACGAGACGGTGGACCTGCAGGACGCGGGCATCGCGGTGATCCAGGTCGACGAGCCGGCGCTGCGCGAGCTGCTGCCGCTGCGCCGCGCCCAGCAGGAGGACTACTTGCGTTGGGCGGTGGCGGCTTTCCGGCTGGCGACCTCCGGCGTGGCCGACTCGACGCAGATCCACACCCACCTGTGCTACTCGGAATTCGGCGAGGTGATCGGCGCCATCGCCGACCTGGACGCCGACGTCACGTCGCTCGAGGCGGCCCGCTCGCACATGGAGGTGCTGGACGACCTGAACTCGGTCGGCTTCGCCAACAGCGTGGGCCCGGGCGTGTACGACATCCACTCACCGCGGGTGCCGAGCGCGGGCGAGATGGCCGAGTCGCTGCGGGCGGCGCTGAGAGCGGTACCGCCGCAACGGCTTTGGGTCAACCCGGACTGCGGGCTGAAGACCCGCAACCCCGACGAGGTGACCGCGTCGCTGCGGAACATGGTCGCCGCGGCGCGGGAGGTCCGGGCGGGCGCCTAGGCCGCGGGTCTACGCGCGAACGTCACGCTGGCGTGGCGCTCGAGGCCGAGCGTCACTCTGGCGTGACGCTCGGCGCCTCATCCGACAGCACCTGGACCGGCACGTCGTCGGCCCAGGGCTGGCGGGTCACCATGTCGGCGACCCGCACGAAGCCGCGCTCGAACTCGCCGGTGGCCGCGTCCACCAACCGGTAGGCCTGGGTCTGCTTGTGGATCGGCTGCGCGTCGAGCAGCACGACCCGCACCTCACCGGGCGCGAAGTGGCAGCGCTGCTGCATGGCGGTGATGAGCTGCTCGTTGTGCATGTGGCCGTCACCGAAGTTCCAGCCGATGGCGGTGCTGCAGATCCGCTCGCCGTCGGTGATGATGTAGTCGTCCTCGTTGTGGCCCGCCATGGCGCGATGCGCCAGCGTGAACAGGGCCCGGCCGTGCGTGTTGAACCCGCGGAACGCGTACCCCATGTAGATGGGGATCTGGGCCGCTTCCGGGCTGCCGTAGAACCGCTCCAGCTGGGCCTGCGGCATGCTGGCGATCGCCACGATGCCACGGCCGATCTTGTCGTTGGCCGACGGTTTCATGCACCACAGCGTGGTGTCCCAGTTGCCGGCGTAGTAGCGCATGCCCGGCAGGAACGAGATCTTGCGCGGGAACAGGTTGCCCAGCACCACGATTCCCGCGATGACGACGAACAGGATCGCCACCACCACGGGATGCTTCAGGTCCGCCAACCCCAGCCGGGCGTGCGCGACGAACAACGACAGCACACCGAAGATCATGAAGACGTTCCACTCCAGCGGCACGCCCATCGGTATGGACAACAGGATCCCCAGATGGAAGCAGACCATGACGAACGCCGCCACGGTCGTCGGCCAGCCGCCGTGGCAGAAGAACAGCGGCAGCGGCACCAACATCTCGATCGCCGTGCTCACGTGGGCCAGGAACCGGGACAGCCGCCCTGGCCGGAGGTCCTCGGGGAACTTCTCGAAGAACTGCCGCTTCAGCCAGCGGGGCCGCACCAGCGGGTTGTTGGACATCATTGTGGAGATCACGAACGGGAAGTGCTTGTTGAGCTTCGACGTCGCCGCGCCCATCCAGATGACCAGGAACACCACCTTGGACCCGACGATCATGTCGGCCCCGCCGAAGAGGAAGGTCACGGTCATCGCCGCGTACACCTCGCCGCGGGCGGCCAGGAAGATGACCTTGTCGCGCAGGCCCGCCGCCGCGAGGATCAGCAGGATCACCACGATGCGCCAGGTCGGCAGCAGCCCGACGCTGGTGCCCAATTCCGGCACCGGGCCGGTCCCGTCGACGAACAGCGTCCACAGCGTCATCACCAGCAGCGCCGCATAGAGGAAGACGTCCACCGGCTTGCGGGTGGTGCCGCGGGTCAGCGGGACGCGATCCGGCCACGGTGGCAGCCGGATGGTGCCGAACCGCATCCAGTACAGGATCGAGCCCATGGGCGGGAAGAACCGGTTGTTCAACGGCCCGAAGCCGCAGCCCAGCCCGATCACCTCGAACAGCATCGTGTAGAGCACGACCTTCTCGAAGACGATCGGCTCGGACCACCAGTGCGCGACGTTGGTGAACCCGCCGAGTCCCTTGGTGGCCGAGGCGAACAGCCATCCGAAGAGGATGTAGAGCAGGATCTTGAGCACGTAGAACAGGTGCAGCGCGACCGGCGTGCCGAAGCCCACCTCGGCCCAGTGCCGGGCCATCGGACGGATCTTCTCGCTGCGGGTGCCTTTGTTCCATTCCTCCATGTCGAGCTGGGGCAGCTCGGGCTTGAGAAATCCCATGGTTTGACAGGTTAGAACGCGTTCTAGGCGTATGGCTTGGGTAGGGGCAAAGAATCTTTTGCCCGCAAGTTAACCGGCGGATACCGTGAAGTCGCTAGGAGAACTCCACCATGAGCAGACTTCGATACCTCGTCGCGGCGTTGATGGCTGCCTCCGCACCGATCGCCGGCGTCGGTGTGGCCCGGGCCGACGCGCCCGCGCCGGGTGATTCCTGCACCGTGTTGCACGCCACCACCACCGACGCCAACGGCCGCACGATGTGGTGCAACCCCACCATGACTGGCGTCCATTCTCTGGTGTGGCAGTACGGTGGGCCCGCCACGCCTTAGCCGGGTGCGCGTGTGAGCTGACGGCTTTTGCGTGTGCACTCACGGCGACGACACGCCGGGCGGTTACGCCGCAATGCAACTCAGCCGAAGATCCCCGGCGGAGTGTCCGGCGCTGCATCCAGCACGGCTGGGTCGATCACGATATTCAGCGCATCCACCGACTCGAGGTCGGCCAGCGATTCCGCGGCGGACAGGAACCTGCGCTGCTCGGCCGGATCGACGATCCCGTCGGCGAGCTCGGTGAACTTGCCCACGTACTGCGGGCGCCGAAACGGCCGGGAGCCCAACGGGTGGGCATCGGCCACGGCCAGCTCGTCGCAGATCACCTCGCCGGTCTTGAGCGTCACCTCCGCGCGGGCCCCGAACGCCTGCTCGGCCGGGTCGGTCGAGTGGTAGCGGCGGGTCCATTCCGGGTCCTCGACGGTGGAGATCTTGCGCCACAGTTCGACCGTGTCGCGCCGGTGGGACCGTTCCGGGGCGTAGGAGCGCTCGTGGTGCCACGTGCCGTCCTGCAACGCGACGGCAAAGATATAGGGCAGCGAGTGGTCGAGCGTCTCCCGCGACGCGTCGGGGTCGAACTTCTGGGGATCGCCGGATCCCGTCCCGATCACCACGTGGGTGTGGTGGCTCGTGCGCAGCACGATCGCCGCGACCTGGTCCAGGTCGCCGATCCGGGAACGCATCCGCCGGGCCAGGTCGATCGGTGCCTGGCTCTGGTATTCCGCCGAGTGCTCCTTGGTGTAGCTGTCGAGGATGGCGCGCTTGGGTTCGCCGGGGGCCGGCAACGGCACCCGGTACTCGCGCTCGAACCCGCCCAGCAGCCGGGCGATCACCCCGTCCTCGCCCTCCCAGATCGGGGCCGGCGACCGCTCGCCGCGCATCGCCCGGTCGACCGCCTCGATGGCGACCTTCCCCGCATGCGCCGGCGCGAACGCCTTCCAAGTGGAAATCGTGCCCTTGCGCGATTGGCGAGTACTGGTGGTCAGGTGCAGAGCCTGCCCGATCGCCTGGTAGATGGTCTCGGTGTCCAGGCCCAGCATGGTGCCGAGGCCGGCGGCCACCGCGGGTCCCAGATGCGCGACGTGGTCAATCTTGTACTCGTGCAGGCAGATTCCGCGGGCCAGGTCGATCTGCACCTCGTACGCGGTGGCCACCGCGCGGATCAGGTCGGCGCCACCCACGCCGAGCTGCTGCGCCACGGCGACGAGCGGGGGGATGTTGTCGCCGGGATGGGAATACTCGGCCGCCAGAAACGTGTCGTGGAAGTCGAGCTCGCGAACCGCGACGCCGTTGGCCCACGCCGCCCATTCCGCCGAATAGGCGCCGGCGACACCGAAGACACGCGCCCCCCGTTGGGTGCGATGCGCCAGCGCCTGCCGGCGGGCCACGGTGACCGGCCGCCGGAGCACGGCTGCAGCGCTGACGGCGGCGTTGTCGATGATCCGGTTGGCCACATCTGCGCCGGCGCCGGTTCGACGGCCACCGGGTCGGCCGCGACCTCCGCGATCTTGGCGGCCAGGTGTTCCCCGCGCGGGAAGTCGTCGGAGCTGAGCCGCGCCCGGACCGTGTGCACCAGCATGACCAATGAGTACGTGACGGCGCAGTCCACGACAAATGGAGTACTCCGGTACTCAATCCCGACCCGCCGCATCATCGGATGCTGATCGGGTGACCGATGATCTCAGCGACCGCGAAGCCGCGCTGCGTCGATTGCCGGTGCCGTACTCGCTGGCACTGCGACTGCGTGAGGCGGGCGTGGCGCGCGAGGTCATCGGCGAATACGTCGGCGTCGATGACTCTTCCTTGGACGGCTTCTACCGGATCGCCGAACAGAAACTCACCGCGCTGCAACAGCAACGCGAGCCCGCACTCGAGAAAGGGATCCGCAATGCAGGTATTGGGTGAGCGCGCGGTCGTTTTGGGGGCGAGCATGGGCGGACTGCTCGCCGCGAGGGTGCTGGCCGATTTCTTCGAGACCGTCACGGTGTTCGAGCGGGACGAGCTAACCAACGATCCCGTCAACAGGCGGGGGGTGCCGCAGGGTCGGCACGTTCACGCGCTCCTGCCGCGCGGCGCTCGTGTCCTGGACGAGCTCTTCCCCGGGCTCCTCGACGAGCTGCTTGCGGCGGGCGCGCCCGTTTGGAACGACGGCGACCTGTCCAAGGCGTACCTGTCCTACAGCGGCCACCGGATGTTGTCGTCTGGAGTCGTAACCGGCGATTACGCGGAAATGGCCCTGTACATGCCGAGCCGGCCGCTCTTGGAGTGCCACGTTCGGCGGCGCCTGCGGCGGCTCGGCAACGTGACGATCCACGCCGGCCACGACGTCAGCGAACTGACGGCGGCCGCGGACCGCAGTCGCATCACCGGGGTGCGGGTGGTGGACCGCGCCGGCGGTGCCCCACAGGAATTTGCGGCAGACCTGGTCATGGACGCCATGGGGCGCGGGGCCCACACGCCGGCTCTGCTCGAGAACCTCGGCTACGGGCGACCGGCCGAGGACCACATCACCATGCATACGACCTACGTCAGCCAACCGCTGCGGATCCCGCCCGGCACCCTGAGGGAAAAGATGGCCGTCATCAGCCCCGCGCCGGGCCGGCCAAGGGGCATGTTCTTGGTCGGCTACGAGCGCGACACCTGGATATTCACGGTCTACGCGCTGGCCGGGCATGAGCCGCCGCACGACCTGCCCGGGATGCTCTCGTACGCCGAGGATTACGGCCCGGCTCACTTGCTCGCGGCGGTGCGCGCCGGCGAACCGCTGGGGCCGGTGGTGCAGCATCGGATGCCGTCCAGCCAGTGGCGGCGCTACGACAAAATGCGGCGACTCCCCGACGGCCTGCTGGCCTGCGGTGACGCGATATGCAGCTTCAACCCGATCTACGGGCAGGGAATGACGGTGGCGGCGCTGGATGCCGTGGCGCTGCGGGACTGCCTGCGGCGCGGCGTTAGGGACCTGCCCCGCCGGTACTTTCGCGACACGGCCAAAACAATCGGCCAGGCCTGGCGCACCGGGGCTACCTCCGACCTGACGTTCCCGGAGGTCCAAGGGCGCAGGACGCCGTCGATGCGCATCACCAACCGGCTAGTGGAAAGCGTGCTGGCGGCGTCCGAATCCGACACCATGGTCGGCACCCAGTTCTTCAGAGTCACCGGGCTTCTCGATCCCCCAACCCGCCTGCTTCGTCCGTCGTTCCTCTACCGGGTCGCAACCGTCAATCGGCGCGGCGCACAACGACATTCGCGATCCGCCGTTGTCGACCGCACCGATACCCCATTCGCAAGTATCCAGGAATAGGAGCGCCCCCATGACCGCGATCGACGAAATCACGAGCCTTCGTCAGCGCCGCGAAGAAATCGTCATGCGGCACGCCGAGGCGGAAAACCGGCACGACATCGAGGCGACAATCGCCACATTCCACCACCCGCGTTACGAGGTGAACGGGCAAGCCAGCGATGGCGAGTCCGCCGTCCGAGAACTGCTGCAGGGCTTGATGACCGCGTTGCCGGATCTGCACGCGGAAGTCGGCAGGCTGCGCCACGCCGACGACGCCGTATTCGGCGAGACGCTGATCACCGGCACCCACGACGGGGAATGGGCGGGCATCCCGGCCACCGGACGCCGCGTAGAAATTCCGGTCGCCGGAATCTTCGAGTTCGACGGCGACAAACTGCTGTGCGAAAAGGTCTACATGGACTTCGCCACGCTGTTGACGCAGATCGGTGTGCTACCTGAATTCAGCTGAGTAGCAGCGGGAAAGCAAAAAGGAGGATAGCGATGTCGGCCGTAATCGCCGTTCCCGAGGCAATGTCCTCGGCCGCAACGGATCTGGTAAACATTGGTTTGAATCTCAACGCGGCCCATGCGGTGGCGGCGACGCCGACCCTGGCGGTGCTGCCGCCCGCCGCGGACGAAATCTCGACGGGTGTCGCGCAGCTGTTCGCCCAGCACGCACAGGGCTATCAGGCGCTGGCCGGGCAGGCCGCGGCATTCCATGATCAGTTCGTGCAGCACCTGACCGCGGGCGCGGGCGCGTACGCCACCGGCGAGGCCGCCAACGTCGCGTTGTTAGCGCCAATCACCGATGTTGCGGGGTCTATCGGTGCCGTCGGGGGTTTGCCGGGCCAGGCGATCGGCTTGTTCAATACCGTCGGGAGCCAGCTACTCAATACGATCGGCACCTTCCGAGGTGCGTTGGTCACGGCATTGACGCCCGTTTTGGCGATCACCGCATTCATCGCGATTATCGCGATAATCGTGGCGGCCGTGCTGATAGTCCAGCTACTCAATGGGGCAGGGTTTAACTGGCTCCTGACTGGGATCCGTCTGCCGTGACACGAATCCACCCGGAGTAGTTCACGGCCGCTTCGCTGACCGCCGTCACCTATTACTCATGTTTTAAAGCAAATGGTTGAAATTCGCCGCGGCCTTGGCCCGGTGTTCCTATGCTGTCCCGATGCGTTTGTCCTGGCCCCTAACTGGGCGCGCCGAGGAGTTGCGGAGCATCGGGACCGCGATTGCGGATCCTGACTCTGCAGGCATCCTCGTATGCGGCGCGGCGGGCGTCGGCAAGAGCCGAGTCGCCGGGGAGGCGCTTGCCGGGGCTACGTCGCAGGGCTGCGTCGTCCGTTGGGTAGTGGGCACCACCGCGGGCCGGTTATTGCCCTTCGGCGCACTCTCGTCGTGGACGACGCCGGCCGGCGTCGACAGCCTCCAACTGGTCCGCGCGGTGATCGAGGAGCTCACCACCTCCCCGAACGGCGCTCCGGTGGTCATCGGTGTCGACGACGCGCATCTGCTCGATGACCTTTCGACATTCGCGTTGCAGCAGATCGTCCAGCGGGCCGCCGCGAAACTCGTCCTGACGGCTCGCAGCGGTGAACCGATCCCCCCGGCGACGCAAGAACTGTGGACGGGAAGCGCGTTCGACCGGCTCGACGTCCAGCCGTTGTCGGAGGATGAGACCACCGCGCTGGTGTCGACCGCCCTCGGCGGTCCGCTGGATCCGCATGCGGCCGAATGGTTGTGGAGGCTGACCCGCGGTAATCCGTTGTATCTGCGCAACATCGTCGAACGAGAACTCGCCGACGGCCGACTGGTGGCCGAGCGCGGTTGCTGGCACTGGACCGGCGAACCGGTGCTGCCGCCGAGCCTGCTCGAGTTGGTCGACTCCCGGATCGGCGCGGTCCCGCCCGCCGTCAGCGACGTCGTCGACCTGCTCGCCGTCGGTGAACCAATCGAGTTGGGTTCACTAGCGCGAATCACCGATGCCGCGGCGGTCGAGGAGGCCGACCTGCGCAGCCTCGTCACCCTGGAAACCGTCGAAGACCGGACACAGGTGCGGCTCGCTCATCCCCTTTACGCCGAGGTGCGGCGGCAACGCACCGCCCCGACGAGGCTCCGCCGCTTGCGGGGTCTCGTCGCCGCCGAACTCGGTTCATCGGAGTGGTGCGATGACATGCGAACGGTGGTGCGCCGGGCGGCGTTAAGCCTGGACTCCGATCTGCCGCCCGACGCCGATCTGCTCCTCCGCGCGGCACAGGGTGCCGTGTGGCTCGCGGACCTGCCGCTGGCGGACAGGCTGGCGGAGGCCGCCATCCGCTCCGGCGCGGGGGCGGAAGCGAACTTCGTTCGTGCGCACGCGCTTTCGTGGCTCAGTCGCGGCCAGGAAGCCGACGATGTCCTTGCCAACATACCGCTGGCGCAGCTCGATGACGTGAACCGGTCTCGCCGCGCGTGCCTGCGCGCCGTCAACATGTTGTGGTCACTGGCGGACGGCGGCGGCGCCAAACAGCACATCGACGACGCCAGGGCCACTACCTCCCCGCGCGCCCAGGGAAATCTTGACGCGGCCTGCACCATGTACTGGGCGGCGATGGGCCAGCCGGACAGGGCCATGGCATCGGCGCGGAACCTCGATATCGATCTCCTGCCCGCGGTCGTTGGGGCAGTGGCAAGTTGGGGGATTGTCGCCGCCGCGGGCGACATCGGTCGCGTCTCCGAGGCGGTGGCCGGCGCGGAGCGCGCGTACACCATTGCGGTCCGCTCGTTCGACGCCGCCCACATGCGGTTCGTGATCGCCGATGCGCACCTGGGAGCACTCCTGCTTGCCGGCCGGATAAACGAGGCAACGTGCCTGGCCGAACACCTGGGTCAGGAGGCCGCCAACCTGCCTGGCGCCGCGTCGCTGATCAGCACCGCGTTGGCGGGCCGCGCCGCCCTCGGCGCCGGCCGCCTCGTCGAGGCGAGCGGGCTGCTGCCGCCGGTCGTCGACACCTTGGTCGCCGTCGGCGAACAAAACGGCTTCACCTACCGGTACCGGTTGCCGATCGTCACCGCACTGGCCATTCAAGGGCTCGGCGACGACGCCGCCGCCGCGCTCGCCACGCTGGAGCAACACCGCCACCCCAGCTGGCGGTACTTGGACTACGAGCGCGGCCTCGCCAAGGCCTGGGTGGCCGCGTGTCAGGGCGCGGTCAGTGAAGCGATCGACATTGCGGTGTCGGCGGCCGAAACTGCCTGTGCTAATGGGCAATTCGCGGCGGAAGTGGTGTGCCTACAGACCGCTACCCAGTTTGGTGACACTCGGCGCGCGCCCCGACTGCGAGAGCTGGAAACCGTCGTGGAAGGTCCGCGCGCGGGTATCGCGGCGCGGTTCGCGGCCGCCTTGCACGCCGGCGACGGAGCCGAATTGGAAAAGGTGTCATCGGACTTCGAGGAGATCGGGGACGTCGTGGCGGCCCTCGACGCCGCCGCACACGCGGCAATCGCCTATCGCCGCGGCGACTTGCGGGGATCGGCGTTGAAGTGCTCGACCCGAGCGGACGCGCTGGCCGAAAAGTGCGGCGGCGCCCACACTCCGGCACTGCGCCAAGCCAGTGAGCGGCTGCCGCTCACCGATCGCGAGCGCGAAATCGTGATGCTGCTCGGACAAGGGTTGTCCGGCCGAGCGATTGCCGAGCGGCTGACCTTGTCCGTTCGTACCGTCGAGGGCCACATCTACCGCGCCATGGCCAAGACGGGCGCCGCCAGCCGCGACGAACTCGCGGGACTGCTGCGCCCAGATCGATCGAGTTGACAGTTGCGTTTGACGTGGCCGCTGATCGGCCGGGCGCAGGAAATGGCGGTCATCGAAGCCGCCATCGCCGAGTCGACGACTGCCGGGATCATCGTTTCCGGCGCGGCCGGCGTCGGAAAGAGCAGGGTGGCGCGGGAGGCACTGGAGGCCGCGGCCTCGCGCGGGTGTGAAACTCGTTGGGCGGTAGGCACTTCGTCGGCGCAGTCACTGCCGCTGGGATCGTTCGCCGCATGGACGAACTCGCCGCCTCCCGACAACAGCCAGTTGGTTCATCTCGTCCGCGACGTGATCGAGTCGGTGACCGCCGCACCACCGCACGCCCCGGTGGCCGTCGCCATCGACGACGCGCATTTGCTCGATGACTTATCGGCCTTCGTCCTCCATCAGATCGTCCAGCGGCAAGCGGCCACGGTGGTATTGACGATTCGCAGCGGCGAGCCCGTTCCCGCCGCGGTGCAAGATGTGTGGCGCAGCGCCCAGTTCGAACGCCTTGACTTGCAGCCCCTTTCGGCCGATGAGACGGCAACCCTGTTGTCAGCGGCGCTGGATGGCCCGGTGGATCCAGACGCCGTCCAGCGCCTGTGGAAGCTCACTCGCGGCAACGCGCTGTATCTGTGCAACATCGTCGAGCAGGAGGTGTCCGACGGAAGGCTGGCGCAACGGCACGGCTACTGGCGATGGAGTGGCGATCCCATCGTGCCGCCCAGCCTGGCCGAACTGATCGAGTCGCGGATCGGAACGCTTCCCGACGCGGTCGGCGATGTTGTGGACGCGCTCGCGGTTGGGGAGCCGATCGAACTGGCGTCGTTGGCGCGAATCGCCGACCCGGCGGCGATCGAGGACGCTGACGTGCGTGGCTTGATCGCGCTCGGCAAGGTCGACGGACGTCTGGAAGTTCGGCTCGCTCATCCCCTGTACGGCGAGCTGCGCCGGTATCGGGTTCCCTCGACCAGGCTGCGCCGGTTACGGGGCCGGGTAGCCGAGGAGCTGGCCGCGTCGGAAGATCGCGACGAGGTGCGAACACTGGTGCGACGAGCGGTATTAACCGTTGATTCCGATCTCAGACCAGACCCGGACTTGTTGGTCAGAGCCGCCGAAGGCGCCATGTTCCTGGCGGACGCCCCGTTGGCAGATCGGCTCGCGGCCGACGCCATTCGGGCGGGCGCGGGCGCGCCGGCGTACAACATCCGTTCGTTCGCGCTGGCATGGCAGGGCCGCGGTGAGGAGGCCGACGCCATGGTCGCCGCGACGCCCACCGAGGGTCTGACCGAGGCCGACCGGGTGTACCTGCTCGGCAATCGCGGGTTCAACAAGCTGTGGGGGCTCGCCGATCCCGAGGGGGCGAAGGAGCTTCTCGACGAAGCCGCGCGCATCGCAACGACGTCCACCCGCAGCTGGAGCGACGCCTACCTGACCGTCTACTGGGCATCCATGGGCCAGCCGGAAAAGGCACGGAATTCGGGCGATCGCGTCGATCTCGAGCGGCTGCCCGGGATCATCAGCTCGGCGGCAGCGTGGGCGCTGGTCGTGGCCAACGGGGATGCGGGGCGCGCCGCCGAGGCGGACAGGACCGCCGAAATCGGTTATGCATACGCGCAGCGCAGCGGGGTCGCCGCTCACATGCGACTCCTCATCGTCGACCGCCATGTCGGCGCGCTTCTGCAGTGCGGCCGGTTGGGTGAGGCGAATTCGTTGGCGCAGCGGGCGCTCGCGGAGACGGTGGACATTCCCGGCGTCGCTCAGCTGATCAGCACGGCGATCGCGGGCCGGGTCGCGGTCGGATCGGGCCGACTCGACGAAGCCACGCCACTGTTGACGACCGTAGTCGAGTTCTTTGCCGGCGATTCCAACGGTCTTCGGTACCGATACCTGGTCCCGCTCACCACGGCGCTGGCAATGCGCGGCTCGACCGCCGACGCGGTGGCCGCGCTCGGCGCCGTCGAAGCCGAACACCACCGGAGCTATGGATTCGTCGAATACGAGCGCCAACTGGCGCACGCCTGGGTGGCCGCATGCCAGGGCGAGGTCAGTGCAGCGATCAAGGGCGCGCGGTCCGCGGCCGAAATAGCGTGTGTCAATGGGCAATTCGCCGCGGAAGTGGTGTGTCTGCAGACCGCCACCCAGTTCGGTGACACCAGGTGTGCGTCTCGGCTACGCGACCTGGAGGCGATCGTGGAGGGCCCGCGCGTCGGCGTCGCGGCGCGGTTCGCGGACGCCCTTCGGACCGGCGACGGGGCCGAGCTATTGGCGGTGTCAGAACAATTCGAACAAATAGGGGACTTGGTCGCCGCGGTTGACGCGGCCGCGCACGCGGCCATCGCCTATCGCAAGGGCGACTTGCGGGGATCGGCGTTGAAGTGCTCGGCTCGAGCGGACGCGCTGGCCGACCGGTGCGGCGGCGCCCGCACTCCGGCGCAACGCCAGGGCACCGAACGGTTGCCCTTCACCGATCGCGAGCGTGAAATCGTGATGCTGCTCGGGCAGGGGCTGTCCAGCCGAGCGGTTGCCGAGCGGCTGACACTGTCCGTCCGTACGGTCGAGGGGCACATCTACCGGGCGATGGCAAAAACGGGCGTGACCAGCCGCGACGAGCTCGCGGCGTTGCTACGCCAAGATCGATCGGGTTGACGGGTCGCGGTCGCCGTTTCGTCAGATTTGCAACGCTGCGCGCGGTTTGGTGCTGAGCTATCCCCTGAAGGGAGGTGCAGCGTGTCCCGGTTCACGTCATGGCTCGGCGAGCCCGATCACTACGATTGGATCACGGCCACGTTGCGCGAGCGCGGACTGCTTCGCGCGGCACAGGTGACCCTGGCTGTCATCTCCTCGATATCGGCGCTGGTACCGGTGGCCACCATGCTCAGCACCCGTCGCCCGACGGCCGAGGTGGTGCTCGTCGACGCCGGCGCGGCGGTCTTCGTCGTCGCGCTGAGCGTCTACTGGTTGACGCGCTGGCCCACGCGGGTCCAATCGGAGATTTTCGGGGTTATCGCGGCGACATGCATCGCGGGGTGGAGCCTGACCCAGCCAACCGCCGCCCTGGCGGCCGTCGGCTGCTGCGCCATGGCCATGAACAGCGGGTACGTCGCCCTTTTCCACAACAACAGATTGCTGGCGTTCAGCGCGGGCCTGGCGGGCATCGTCACCGTCGCGACCGCGGTGCACCTGGCCCGCGAGGTGGACGTCGGAACCGGGCTTGCCGCGTTCTGGGTGATCGCGATGCTCAATGTGTCGTTCCCCGTGGCGATGCGAGGGATGTCGCGGGCCATGGGAACCTATGCCGAACTCGCCGACGAAGACTCGCTGACCGGGCTGTTCAACCGCCGGGCGTTCATCGCCGCCCTCACCCGCAGACTCCGCGATCCGCACGCCGACGACACCCATCTGACCATCACCATGGTCGACCTGGATGCGTTCAAGCGCATCAACGACACCCTCGGCCACGCGGCGGGCGACCGCGCGCTGGTCGCCGTCGCCGAGGTGCTGCAACAGCAGGCGGCGCCGACCGCGGTGCTGTGCCGCGCGGGCGGCGAAGAGTTTCTCATCGCCACCATCGGCCCGTCGCCGGACGCGGAGGCGATCTCGGCGGGATTGGGCGGCGCCATCGCCGCCCTTCCGCAGGGGCTGACCGCCAGCATCGGCACGGCCACCGCCGAGCTGTCCCCGATGGGAACGTCCGACATTCCCGGGCTCATCGAAAAACTCATCGACGTCGCGGACAGCGCGATGTACACCGCCAAACGCCGCGGCGGCAATCAGGCCCATCATCTTTGACGCCAACCACCAAGCGCGACAAGGGCTTTGCCGAGCCGCCTCGGTCAGACCCCGGGCCCGGACCGGTCAGCAGCCGCTGAATCGCCCGAGAAATCGGGGTGAACACGCTACTGCCGGCACGGCTATCGGTGTAGTTTGCTGCTGGGGCGGGCCAGGTGAAGGAGCCAGTCGTGTCGGACGTCGATTACTGCGTGGTCGGAGCCGGGTTCGCGGGTTTGACGGCCGCCCTGCGGCTGAAGCAAGCCGGTCGCTCGGTGGCCTTGCTAGAGGCGCGTGACCGAGTCGGCGGTCGCACGTTCACGGTCACCCGCGACGACGGCACCTGGATCGACCGCGGCGGCGCCTGGGTAGGGCCGGGCCAGGACCGCATCTACGCGATGATGGACGAGTTCGGCGTGCCCGAATACAAACAACACAACGACGGCGACGCGATGATGGTCCTCGACGGCAAGAAGCACCGCTACGGTGGCACCATCCCCTGGTCGATGAGCCCGTGGGCGGTCGCCAACCTCGGCGTCGGTCTGCTCTCGATCGAGAACATGTGCAAATCGATTCCGCGCGAAGCGCCGTGGGAGGCGAAGAACGCCGCCGAGTGGGACCGCATCAGCCTGGGCGAATGGATCGACAAGAACACCATGTCCCAGCAGGCCCGCGAGATGCTGGACATGGCGCTGTCCGGCGTGTACACCTCGGCCGGTTCGGAGACGTCGCTGCTGTGGGCGCTGCTACAGATGGGCTCGGGTGGCGGGCCCACCTTCGTCATCTCGGGCAAGGGCGGCGCCCAGGACGCCCGGCCCGTCGGCGGGATGGGTGCCATCTACCGGCAGATCGCCGCCGAACTCGGTGACGCGCTGCACCTTTCGCGCCCCGTCCGGCAGATCACCCAGGACGACGGCGGCGTGACGGTCGCGGCCGACGGCTTGACGGTGCGGGCGCGGCGGGCCATTGTCGCGATCCCGCTTGCCATCGCCAGTTCGATTGTGTACGAACCGATGTTGCCGGTGGACCGGGCACTTCTACACCAGCGCATGCCAAGTGGCGCCGTCATCAAGATCTCAATCATCTACGACGAGCCGTTCTGGCGTGCCGACGGATTATGCGGCCAGTCGGCCGCGCCCGGGTCGCCGGCCACGCTCACCATCGACGCCTGCACGAACACCGCTGACCCCGGCATCATGTGCGTGATCACCGAGGGGCCAGCCGCGCGTCGGCTGACAAAAATGGACGAGTCCGATCGCAAAGCGGCGGTGATCGCCGAGCTGGTCGATCGGTTCGGCGGCAAGGCCAAATCGCCGCTGGAATTCCACGAACAGAACTGGACCACCGAACGCTACTCCGGTGGCGGCATGATCAGCCACGCCCCGACCGGCGTGCTGACCGAATTCGGCTACACCCTGCGGGAGCCCTGCGGCCGCGTGCACTGGGCCGGCACCGAGAGCTCGGCAGTCATGTGCGGGTGGATAGACGGCGCGATCCGCTCGGGCGAGCGCGCGGCCGCCGAGGTGATGGCAACCGAAACCGCCGCGGCCGCAGTCACTTAGGCCTGCGACAGGACGCGGGCAGCACGCCGTTGTGCTACCCGCGCCTGGGGGCACCGGTCACGCCCAGCCGGATCCCACTGCCGAATCGGTGCTGGCCATGTTGCTGCCCGCGGACTGAACCTTGGCGCCGTGGGCATTGGCCTGCTCGTAGATCACCTGGAAGTTGCGACCCAGCTGCGTGATGAATTCCTGGCAGGCCACCGATCCGGCGCCGCCCCAGAAATCCCCCGCCGCCAACACGTCTCGCACGATCGCCTGGTGTTCGGCCTCCAGCGACGCCGCCTGGGCCCGGATCAGCGCCCCGTGCGAATCCACATCACCGAATTGGTAATTGATCGTCATTGCCAAATCTCCTAGCTGCTCAACGCTTGCTGCGAAGCCTGCTCTTGCTGCTCGTAGTTGTTGGCGTCGCGGACCAGCCCGTCGCGCACGCCCTGCAGCATGCTCACGATGTTGCGAAACGCCTGATTCATCTGTCCCATCGTGTCGTAGGACGTCGCTTGGGCCGCCCCACTCCAGCTCGTGCCCGAAATGTCTTGCGACGACGCCCACATGCGTCGCGCCTCGTCCTCGACCGTCTGCGCGTGCACCGAGAAACGGCTCGCCATTTCCCGCATCGCATACGGATCGGTCATAAACCGAGTAGCCACCGGTTTGCTCCTTTCAAGAAGTGATCAATCTCTTTGTGCCGCCGCGTCACACGCGGTGGCGGATCTCGACAGCCTTACCGCTCACCCCCGCCCTATCCGACCCCGACCCGCGGCACCACGCTGGGCCGCGACTGCACCACATGCGGACTGGCCCCGCCGCGGCCCAACATCCCACCCGCCGCTCCGCCGCCCATGCCGCCCATCGGCATCGGCATCATCGGCATGCCGCCCGCCGCAGAACCGACTCCCCCAGCGCCACCGGGGATTTCGCCGCCCAGCCCCGACATGGCCGCGCTGACCATCCGCGCCGGCATCGACCCCTGCCACGTCGGAGGCACCGACATCGACCCCACCAGCCGCGCCTTGCCCAAACCCGCCGCCATCGCAGAACCCGCGCCCCCGCCGCCAAGTGGGGTCGCCGTCGGAGCGGTGCTCCCGACGAACTTCGGGACGTCGGCCCCCACCGCCGCGGCGTTGGCCAATCCCGCGGTGCCGGCGTTCGCCCCCTGCGCGAGCGACATGATCGGCGACATCAGCATGCTGACGGGCAAGGTCGCGACCTGGGCCAGCGACGACAACGACGACAGCGGCGCCCCGGACACCAGTGATTGCAGCGCGGCCACCAGAGCCGAAAGGGGATCCGCCGCCCCGCCGCCCTGCGCCGCCATTCCGGCCAGGTCCACCGGCGGCGCCGCGAACGGCGTCAACGACGACGCCACCGACATCGCGCCGGCGTGGTAGCCGGCCATCGCGGCGACGTCCTGGGCCCACATCTCCATGTAGTGGAACTCCGTGGCCGCGATCGCCGGGAAGTTCTGGCCCAGAAAGTTGGTGGCCACCAACGTCATCAGCTGCGCGCGGTTCGCCGCGACGGCGACCGGATGCACGGTGGCCGTCTGCGCCGCCTCGAACGCCGTCGCCGCGACCCGTGCCTGCGCCGCCGCGCCCTCCGCCTGCACCGCCGACCCGGCCAACCACGACACATAGGGCGCGGCCGAGCCCGCCATCGCCTGCGACGCAGGGCCCATCCACGGGCCGCCGATCAGCGCCGAGACAACGGAGGCGAACGACGACGCCGACGACCGCAAGTCGGCGGCCAGCCCATCCCAGGCCGTCGCCGCCACGAACAGCGGACCCGCGCCCGCGCCGGCATACATTCGCGCCGAATTGATCTCCGGCGGCAACAACGAAAAGTCCGACATCACGGTCCCAACTATGCGAAGCGGTGAACGGAACTACGTCGGTCAAAACTCGTAGATCCGCGAAGTGCGGGGTCGTAGATCGTCATTTGCCGGAACGCCTCTAGTGGAAGAACCCGGCCTGGGAGCTGCCGTGGTTGAAGCCGCCGGAGCTGAAGTTGCCCAGGTTCGCGATGCCCGAGGAGAGCAGGCCCGCCAGCCCGATGCCGGTGACGTCGGCGCCCGCGTTGCCGATGCCCACGGCGAAGACGCCCGAGTTGTTGATGCCCGCGTCGACGCCGCCGCCGGTGTTGTGGATGCCGGAGTTGAAGCCCGCGCCAGTGTTCATGAAGCCGGAGTTGTCGAAACCCCCGTTGAAGAACCCTGAACTTCCCGCGCCGGTGTTACCGAAGCCGGAGCTGGTGATGCCGGCCGGGGTAATCGCGCTGAAGAAGCCGGTGTTGAGGTCGCCGGTGTTGAAGGCGCCCGTGTTGGTGTTCCCCGCGTTCGCCCATCCCGTGTTCAACATGCCGGTGTTGAAGTCGCCGGTGTTGTCCAAACCCGTGTTGAAGCTGCCGGTGTTGTTGCCGCCGGAATTTCCGAAGCCGAAGTTGGAGTTGCCGGCATTCCCGGCGCCGAAGTTGAAGGATGCCCCGTTGCCGAAGCCGAGGTTCACCTCGCCGGCGTTGCCGAATCCGGTATTCGTGACGCCCGAGTTCCAGAACCCGGTGTTGGTGTCGCCCGCGTTGCCGAAGCCGAAATTGCCGCTGCCCGAGTTGAAGAAGCCAATGTTCCCGGTTCCCGAGTTGAAGAACCCGACGTTTCCCGTCCCGGAGTTGCCGAAGCCGAGATTGCCGCTGCCGGAGTTGAGCGCGCCGAAGCCGATCTGGTTGTCGCCCGTCAGCCCGAAGCCGATGTCGTTGCTTCCGGTGTTGCCGAAGCCGAAGTCGTGGTTGCCGGTGTTGGCGGCGCCGACGTTGTTGTTTCCCCGGTTCCCGAAGCCCATGTTGGCCTGGCCGCGGTTCCCGCTGCCGACGTTTCCGCTGCCGAGATTGCCGTTGCCGAGATTGCCGGCGCCGCTGTTGCCGCTGCCGAAGTTGTTGTTGCCGGCGTTGCCGTTGCCCACGTTTCCGTTGCCGAGGTTCCCCATGCCCACGTTCGTGTTGCCGACGTTGCCGGCGCCCACGTTGGCGTTCCCCGCGTTTCCGGCGCCGAGGTTGAGGTTGC
>NZ_AUWQ01000080.1 GCF_000455205.1 Mycobacterium sp. UM_CSW | reverse complement strand
GCCGGCCGCGGTGGTGGCGAGGTGCGCCGGCATCCGGCCCGGTCCCTCACCGATCTTGGCCCGCCAGGACCGGCCGTGCTTGCGGCGCATCAGGGCGTTGTCTCGGTTGCCGACCTGCGCGCGCACGCTCGACCGCCAGGTGCTCCGGGCGACGGGATGGGTGCAGCGACGCTCGCCGCGCACGATCCGCCCGCCGGCCTCGGTGATCCGCAGCGCCAAATCGGAATCCTCGCGATAGGCGCGCGGGAACCGCTCGTCGAATCCGCCGACAGCGACCAGCATGTCGCGGCGGAACGCCATGTCGGCGGTGATCCACCGCGCCTGGGCCAGCCGGAGGGTTCGGCGTTCGTCGTCGGTGGGCGGGCGCGAGGCCGGTGCCGGCACCTCGATCACCGCCTGGGAGCCGGCCGCGCCGGCTGCCTCGGCGGCCCGCAGGTCGGCGGCCAACGCCGAGGTCCACCGCGCGTCCGGGAGCACGTCGTCGTCGAGGAAGCACACCCAGCGCGCGCCGGTGGCGCGCCACCCGGTGTTGCGGGCGGCCGCCGGGCCCCGCCCGCCGCTGCGCAGCACCCGCACCGGGAGGCCGGTGGGGACGGGAAGGTCGGTGGCCGTGCCGGGCCGGTCGTCGACCAGCACCACCTCGGCGGGTGCCGGACCGGTGCCGCGCTGCAGCGCAACCAGCAAGCGGCGCAAGGATTCCCGGCCCACCGTCGGCACCACGATGGCATATGCGATGGCGTGGTCCGGCTGGGCGGCCGTCATCGCTGCCGCCAGACCAGGTAGGGGCCGACGGCCAGCACGTCGATCGGGGAACTGCCGAAGACCTCGAGCGCGTCGCGCGGGGTGTCGACCATCGGGCGCCCGGCGGTGTTGAAGCTGGTGTTGACCACCACCGGGACCCCGGTGCGCTCGGCGAACCGACTGATCGTCGCGTGCAGGCGCGGGTCCGCGTCCGCATCGACGGTTTGGATGCGCGCGGTGCCGTCGACGTGGGTGACCGCGGGGATGCGCTCTCGCCAGTGGGCGGCGACGTCGTGCACGAACAGCATGTAGGGGCTGGGAAGCGGCCCGCGAGAAAAGATTTCGCCGGCCCGCTCCGCGAGCACCATCGGAGCGACCGGCCGGAATTGCTCGCGGCCTTTGACCGCGTTGAGGCGCTCCAGGTTGGCGGCGTGCCGCGGATCGGCCAGCAGCGAGCGGCCGCCGAGCGCCCGCGGCCCGAATTCGGCGCGCCCCTGGAACCATCCCACCAACCGGTTGTCGGCCAGCGCGTCGCCGATCGCCGCGGCCAGATTGGTGGGGCGCTGGTAGGCGACGGCCGCGTCGTCGAGCGTCGTCCGGATCTGCTCCTCGGACCACCCGCGGCCCAGCTGCGCCGTGGGCATCGGGGCGATCGGCTCGCCGAACGCGGCGGCCAGGCTGAGCGCCGCTCCCAGCGCTGTGCCGGAATCGCCGGCGGCCGGCTGAACCCAGACGCGCTCGAAGCCCGACTCCGCGTGGATGCGGGTGTTGGCAACGCAATTCAGCGCCACCCCGCCGGCCAGGCACAGCGAGTCGCCGTCGGTGCGGTCGCGCAGCCAGGCCACCAGGTCGAGCAGCACGTCCTCGACGACGCGCTGCACGCTGCAGGCCAGGTCGGCGTGCACGGGATCGAGTGCGGGTTCATGGGGCCGGCGCGCGGGGGCAAGCCGCTCCCAGTCG
Source organism: Mycobacterium sp. UM_CSW (assembly GCF_000455205.1). GTDB lineage: Bacteria > Actinomycetota > Actinomycetes > Mycobacteriales > Mycobacteriaceae > Mycobacterium. The sequence goes on along the minus strand of NZ_AUWQ01000080.1, from coordinate 3,007 downwards.
ATCGGCTCGGTGCGAAACCCGCCGTCGGCGCAGGCGTACACCCGCTCGCGCAGCGCGTCGGCGAACCGCGGGCTGCCGTAGGAGGCCATCGCCATCACCTTGTATTCGTCGCTGGAACGCGCGAAACCCAGGTGCTCCGTAAGGCTTTCGTAAAGCAACCCCAGCGAGTGCGGCAGCGCCTGGGAGGCCAGGACGTCGAGCTTCTGGTCGCGGTACACCCCGGCGAGCATCGAGGTGCGTTCGCCGCGACCGTCGACCACCAGCACCGCCGTATCGGGGTGCGGCGAGGCCAGCGCGGTCGACGCCGCGTGGGCGACGTGATGGCGGATGTGGCAGACCGCGGCGGGGTTGAGCCCGGGCACCGCAGTAGCCAGGAAGCGCGGCGCGCGTTCGGCATACATGGTGCGCAGGTGCTCCCAGTCCCGGTCGAGCCCGGCGGGATCGATCGGCTGCTCGTGCATCAGGGCCGGGTCGTAGGAGTATCCGACCGCGTCGATCTCCTCCGGCGCCAGGCCGCCGGCCTCGAGGCACCAGCGGATCGCCGAGGTGGGCAGCTCCCAGGTGGCGAACGGCACGGCCTGCTTGCCATGCTTGCGCCGCGAGAACCGCTCTTCTTCGGCGGCCGCCACCACTTCGCCGTCGACCACCAGGGCGGCGGCCGAATCGTGGAATACCGCATTGACACCGAGAATTCGCACATTACCCCCTATTGCGCCAACCGCTCGGGCTCCGAGACCCGCCGGTGCGGGTCGTCGGCCGTGCTGCGGAACCATTGGACGGTGGTGCTCAGCCCGGCGCGGTAGTCGATCCGCGGCTCCCAGCCCAACTCCCGGCGCGCCAGGGTGATGTCCGGGCATCGGCGTTGCGGGTCGTCGACGGCCGCGGGGGTGAGCTGGATCGTGGAGGTGCTGCCGGCCAGCTCGCGGATCAGCTCCGCCACCGCGCGCACCGTCAGTTCGATGGGATTGCCGAGGTTCACCGGCCCGGCGAAATCGCTGCGCGCCAGCGCGATCAGCCCGGCCACGGTGTCGTCGACGTAGCACAGCGAGCGGGTCTGCAGTCCCGTGCCGGACACCGTCAGCGGTTCCCCGCGCAGCGCCTGACGACAGAACGTCGGAACCATCCGCCCGTCATCGGTACGCATGCCCGGCCCGTAGGTGTTGAAGATGCGCGCGACGCCGACGTCGGCGCGGCCCAGCCGGTGGTAGGCGAACGTCAACGCCTCCGCGTAGCGCTTGGCCTCGTCGTACATGCTGCGTGGGCCCACCGGATTCACGTTGCCCCAATAGGTTTCGCGCTGCGGATGCGATTCGGGATCGCCGTAGACCTCGCTGGTGGAGGCCAGCACGAACCGGGCCCCCGCGCGCTCGGCGATGTCCAGCGCCGTCGCGGTGCCCGCCGACCCGGCGAGCAGCGTGGCGATCGGCATCCGCTGATAGTCGATCGGCGAGGCGGGCGACGCCAGGTGGAACACGGTGTCGAACGACGCACCGAGGACGTCGACGGCGCCGGGATCGCAAATGTCCTGCCGCACAAACTCATAACCGGTCCGCCCGGCCAACCGCGACGCCGCCCCCGGCGGGCTGGTGGACAGGTCGTCGACGCTGACGACTTCCACGCCCATTCCGAGCAACCGCTCGCACAGGTGGACGCCCAGAAAGCCGGCGCCCCCGGTGACGACCGCCCGCGATAGGGGCCGCACCGCCCCCGCGCGTGCGGAGGCGATCTTCGATCCGGTGAAAATGCCCTGAGCCATCGCGCTATCCGGAACGGCTGTTGAGCGTGCTGACCTCGCGCCGCACCGGTGCCAGCTTTTCGTAGACGCGCTCCGTGTCGGTCGCGATGCGGTCCCAGGTGTAGCGCGCCCGGGCGCGGTCCCGTCCCGCGCGGCCCATGGCGGCGCGCCGCCGACCGTCGTCCAGGAGCGGGTTGACCGCCTCGGCCAGTGCGGCGGAATCCTTCGGCGGCACAAGGCGACCCGTCACGTCGTCGACGACGGTATCGCGTATCCCGCCGACCGCCGAGGCCGCCACGGGCACCCCGCAAGCCATCGCCTCGAGCGGCACGATCCCGAAGGGCTCGTACCACGGGGTGCAGGCCACCACGTCGGCCGAACGCAGCACGGCGGGCATCTCGCCGCGGGTGATCCCGCCGAGCAGCCGCACCCGGTCGGCCACACCGAGTTGATCGGCAAGCCGTTGCAACCGCCGTGCCTCGTGGTCGCCGGGCAGGGCCGCGCGGGCCGGGCCGCCGACGATCACGAGTTCGGCGCCGGGGATGCGCGGCATGGCCCGGATCAGCGTCTCAAAACCCTTGCGCGGCACCAGGCGTCCGACCGAAACGATCCGCTTCCGGACCCCGCGCGACGCGGCGGGCCCGTCCGGGTGGAACGCGTCGATGTCCACACCGCAGGGCACCACCGACGTGTGCGAGCGGGCACGGCCCATGCGAACAAGCTCGAAGACTTCGTCGGTGCTGGTGGCCGCCACCCAGTCGGCGCCGCGCGCGACGACGGTCTCCAGCCCGATGCGGCAATCCGGGCTGGTGTCGTCGGTGCCCTGGTGTTGCCGCTTGACCAGGCCCAGCGCGTGGAACGTCTGCACCGTGGGGATCCGGTGCGATCGCGCCGCGCGCTGGGTGGCCAGCCCCGACATCCAGAAGTGGGCGTGAGCCACGTCGGGCGGTCGGGCCCGCCAATGCCCCGCCAGGAAATGGGCGAAGCCGTACATGTATTGCAGCAGTTGATCTTTGGGCAGCACGCGGGCCGGACCCGCGGGCACATGCACCACCGAGTAGCCGTGCTCCGTCTCGACGCAGTCGGGCAGGTCGGGGTCGTCGCGGCGGGTGAAAACCACCACGTCGTGGCCCCGCCGCGCCAGCGCGGCCGACAGCTCGGCGACATGCACGTTCTGCCCGCCGGCGTCGACGCCCCCCAGGTGGGCCAGCGGGCTGGCGTGTTCGGAGATCATCGCAATCCTCATGCGGGCTCCCCTAAGTTTGTTGGTGT
>NZ_AUWQ01000079.1 GCF_000455205.1 Mycobacterium sp. UM_CSW | reverse complement strand
CGATTTTGCGTCTGCTCGGCGAAGCTAGTCGGAAGCGTTGCCCGAGTGCATCTTCAGCGCGGCGTCGACATTGGCCTTCTTGTCCTCGCCGGCACCCTTCGCGGCGGCCTTCTTGCGCTTGGCCACGACGGCATCGACCGCGCCGTTGAGCGCCGAGCCGAGCGGGAACCCGAGGTAATGGGTCAGGAAGACGGCCATCTCTTTCAGTTCGGTCTCGCTGAGTTCCCCGTTGAGCAGCGCGGCGTTGATCTGGATCTCGGCGAGGTCGCGATTTCCGACCGCGGTCACCGCGGTCAGGGTCATGATGCGCTTGTCGCGCATCGACAGCCCGGGGCGGGTCCAGATGCTGCCGAACAGGTGGTCGACGGTCAGGTCGAAGTAGGGGTCGCCCTCGATGTTGGGCATCTCCCAGCCGTAGACCTCGTTCATCTTCTCGAGGCCCTTGCGGCGCAGCTCGTCCATGAGCCCTCCAATCAGTCCGACGCGGTGTGCGGCAGCCCCAGGCCGGCCGCCAGGTTTTCAAATGCCAGCTGAGCCAGCGGCAGGTCGACCGACAACGCCTCACCCAAACCTAGCGCCAGGCTGAGGTCCTTCTCCCCGAGCCCACGGGTGTGCATGAACGGCTGGTACAGGAAGTTCTCCGGCTCGAGGTCTTTCATGTTCTCGCGCACCATGATCGCCCCCGGCCCACTGGTGAGCGCATCGGTGTGGCGGACCACCCGGCCCAGCGCCTGCAGATCCAGCCCCGCCGCCTCGGCCAGTTTCATGGCCTCGCAGGCCGCCGCGAAGCCGGTGAATGTCAACATATTGCGGGCCAGCTTCATTCGTGTACCTGCGCCCGGCTCGCCGGCATGGACGACCATCGCGGCCCAGTGCTTGAACGCCGGCTTGATCCGTTCGTACACCTCACGATCGGCCCCCACCATGGTGGCGAGCTCGCCCTTCGCGGCGGCGGCCGCGCCACCGCTGACGGGCGCATCGACGACGTGAATGTCGCGCGGTTTCAGTTCGCGGGCCAATTCGACGGCGGTGGTGTCGTTGATGGTCGAGTGGATCGCGATGACCGTGCCGGGCTTGGCGTGTGCCGCGAGCTCACCGACGACCTCGCGCACCTGCGCATCGTCCAGGACGGTGACATGGATGATGTCGGCCGCAGCCACGTCGGCGACGCTGTCGGCAAGGGTGGCGCCCTTCTCGGCCAGCGGCGTCATGGCCTCGGTCCGAATGTCGTAGACCGTCACCCCGCCGGGCCATTCCGTCATCTTGGTGGCCATGGGCGCGCCCATGTTGCCAAGGCCGATGTAGCCCAGGCGCAAGTGCTCAGTCATTTGCGCCGCTCCTCCTAATCGCTGCGCTCTGCATCGTCGCCGGCGCGGTCATGACCGAATTATCTGCCCGCCGTCGACATTGAAAACCTGCCCGGTGATCCACGACGCCTCGTCGGACAGCAGGAACAGGCACATCCCGACGACGTCGTCGGGAGTTCCCATCCGCGACAGCGGCAGCCCCTTGACGATGTCGGCGACCATCTCTTGCGGCGTGGTGGTCCGGTTGGCCTCGGTGTCGATGGGGCCCGGCGCGATCGCGTTGATGCGGATGTTCTGCCCGCCGAGTTCGCGCGAGAGCTGTTGGGTCAGGCCGTTGATGCCGACCTTGGCCAATGCGTAAAAGTTGGCGTAAAGCCATGCCGCAGTGGAGGACTGGTTGACAATCGCCCCGCCGCCACGTTTGGCCATCTTCTTGTACACGGCGCGGGTGCACCACAGGGCGCCGTCGAGATTCACGCTCATGAACTTCTTGTAGTACTCGGGGTCGACGGTCAGCAGGAAGTCCAGCTTCATGCCGCCAAATATCGCGGCGTTGTTCACCAGGTAGTCGATGCCGCCGAACTCTGCTAGCGTGCGGTCGGCCATCTCCTTGGCCGACAACGGATCCGACACGTCGACGGGTAGGGCCAGCGCCGTACCGCCCTCGCCCTTGATCCCGTCGGCCACCTTCTCAGCGCCCTGCACGTTGATGTCGGCGACGACGACGGCCGCGCCCTCGCGGGCCAGCGCCTCGGCGTAGGCCTGGCCGATGCCACCGCCCGATCCGGTGACGATGGCAACCCTGTTTTCGAACCGCATGCCGCTCCTCTAGCTAACCGCTGTCGCAATGGTTTTGATTTCCAGGTATTCCTCGAACCCGGCCAGGCCCATCTCGCGGCCGTTGCCGGACTGCTTGTACCCGCCGAACGGCGCGTCGGCCGAGTACCAGACGCCGCCGTTGACGTTGATGGTGCCGGCCCGGATCCGCGCGGCAACCCCCGCGGCCCGCTCGGGGTCGGCGCCAAAGACGGTGCCCGACAAGCCGTATGGCGAGTCGTTGGCGATGCGCACGGCGTCGTCGTCGCCGTCGTAGGGGATGACGGTGAGCACCGGCCCGAAGATCTCCTCCCGGGCGACGCGGGCGTCGTTGCCGAGGCCGGCGATCACGGTGGGTTCGATGAAGAAGCCGACCTCGCGGTCCGCCGGGCGGCCGCCGCCGCACGCGAACGTCCCACCCTCGGCGACGGCCGAGTCCAGGTAGCCCTGCACCCGATCACGCTGCCGCGCCGAAATCAACGGCCCGCAAATGGTTCCCGCGTCGTTGGGGTCTCCGGCCTTGATCCCGCCCACCGTGGCGGCCGCGATGGACACGGCCTCGTCGTAGCGGGTCCGCGGCACCAGCAGCCGGGTGGTGATCGCGCACCCCTGCCCGGCATGCATGCACACGGAGAACCCCGCGACCCCGACCGCACCGCCGAGGTCGGCGTCGTCGAGCACGATGAACGCCGATTTGCCGCCCAGCTCCAGGAACACCTTCTTGATGGTGGCAGCGCCGTCGGCCATCACACTGCGCCCGGTGGCCGTCGACCCGGTGAACGAAACCATGTCCACCCGTGGATCTTTGGCGAGCAGCGCTCCGACGGCGTGATCGCTGGAGGTCACGATGTTGACCACGCCGGGCGGGAAGTCGGTGTGTTCGGCGATGAGCTCGCCCAATACCGCTGCGCACCAGGGCGTGTCGGGAGCGGGCTTCAGGACGACGGTGTTGCCCGCGGCCAGCGCGGGGCCCAGCTTCGCGAGGTTGATCTGGTGGGGGAAGTTCCACGGCGTGATGGCGCCGACGACCCCGACGGCCTCGCGCGCGATCGTGCGCCGGGTGGGGATTCCCATCGGCGACGCCTCACCGAGATCCTGATTCCACACGTAGGACTCGGCCGTGTCGGCCGCGAACGCCAGGTCGTTGACCGGGACCTCGAGCTGGGCGATGGCGGTGAGCATCCGCGGCGCGCCGACCTCGGCGATGGTGATGTCGCGCAGCTCCTCGAGGTGGGCTTGCATGGCGTCGCGCAGCTGGCGCACGCACCGCACCCGCAGCTCGGTGTTGCGCGACCAGTCCGTGTCGTCGAAGGCCCGCCGCGCCGCATCGATGGCGCGCCCCATGTCGTCGGCGTCGGCGTCGGCGGCGACCCCCAGCACTTCCTCGGTTGCCGGGTTGATCGTCGGGAAGGTGCCCGCGTTGCCCGGTGCCAGTTTGCCGTCGATGAACAATGCGCTCGCGCCGTCGGCCAGTAACGCCATATCTCCCGCTCCCGAATAGTCATGGCAGGTGGACAGTTGTCCGATCGAACCCTAGCCGCCGGGCGGTCCGGGGTGCAAGGGCCGATGTCTTCGGCGACTGCCGAGCAGCGCGATATACCGCGTTAAGCTGGGTGTTCACAACTCGCGCTTGCTTCCTGTCGCCGACTTCCGATAACGTGGACACGTGTCCAGCGATGCCCTGGTTACCGTCGCATCCCAGGCCGACCAGCAGACCGAAGAGCCGGTGCGCAACCGCCGCCAGGAAGAGACGTTCCGCAAGGTGCTCGCCGCCGGCATCGAAACCCTGCGCGAGAAGTCCTACGCCGACCTGACCGTCCGCGCGGTGGCCGCCCGGGCCAAGGTCGCCCCGGCCACCGCCTACACCTACTTCTCGTCGAAGAACCACCTGATCGCCGAGGTCTACCTCGACCTGGTGCGGCGGGTCCCGTACTTCACCGACGTGAACGAAACCATGCAGACCCGCGTGGACAAGGCGTTGCGCCAACTCGCCCTCGTGGTGGCCGACGAACCGGAGGTCGCCGCGGCGTGCACGACGGCACTGCTGTCGGGCGGCGCCGATCCGGCGGTGCGAACGGTGCGCGATCGCATCGGCGCCGAAATCCACCGGCGCATCACCTCGGCGATCGGCCCCGACGCCGACCCGCTGACGGTATCCGCGCTCGAGATGACGTTTTTCGGCGCGCTGGTCAACGCCGCCAGCGGTGCCTACACCTACCACCAAATCGCCGACCGTCTCGGCTATGTCGTCGGCCTCATCCTGCCCCGCCCCGGAGAAGAGCAATGACCGTACAGACCGAAAAGCCGGTCTTGGATCCCTACGACTACGACTTCCACGAAGATCCGTACCCGTATTACAAGCGACTTCGCGATGAGGCCCCGCTGTATCGCAACGCGGAGCTGAAGTTCTGGGCGTTGTCGCGGCATCAAGACGTTCTGCAGGGATTCCGCAACAGCACAACGCTTTCCAACAAATACGGTGTCTCGCTGGATCCGGCGTCGCGCGGCCCGCACGCCAGCAAGACCATGTCGTTTCTGGCGATGGACGATCCAGCTCACCTGCGTCTTCGGACACTGGTCTCAAAAGGCTTCACCCCGCGCCGGATTCGCGAACTCGAGCCCCGCGTCACCGAGATTGCGACGCGGCACCTGGACACCATGCTGGAAAAGTCCAGGGGCGGCGCCGTTGATTACATCGACGAGTTCGCCGGGAAGCTGCCCATGGACGTCATCTCCGAGCTGATGGGCGTTCCCGAGCCGGATCGAGCACAAGTGCGGGCGTGGGCCGACGGCGTGATGCACCGCGACGAGGGCGTTACGGACGTCCCGCCGGAGGCCGTCGAGGCCTCCATCAACCTCATCGTCTACTACCAGGGAATGGTGGCAGAGCGGCGCAAGAAGCTGACCGATGATCTGACGTCGGCGCTGCTGGAGGCCGAGATCGACGGCGACCGCCTCACCGACGACGAGATCCTCGGCTTCATGTTCCTCATGGTGATCGCCGGCAACGAGACGACCACCAAACTCCTTGCCAACGCCGCCTTTTGGGGCCACAAGAACCCCGCCCAGCTAGGGCCGGTCTACGCCGATCTGTCCCGGGTTCCGCTGTGGGTCGAGGAGACGCTGCGTTATGACACCTCCAGCCAGATCCTGGCCCGCACCGTGTCGGGAGAGCTCACCCTCTACGACACCACGATCCCGGAGGGCGACGTCCTGCTGCTGCTGCCCGGTTCCGGGCATCGTGACGAGCGGGTCTTCGACAAGCCCGACGACTTCCTGATCGGTCGCGAAATCGGGCCCAAGCTACTGAGTTTCGGTAGCGGCGCGCACTTCTGCCTGGGCGCCCACCTCGCCCGGATGGAGGCCAGGGTGGCGCTGACCGAGTTGTTCAAGCGGATCCGCGGATATGAGGTAGACGAGGCCAACGCCGTCCGCGTCCACTCCAGCAACGTCCGCGGATTCGCTCACCTACCGATCACCGTGGAGGTCCGCTGAATGCCCCGCTTTGACCCGTTGCCCGAACGCCGGCCCACGATCGTAGCCGGCGCATCCTCGGGGATCGGGGAGGCCACCGCCATCGAACTCGCGGCGCACGGCTTCCCCGTCGCCCTGGGGGCGCGCCGGGTGGAAAAGCTCAACGACATCGTCGGCAAGATCAACGCCGAGGGCGGCGAGGCGGTCGGATTCCACCTCGACGTCACCGACCCAAACTCGGTGAAATCCTTTGTCGCGCAGTCGGTCGACGCGCTCGGCGACATCGAGGTGCTGGTGACCGGCGCGGGTGACACCTACTTCGGAAAGCTCGCCGAGATCACCACCGACGAGTTCGAATCACAGCTGCAGATCCACCTCGTCGGCGCCCACCGGTTGGCCGCCGCGGTCCTGCCGGGCATGCTCGAACGTCAGCGCGGCGACCTCATCTTCGTCGGCTCCGACGTGGCCCTGCGCCAGCGGCCGCACATGGGCGCCTACGGCGCGGCCAAGGCCGCGCTCCTCGCGATGGTCACCAACTTCCAGATGGAGCTCGAGGGCACCGGCGTGCGGGCCTCGATCGTGCACCCCGGCCCGACAAAGACATCAATGGGATGGAGCCTGCCGGCCGAGAAGATCGGCCCCGCCCTGGAGGATTGGGCCAAGTGGGGCCAGGCCCGCCACGACTACTTCCTGCGCGCGGCGGACCTGGCGCGGGCCATCACGTTCGTCGCCGAGACGCCGCGCGGTGGCTTCATCGCAAACATGGAGCTCCAGCCCGAAGCGCCGTTGGCCGACAACAAACATCGCCAGAAATTGGCTCTCGGCGAAGAGGGGATGCCGTCATGACGACCACCGCCATCGTGCCCCGGGTTTCCGGCGGCGAAGAAGAGCACGGTCATCTGGAGGAATTCCGCACCGACCCAATCGGTTTGATGCAACGCGTGCGCGACGAGTGCGGCGACGTCGGCTGGTTCCAGTTGGCCGGCAAGCACGTCATCTTGCTGTCCGGTGCTAATGCCAACGAGTTCTTCTTCCGCTCCGCCGATGAGGACCTGGACCAGGCCGAGGCCTATCCGTTCATGACGCCGATCTTCGGCAAGGGCGTGGTGTTCGACGCCAGCCCCGAGCGGCGCAAGGAGATGCTGCACAACTCGGCGCTGCGCGGTGAGCAGATGAAGGGCCACGCCGCCACCATCGAGGGCGAAGTCAAGAAGATGATCGCGAACTGGGGCGACGAGGGCGAGATCGAGCTGCTCGACTTCTTCGCCGAGCTGACCATCTACACCTCGACGGCCTGCCTGATCGGGCTGAAGTTCCGCGAGCAGCTCGACCACCGGTTCGCGGAGTACTACCACATGCTGGAGCGCGGCACCGACCCGCTGTGCTACGTCGACCCCTACCTGCCGATCGAGAGTTTCAAGCTCCGCGACGAGGCACGCGTGAAACTCGTTGCGCTGGTGCAGGAAATCATGGATCAGCGAATCGCGAACCCGCCCAAGGACAAGGCCGACCGCGACATGCTCGACGTGCTGGTCTCGATCAAGGACGAGGAGGGCAACCTGCGCTTCTCGGCCGACGAGGTCACCGGGATGTTCATCTCGCTGATGTTCGCCGGGCACCACACCAGCTCGGGAACCTCCGCATGGACCCTGATCGAGCTGATCCGCCATCCCGAGGTGTACGCCGAGGTGCTGGCCGAGCTCGACGAGCTGTACGCCGACGGTCAGGAGGTGAGTTTCCATGCGCTGCGCTCGATTCCGAAGCTGGACAACGTGGTGAAGGAAACCCTGCGATTGCACCCGCCGCTGATCATCCTGATGCGGGTCGCCAAGGGCGAGTTCGAGGTCGAAGGCTTCCCGATTCACGACGGTGACTACGTCGCGGCCTCCCCGGCGATCTCGAATCGGATTCCCGAGGACTTTCCCGAGCCAGACGCCTTCAACCCCGACCGCTATAACAAGCCCGAGCAGGCCGACATCGTCAACCGCTGGACCTGGATTCCGTTCGGCGCGGGCCGACACCGCTGCGTCGGCGCCGCGTTCGCCCAGATGCAGATCAAGGCGATCTTCTCGGTCCTGTTGCGCGAGTACGAGTTCGAAATGGCGCAGCCCGCCGACAGCTACCACAACGACCACTCCAAGATGGTCGTCCAGCTCGCCCGGCCGGCCAAGGCCCGCTACCGCAAGCGCAGCGCGTAAGGAGTCAGTCCCATGGGCGGATTCAGGATCGAAGCGGATCTGGATTTGTGTCAGGGCCACGCCATGTGTGAATTGGAGGCGCCGGACTACTTCCGGGTGCCCAAGCGGGGCAAGGTCGAGATCCTCGACCCCGAACCGCCCGAAGACGCCCGCGACGAAGTCGAGCGCGCGGTCGCTATGTGCCCAACGCAAGCACTATTCATCAAAGAGAAAGAAGACTGACAATGACGTCGGAGCCGTCACACTCACGCGCGGAACTCGAGGCATGGGTCGACCGCTGGCTGCAGGCCAACCGGGACTGCGAAAAGGCCGGTGACTGGAAGCCGCTGGCGGACTTCTACGCCAAGGACGCCACCTACGGCTGGAACATCGGTCCCAAGGAGGACGTGATGTGCGTGGGCGTCGACGAGATCCGCGACATCGCGCTCGGCCTGGAGATGGAGGGCCTGGAGAACTGGGTCTACGAGTACCAGAAGGTACTCATCGACGAGAAGCAGGGCGAGATCGTCGGCTTCTGGAAGCAGATCGTCAACAAGGCCGACGGCACCCAGGATGAGATCTACGGCATCGGCGGCAGTTGGTTCCGCCTGAACGGCGACCAGCTCATCGAGTGGCAGCGCGATTTCTTCGACTTCGGTCACGTCGCGAAGATGTTCGCGACCCTGATCGAGTCCGGCGACCTGTCCGCGGGCATGCAGAAGCGCATCGAGCGCAGCCTGGCCGGCGAGAAACTTCCCGGCTACTACCCGCTCGGACAGGCTCCGGTACCCATCTGGTGATCTCCCCACCGGTTGGTGGTCCCCCCCTTGTCGACAGCCCGGTGATGCAGGTCATAATGGTCTGCGAATGAGAACACGTTCTAAATTGCCGTCCGGCACCGGCCGGCCCCTTTCGCCGACACTCGGGTCAGGGCATGCTGATGGAGGTCCTTCATGAAAACAAAAGGCGCGCTGATCTGGGAATTCAACCAGCCGTGGTCCATCGAGGAAATCGAGATCGGTGACCCGCAGGCGCATGAGGTCAAGATCCAGATGGAAGCGGCCGGGATGTGCCATTCGGATCACCATCTAGTTACCGGCGGCATTCCGATGGCGGGCTTCCCGGTGCTGGGCGGACACGAGGGCGCGGGCATCGTCACCGAGGTGGGGCCCGGCGTGGAGGACATCGCCCCGGGCGACCACGTGGTGCTGTCGTTCATCCCGTCCTGCGGGTCCTGCCCGACGTGTCAGGCCGGCATGCGCAACCTGTGTGACCTCGGGGCGGGGCTGCTCGGCGGCGCCGCGGTATCCGACGGCACCTTCCGCATCCAGGCCCGCGGCCAGAACGTCTTTCCCATGACGCTGCTGGGCACCTTCTCGCCGTACATGGTCGTGCACCGCAGCTCGGTGGTGAAGATCGACCCGTCGGTCCCGTTTGAGGTAGCCGCCCTAGTCGGCTGCGGCGTCACCACGGGCTACGGTTCGGCGGTCCGTACCGCCGACATCCGGCCGGGCCAGGACGTCGCCATCGTCGGCGTCGGCGGCGTGGGCATGGCGGCGCTGCAGGGCGCCGTCAACGCGGGCGCGCGCTACATCTTCGCGATCGACCCGGTGGAGTGGAAGCGCGATCAGGCCCTGAAGTTCGGCGCCACGCACGTCTACCCCGACATCAACGCCGCGCTGGCGGGCATGGCCGAGGTGACCTATGGCCTGATGGCCCACAAGGTGGTCGTGACGGTCGGCGAGCTGCACGGCGCCGACGTCGACGCCTACCTGAACATCACCCAAAAGGGCGGCACCTGCGTGCTGACCGCGATCGGCAGCCTGCTCGACACCAACGTGACCCTGAACTTGGCGATGCTCACCCTGATGCAGAAGAACCTGCAGGGCACCATCTTCGGCGGCGGCAACCCGCAGTACGACATCCCGCAGCTGCTGTCGATGTACAAGGCCGGCAAGCTCAACCTGGACGACATGATCACCCGCCAGTACAAGCTTGAGCAGATCAACGACGGCTACCAGGACATGCTGGACGGCAAGAACATTCGCGGCGTCATCCGGTACACCGACGCCGACCGGTAATCCGACCGGTCCTCGGTGACCAGCTTTCCCCACCTCTTGGCGCCGGGACGAATCGGCGCCATGACGGTACGCAACCGGGTCGTCATGTCTCCGATGGAGACGATGTACGGAGCCCCGGACGGGCTGCCGTCACAGCGCACTCGCGACTACTTCGCCGCGCGCGCTAAGGGCGGGGTCGGCCTGATCACGTTGGGCGCCACCGGCGTCGACCATCGTCACCCCGAGACGCCGGGCGGCCTGCACCTGGCCACCGACGACGCGGTCGAGGCGCACCGGGCGCTGGTCGAAGTGGTGCACGAACACGGCGCCAAGATCCAGCCCCAGATCGTGCACGCCGGACCCGACGGGCTCGGCCCGGAGATGTTCGGCGTCACCTCGCTGGGCCCCTCAGTGATCCCGTCCTACCTGACCGGGCGGCCGTCGGTCGAGATCAGCAAGCGCCAGCTCTGCGAGGTGTTCGATCTGTTCAAGGCCGCGGCGCGCCGTGCCGTCGAGGCTGGCTACGACGGTATCGAGCTACACGCCGCGCACGGCTACATGTTGCTGGGTTCTTTCCTTGCGCCGCAACGCAATCGGCGCACCGACGACTACCGGGGCGACTCGGCACGCGGCCGGGTGCGGGTGGTGCTGGAGGCGCTCGCCGCGATCCGCTCCGAGATCGGCGACGCCTTGCCGATCACGTTGCGCATCTCCGGCTACGAGCGGGTCGCGGGCGGCCGGCCGATCTACGAAACCGCGCGGCTGGCCACCGAACTCGTCGCCGCCGGCGTGAGCGCATTCCACGTCAGCGGCGGCGTGATCGACCGGCTGGTCACCGGGATGGTCAACGGCGCGGACGACGGCGACGAACTCAACGTCGGCGCCGCGGCCGCGGTCAAGCAGGTGGTCGACGTGCCGGTGATCGCAGTGGGCCGCATCCACGACCCGGTGCGGGCCGAACGGATCCTGGCCGACGGGCGCGCCGATTTCGTCGCGATGGGGCGTCCGCTGCTGGCCGACCCGGACCTGCCGGGCAAGCTGCGGTCCGGCCGTGCGCATCGGGTCCGCAAGTGCATCTCGTGTGAAAACTGCATCGACGCAATGGAACAACGCTTTTCGGTCGACTGCGCCGTCAATCCACGCACCGGCAAGGAGCGGGAACTGGCCGCGACGCGCGCCGACCGAACCAAGCGGGTGGTGGTGATCGGCGGCGGTCCGGCCGGGCTGGAGGCCGCCCGCGTGGCGGCCGAGCGCGGCCACCGCGTGACGCTGTTCGAGCGCGGCGGCCAACTCGGCGGGGCCTTGCGGTGGGCGTCGGTCCTGCACCCGGAGAACCAGCCCTTCCTGCAATACCTGCGCGGGGAAATCAAGGCCAGCACGGTGAAAGTTCGTCTGGGTCGCGGTGTTTCGGCCGACGAGGTGGCCGCACAGGCCCCCGACGCGGTCGTGGTGGCCACCGGCGGCCGCGTCGCCGTGCCGGCCATTCCCGGCGCCGAGCTCCCGCACGTGCACACCGGGCCCGGGCTGCGCGAATTGCTCGATGGCCGACTGTTCGCCGGCCGGCGACAGCGGCTGGTGCACCCCGCGGCATTCCGGCTGGCGAGTCGCGCGTGGATGCCGGTGGGCCGGCGGGTCGCCATCATCGGCGGCGACCTGGTCGCCCTCGAACTCGCCGAGTTCCTCGCCGCCCGTGGCCGGTTCGTGTCAATTCTCGAGGCGGGCAAGGACATCGCGCCCGAGGTGGGCAACAAACGCAAGACCGAGCACATGGATCGCCTCGACCGGCTCGGCGTCACCGTGCACGTCCGCGCGGCCGTCGAAAGGATCACGCCCCAGGCCGTGGTGTTCACGCCGGCCGGCGGTGCCACCCGGCACCTGACCGCCGACAGCGTCGTCATCGCCGGAACGGTCCAGCCCGACACCGGCCTGTTCGACACCCTGGTCGCCGCCATGCCGGGCGCCATGGTGCACGCCGCCGGCGACTGCACCGGCCTCGGCCTCATCCGCAAAGCCACCGAGGAAGGCGCACGCGCCGCGTGCGCAATCTAGAGACAGGAGAACAGCATGACCGAAACCGCTCAGGCCTCACCGGCTCTGGCCGCGTCGCAATCCTCGTGGCGCTGCGTGCAAGCCCACGACCGGGAGGGCTGGCTCGCGCTGATGGCCGACGACGTCGTCGTCGAGGACCCGATCGGCAAGTCCGTCACCAACCCCGACGGCGACGGTGTGAAGGGCAAGGAGGGCGTCGCGGCCTTCTACGACAACAACATCGCGGCCAACCAGCTGACCATCACCTGCGAGGAAACGTTCCCGTCGAGTTCGCCCGACGAGATCGCCCATATCCTGGTGCTGCACAGCAAGTTCGAGGGCGGGTTCACCAGCACGGTGCGCGGGGTGTTCACCTACAAGGTCAACGATGCGGGCCTGATCACCAACATGCGCGGCTACTGGAACCTCGACATGATGAAGTTCGGCACGGAGGAGTGAGGCCGCTTAGCCGATGCGGCCGAGCCCGGTGAGGTTGCCCTAGTGTCAACATCTTCCGCTGAGGCCGCGAGCGATCGGCGAAGGCGTCCTGTCACATCCGTCACGTTGGCCTCTGACGGGAGGGATGCTCCTTCGTGCCCGCCTCGGAGCGACAATCCGGCGTGATCGAGTGTGCGCCTGCAGTTGTCGCTGTGAGGCGGGCACAAAAGGTGCCCGCTCCAGCGGAGACTCCTGTGGCGGGTGTGACTCCACCCGCGCCGTCTGGCCGGTTGCCCGGCTCGCCCGCGACGCCTAGCGGCGCGTGAAGCTCAGATGCGTGACGCCGCTCGGGCTGGTCACCGACTCCACCGCAAACCGCTGCTCGAGGCCTTCCAGTCCCTGCCACAGCGATTCCCCGCGCCCCAAGATGATGGGCACCACGGCGACGTGCATGCGGTCGACCAGGTCCTCGGCGAGGAATTGCCGGATGCTCGACGGTCCCCCACCGAGGCGAATGTCGCCGCCTCCGGCCGCTTTTCGGGCGATCTCGAGGGCTTCCGCCGGGGTGGCGTCGATGAAGTGGAAGGTGGTGCCGCCGTCCATCTCGATCGATGGCCGGGGGTGGTGGGTAAGCACGAAGACCGGGGTGTGAAACGGCGGGTCGGCTCCCCACCAGCCTTTCCATTCGTCGCCGCTGATCCACGGGCCACGCTGTGGGCCGAACTTGTTGCGTCCCATGATTTCGGCGCCGATGCCAGGCTCCCAAGTGCGGGCCAGGGCGTCGTCGATGCCCGTCGTCCCACCGGACTCGCCGTGCATCGCGCGGAAGGTGCGCGTCCCGAAGAACCACTCGTGCAACCGGCCGCCGGCGTGCCCGAACGGCGCGTCCTCGCTTTGTCCCATGCCCGTGCCGAAACCGTCCAGGGAAACCGAAAAATTGTGCACGCGCACCTGTGACATGGCGAGACTCCTCTGCGTCGATTGTCGTCGCAGGATTGACCGTCCACACCCGCCAAACTCATCGGTCGAACGCCGAACCTATGCTGGGGGCCATGGCGTCGATCTTCACCAAGATCATCAACCGTGAACTTCCCGGCCGCTTCGTCTACGAGGACGACGACATCGTCGCGTTCCTGACGATCGAGCCGATGACGCAGGGCCACACGCTGGTGGTGCCCCGCGCCGAAATCGATCAATGGCAGGACGTCGACGGCGCGGTGTTCGCCCGCGTCATGGCGGTGAGCCAGCTGATCGGCAAGGCCGTGTGCAAGGCGTTCCGGGTGGAGCGTGCCGGCCTGATCATCGCCGGGCTGGAGGTGCCCCATCTGCACGTCCACGTCTTCCCGACCCGCAGCCTGAAGGACTTCGGTTTCGCCAATGTGGACCGCAACCCCTCAGCGGAATCCCTCGATGCGGCCCAGGCCAAGATCAAGGCGGCGCTGGCTCAGCTGGCGTGAACCGGCTCCGGCGCGGGGATGTCGCTGACCCGGGGCAGCGTGACGCGGAAGCAGCACCCCTCGCCGGGTGAGGTCGTCACCGTGACGTCACCGCCGTGCGCGCGCACCAACGAGTCGACGATGGACAGCCCGAGGCCCGTGCCGCCGCTGGCCCGCGCTCGCGACGAGTCGGTGCGGTAGAACCGCTCGAACACTCGCGACGCGTCTTGCTGACTCATTCCCGGTCCCTTGTCGGCCACTTCGAGCACCGCGTCGTTGCCCGCGGTGCCGACCCGGATGGTGACGTCGGCGCTGGGCGGGGTGTGCTGCAGGGCGTTAACGACGAGGTTGCTGAGCACCTGGCGAATCCGGGGCTCGTCGCCGAGCACCTCCGGGGTGCCGGGCCCGTCCAGGACCTCCATGGTGATGGCGCGCTTGGGGTCGATCGCCTGTGCGTCGTGCACGGCGTCGCTGGCCAGCGCGAGCAGGTCGACGCGGTTGTGTTCCAGCGGCCGCTGCACGTCCAGCCGGGCCAGCAGCAGCAGGTCGTCCACCAGCAGGCCCATCCGGCTGGCCTCGCTTTCGATGCGCGACAACAGCATCGACACGTCGCGCGCGGCGCCCTGGCGATACAGTTCCGCGAAGCCGCGGATGGTGGTCAGCGGGGTGCGCAGCTCGTGGCTGGCGTCTGTGATGAACCGCCGCATCCGTTCCTCGGAACCGCGCGCCTTCTCGGCAGACGACTCCGAAGAGGCCACGGCTTGCTGGATCTGGGTGAGCATTCCGTTGAGCGCCAACGAAAGTCGCCCCACCTCGGTTCGGGGATCGCGTTCGGGCACGCGGCGATCCAGCTGGCCGGCGGCGATGTCGGCGGCGGTGTGTTCGACCTCGGTCAGTGGCCGCAGGCTGCGGTGCACCACCGCGAAGCTGGCGATCCCGACGACGGCGAGCACCGCCACGCCGATGCCGATCTGCAGCCAGACCAACGAACTGAGCGTGTGCTGCACGTCGGACAGGTCGACCGCGACCGTCGTCAGGCCGTGCGGCCCGCGCACCGACACCGCACGCCACTGGATGTCCGAGCCGTTGACCGAGGGCAGCGTCGTCGGATTGGGTCCGACGTCGTTGTTGGGCGGCAGCGCCGGTTCGGCGTTGCGGTCGTTGATGGCGGTGAACGGGGTGCCGTCGGTGCCGATGCCGCGCACGTAGAACTTGGAGGGCGGGCGGCCGGGATCGGGGCCCTCGTAGGGCGGCGGCGACTGGCGCCGCGGGGCCTGCGCCCAGCTGCGCGACGCGTCGAGCAGCGTCTGGTCGATCCGGCTGATCAGGCTGTGCCGCAGGATCGAGGTGACGGCCAGGCCGGAGACCGCCAGACCGCAGGCCACCAGGAGCAGCGTGGCGGCCACGAGGCCCACCCTGAGCGGCAATCCGCGTCGAACCTTGTTCGGCATTCCCATCTTCCTCGCTACCGCTCGCCGCTCAGCGCGGCTCCCGCAGCACGTAGCCCACGCCCCGCAGGGTGTGCAGCAGCCGCTTCTCCCCCGTGTCGATCTTGCGACGCAGATACGACACGTAGGACTCGACAACGTTCACGTCGCCGCCGAAGTCGTAGCGCCACACATGGTCGAGGATCTTCGGCTTGCTCAGCACCGTGCCCGCGTTGATCACGAAGTAGCGCAGCAGGGTGAACTCGGTGGGCGACAGCGACACCGGTTCTCCAGCCTTCCACACCTCGTGGGTCTCCTCGTCGAGTTCGATGTCGGCGAAACTCAGGCGGGCGTTGCGCGGTTCGGCCCCGCCCTTGCCGGCGCGCCGCAGAATGACCCGCAGCCGGGCGACGACCTCCTCGAGGCTGAACGGCTTCGTCACGTAGTCGTCGCCGCCGAGCGTCAGGCCCGCGATCTTGTCCTGCAGGGAGTCGCGGGCGGTCAAGAACAGCGCCGGGGCGTCGATGCCGTCCGCGCGCAGCCGCCGCAGCACCCCGAAGCCGTCCATGCCCGGCATCATCACGTCGAGGATCACCGCGTCGGGGCGGGCGTCACGAGCGCGATCCAGTGCCTGGGCGCCATTGGTTGCGGTGTACACCTCGAACCCCTGGAACTTCAGGCTGACGGAGAGCAGTTCGACGATGTTGGCCTCGTCGTCGATCACGAGGACGCGAGCTTCCGGTTTGGATCCGCTTTGGCTGGGCGCTGTCATGAGGTCACTTCTGTCCTTTGCTTGAACCTTTATTTGGAGAAGCCTTTCCAATTATTGTGTGATTCCTGAAAGCTCGATGCCAGTCGTCTGCTAACAGCCTGCAAAGAATCATGGTATGAGCTTGGAACGACTGGGTTCCCGCAGGGGTGTCGCGAATAGACTCTGAAGGCATGAACTTCGCCAAGGGAATCGTGTCGCTCGCGACGGCCCCCGCGCGGGTCGGGCTGGCCGCGGCCGACGCGGGCTTGAACGTCGCTACCGCGGCGGTGGGGGTGGCGAAGCGTGCGCTGGGCGACGCCGGGGACTCCGGGACCTACGCGATGGCTTCGATGTTCGGGATCGACGAGGCGATCGTGCGCGCCAACCGGCTGGCCCGGCTGCTGGACGACGACGCGCCGCTGGGACGCGCCGTGGCGCCCGACGGCCCGTTGGACCGGTTGCTGCGACCTGGCGGCGTGGTCGACATGCTGACCTCGGAGGGCGGCGTGCTCGACCGGCTGACCGCGGAGGGCGGCGCGCTGCAGCGCGCGCTGCAGCCCGGCGGGCTCGCCGATCAGTTGCTCGACGAAAACGGGCTGGTCGAGCGGGTGCTGTCCGAGGACGGGCTGGCGGACCGGCTGCTCGCCGAGGGCGGCCTCGTCGACAAGCTCACCGCCAGGAACGGTCCGCTGGAACAGCTCGCCGACGTCGCCGACACCCTGGCGCGGCTGACCCCGGGGATGGAGGCACTGGAGCCGGCCATCGCGACCCTGCAGGACGCCGTCGTCGGCCTGACCATGGTGGTCAACCCGTTGAGCAACATCGCCGACCGCATTCCGCTGCCGGGCCGGCGGCGTCCGTCGTCGTCTCGGTCGGTGCGCTCAACGCGCATCATCGAGAGCGACGAGTGACCCGTTAGGCCGGCACCCTGGTTTACCCAGCCTCCTTGGCTGAGGGACAGCATCAATAAGACCGGCCGTCGGCGTACCGCAGTCGCCGGTAGTAGCGACCGTTGCCGCGATTCCTTGCTTGGAGCCGCGTGAGAGACTCGAACTCTCGACATCCGCTTTACAAGAGCGACGCTCTACCAACTGAGCTAACGCGGCCGGGGTCGGCTCGATGAGCCATGAAGATTCTACGACGCGGTGATGCCGTCGGACTTGCGAGCCGAGGCGCCCAGCCTCATCGATCAGCCGGGTCTGGTTCCGTTTCACTGGCGGGGGGACGCGGGTAAAGAGTTTTGGGGCGCGCGCCAAGCCCGCCCCGTCGCGCTCTTACTCAGCCCGCGGCGGTCATGATGGCGGCTTCCGAGGGCATCCTTTCCACCGGTAGAGGTGAAGAAAATGCGTAAACCACCAATCATCGCCGCTGGGCTGGCGCTAGTCGCCCTGGCATTCAGCGTCGGGGTAGCCCAAGCTGACTATGTGGATCCGGACCCGAATGATCCCGGCCTCCAATCCAACTGGCCGTGCGGCGTGACGGTCGGACCGGTGACCACGAGCACGGGATTAACGGTCATTGGAGTACGCGGCGGCAAGCCATGCCCACCGCCGCCCGCACCGGCTGAACAACACTGACCGTTCCGCTAGTTCATTTGACGACACTTACGGTGAGACGCCCACAGATAATGCGTGCTGGGCCGCCTTGGTAAGCGAGCGGTCGTCTGCTCAATCCTGACAAGGGCCTCATTCCTCGAGATCAGATTTCAGAAGCTTTTAGCGCAATGACGAGGCTGCTAGCGTCGCGAAGAAAGACGGCTCGTGGTCGGGCAGCGGGTTAATGGTGCATCGGTAGGAAGGCGCACGAAATGGCCAAACACTCGCCGGCAAGACTGGTTGTCGTGGTTTGCGCTTCGGCGTTGGCATGGACCACCGGGGCCGGGGTCGCGTCCGCAGACCCAGATCTGACTCCCCTCATAAACACGAACTGCAGTTATCCGCAAGCGGCGGCGGCGCTGAACGCGGCTTCGCCCGACGGTGGCGCGGAGTATGCGACTTCCCCGGAGAGGCAGACCTGGCTACATGCATTTCTCGACTCGGGGGCTGAGCAGCGCCGGCAGTTGATCCAGCAGCAGGCGGCCGAGGTCAACAAGTACGCCGGACTTCTCGTGACGATGGCCAACACCTGCAAAAGCTATCCAGCCGGCTAACGGCGGGATACGAGCAGTCCCATTCCCAGGCAGCGCTGTTAGAGATGACTCACAGCGAATGCTGCGGCGTCGTTCGTCATCCCGTTCGTGCTGTACATGAGGTGTGCGAGTCCCGGCTGCGGGTTGGGGACGCCGGAGCAGATGTCGTCACCGGGAACGCACAACTCGATGGTCTTGGGCGCGTAGAGCGGGCCGATCCTGATGGGCGGCGCGCCGTAGCTGCCCAGGAACTGGTCCGAGGGCTTTCCGAACAGTGCGACTGCGGCGACGTGGTTAGCGATCTGCGGCGGCATCGGCTTGGGTACGTACGGCATGTACTCAGCAGGTACTTCCTTCGGTACGGAAGCCGAGGTGAGGAAACCCGCGATGACTGCGCCTTGGGAGTAGCCGCCGATCACCATCCTGGTGTTCGGGCAGTTCGCCGCCGTGGACTCAACGTGGTCCCTCGCGTTGTAGATCCCGTTCATGACGGTGCTGAGGAAGGGCAAGGCGGCTTGCAAATCGCCGGCGGGAGGAAAATCGCCGCTCGCGGGGTAGTCAACCCCGTATACCCCGATCGACCGATTGCCGGCTTGCGCGCGCAGGGAGTCGACAAATGCCTGTCCCACCGCGCCAACGCCCGGTGGCTCGTAGGTACCGCGGGCGAACACGACCTCAATGTCGGGGCATGGTTGGGCGGACGCGGACGGGACGGGTGTCCCCAGCAGCGCCGCGCAGGTCGCGACAGCGCCAGCCCCAACGAAACGAACGATCTGGCGGGCGCTGACGACGATCAGCAGGCGACGCGCCCACCCAGCTTGTATTGGTTTCCTGACTATCATTTGCACCCCACAGTGTCGCGACAACCCCCGACCCGTGGATGCGTTAATGCTGCCACACCGAGCGGGGAAATACCCCCCCTGTCAGCAAATTACCGCGCCCAACGGGCCGGCTCCGCCGCTATGTATGACCTCGGCCGGCCCGTGGTCGTGTCGGAGTTGCGCCGAGGTGGCGGCTCGGCGAATCATCGACACCTAACATGAGCAATCTTCTCGGCGTCACTGGTTGAGCGTGGCCCTTAGGCGTGTTGACGAGTTGAAGCCCGGAGACAGGATCCGCATGAGGATCGGGCACGCCACCATCGTCGCGACCGAGCCCCTCGACGACGACCGAACCCTGATCACCTTTCTCTACGGGACGCAAGGGGCCGCCGACAACGACCTCACGGTGGATGTACTGGACGACGACGAGTGGGGTTGGTAATCACGACTTCTTCGACGGGATGACGATGACGACGATCAGCGTCAGGATCGAGAAGAACAGCCCGAGCAGGCCCCAACCGAGGGCGCTGCGACCCTTCATGCCGGCGATCAGAGCGCACACGATGGCGGCGATGATGCTTCCGATCGCGACGAAGATGCCTTTGATCCCCTTGAGGATGATGCCCGCAGCTTCGGGTTGTTGTGCCGCGGCAAGGACAACGCTGTGCAACATGATGCCTCCTCGATGAACGACACAGTCCGGACGTGCGCCGATCTGACCGGATAGATACCCAACCGGGCGGGCAACCATGCCAGGAGCAGGGACCGCTGGAGTAGTCCGGCCGGTAGCGGGTAGCCGGTGCTCGAGCGTTTTTTCAGTCTGGAGGTCACGCGATGCCGGTTACCGCGGGTCACGTTCCCGGCATGACGTCGGGTTTGCGCAGGGTCCCCATGGACCCGGGGCGCTTCCACAGCGGGCGTTGGTTCCTGCTGATCGAGGGCGTGCTGGTGAGCGCGTTCGGCATCGCCGGGTTGGTGTCCGCGGCAATGCATCCGCACGCCGGACCCACCGGCGCCCCCGTTCTCGGCCTCACGTCGACCCCGGCGCACAGCGGCCTGCTGCTGGCGTTCGGGGTGGTGGCCATTGCGGCCGTCGTGCATCGCCGCGCGGCGGTGACGGTCACCGCGGTCAGCGCGGTGGGCTACACGATGTTGTTGTTCTTCACCAGTGTCGCCACGGCGCGCAGGGTCCCGACGCCGATGGGCTTCCACTCCGCCGACATCTTGCTGCACGGGATTCTGGCGGTGGTCAACCTCGCGCTGCTGATGTGGCTGATTCCCGACGAGCTGGGAGACGAGGTCTGGGCGCCGCGACGGCGCCGGGGGCGGGATCGGCGGGAGCCCTCGCCGCCCGGGGCGGCCACGGCGCCGGTCCCCGCGCCGGCACCGGTGCAGGAGTCGGGTACTCCCGCAAGCATGCCGCAGCCAGCCGCCCCGCCGGTCAGCGTTCCCCAACCTCTCGAGCGGTCGAGGAGCGAAGCTTCCGACGAGCCCTCGGCCTACCACGGCGTGGAGACGGACGCTGTGCGATCACGCCGCGCCGCAGTCGCTGTGGCGGTCCTCGCAGCCGCCGTCGTTATCGCCGTCTGGCTACGCCGCCGCGGTCGCTAGAGCAATCCGGTCAGCTCGGCCGTCAGCCCACTGACGCTGGTGTTGGTCACGGCGTGGATCAAGTCGCGGCCCACCGCGACCGGGAAGTGAACCGTGGCCGCGGCGACCTCGTCGACACCGTTCTGCACCGCGCCCACGATCGTCGCCGGATCGCCGGTGCCAAGGGCCGTCAAGCTGTTCCACGCCGCGAATTGCGGCGCCGTGATCAGGTCGCGCACGTCGACGAACAGCTTGGTCGGCAAGGTCGGCGGCCCCACCGGCACGCCGTCCCAACTGACCAGCGACCAACCGCCCTGGGGACTGCCCTGCACCACGACGACGCCGGTGTTGGGCAGTGGGTGGGTGAGCATCAGCAAGGGATCGGGATTGTTGACGTTCATCAGCGTGCCGACCTCGATCGCGAACTCGCTGGAGAACGCGACGTCGGTGATTTGGCCGTTACCCGGGTTCACGACGGGGTTCGTCATCGCGGTGCCATACATCGTCTGCATCGCGTGGGTGAACCCCTGGTCGAAAACGATCCCGTTGATGTGGGCCGAGCCAGGGCCGAGCATCGGCACGATGGGGAATCCGAGCGTCCACGCCAGCGGCGCAACCAAATACAGCAGGCCCTGGGGGCTGATGTCCGGTGCGCCGTCGAACACGCCCGCACTGATCTCGTTGAGCCCGGCCAATATTGGCACGTTGTTCATGCCGGCGAAGAACGCGGTCTGCTGGACCCTGGTCAGCTGCGACTCGAAAACCCCCGCGAAGTTACCTTGCGCCCCGAGCGCGGTGCCGATGGCCGTCGCCTGTTGCATGCCCAGCGGCGTGAGGGGCAATCCGGGCACGGCCGTGTCAATCAGGTTGGCGGCGTTGCCAACTGACTGCCCGTGCCGCACGAAGTCGATGACGATCGACTGCTGGTTGCCCCCGGTGCCGAACAGCGCCTGGTCGATCGCGCTTCCGAACGGGCTGTTGGCCCAGGCCCCGGTGATCGTGTTGAGCGGAGCGTTGAGGAACGCCTGCAGCTCGCTGGAAAGGCTGGCGGCGTTGACCGCCTCGGTGGCCGTGTACGACGACGACGCCGCGGTCAACGTCTGCACGAACTGCTCGTAGTACGTCGTCGCCCGCGCCGCCGCCGCCTGATAGTCCTGGGCGTGCGCGCCGAACACCGCCGCGATGGCCGCCGACACCTCGTCGCCGCCCGCCGCCGCCAGCTCGGTAGTCGGAAAGGCCGCGGCCAGATTGCCGGCGGTCACGTCCGAACCGATGCGCGCCACATCGGCCGCGACCGTCTCCAATATTTCTGGCAGAACGAGCACAGATGACATTCGCCTAAACCCCCCGGTTTGGTTTTGAGTACTAGCCATCATGGAGCGCGACGGGCGAAGGTGTGGCCGATTTCGACCAATCGCCGGCACGCGAAAGGCTTACCGCCGAGCGTCCTTGCGCGCGAGGAACGCCCGCATGTGCTGTTGCGGCTCGCCGGTCAGAAACGCCCGCCCGAACTGCTCGACGCTGTCCTCGACGGCCCTCTGCACGGTCATGTCGAACCAGCTGTTGAGGAGGCGCTTTTGTTGCCGGACCGCCTGCGGGCCGAACCCGCTCAGCTTGGCGCCGAGCTCGGCGATGCGAGCGTCGAGGGCGTCGGCCGCGACGACCTCGTGCACCAGGCCCCAGGCGGCGGCCGTGCCGGCGTCGATCGTTTCACCCGTGAGCAGCAGCCAGGTCGCATGCGAGGCCCCGATCAGCCGTGGGATCAACGCCGCATGGATGACCGACGGGATGCCGACCGCCACCTCCGGCATCCCGAATTTGGCACCCGACTCCGCGATCCGCAGATCGCATGATGCCGCGACCTCCAATCCGCCGCCGAGGCACCAGCCCGCGAGCCTCGCGATGACCGGAACGGGGCAGTCGCTGATGGCCTCGCACAGCCCCGCGAGCCGGCGGATGAACACTTCGGCGCTGGACCGGTCGAGGGTGACCATCTCGTTGATGTCGGCTCCGCCGATGAACGCCCTCTCGCCCGCTCCGCGCAACACGACGACCCGCGCGTCGCCGTCCTGGCCGACGGCGCCGAACGCCTCGGTCAGCGCCTCGATGGCGGCGGTGCCGACGATGTTCAGCGGCTCGGAGTTGATCAACTCGATGGTGGCCGAGCCGCCATCGCGACCGAGCCTGACGAATTGGCTGTCCGTCGTGTGCATGCTCTACGCGTACACGAGTCGCGGGGAAAGGTCAGCAACAAAAAAGCCGCCCCGGCGCGGGCCGGGGCGGCTTCTCGTCTGTCTCTGCGGGCCTGCGAGGCGTCAGTACAACGGAACCCAGACGCCGAAGAACCAGTAACCCCAACCGCCGTAGTACCAGTTGAAGACGGGGAAGACGGTGAAGGTGTTGTACTCGAACGGGCCGAAGTCGGACCGGGCGTAGACCACGTCGCGCGGCGGGCCGTCCCACGGGCGGTTCCACCCGCCGGGAGGCGGCGGGCCGTCCCATCCGCCGGGGGGCGGCGGGCCATACCAGCCGGGCGGGGCGTGGTGCGGGGCCGGGCCGTCGTTCCAGCCCCACCCGCGCTCCGGCGGCGGAGGCGGCGCGCCGCGGCCTACGACGCTGAATTGGACATCCCCCGCCGGGCCGCCGATTTCCGCGCTCGCCGTGACCAGATCGCGGCGCGGGACGTAGGCCGGGTGGGGCGGCTGCGTGCTCGGCGGGTTGAGCGCCGGGCGCGCCTCCCGGCCGGACGGCGGGGTGGTTTGCCCGCTCGCGGGCGCGGTGGTTTGTGCGCCCGGCGCCGTCGTCTGCCCGCCCGGCTGGGTGGTTGCCGGACTCGACGGCTCGCTGCCTCGGGTCCACGACGGGTGCGTGCTTTCGGTCGCGGGCGGCTCGCTGGAGTGGGTCGCCGGCGGCTGCGTGCTCTCGGTGGCCGGCGGCTGCGTCGAGTGCGTCGCCGGCGGCTGGCTTTGGGTGGCCGGCGGCTGGCTTTGGGTGCTTGGCTCATGGGTCTGCGGCGGGTTCTGCGGGGCCTGCGTCGCTCCGCCGCCGCCACCACCGCCGCCGCCGCCGTGGCAGTTCGGGCACGGCGGTGGCGGGTCCAGCGGCGCCGAGCTGGCGAACCCCGGGTTCAGGGCGGAGATGCTCAGTCCCGCCGCGACCGCCGCCGCGCTGACGATACGTTTCATAGACATTTCAGTGCGTCCCCTCTGGTGGGTGTAGATCGCCTGCGCTACGGGCAGGTCACGTCCAGTTCGAATGGCTTGGTCACCGTCTTCGGCTGCTGCGGATTGCTCATATCCGTGCCGGTCGCGGTGCCCTTGATGGCGTAGGACCTGCCATTGACGGCAGCCCCTGCGTTGCTCGCTTGGTTGGGGGCGGCGTCGGAGAAACCGAGCGCAATCCCGTTGACGCTGCCCAGTCCGACCGAATGGACGATCGGCGGATTGTCGTTGCTGACCACCGCCCCGACTCCGGCCGTCGGGTCGCCGATGCCGATGGTGGTGACGCCGTTAGCCGAGTTGCACGTGACTTGGCCGCTGACGTTCTGGTTTTGGCCGTCGACGACTACCTGAGGTCCGGCCGCCGCCGGCGCGGAACTCGATGACGTTCCCGTGCTGGACTTGTTACTCGAACAGCCGGCGCACGCCGCGACCACAACGGCCACTCCCGCTACCCCGACCACGATCCCACGCTTCACTACTGATCTCCTTGGTGTCGCTGGTTCGTACCATTTCGTTGACAGGCTCCAATAGACGGACGCTGACAAACGCCGCTCCGGCGGATACCCGATCCCGCAAATTGCAAACGCCAGTTCTCAGGGCCGCGGCCTCAAGGCAGTACGTGCAAGCCCCACCTGCCGAGCAGTGGATTCACGAGTGCGAAGTACGTCGTGTAATCGTCGTCATCGGGCGACGACATCAACAGGCCGACGGCGCTGACGGTGCCGTCCGGGTTCTTCACGAAGCCCGGGCTGCCGCTGTCGCCGTTGAGGCTGTACACGCTAGCTTCGACGACGTCGCCCTCGATGCCCTTGACGGCGCCGCACGTCTCACCGGTGACAGCGCCGATCTTGCAGAACGGCATGCCGACCTGAATCTGGTTCGCGCTCAGCACATCCCGGACCACATACCGGCCACCGACGTGGCCGACCGGCGTGCCGACGCTCGGATCAAGGCGGATGATCGCGGCGTCCCTCGTGTCGGCTTCGTGCTCGCTGGCCGTGATCCGGCCCAGCGGCACATTATCGCCGTAGGTCCACGCCGAGCCGTCGTGGGCGTCGCAGTGCCCGCTGGTCATCAGGTAATAGCTGCCGTCGTTGCCTTGGGCGGCGAAACCCGCTGTGCACCTGCTGCTTTCGTCTTCGACTTTGATGCCCGGCTCCACACCCGGATTTGCCCACACCGGACTCGCCAAGCCCACCGCGGCAATGACGACGGCACCGACCAGCCCCAACCCCCGCAACCACCGCACGGTCACGCCGCCTCTCTTCTCGTGTAGGGCAGCATGTTAACAGCGCGACCACCGGCCCGCGCTACGAAGTGGCGTGCGACGCCCTCAAGCGCGGGTGCTCGGAGGGTATGGATTTGTTATGGACAACGACAGAGACTGATCAGCATTGTGCGCCCTCGGCTATGGTCAGCTCCCAATCCAGCCACGCCGTCGCATAGCGGATCTTCTTCTTGGCGTCATCGATGGCTTCGGGCTTGAGCCGCAACCGATCGAGGATCCGCTCGGCAACATGCCCCGAGTGATCGGATAACCCTTGCGCTCCGCAACTGCAGGACACCCCCGAATCGTCGACATCCTGCACCGCGCGGTGCTTTTCGATGATTTCGCGAATGGGTGCGATCAAATCGGGCATGCCGACCTCAGCTGGCGGCACCGGCCAGACGCCCCATTCCTTGCACCGCGTGGTCGGCGGTCCTGCGGGCCCGCAATGCCCAGACGATTTGACAGATTCCGATGACCACCAGCCACGCCCCGGTGACGAGCGCAAGCATGACGATGCTGTCGAAAGGCCAGGTGATTATGACCATGCCTGCGATGGTTGTGAGGATCCCAAGGAAGGTGTGCCATGGCCGCTCCGGCAGCTCCGGATGGCTTATCGCCAGCACCGCCTCCGTGACGCCTTGGAAGATGAAGCCGACGCCGATCCAGATCGCCAGCAGCAGAACCGCGTAGCCGCCGCCGAAATGCCGGAAAGCCAGCACGCCCAGGACGACCGAGAGCGCTCCGGAGATGAAGTACAGCACCCGGCTGGCGGCCGGCACATCGAACGTCAGCGCGAAAGCGACCTGCGCAATGCCCGAGACCACCAGATACGCGCCGAACAACACCGCCGCTACGAGGATTGATTTTCCGGGCCAGATCAGCACCACCACGCCCAGCGCCAGGGCCATCACCCCGGACGCCAGGACCGTCTTCCACAAATCACGAAATATTTCCGGTGTCTGCACTGCGGTCATGGCACGCTCCTTAACGCGTTGTGGTATCCGCATCCAAAATCGTGCGGCTTTGCGGGCCGCGCACCTAGGGCACAAAGTCCCTGATCCGCGGTGAATCGCCGCGGTCGGAAGCGTCTGTCTGGCAACCGCTTCGGCCGAACGGCGACAGGAGCGCTCCGAACGCCCGTGCCTGCCGGTAGGCGCGTGTCATTGCGACCGGATGAGCCCTGCGCCCGTCACGCTGTAAAGACGTCGGGCCAGGAGCTGCCCGGCTCGGGTCGATGAACGGGGCATGCACGTGGTTGACAACCCGGAGCCACAACAAGACCTTGCCGATCGGGGCCATCACCGGTTGGTGGGTCGCCCACACGGCGCCGACGAAGGACCGATCGTCGACGCCGAACAGCGCGCCGCGCAACTGCGTTCCGACGCACATCAACTCGGCCGGCGCGGGCAGCCGTTCAACCGGCGCTCCCCGTTCGTTGTGGGGCTGACCGCGTCAGCCGGCGTGGCCGTGACGTATGGCGCGGTGCTCGTCCTCGGGTCAATGTCGTCGGTGCTGGTGTTGATCGGCGTGGCGATGTTTTTCGCACTGGGACTCGAGACCGCCGTGTCGTGGCTCGTCAACCGCAGGGTGCCGCGCTGGGCGGCGGTCACGATCGTGCTGACGGCCGTGTTCGCCCTCATCGCCGGCACATTGGCCGCGACCATTCCCCCGCTGGTGCAAGAGGCGCGTCAGCTCGTCGACCAACTGCCGCATTACCTGCAGCACGCCCAGGACCGTTCGTCCCTGATAGGCAGGATCAACGAACGCGTCCACCTGCAACAGCGAATCACCGACCTGGTCAACGGGTCCGGCCGGTTCACCGTCGCGGGGATCGTCCGGACCGGGTCGGAGGTGTTCGGCGTCATGTCGCACGTCGGCATCGTGGCAATGCTTACCGTTTACTTCCTCGCCGACATGCGCCGCATCCGCGCCGGCTTCTACCGTCTCATGCCCAACTCTCGCCGGCCGCGCGCCATTCTGATCGGTGACGAGGTGGTGGCCAAGTTTGGTGCGTATCTGTTTGGGAACGTGCTGACTTCGGTGATTGCGGGGGCCGCCACCTTTGTGTGGTGTCTCGTTCTCGACGTCCCATACGCGGTGCTGCTTGGCGTAGTGGTGGCCGTCTTGGACCTCTTCCCCTACGGTTCGACAGTGGGCGGATTCATCGTCGCCGCGGTCGCGCTGAGCGTCTCGATCCCCGTCGCCATCGTGACCGTTCTCTTCTACATGGGCTTCCGGTTGGGTGAGGATTATCTGTTGACGCCCAAAATCATCGGCCGTGCGGTGCGAGTGCCGGCCGGCGTTACCGTGGTCGCCGTGCTCCTCGGCGCGGCGTGGCTGGGCGTGGTCGGGGCGTTGGTGGCGATCCCGCTCGCGGCGGCCGTGCAGCTACTCATGCAACAGCTGCTGTTCCCGGTGCTCGACGAGGCGTGAGCTGCGCCGAATACCCTCGGGAAACGGTCAGCGCGGCGCCGCGCCCGACAGGTCCAGGGCGATGTCGACGAGCATGTCTTCCTGGCCGCCGACCATCCCGCGACGCCCGGCCTCGACCAGCAGCGTTCGCGCGTCGACACCGAACCGCTCCGCCGCCGCCTCCGCATGGCGCAGGAAGCTGGAGTACACCCCGGCGTAGCCGAGCGTCAGCGTCTCGCGATCGACGCGCACCGGACGTTCCTGCAGAGGGCGGACGAGGTCATCGGCGGCATCCTCAAGGGCATTGAGATCGCAGCCGTGCTCCCAGCCCATGCGGGTGGCGGCCGCGATGAAAACCTCCAGCGGGGCGTTGCCCGCGCCGGCACCCATGCCGGCCAGGGACGCGTCGACGCGATGACACCCGTGTTCGACGGCGACCATCGAGTTGGCCACGCCCAACGACAGGTTGTGGTGGGCGTGGATGCCGATTTCGGTTTCCGGACAAAGGTTTTGGCGCACCGCGTCGACCCGCTCGGCGACGTCGCGCATGGTCATGGCGCCGCCGGAGTCGACGACGTAGACGCAGCCGGCCCCGAAGCCCTCCATCAACTTGGCCTGCTCGGCCAGCCCCTGGGGAGTGGTCAGGTGGCTCATCATCAGGAATCCGACGGTGTCCATGCCCATCTCGCGGGCCGCGGCGATGTGGTGTGCGGAGATGTCGGCCTCGGTGCAGTGGGTGGCGACCCGCACCACGCCGGCCCCGGCCCGATGTGCCGCGGCCAGGTCCCGGATCGTGCCGATTCCCGGCAGGATCAGGGTCGCGATCTTCGCCCGGCGCACCACGCCGGCGACCGCCTCGATCCACTCCAGGTCGGTGTGGCCGCCGAAGCCGTAAACGCAGCTTGAGCCGCCCAGCCCGTCGCCATGAGCGACCTCGATCGAATCGACGCCCGCGGCGTCCAACGCCGCGGCAATGTCGGCGACCTGCCGCAGCGTGTATTGGTGGCGAACCGCGTGCATCCCGTCCCGCAGCGTGACGTCGCTGATATAGAGCTGCTCGGCCATGGTTACACTCCTACGTTCGTCATCTCGTGTGCGGCAATGCTTTTGGCGGTCGCCAGCGCCGCGGAGGTCATGATGTCGAGGTTGCCGGCGTACGCGGGAAGGTAATCCGCGGCGCCCGTCACCTGCAGCAGCGTGGTGACCCTGGTGCCGATGAACTTCCCGGTCTCGGGAATGTGTAGCGGCTTGTCGGGACCGAAGGTCTCGAACTGCACCGGCTGCTTGAGCCGATAACCGGGAACATAGTCCTGGACCCGCTCGATCATCGCCGCGATGGACGCCTCGACGGCGGTTTGGTCGCAGTCGCCTTCCACCAGGCAGTACACCGTGTTGCGCATGATGACCGGCGGATCGGCCGGGTTGAGGACGATCACCGCTTTGCCGCGCTGCGCCCCGCCGACGACCCTCAGCGCGGTCGCCGTGGTCTCGGTGAACTCGTCGATGTTGGCCCGGGTGCCCGGGCCGGCGGACTTCGACGAGATCGCTGACACGATCTCGGCGTAGGCCACCGGCGCCACCTGGTTGACCGCGTCCACAATCGGGACGGTGGCCTGCCCGCCACAGGTCACCATGTTCAGGTTGGGCTCGTCGATGTGGTCCTCCAGGTTGACCACCGGCACACAGAACGGGCCGATGGCGGCGGGAGTCAGGTCGAGCACACGTACACCGGTGTGGCGCAGGGCCTCCCAGTGCTTGACGTGAGCCTCGGCGGACGTGGCGTCGAACACCAACCGGATCTGGTCGAAGCCCGGCATCGCCAGCAGCCCGTCGACGCCCTGCGCGGATGTCGGCACGCCGGCCCGCTTCGCCCGCGCCAGCCCGTCGGAGGCCGGGTCGATGCCGATCAACGCCGCCATCGTCAGCGGTCCGCCACCGCGCAGGATCTTGAGCATCAGGTCCGTGCCGATGTTGCCGGACCCGATGATCGCCACCGGGAATTGTTGACTGGCCATGGGTTTCTCCTCTACTCGAACGTGACGCTGACGGCGCCCAGGGCGGTGATCGTGGCCGCCGCGCGGTCGCCCGCCCCGACAAACGCGGCCCCGGTGTAAGAGCCGGACATCACGAACTGCCCCGCGTCGATCCCGGTTCCGTACTCGGCCAAGGCGTTCGCCAGCCACGCGACGGCGACGGCCGGATCGCCCATGACGGCGGTGCCCTCCCCCGTTTCGACCAGCGCGTCGTTCAGGTAGAGCGCCGCGGTGGTGCCGGACAGCGGCGGCGCGTCGGAGATCGGTACCCACTCGCCGAGCACCACCGCACCGGAGCTGGCGTTGTCGGCAATGGTGTCCGCCAGCGTGATCCGCCAGTCGGCGATGCGGCTGTCGACGATCTCCAGCGCCGCGGCCACCGCTTCGGTGGCCGCCATCACCTCGGCGACGGTCATCCCCGGACCGCGCAGCGGCGCCCGCAGGAGAAACGCCACTTCGGGTTCCACCCGCGGCGCACAGAACGCAGCACGCGGCACCGAAGTCCCGTCGGACAGCACCATGCTGTCGAGGACGTAGCCGAAGTCGGGCTCGCTGACACCCAGCAGGCTTTGCATCGGCGCGGAGGTCAGCCCGATCTTGTGGCCGCACAGCAGCGCGCCATCAGCCAGGTGACGGGCCAAGTTGCGCCGCTGTACCGAATAGGCTTGCGCCACGCCGAGATTCGGATAGGTCTCGGTCAGCGGCGGGATGGGACTGCTGCCCAGCTGTGCCGCATACAGCCGCCTCGCGGCGTCGTCGAGCTGCGGGTCCCGTGCGGTCACATCGATCATGTCGGTTCTCCGGACTCCAAAAGCTTCGCTGCCGCCTGGAAGACCAGGCGCACATGCAGGTCGAACAGCTTGAGCAAGTCGACCGAGTCGCCGCCGACCTCCTTGGCGATGAACAGGCCGTCGGCGCCGGCGATCGCATAGGTGGTGAGCAGGCGCACGCCTTCGTCGTCGAGCTCGGGGGCAAGGTCGCGCACGACCGCCTCGAACCGGTGAAACGCGCGGTCGCGAACCTCGAGGAACATCGCCCTGGCGCGCGGCTCGACCGGGCGGCGCTCCAGCGCCAGCATCAGGCCCAGCCGGAGGAAGTCGGGGGCATCCAGCAGCGCCTTGGCCACCTGCATCCCGAGCTCGTTCACCCGCTCCGCGGCCATTTCGCCGCCCGGCAGGTCCAGCGCGGCCAGCCAGCGGGCGAAACTTCGCTCGATGACGGCGGCGATCAGGTCGTCCTTGTCGGCGAAGTGCCAGTAAATGGACGTCGGCGGCAGGCCGCTCTTCTTGCTGACCAGGGAGATGGTGGTTCCTTCGTAGCCGCGTTCGGTGGCGACCTCGGTCGCCGCATCGAGAATCCGCTCGCGCGACTGTTCCCCGTTGGCCCGGGTGCGCCTGCGGTCGCGAGGTCCGGTCGCGCCCGCCTTTTCGGGTTCTGCCGTCACGTTCCCTCCTTTTTGGGTGTTGACGCTCACGGTACAAAAGCTTACTGTATGGATCGCTACATTAACAAGCCTGGCGAAGGGGCCGGAAATGAAAGACCAAAAAACCTATGACGTGGCGATCGTCGGCTACGGCCCGGTCGGCTGCACCGCGGCCAACCTGTTGGGCCAATTGGGCCTCAACGTCGTCGTCGTGGAACGCGACCCCGACATCTACGCGCGAGCGCGCGCCATCTCGACCGACGAGGAAGTCGTTCGGATCTGGCAGCAGGTCGGGCTGGCCGATCGCCTCAACGCGGACATGCAGCCCGGCCGCGGGGCCAACTTCGTCGACGCCAATGGCGTGCCGTTCGTCAAGCTGCTACCGGTCTCGCGCGGCAACGGCCACCCGCCGCAGCAGTTCATCTACCAGCCGGCGCTGGAAAAGGTGCTCCGCGACGGCGTGGATCGCTTCCCCAACGTGTCAATCCTGCTCAAGCACGAATGCCTGCGGCTGGTCCAGAAGGACGACCACGTCGAGTTGCTGCTCGCCGACCTCGACGCCGACGAGTTCCGCCGGATCCGGGCCTCCTACGTGATCGCCGCCGACGGCGGATCCAGCGCGACGCGCGCGCAGCTGGGTGTCGGTTTCGGCGGCCGCACCTACGGCGAGCGCTGGATCGTCATCGACACCAAGGTGCTCAAGGAATGGCCGGGCCACGACCGGCTTCGGTTCCACTGCAACCCCGAACGGCCCACCGTCGACTGCCCCACCCCGCTGGGACACCACCGCTGGGAGTTCCCGGTGCGCGACGAGGAGGACGAAAAGGACCTCCTGCACGAGGAGGCCATCTGGAACGTGCTGCGGGGCCAGGGGATATCGCCGGAGAACGTGCAGATCCTCGGCTTCGCCTGCTACAGCCACCACGTCCGCTTCGCCGACCGCTGGCGCGTGGGCCGGGTCTTCCTGGCCGGCGACGCCGCCCACGCGATGCCCCCATGGATCGGCCAGGGCATGTGCGCCGGTGTGCGCGACGTGGCGAACCTGTGCTGGAAGCTCGGCGCCGTGCTGAACGGGTCGCTGCCGGAATCCGTGCTCGACACCTACCAGGCCGAGCGGATGCCGCACGTCAAAGAGGTGACCAACCGCGCGGTCAAGACCGGCAAGCTGATCATCCAGCGCAACCGGTTGCGCGCGGCGGCCCGCAATCACATCTTCCGCACCGCCAGCAAGGTGCCGGGCTTCCTCACCTGGCTGCGCAACCACCGCTGGATTCCCGACGCGCACTACCGGGAAGGCCTGCTGGCCCGCAACGGCAACCGGGCCGTCGGCTGGCTGGTCCCCCAGCCGCACGTGCGCGACGAAAAGGGTGACAGCGTGCGCCTCGATGACGTGATCGGCGGCCGCTGGACCGTGCTCCAGACCGGGCGCGCCGCCGAATGGCCGGACTGGCGAGCAGCGGGCGTGCCGGTCTTGCAGGTCACCCCGCCGGGAAGCGTTCCGCGCGCCGACACCATCGTCGACAGCGACGGCACCCTGACCAGCTGGCTACACAAAAAGGGCACTTCCGTGGTGGCCGTGCGGCCCGACGGCTTCGTCTACGCAGGCGCCGCCGAGGGGCAACCCCTGCCGCCACCGCCGGCCGGCTTCAAATCGTAAGGGCTCGACTATGGCAACCGAAAGGACAACCGAAATGGCAACAGAAATGGCAACCGCAACAATCACCGAACGCACCGTCCTCGTCGACGGAAAGGAGATCTTCCTGGCCGAAGCCGGCAGCGGGACCCCAGTGGTCCTGCTGCACGGCGGGGGGCCGGGCGCCTCGGGCGTGTCGAACTACTCCCGCAACATCGAGCCGCTCGCCGAGCACTTCCGGGTCATCGTCCCGGACATGCCCGGCTACGGCCGGTCCGCCAAGGGGGTCGACCGGCGAGACCCGTTCGGGTACCTCGCCGTTCACATCAAGGGCATGCTCGACGCGCTCGGCATCGACCGGGCGCACCTGGTCGGCAACTCCTACGGCGGGGCGTGCGCGCTACGGCTCGCCCTGGACGCCCCCAATCGTGTCGACAA
The DNA here is from genome assembly GCF_000455205.1 of Mycobacterium sp. UM_CSW. Classification (GTDB taxonomy): domain Bacteria; phylum Actinomycetota; class Actinomycetes; order Mycobacteriales; family Mycobacteriaceae; genus Mycobacterium. The sequence continues at coordinate 27,009 of NZ_AUWQ01000079.1, read as the reverse complement.
GCTGGTGCTGATGGGTCCCGGCGGCGTGGGAATCAGCCGGGGGCTGCCCAGCCCCGGGCTCCGGAGCCTGCTCTCCTACTACGGCGGCGACGGCCCGAGCCTGGAAAAGCTGCGCACCTTCATCCGCTCGTACCTGGTGTACGACGGCGACAGCGTGCCGGAATCGCTCATCGAATCCCGGTACCGGGCTTCGATCGACCCCGAGGTCGTCGCGAATCCGCCCCTGCAGCGGCCGGCGAATCTGGCCACGCTGTGGCGGATGGACTTCACCCGCGACCGCAGGCTCCAGGGCCTGGCAACGCCGACCCTGGTCGTCTGGGGACGAGACGACAAGGTGAACAAGCCGAGCGGCGCGGCGATGCTGGCCGAGCGGATGCCCAACGCCGACGTGCTGATGACCGCCAACACCGGTCACTGGGTCCAGTGGGAACGGGCCGACCTGTTCAACGCGGCCACCGCCGAATTCCTGAAAAACTAATCACCGCACGAGAATTCAAGGATCAACATGACAACCACAGTTAAGCCCTCGGTGTTCGGCAGTGTGCACCTGGGTTACGTCGTCGTCGAAAGCGACAAGATCGGCGACTGGAAACGGTTCGGCCGCGACGCGATCGGCATGCACCTCGACGACATGGCGCCCGACACCGTCCGATTCCGCCTCGACGACAACGAATGCCGCGCGCTGGTGCGGCGCGGCCCCGCCGAGGACGTCGTCGCGCTCGGCTGGCAACTCGACGACCACGCGACGTTCGAGGAGATCAACCGCCGCGTCGTCGACCACGGCGTGCCGGCAATCGAGGGTACCGACGAAGAGGCGAAGCTGCGCGGCGTCGAGCGTTTCCTGCGGTTCCGTGGCCCGAACGGGCTGGCCCAGGAGATCTACACCACCGCGCGCACCGCGCCGCTGCCCCTGGACATACCGGGCAGCGGATTCCTCACCGGCGCAGGCGGAATGGGCCACGTCGCCCTGACGAGCAAGAAGCCGCAGCTGGTCCGCGGCTACTACAACCACGTGTTCGACGCGCGCCTGTCGGACTACATCGACGAGACGATCAACGGCCTCAAGCTGAAGGTCCGGTTCCTGCGGGTCAACGAACGCCACCACACCGTGGCGATCGCCTCGGCTAAGCAGTTGCCGGTCAACCCGATTCGCACCCGGGTCCAGCACGTCAACGTCCAGGTCGCCACGCTCGACGATATGGTCGCCTCCTATCAGCGGGTCAAGGAGCTGGGCTTCGCCATTCCCATGTCGGTCGGACAGCACACCAACGACAAGGAGCTGTCCTACTACGCGATGACCCCGTCGGGATTCGAATGGGAGGTCGGGTGGAACCCGATCGTCGTCGACGAATCGACCTGGAAGCCCACCACCCACCAAGGGATCAGCATCTGGGGCCACAAGCCGGAAGGGCAAACCGTCATCGACAAGCTCAACCAGTTCGCGGTGGCCGCACGCTCGCTGCGACAGCGCGAAGACACCGTCGCGGCGCTGAGCGAACCCGGGATCGCCGACGACTAGCGGCCGCGGCCATATCGATGACTTTGGACCCTACGCAGCGGGTGTGCAGCCCGAGACGATGACGCGTTATGACCGGGCGGCCGCAGACATCGCGCGGAGTCCGCGAGATCACGCGAGGCCTCGATACGCTGGACGGTGAGATATTCGCGGCCGTCGCAAACACGCGAAATCCCCTGCTGGACAAGGCGATGCCGGCGCTGAGTCGCGCCGCAGACCACTCCAAGCTGTGGATGGTCATCGCGGCGGCCATGGGGATGTCGGGCGATCGGTCGGCTCGGCACGCCGCCGGGCGCGGCGTGGCAAGCCTCGCGGTGACGAGCCTGATCACCAATCAGCTGGCCAAGCGCATCTGGCGGCGGCAGCGCCCTTATCGCGGGCTGGTTCCTCTGGCGCGCCGCCTGCGCAGGTATCCGAAGTCGCATTCCATGCCCTCCGGGCACGCCGCCAGCGCGGCCGCCTTCGCGGTCGGAGCCGGTCTGCAAAGCCCCATGCTCGGGCTGGCCCTGGCGCCACTTGCCGGGCTCGTCGGCTTGTCGCGCGTCGCGACCGGCGCGCACTATCCCAGCGACGTCCTGGCGGGCTTCGGCATCGGCGCGTCGATAGCCGTGATCGGTGGCCACCTCGTCCCCCCGATCGTCGAGCACAACCTCCCGCCCGCCGATCCGCTGTACATCGATGTGTCGCCCCGCCCCGACGGCGCCGGTATGGTGCTGGTCGTCAACCCGGCGTCGGGTAGCGGTACCGGGCGGCGCGTCATCGGCGAGGTCCGCAGCGAACTGCCCAAAGCCGAAATCATCGAATTGACACGCGACGACGACTTGGTGGAGCTGCTTCGCGGGGCGGCCGAGCGAGCCGAAGTGCTTGGAATCGGGGGTGGCGACGGCACGGTGGGGTGCGCCGCGGGAATTGCGGCCGATCTCGGCCGTCCACTCGCGGTGTTCCCGGCCGGCACGTTCAACCATTTCGCCAAGGACATCGGTTGTGATCATGAAGCCAAGACGATTCGGGCGATCCGGCAGGGCAGCACAACCCTCGTCGACCTGGTGTCCTTCAACGACTCCCGCCCGGTCATCAACACCGCGAGCATCGGCGCCTACCCGAGATTCGTGCGGACGCGAGAACGCTACGAACGCAAGGTCGGCAAGCCCCTCGCGGCCGCCTACGCGATGTTTCACAGCCTGCGCCACGAAGCCCCGGTGCGAATCAGCTACGACAACAAGGACATTCAGGCTTCGCTGTTCTTTCTGGGCAACTCGACGTACGTGCCGTCCGGCTTCGCGCCGGCGCAACGCAACCGGATGGACACCGGCCTGATCGACGTGCGGATCCTGGAGGCCGGCCGCCGGTTCGGCAGGCTGCGAATCATGACGGCGGTCCTGCTCGGGCGGCTGCAACGCAGCCGGCTCTATCACGAGCAGCACGTCCCGGAGTTCAGCTTCACCGCCGTCGACGGGCCGACCGCGGTCGCGCTCGACGGGGAATTGGCCGGGTACTTCGAGGACGCCAGGTTTCGCGCGCGCTACCGCGTTCTTCAGGTGTTCAGCCCACCGCCATTGCGTCGCGGTTGCGGTGTCAGCCGCCCACGTGGCGGGTGAGGAAATCGAGGACCGCCTCGGCGAAGATGTCGTTGCGGTCGCCGGCGACCATGTGTCCCGCACCGCGCACATCGGTGAATTCGACCTGGGGGAAGCGCGCGAGGAACTCGTCGGCGCGCTCCTGGCTGACCAGGTCGCTGACCTGACCCCGCACCAACAGCATGGGTACGCCGTTGCGCACGATCGCCTCGACGGCCGTGTGCATGCGGTCGGCGTCGGTGACTTCGAACGGAGGATACGGGGCCGTGCCGCTGATGAATTGCGGGTCCCAATGCCAATACCAACGATCGCCGCGCCGGCGCAGGTTGGTGGTCAGGCCGTCCAGATCGGTGGGCCGGGGACGGTGCGGATTGTATTCGGCGATCGCGTCCGCGACCTCATCGAGCGAGGCGAATCCGGATTCCACGCGCTCGGCCATGAAGTTGTGGATGCGGTTCGCGCCGGATTGCTCCATGTTGGGCACGATGTCGACGAGGACGACGGCGCTGGCGGTGCCCGGCGCGAGTTCCCCCTCCAACAGCATCGTGGTGAACCCGCCCAGCGACGCGCCCACCAGCACCGGCTGCGGCGGCAGGGTGCGCAACACCTCTTGGACGTCGGCGGCGAAGCTGACCACGCGGTAGTCGCCCTCGCTCGACCAATCGGACTCGCCGTGGCCACGCAGGTCGATGGTGACCGCCTGAAATCCGCGCTGGGCGACCGCCGCGGCGGCCTTGGCCCAGGAGCGACGCGTCTGGCCACCGCCGTGCAGGAACACCACGGCACGCGCCTGGGGATCGCCCAGGCGGTCGGCGACGATGCGGACGCCGCCCGGACCCTGGGCCGAGAACGTCTCGGGCGCGGTAGTCACCAGGAGATAGTAAGACCCTCTCGAGATCTCCGGGCGTTTCCGTCGCCCAAGAGTTGCTGAGTCAGCCGGCGCGCCGGCCGCCGGAGGAAGCCCGGTTGACCCCGACGAACTTGGTTATCCGCAGGAAAAGCCGACCGAGACGACTGCCCGCGCGTTGCGAATCCTTGATCCGCCCGAGGGTTTGCTCGCCCTCGGCGGCGTAGTCCTTGACCGTTTCGTCGCCTTCTTCGGCGCGCATGCGTCATCTCCATCCGTGGTCGGGCCTGTCAGGCCGGCACCTGGCGCTCGGGCGGGTCCGCCGGCGTCAGGCGCTCCGGCGGGTCTGCCGGCGTGAGGCGTTCGGGCGGTTCCACCGGCGTCAGCCGCTCGGGCGTCTCGTCCGGGGTACCGGGTTCGGGGTCGTTCATCATCGGTGCGTACCCGCGGGGCGGGCGTACCAAAACGAACGGGAGCCGAAGGATCCGGCTCCCGCGTTGAGTGTGTATTGGGGGCTTTGGCTGTGTAGTGAGGGCTGAGAATCGTCGAAAAGCCCGCCCTCACCTCACACCGAAAGCCCTTCTTTCACACTCGACGCGCCCCGGAAAGTGGCCTAGCCGAGCGTTTCCCAGAAGCGCGTCAGTGCCGCCGCGCCCGCCGCCGGATCCTGCACCATCCACCAGTGCCCGAGCCCGTCGAGCACCTCGGTGCGCGCGCCCGCCCGGTCGGCGGCGCGGCGCCGGTTGTCGGCCGCCCCGATGAAGGGGTCCTCGGTGGCCAGCAGCGAAAGCCCGGGGCGGGCCGCCGCCTTCTCCAGCTCCCGACCGGCTTCGGCCAGCGCGGGCTGGCGCGCCGAGCGGTACAGCGCCAGGATGGCCCGACCCATTTCCGGCCCCTGCTCCGGGGCGATCAAGGTCGCGATATCCAAGGGGATGCCAAAGGCGGCCATCCGCTGCGCGCGGTCCTCGACCGTGCCGCCGAGCAGCGTGTCCACCAGCTCTTCGCCCTCACCTGGCGTCTGCCACGTCTGCGCGAAGTCGTGCCATACATAGTCGGGGTCGAAGAGCCCGACGACGTCGCTGACCCAGCTGCGCACGAGTTCGGGCCGGTGCATCACGGCGTTCATCACGTGGCCGCCGCCCCAGTCGTGCCCGACGAGGTCGATCGGTCCCTCGATGCGCTCGAGCTCGGCCTCCAGCCAGTCGCGGTACGCCAAATAGGTGGCCGGGAAATCGTCGGGCAAGGGCGCCCCGAAACCCGGTGGCGACAGCAGCACCACATCCTGGCGCCCGAGGGCCTCGACGAGCGGGCCCCAGATGGCGGCGGTCTCGGGATTGCCATGCACCAAAACCACGGTCATGGCGCATATCGTGGCACGACACGACCGTCCGGCGGGAGGGCAGGCCGCGGGGAAGATGCTTACACTCCTTGGATGCATTCTGTGCCGACCAGGCACGCAGCGAACAAGGTCCCAGTCGCGGTCGTGCTGCTCGTCGCGCTGGTGATCGGCATCCTCGCGATACCGGTCAAACAAAGGTGCGGTGCACCGGGCCTGTTTTGCGCGACGGCGGTCGACCCGCAGGGCAATATTCACTACTACTACGAGGTCGAACCGGTCGGGGTATTCCTCGCCGAAATCATCGCGGGCTCAAATATTCGCCTCTTTTACAGCTCGGGCGAAGATTTGGTCAAGGCGGGCTAGGGGACCAGATGTGGCGACATGCCGGCATTGCGGCAACGGGAATGCTCGTATCGGCACTGCTGATGTCGAGCGCGCCGGCCGTTGCCGTGGCGCACGTCGCCGTACGCCAAAACGTGTGCGGCACAAGCGCTTTCTGTCCGGCCGATCCTGCCCCCGACGCCGGTGACCAGGCCACGGCCGAGCAGAAGATCAAAGACGGCTATATCCAGAAGCAAATCAATTGCACGCCAAGCCTGCCGCCCAACCCCCAGTCGATCACCTGGGATCCGCCCGGCTTCGCGCCGAACGTCGGCGGCTCCGGTGTCATCCGGGACGTCAATCCGCAACTCGGCGGCCAATATCGCGCCGATTACGTGAACGGCAGATGGCACATCGAATACCCGTATTGCTGAATGGCCTTCGGCGGCCAACATTTGATGCCAGGGGTATTACAAGCCGGGCACGATCTCGGCACGATCGCGGCGGACTATCCCGACGTTGGCGGCGAAAAGCGCTGGTAGGGACCCGATTGACGGCGTGAAATCCGGGTATTCCCGGCGCGTGAGCCTGCTTACACCGGCCCATTTAATTGGAGGGATCACAGCAAGCTAACGCATACTTGACGGCATGCTGCAAGCGACATCACCGCAAACCACGATTGCGGTGGCGGGTGGTGCGCTGGTCACGGGGCGAGGTTTTTGATGGCACAGTCTGGTGGCGCACATCGCCGCCACCGCGCCGTTCGGCAACCGTCGCGCCTTCGCAAGGCGCTGGCGCGCAGCTTGATGACGCTGGTGTCGGTGGCGGCCGTGCTGATGACGGGCACGGGATACTACGTGGCTCACGGCGCGCTGGGCGGCATCACCGTCTCGGATGCCCTGTCGCCGGAGGACCCACGGTCCAGCGGCGACAACATGAACATCTTGCTCATCGGGCTGGACTCGCGCAAAGACCAGGACGGCAACGACCTGCCCTGGTCGATCCTAAAGCATTTGCACGCAGGCGATTCCGACAACGGCGGCTATAACACCAACACCCTCATACTCATCCATGTAGGGGCCGACAACAAAGCCGTCGCCTTTTCCATCCCGCGCGACGACTGGGTGCCGTTCAACGGCGTGCCCGGATACAACCACATCAAAATCAAAGAGGCATACGGGCTTACGAAGCAGTACGTCGCCAACAAGCTCGCCAGCCAGGGCAGCATCACCCAGAAGGAACTCGAGACTCGGGGCCGTGAGGCGGGCCGGGCGGCGACGCTGCGCGCGGTGCGCAGCCTGACCGGCGTCCCGATCGACTACTTCGCCGAGGTCAATTTGGCCGGCTTCTACGACTTGGCGCAAACCCTGGGCGGCGTGGAGGTGTGTCTGAATCACGCTGTCGAGGACTCGTATTCGGGTGCGGACTTCCCGGCGGGCCGGCAGCGACTGGACGCGTCCCAAGCGCTGTCGTTCGTCCGGCAGCGCCACGGCCTGGAAAATGGAGACCTGGATCGCACGCACCGGCAGCAGGCGTTTCTGTCGTCGGTCATGCAGGAACTGCAGGCGTCGGGCACGTTCACCGACATCGACAAGCTCAAGAGCCTGATGGCGGTCGCGCGCAAAGACGTTGTGCTGTCGGGGGGTTGGGACGAGGACCTGATCCAGCGGCTGGGTTCGCTCGCGTCCAGCGGCAACCTCGAATTCCGGACGCTGCCGGTGGTGCGCTACGACAACATCGACGGGCAGGACGTCAACATCATCGACCCGGCGGCGATCAAGGCCGAGGTGGCCGAGGCGATTGGGGCGCCGCCGCCGTCGACCACGGCCGCCACCACCGCCGCCAAACCCAGCCCGTCCACCGTCGTCGACGTAATCAACGCAGGCGCCATGAGCGGGATGGCCAGCGAGGTGTCCCGCGCGCTGAAGAAGCGCGGGTACACCGCGGGCCAAGTGCGCGACCGCAATTCGGGCGAACCGACCGCCACCACCATCGAGTACGGCGCCGGCGCGGAAACCGACGCGCACAACGTGGCGACCCTGCTCGGGCTCGACGCGCCCAAGCAGCCGAACCCTACGATCCAGCCCGGGCACGTCAGGGTGACCGTGGATACCGACTTCTCGATGCCGGCTCAGGACGAGACCGCGATGGACGACACCACCACCACGACGACGACCAGCAAGTCGAACACGTACTACTACAACGGCACGACGACCACGTATCCGACGCCCGATCAAGGAAAGCCGATGGCCGCCGGCGGCGTGCCGTGCGTCAACTAGTCGCGATCAGGCAGCCAATCACGCGTGGGTTCCGCCGTCGATGCGGATCTCGGTGCCGGTGATCCAGGCGCCGTCGTCGGACACCAGCATGGCGATGACACCGGCGATCGCGCTCGGCTCGGCCATGCCCGCGCCGCTGGATTCGACGGTCGTCGGCAGGATCGGCATGAGCCGCGGAAACAGCGACCAGTCCGCGTCTTTGGGGATGTATCCCCCTGTCGCGTCGGTGATTCCGGACTTGATGCTTCCGGGCGCCACGCACGCCGCGCGCAGGCCGTCCTTGGCGTATTCGAGCGCCAGCGAATGGGTGAAGGCCTGGATGCCGCCCTTGCTGGCGGCGTAGGCCGCCATGTAGGGATGGGCGAACGACGCCGACGTGGAGCTGAAATTCACGATGGCGCTGCGCGGATTGCCCAGCAGCGTCGGAAGCGCCTCGCGGACCACCAGAAACGTTCCGGTGAGGTTGATTCCGACGATCCGGTTCCACAGTTCGAGGCTGGTCTCGTGGGTGTGCGCGGCGCGCAGGATGCCGGCCGCGTTGACGAGCGAATCCAGGCCGTCGAGCGTCTGCACGGCCAGGCGGACGCCGTCGATCACCGAGCCCTCGTCGCCGACGTCCATCGGCATGGTGGTGAGCCGTCCGGCGGTTCCGGCCTGCTCCGCGCTGGCCCGGGTGGCGGCCAGGCCGTCCTCCGCGATGTCGGATGCCACCACGGCAGCGCCCTCGTCGAGCAACCGCAGCGCGCTGGCCTGGCCGATCCCGGACGCTGCGCCGGTCACCAGGATCCTCTTGCCCTCGAGTCGCTTCATTGCTTCTCCCGTCGGTTGGCCCGGCCATCATGGTAAAGAGCGGCCGTCACAGGCAGGCTAGATGCATGGACATTGGATTCGTCGGGCTGGGCAACATGGGTCAGGGCATGGCCGCGAACTTGATGAAGGCCGGCCACCGCCTCACTGTGTACAACCGCTCCCCCGAGAAGGCGGAAGCCCTCGCCCGGCAGGGCGCGACCGCGGCGCGCAGCGTCGCCGAAGCCAGCCGCGGCGACGTGGTGTTCACCATGCTGTCCGACGACCGGGCCGTCGAGGCCGTCACGCTCGGTCCCGACGGGATCGTCGCGTCGCTGGCACCGGGCGCCACGCACGTGTCGTCGAGCACGATCAGCGTCGCCCTCTCGGAGCGACTGGCGGCCTCGCACGCCGAGGCCGATCAGCGGTATGCCGCCGCGCCGGTGTTCGGCAGGCCCGAAGCCGCTTCCGCGGCAAAGCTTTTCGTCATCGCGGCGGGCGCCCCGGAGGTGTTGCAACCGTTGTCGGAGCTGTTCGACGCGATCGGGCAGCGGACGTTCGTGGTGTCCGAGCAGCCGCACACCGCCAACCTGGTCAAGCTGAGCGGCAACTTCCTGATCGCGTCGGCGATCGAGAGCATCAGCGAGGCCGTGGCGCTGGTCGCCAAGGCCGGCGTCGACCGCCAGCAGTACGTCGACATCCTCACCTCGACGCTGTTCGCCGCGCCGGCGTATCAGACCTACGGCGGGCTGATCGCGCGGCAGGAGTTCGAGCCGGCCGGGTTCGCGGCCCGGCTCGGTCTCAAGGATGTCCGGCTGGTGCTCGCCGCCGGCGAGGACCTGGAGGTGCCGCTGCCGGTGGCCAGCCTGCTGCGAGACCGCTTCCTCACCCTGGTCGCGACGGGCGGCGGACACCTGGACTGGTCGGCGCTCGCCGCGCTGGCCGCCCGCGACGCGGGCAGCTCAGACCACCCCGCGTAGCCCCTCGGCGCCGAAGGCGGGTTCCAGCATGGCGGAGAAGTCGGGGCCGCGCCGGAGGATGTGGCCGCCGTCGACGTTGATGCACTGCCCGGTGATCCAGCTGGCGGCATCGCTGAGCAAGAACATCACCAGGTTGGCGACGTCCTCGACCTCACCCACCCGTGGCAGTGGCGTGCACTGCCGGTAGTCCGCGCTCAGTTCCGGTGATTCCGTAATGGGCACAACGAGATCCGTGCGGATCAGGCCGGGGCGGACGCTGTTGACCCGCACCCAGGACGGGCCGAGTTCGTCGGCGGCCAGCTGCATCATGTGGTCGACGGCCGACTTGGTGACGCCGTAGGCGCCGAACCACCGATGGGTGTTGCTGGCCGCGATCGATGAGATCCCGACGAAGGAACCGCCGCCGCCGCGCACCAATTCGCGTGCGGCGTGCTTGAGCACGTACATGGTGCCGTTCACGTTGAGATCGACCGTGCGCCGCCACGCCTCCGAGTCGATCTGGGTGATCGGCCCGATGGTCTCCGACCCGCCCGCGCAATGCACCGCCCCGTGTAGCCGGCCATGCCACGCCGTTGCGGCGTCCACCGCGCGGGCGGCCTCCTCCTCGTTGGTGATGTCGGCCGGCTCGTAGCGGATCGCGCCGCTCGCCTTGAGCACTTCGATCTCTTGGACCGCGGCCGCCAGCCGGTCGGCGTTACGCCCGACGATCATGACGGAGGCGCCGGCCGCGACCAGCCCGGCGGCGACCCCCTTGCCGATCCCGCTGCCACCACCGGTCACCAGGTACGTCCGGTTTACGAAAGAAAGCTGCACGCCGCGCCTCTCATGCCGAAACTGAAACGAGTTCTAGCATAGGCGAGCGGTCACAGCCGCCCCACGGGTCACGCTAGGGCGTATCGCGGCGGGCGATCTGCGTGGGCTTCGCGTCGCGCCAGTCCTCGACGTCGGGTGGCAGGCCGACCGCATACCTGTTCTCGTTGTGGGCGGCCCAGTGCGCGTGGCCCAGCTCGTGAATGTGGAACGCGTGCCGCAGCGCCTCGGTGAATCCCATCGCGTCGGAGGCAGCGTTCACCGAGTCCTTGACGAGCAGCGCCGCCATCGTGGGCCGGTCGGCGATGCGCCGGGCGAACTCCAGCGTCTTCTCCGCCAGCTCGTCGACCGGGAACACCTTCGACACCATGCCCAACCGGTAGGCCTCGTCGGCGTCCAGCGCATCGCCGGTCAACAGCAGCTCCTTGGCCTTGCGCGGCCCGAATTCCCAAGGGTGGGCGTAGTATTCGACGCCCGGCATCCCCAACCGCACCGCCACGACGTCGCTGAACTTCGCGTTGTCGGCGGCGACGATCAAGTCGCAGGCCCAGATCAGCATCAGCCCGGCCGAAATCGCGTTGCCCTGCACCTGGGCGATGGTGATCTTGCGCAAATCGCGCCAGCGGCACGTGTTCTGGAAGAAGTAGTGCCACTCCTGCAGATAGATCTTCTCCGCGATGGGATCGCGGGTGCCGCCGTTGATGCGGAAGCTGGGCAGCTGGCTGCGCTCGGCGATCGCCAACTCCGAGCCCAGGTCGTGGCCGGCGGAGAAGTTCTTGCCGCGCGCCGCCAGGATCACCACCCGCACGGTGTCGTCGGCCTCGGCGCGCAGGAACGCCTCGTCGAGCTGCACGAGCAGGCCGCGGCTCTGCGCGTTGTGGGCCTCGGGCCGGTTGAGCCAGATCCGGGCGATGCGGCCGTCGTCGAGGGTTTCATAGGCCACCAGCTGTTCGGCGTCGGTCGCTTGTGTGCCGGCTTGGTCGGAGAGTGTCATTCCGCCCACCTACCTTTGGTCATCGGGGTCATGGGGCTCGTTACAAGTTGGCGTCGATCCGTAAATGCCGGGCCGACCCTCTGCACATTACGGCCACCGCCGAAGGCGCTGATCGCGGGGTGGATCCGGCGCTAGCCGACGCGCTGATGAAGCCGCGATGGAATCCTATCTGATTAGCGAGAACTGTCCCGAATGCGCGGCCACCCGCGTAACGTAATCGCCTTCCCAACTGTGCGGGAGCGACGATGGCCCAATTGGAATCCGATTTCTGCGTCGTGGGTGCGGGATATGCCGGGCTGACCGCCGCTTACCGCCTCCATCAAGCCGGGCATTCGGTCACAGTGCTCGAGGCCGGACCGCGCATCGGCGGGCGGACCTGGTCGGCCCAACTGTCCGACGGCACGCTGTTCGAGATCGGTGGCCAATGGGTCGGCGACGAACAGGCGCAGCCCGACGTCCGGCGGCTCATGGATGAATTCGGGATCGAGGCGTATCAGCAATGGGACCAAGGCAAGACGGTATTCGTCGACTCCTCCAACAACGTCCACACCTACGACGCCCACGATTCCAATCCCCTCAAGGCGCTGCCGCCAATTTCGATAACGGCCAAATTGGACCTTGGCAAAGCCATCCTCAGCATGGAGAAGATGTCCGAAGCCGTTAACCCCGACGCGCCGTGGGAAGACAACAAATTCTCGTTCACGGTGAGCCTGGGGCCCAGCACCACGCGGGAGGCGGACCAGATGACGGTCCAGTCGTGGTTCGAATTGAACGTGCTGACCAAGGACGCCAGGGCGCTGCTGGGCGCCGCGATCGTCGGCTACACCGGAGTGGAGCTGGGTGCGTGTTCGCTGCTGCACTGGCTTTTCGTGCTCAAGACCTACCGAAGCAAGCTGTTCAACATGAGCGGTCAGGCGCCGGGCCAAGCGCAGCAGTATCGGGTGCGGGGCGGAATGCAGCAAATGGCGGACCGGATCATGGCCGAACTGGGTCCGGCCGCGGTGCATGTCGATGCGCCGGTGCGCCAGATTTCGCAGGACGCAAACGGCGTCGCCGTCGGCGCGGACAAAGTCAGCGTCCGGGCGCGCCGCGTCGTCGTCGCGACGAATATCTCGATGACGAACTTCATCCGTTTCGATCCGATCCTGCCGCCCGATCGCGCGCAGTTGCAGCACCGGGTGCCGACGGGTTCATTCTGGAAAATCTGGCTCTGTTACGACGAGGCGTTCTGGCGCAAACGCGGACTGGTCGGCGAGTCCATCTCGATCTATCCCGGCGACTACAGCGTCAATGCGCGCGAATCCGGGTTGGACGAAAACAGCGACAAGCCCGGCTTGATGAGCGTTTTCTTGGCGGCGGATAAAGCCCGCGACTTCAACCGCATGACGCGAGGCGAACGCAAAGCGCAGATCCTGAGCGAGATGTCCCATCGATTCGGCCCGGACGGCGGCCTGCTGTCCGAAGAGATCACGTTCCCCGCGGTTTCGCCGCAGAACCCCGAGCCCGATTCCTACTTCGAGTTCAACTGGTCGATGGATGAATGGACCCGCGGGGATTTCGCGGGCTGCATGGGCCCGGGGGTCTGGACGGGTTCCGGGTTCGGCCCCGCGGTGCGCGAGCCCGTCGGCCGCGTGCACTGGGCCGGCGTCGACACCTGCACGTACCCGTACCACTGCGTCAGCGGCGCGGTGCAGTCGGGCGAGCGGGCCGCCAAGGAGGTGCTCGCCGCGGACTAAATCGCAGGTGGGGGCGGTTCGCTGCGAGCGAATATCGACGTCGCCTACAGTTGTCTTATGCCTACGAAATCTGATCCTGGCGAACTCGGCGATGTGGAGCCCCTGGCCGACAGCACCGCGAGCCAGGCCAGGCGGGTGGTCGCCGCGTACGCGAACGACGCCGACGAGTGCCGTGTCTTCCTGTCCATGCTGGGTATCGGACCGGCAAAACACGACACCTAAATGACTCCCAGCGGGGGCCAGCAATTCGGCAATTCCGATTTCGTAGTGGTGGCCAATCGGCTGCCGGTCGACCTCGAGCGCCTTCCCGACGGCACCACCGCCTGGAAACGCAGCCCCGGCGGCTTGGTCACGGCCCTCGAGCCGCTGCTGCGTCGCCGGCGCGGCGCGTGGGTCGGGTGGCCGGGGGTCGCCGATGACGACGACGAGCTGGATTACGAGCCCGTCGTCCAGGACGACCTCCATCTGCACCCCGTGCGGCTGACCTCCGACGACGTCGCCGAGTACTACGAGGGATTCTCGAACGCCACGCTGTGGCCGCTGTACCACGACGTCATCGTCAAACCCATCTACCACCGCGAATGGTGGGACCGCTACGTCGACGTCAACCGCCGCTTCGCCGAGGCCACGTCGCGCGCCGCGGCCCGCGGGGCGACCGTGTGGGTGCAGGACTACCAGCTGCAGCTGGTTCCCAAGATGCTTCGCGAACTGCGGCCCGACCTGACCATCGGTTTCTTCCTGCACATTCCGTTCCCGCCGGTGGAGCTGTTCATGCAGCTGCCGTGGCGCACCGAGATCGTCGAGGGCCTACTCGGGGCCGACCTGGTCGGCTTCCACCTGCCCGGGGGTGCGCAGAATTTCCTGTTCCTGTCCCGGCAGCTGATCGGGGTCAACACCTCCCGCGGAGCCGTCGGGGTGCGGTCGCGATTCGGCGAGGTGGAGCTGCCGTCGCGCACCGTGCGGGTGGGCGCCTTTCCGATCTCGATCGACTCCGCCGCGCTCGACCATGCGGCCCGCGACCGCGACGTGCGCCGCCGGGCGCGAGAGATCCGCGCCGAGCTCGGCAACCCGCGCAAGATCCTGCTCGGCGTCGACCGGCTCGACTACACCAAGGGCATCGACGTTCGGCTGAAGGCCTTCTCGGAGCTGCTCGCCGAGGGCCGCGCGAAACGCGACGACACCGTGCTGGTTCAGCTCGCGACACCCAGCCGCGAACGCGTGGAGAGCTACCAGATCCTGCGCAACGACATCGAGCGCGAGGTCGGCCACATCAACGGCGAATACGCCGAGGTGGGTCATCCGGTGGTGCACTACCTGCATCGGCCGGTCCCCCGTGACGAGCTCATCGCGTTCTTCGTGGCAAGCGACGTCATGCTGGTGACCCCGCTGCGCGACGGGATGAACCTGGTGGCCAAGGAGTACGTGGCCTGCCGCAGCGATCTCGGCGGCGCGCTGGTCCTCTCCGAATTCACCGGTGCCGCAGCCGAACTCAGGCAGGCGTACCTGGTGAACCCGCACGACACCGATGGCGTCAAGGACGTGATCGAAGCGGCGCTCAACCAGTCCCCCGAGGAGGGACGGCGCCGCATGCGCGCGCTGCGACGGCAGGTGCTCGCGCACGACGTGGACCGCTGGGCGCGCTCGTTCCTCGATGCGCTCGCCGAGTCGCATCCCCACGCCTGAAACTAGACACGCTGGGCTGAACGCGGCCGCGCTCACCCATATCCGGCCGCCGCCGCGGCTGGTTGGCCACCCGGTAAAACGCGTGGCAGTTTCAACGAAAACCGCTAGTGAAAACGGTCTTGTTTGCTGACAAAACTCTCTGGCGCTCCGCTATTTGCCGACCGGCCAAAGCGGCCGCAGCGCCGCCCACTGCCGGCTAAATCGCTGAAGATGTCTTGATTAGCTTACCGAACCGGTCGTACGATGCGAACCTGCCTATCGATGGGAGCGTTCGAATCGAAATCAATTCCGAGTCGTAAGTGATCGCGGCCCCATAACCACTTCCGGAGGCGGCAGTTCCTCTAAGGGCCGCCTTTCGTCCGTTCGCACGCCCCGGAAGTCGTGCGAATCTTCACATGAAGCGCTGTCGATGCGTGTGACGCACTAATATTGCCGTACGCAAGTCTCCGCTGAGCCCGGGAACCATTCAATTGGTCCGTTGAGCAGGCGATTTACATACTTCAAAATTGCGGATCGCCAGGCAGGAAAGCGGCATGGCTGCGACAGGTCGTCCGGCAGTAGGAAGTCATCGATTCCCTAGCGGTAATAACCGGTGCGCGGTAGAGAATTATTGGCCGCCGTCACCACCCGCGGTCGTCTGTTTGGTTTGACCTGCGCGAAGACAGTTGTCGAAGGCGGCCAGTTCGAGTTGGAGCCGGCGCCAGCATGCCGGCGCAAATTGTCGACCCGCTATAGCCGCCCAACGAATATAAGCGCCGTACCTACAACGGAGACTCCTGGCGCCCGCGACCTTGGCAAAGCCAGCTCGGACCAAGATCTTCAATAAAACAGTGGAATTTGCTGTAATGACAGCGATACGCTGCTTTCGTTTCTGATTTTCCTCGGTGACCAAACGGGCGAATGCCGAACTGTCGGGAGGTACGGAATGTCTTTTGTGATCGCGGTGCCGGAGACGGTGACAACGGCGGCGACAGATTTGGCGGGCATCGGGTCCGCGATCAGCGCGGCCAACGCGGCCGCGGCGTCGCCCACCACCAAGGTTTTGGCTGCGGGCGCGGACGAAGTGTCGGCGGGTATCGCGGTCGTGTTCGGCGAGCACGCCCAGGCATTCCAGTCAATCAGCGCCCAGGCGACGGCCTTTCACGACCAGTTCGTCAACGCCCTCACTTCCGCCGCGGGAGCGTACGGGGCGGCCGAGGCCGCCAACGTCTCACCGCTGCAGATCCTCCAGCACGACGTGCTGGGCGTGATCAACGCACCCACCGAAGCGCTGTTCAAACGCCCATTGATCGGCAACGGCGCCACTGGGCAAACCATCAACGGGGTGGGGCAGCCCGGCGGGGCCGGCGGAATCTTGTTTGGCAACGGCGGTGCCGGTGGGAACGGCACCAATCCCGGCGCGCCCGGCGGCGCGGGCGGGCACGCCGGCCTCATCGGCAACGGCGGCCGAGGCGGGCAGGGCGGGACGGGCGGGACGGGCGGCGTCGGCGGCCGGGGCGGGTGGCTGATCGGGTCCGGCGGCGCAGGCGGGGCCGGGGGGATCGCCACGGCCGTCGGCGGAACTGGCGGCATGGGTGGGGCGGGCGGCAACGCCCCGATGCTCGGCCACGGCGGCGCGGGCGGAGCCGGCGGAAGCGATGCCAACGGTTTCGGCGGTTACGGCGGCGCCGGCGGCAGCGGCGGGTGGCTACAAGGCTCCGGCGGCAGCGGCGGGGCGGGTGGGGCCGGCGATACCGCCGGCGGTTTGGGTGGTAACGCTGGCAACGGCGGTTGGTTGCAGGGCAACGGCGGCACCGGCGGGGCCGGCGGGAGCGCTACCGGCGCCAACGGGATAGGCGGTTTCGGTGGCCACGGCGGCAAGGGCGCGTGGCTGCACGGCAACGGCGGCACCGGCGGGACCGGCGGGGACGCCACCGGAGCGGGTGGACACGGCGGCAGCGGCGGCGACGCGGGCACCGCCGGGGTGTTCGGCAACGGTGGTCACGGCGGCCAGGGCGGCTCCGCGTTCCTCGGCACCGGCGGGAACGGCGGCAATAGCGGCAACAGCGGGATCATCGGCGACGGCGGCAACGGCGGCGACGGCGGGGCCGGCCTTGTCGGCGGCCGCGGGGCCGACGGCGGCAACGTCAAGCTGTTGGGCGACGGCGGTGCCGGCGGCGCCGGCGGAGACGGCGCGACGACCAGCGGCAACGGCGGCAACGGCGGCAACGCCGTAGCGATCCTCGGCGCCGGCGGCAACGGCGGCAACGCCGGGCTTGGCACGACCGCGGGCACCCCCGGCAGCGGCGGCACCATCACGCTGCTCGGCGCACCCGGGCTGAATGGCTTGCCCTAACCACACATCTTCTGAGCCCAGGCGATGTGTCCTTCGTAGCCGAGCGATTCCGCCATGGCGCGACAGCGATCCCGGTAATCGCGGTAGGCGGAATCGTCGCCGCGGGCACGGGCCAGCAGGGCGCGCAGCCGCAGCAGCCAGGCGTCGCGTATCACCAGTCCGTCATCGGCTGGCGCAGCCGCCAACCGCTTGATCGCGGCCTCGGCTTCGGCCACGTCGGCGTCGGTCCCGCGGTCGAGCAGTGTCTCCACCAGAACACCCGTCGCGGGAATGCCATACACCAGCAGCTGTCCCTCGCGGAACACATGGTCGGCGGCGGCGCGCATCAACCGGATGGCCTCATCGCGATCTCCACCTCGAGCCCTCTCCCGTGCCGAGTAGACATTGAGGAGCGGCAGCGTGGATAAGCCCCATCCCATGCGCAGGAGCATCTCGCTGACGTCGGTCAGTAGCTTGTGTCCCCGAGCACGCTCGACGGCCGTGTGGCGGTGCACCAGCGCCATGCCCAGCGTTTGCCGGGCTTGGGCCACGGCGACGTCATCACCTGATCGTTCGACGTCCTGTAGGGCATCCTCGATCTCGCGCACCGCGCGATCGTCGGGCCGCAGCACGCCGTACGGTATCCCACCGAAGTAGACCCAGCAGACAACCCACGCGTAGGTCCCGGGGTCGGCGCTGCGGGCCGTAGCGAGCCCGTGCCGTATTTCGTCGCGCCACCCGGGACTACCCAGCAAACACCGGGCAATCCCCCGCGCCATCAAGGCGATCGCCAACGGGGACCCGACAATGAAGTTGCCTTTCAACGGGTCACCGTCGGCCAGCTCGATGACCCGCTGCGACCAGCGCAGGATTTCACCGAACTCGGCGGTTTCCGCCTTGGCGTAGATCGCTAGGGGAGACAGCCCCAACATGAGGGTCGGATCGCCGATGGATTCGATGAGGGCCATCTGTTCGGATGCCAGCCCCGACGCCTCGCGCACCCGGTCTTCAAACCCGTAATCGACCACCAGCCCGGCCATCCCGATGGCCAGCGACGCCTTGTCCCCGGCGGCGGTGCACAACTCCCGTAATTCGTCAAACCGGTCCCCGGCAACCCGCTCGTGGACTCGGAAGGCGATCCCGCACAGCATGGTGCGCGGGGCGATGCGCATGGCCGCCCGGTTGGGGTCCTCGGCGGGCAGTGCATCGGCGACCCTTTGGGCACGCTCCCAACTCAGCCACGCCGACGCGAAGTCGCGGTTGGTCGCCCAGGCTGCGGCGCGCATGTGCCAGCCGTAGGCGGCATACGCATCGCCGGCGGCCTCCAGGTGTTCGGCGATCAGGGCGGCATTTTCCTCGGTGGCGGCCGGGTCACCTGATTCAATGGCGGCCGCGACGCGCCGGTGCAACTCGGCGCGGTCCGATTTGAGCTGTGACTCGTAGGCCACCGCACGGATCAGCGGGTGGCGGAAGGCGTACTCGGCGGGTGGGGTGGGCCGTACCTGATCGATGAGCTCCGCGCCCAGCGGCTCGTCGAGTACCGCATCGATGCCCAACGCGTCTAGCAGGTCGGTCGCGAACCGTGCGCCGATCACCGACGCCGCGTGCACCGTCCGCTTGGCCGATGTGCTCAGGCGGTCGATGCGCGCCTCGATGGCCGTGTGCACCGTGGCCGGCACGCTCACCTCGGCCACATCGACCTGGCGCACATAGCCACCACGCTCGCCTGCCAACGCGCCGCTTTGGGCCAGATCGCGCACCATCTCCTCGGCGAAAAACGGGTTCCCGGCGGCCCGTTCCGCGAGCGCATCCGCTAGCTCGCCGACCGACGGATCCGAGCCCAGCAGCTCACCGATCAGCGCTGCGGTGTCCGAATCACCAAGGGGGGCAAGCGTTATCGTCTGCGCGGCAGGCACCCGCGTCAAGGCTCCCTGGTATTCGGGGCGGGCGGTGAGCAACACCATCGACGAGGTTTGCGCGATGACCGTGAGGAAGTCGGCCAGCATCGACTCGCTGACCGTGTCGATCCACTGGGCATCCTCGATGATCAACAGCGCCGGTCGCGTGCTGGCCAGCGACGCGGCGTTGATCAAGGCGGTCAACCGGCGGCGGCGCGCATCCGGGTCGATGGCGGGCAGCGGCACCTCGGGATCGGCGATGCCGAGCAGATCCTCAAGCAGCAGCAGATCCTGGGGGTCGGCGTTCGGCAGCTGCTCCCGCACTCGGGCGCGGGCGGCCTCGGCGCCGAGGTCGGCCACGCCGGTGCGCGAGCGCAGCAGCTGGGCGACCACACGGAAGGGAACATCACCGGCGTGGGATTCGCAGTAGGTCCAAAACACCTCGACACCGCGACCGGCCGCCACGGCCGCGGTCTCGCGGGCCGTCCGGCTCTTGCCGATGCCCGGCGGCCCCACCACAGCCACCACACCACCATGGCCGCTGATCGCGCGGTCCACCAGCGCGCCAAGAGCCGCCATTTCCCGGCTGCGACCGACCAGCCTTGCCTCAGCGCGTCCGACCGGCCCATGCCGTGGACCGATTCCGATGAGCCGGCGCGTGCGCACCGGTTGGTCGATGCCCTTGACGTGCACCCACTCGGGTTCGGTCAGCGTGGCGGCATGCTCGACCAGCCGTGCCGTCGACTCCGACAACATCACTCCGCCTGGCGGCGCCACCGACTGCATCCGCTCGGCGAACCCGACCGGCTGGCCGGTCGCGGCGTACCTCGGCGACCCCGAGCCGATCTCACCGGCGATCACCCGTCCCGAATTCAGGCCCACCCGCAACCGCAACGGCACGCCATCGCGGCGGGCTACCTCCTCCGCCAGCCGGTTCACCTCGTCCTGGATCGCCAGCGCCGCCAGACACGCCCGAAAAGCGTGATCCTCCAACGCAACTGGCGCCCCGAACAGGGCCATCAGCCCGTCACCGTAGTATTCGACCGTGCCGCCGTAGCGGCGCACGGCCGCGGCAGACCGCTCGACGGCTTCGGTCATGATCTCGCGCCACCGCTCCATGTCCAGCGCAGTCGCGATGTCCATCGAGCGCACCATGTCGGCGAACAGCACCGTCACCTGCTTGTATTCCGCCGTTGTGTCGGGCACCGCGACCGGAGACCCGCACGCATTGCAGAATTTCGAATTCGGCGGCAATTCGATACCGCACGCACCGCAAGCCAATCCCGCCGCCGTCATGGCAGTACCACCTATCGCGGTCAAACCCCGATCCGCCAAGAATAGGGGCGTTTGGCGGCGAATAACACGCTCAATCCCGTGCGAGTGGGCTAGGCGCGACCGCACGGGGTACCCGAAGGCTTCCGCACGAGTATGAGGAGGGGGTCATGGCCACCAGTAGCGCCGTGGAGATCCGGTTCGGTGCACCGGAAAACGTGTTGGAAGTCCAGGTGGGCGCCGTCGAAGTCGACGTGCCACGGTCTGTCGGCTACTTCGGCGGCCTGGTGGTGGCGACCGGGCTGGGCCTGATCGAGCCGCCGCTGGCGCTGTTCATCGCGGCGGTCCCGCTCTTCAAGGTGTTGACGCACACCGCGCTGCCCAAGGCGGTCCGCGTCGTCGGCGAGGTGCTCGAGGGGGCGGCCAAACCGGTTGGCAGCGACGCGGAGGGCGTGATCGTGTTGGAGGACGAGGGACAGTCCCACACCGAGGTCGTCAGGATCCCGGTGCAGCGCAAGCGGGCGGCCAGCCGGCGCTAAGCGGCGGAAGTCACGCGGTACACGTCGTACACGCCCTCGACGTTCCGCACGACGTTGAGCAAGTGGCCCAGATGCTTAGGGTCGCCCATCTCGAAGGTGAACCGGCTGATCGCAACCCGGTCGCCCGAGGTGGTGACCGACGCCGACAGGATGTTGACCTTCTCGTCGGCCAGCACCCGGGTGATGTCCGAGAGCAACCGGTGCCGGTCGAGCGCCTCGACCTGGATGGCCACCAGGAACACCGACGACGCCGACGGCGCCCACAGCACCTCGATGATGCGCTCGGCCTGCTGCTGCAGCGACGCGGCGTTGGTGCAGTCGGTGCGGTGCACGCTGACCCCGCCGCCGCGGGTGACGAACCCCATGATCTGGTCGCCGGGCACCGGCGTGCAGCACTTGGCCAGCTTGGTCAGCACGCCCGGGGCGCCGGGGACCGAGACGCCGACGTCGTCGCTGCTGCGCGGGCGACGCAGCATGGTGGTCGGCGTGGACCGCTCGGCGAGTTCCTCCTCGGCCTGGTCGATTCCGCCGAGCTCGGCCAGCAGCCGCTGCACGACGTGGCGCGCGGACACATGCCCCTCACCGATCGCGGTGTACAGCGCGGACACGTCGGCGTAGTGCAGTTCGCGGGCCACCGCAGCCATCGACTCGCCATTCACCAAGCGCTGCAACGGAAGTCCGCCACGGCGCACCTCGCGCGCCATCGCGTCCTTGCCGGCCTCGAGCGCCTCCTCGCGGCGCTCCTTGGCGAACCACTGGCGGATCTTGGTCTTCGCGCGCGGGGACACCACGAACTGCTGCCAGTCCCGCGACGGCCCCGCGTTGGGCGCCTTGGACGTGAAAACCTCGACGACTTCGCCGTTTTCGAGCTTGCGTTCCAGCGCCACCAGGCGCCCGTTCACCCGGGCGCCGATGCAGCGGTGACCGACCTCGGTGTGCACGGCGTACGCGAAGTCCACCGGCGTCGACCCGGTCGGCAGCGTGATGACGTCGCCCTTGGGCGTGAAGACGAAGATCTCCTGGACCGCAAGGTCATAGCGCAGCGACTCCAGGAACTCGCCGGGGTCGGCGGCCTCCCGTTGCCAGTCGAGCAGCTGGCGCATCCAGGCCATGTCGTCGATCTCGGCGGCGGCGTGCGGATGCGGAACTCCGTTGCGGCCCTTGGCTTCCTTGTAGCGCCAGTGCGCGGCGATGCCGTACTCGGCGGTGCGGTGCATGTCACGGGTGCGGATCTGCACCTCCAGCGGCTTGCCCTCCGGCCCGACGACGGTGGTGTGCAGCGACTGGTACACCCCGTAACGCGGCTGAGCGATGTAGTCCTTGAACCGGCCCGCCATCGGCTGCCACAGCGAGTGGACCACGCCGACGGCGGCGTAGCAGTCCCGGATCTCGTCGCACAGGATGCGGATGCCGACCAGGTCGTGGATGTCGTCGAAGTCGCGGCCCTTGACGATCATCTTCTGGTAGATCGACCAGTAGTGCTTGGGGCGGCCCTCGACGGTCGCCTTGATCTTCGACGCACCCAGCGTGTTGACGATCTCGGTGCGGACCTTGGCCAGGTAGGTGTCGCGCGACGGCGCGCGCCCGGCGACCAGCCGCACGATCTCCTCGTACTTCTTGGGGTGCAGGATAGCGAACGACAGGTCTTCCAGCTCCCACTTGACACTGGCCATACCCAGCCGATGGGCAAGGGGCGCAATGACTTCCAGCGTCTCGCGGGCCTTGCGGGCCTGCTTCTCCGGCGGCAGGAAGCGCATGGTGCGCATGTTGTGCAGCCGGTCGGCGACCTTGATCACCAGCACCCGGGGGTCGCGCGCCATGGCGGTGATCATCTTGCGGATGGTCTCGCCCTCGGCCGCGCTGCCCAGCACGACGCGGTCCAGCTTGGTCACGCCGTCGACGAGGTGGCCCACCTCTTCGCCGAACTCCTCCGACAGCTGCTCCAGCGTGTAGCCGGTGTCCTCGACGGTGTCGTGCAGCAGCGCGGCCACCAAAGTGGTGGTGTCCATGCCCAATTCGGCCAGGATGTTGGCGACGGCCAGCGGGTGGGTGATGTACGGGTCACCGGAGTGGCGCAACTGCGTGGCGTGCCGCTCGTCGGCGACCTCGAACGCCCGCTGCAGCAGCTGCAAGTTGGCCTTGGGATAGATCTCCCGGTGCACCGCCACCAGCGGCTCGAGCACGGGGTTCAGCGCGCTGCGCTGGGCGGTCATCCGCCGCGCCAGCCGGGCGCGCACCCGGCGCGAGGCGCTGCTGGAAGTCTTCAGCGTCTCGGTCGGCGCCTCCGACGGCTCGACGACCGGCGTCTCTTCGATCGGCGGCGCGACGGCCTGGGTCGTGCTCTGGTCGTCCGCCACGATTGTCACCTCCGACGTCGAGGATATCTCCAAAGTCCGTTCTCCCGGCCCGGTCGAGTGTGCTAGGCCCTGCTCAGGCTGTGCACGGGCAGCGGCGCGACGGCCTCGCGACCGCCCAGCGCGACGATTTCCACCACCACCGCGGCCGCGGTCACGTGCGCCCCGGCGCGCTCCAGCAGCCGGGTGGCCGCGCCCAGGGTGCCGCCGGTGGCCAGCACGTCGTCTATGACGACAACGTCGCGGCCGCGCAGGTCGATCCCGTCGGCCGGGATCTCGAGGGTGGCGCTGCCGTATTCCAGGTCGTAGCGCTCGGCGTGCACCGGCGGCGGCAGCTTGCCCGCCTTGCGGATGGCCAGCACACCGGTGCCCAGCCGGCCTGCGACCGCCGCGGCCACCAGGAACCCGCGGGAGTCGATGCCGGCCACCAGGTCGGCGCCGGACGCGATCTCGGCCAGTGCGTCGACGACCGCGTTCATCCCGTCCCGGTCGGCGAACAGCGGGGTGAGGTCCTTGAACTGCACGCCGGGCTGCGGAAAGTCGGCGACGTCCCGCGTCAGCGACGCGATCACCGCAGCCACCGGAGCGCCCGTCACTCGAGCCTCACTGTATTAAGGCCCATCGATCCATGTTCCAGCCGGCTCCCCACCGGGTCGGGTTCCTGCTCACGGCGTACATCTTCTTCGATGTCAGCAGCGTGCGTTGCTGCCGGTACAGCGGCAGGGTCGGCATGTCGGCCCACAGCGGCGGGGCCGCCTGCGCCAGCAGCCGGACCCGCTCGGCCGGGTCGGCCGACACCGCCAGCGCGCTGATCGCGCCGTCGACCTGGGGGTTGTTGTAGCCCGACAGATTGTTGCCGTTGCCGCTGTGCAGCGCGTAGGCGTCCATGGCCGACGACCCGGTCGACCCGCTGCCGGTGGCCCCGCCGGTGCTGGCCAGCAGCACGTCGATCTTGCCGTCCCGCAGCGCCTGGGGCCCGGAGGTGTCCAGCGGGACGCTGGTGACGGTGATGCCGGCCGCCTCGCAGGACTTGGTGATCGACCCGACCGTCACCGCCAGCCGCGCGTTGGGCCCCTGGTAGCCGATCCGCACCGGCTGGGGCGCGCCGCCGAGGGCCTCGCGGGCGGCGGCGGGGTCGGCCTTGCCGAACGGACCGGCCTCGGCGGCGCCCTCACCGGCCGCGATGGCGTCCTCGGTGGCGGGCTGCAGGCGGGAATTGGCGATCGGCACCCCGGCGTCGTGCGCGATCGTGTCGCGGGGCGTGCACAACGCGAACGCGCGCCGGACCTTGGGCTGCGCCAGCGGTCCCTGCGGCGCGAAGATCAACTGCTCGATGCCGTCCGACGGCGCATCGGAACGCTCGTAGTTGTCGGGGGTGGCCAGCGCGCCGGAGGAGCCGGCGGCGACGTCGACGACGTCGACGCTGCGGTTGTTGACCCGGTCCTGGATGTCCGGCCCCTGGGGCCAGACGGTGATCCGCTTGGTCACCGCCTTGGGCCCCCACCACCGGTCGTTGGCGACGAGCACCACCGCGCCGCCGTCCAGGATGCGCTCGATCTTGTACGGGCCCGACGACGGGAAGCGCTTGAGGTCGACACCTGGCTTGAGGTCCCAGCCGGTATTCCACAGCTTGGCGATCTGCGCCACCACGGGCCCGTTGTTGCTCAGCAGCGCCGCGGTCACGTCCACGTTCAGCTGATCGGCGATCACGTGCGACGGCATGATCGTGGTCGCGGCGAACAGCTGGGCGTAGTCGACGACGGCGCGGTCCGGGACGAAGGACAACCTTGCCTTCTTCTGACCCGGGATGCACTCGACGTTGGCGACGTCGACGTAGCCGGCCTGGCTGGCGGCGTCGAAGCCGGGGAACCGGCCGGACTGGGCCGCCCACGCCAGCACCAGGTCGTCACAGGTCACCGGCTTGCCGTCGCTGTAGACGGCGTTGTCGGCGATCTGGTAGTCGAGGACCAGCGGCGAACCGCCCACGACCGAGACGGAGCCGAAGTCGCGGTCGGCGACGACCTGCCCGTCGGGGCCGTGATAGCCGAAGCCGGTCAGCGTGCGGGCGAACGCCTGCGCCCCCGCCGACGCGGCGCCGACGACGGTGTTGGTGTTGTAGCTGACCAGCGGGCCATCGACCACGTAGTCGACGTTCGAGGCGGCGCTGCCCGAGCACCCGGCCAACGCGAACGCCGCCAGCAGCATGCCGGCCAACGCAGCCGCCGCGGTCCCCCTCAGGTTCCCCCGGTCGGCCCGCAACATATGGCCTACCGCCGGCCCGCGTTTCGCTTGCCGGTCGGGCGCCGGGTTCCGGTGGGGCGCACCGGGCGCGCGCCGGGGGCCGGCTTGCTCGGCGCGGGTTTGGCGGGGGCCTCGGCGGCCTCGGTGGCCTTGTCCGCCTCGGTGGCTTCGGCTTCCTCGGTCGCCTCCGTCGGCTCTTCGGCGGCCGACTCGGAGATCTCGACGGCCGAGTCGTCGGAGCGCGCGCGCCGCTTAAGGACCCGGCGGGTGTGAGTGCGCACCAGCTCGGTGCGCTCGCGCAGGGTGACCAGCAGCGGGGTGGCGAAGAAGATCGACGAGTAGGTGCCCACCAGGATGCCGACCAGCTGGACCAGCGCCAGGTCCTTC
The DNA here is from genome assembly GCF_000455205.1 of Mycobacterium sp. UM_CSW. Lineage (GTDB taxonomy): Bacteria > Actinomycetota > Actinomycetes > Mycobacteriales > Mycobacteriaceae > Mycobacterium. The sequence continues at coordinate 1,136 of NZ_AUWQ01000079.1, read as the reverse complement.
AGCGTGCCGACGCCCAGCAGCCACACCGCCACGACCATCAGCGCCAGCACCGGCAGCACGCTGATCAGGCTGGTGTTGATCGAGCGCATGAACGTCTGGTTGATCGCCAGGTTGGCGTGCTCGGCGAAGGTGCGCCGGTTGGTGTGCTGGAAGTCGCGGGTGTTCTCCTCGACCTTGTCGAACACGATGACGGTGTCGTACAGCGAGAAACCCAGGATGGTCAGCAGCCCGATGACCGTGGCCGGGCTGACCTCGAAGCCGATCAGTGAATACACGCCGGCGGTGACGGTCAGGTCGAACACCATGGTGGTCAGCGCGGAGATCGCCATGTAGCGCTCGTAACGGATGGTGATGTACAGGCTGACCAGCGCCAGGAACACCACCAGCGCGATCAGCGCCTTCTTGGTGATCTGGTCACCCCAGGTCTCCGACACCGCCGAGTCGCTGATGGCCTGCTTGCTCGGCTTGCCGTCGTTGCCCTTCGGCTGGAAGGCGTCGAACAGCGCGTTGCGCAGCTTGGTGGTCTGGTCGTTGGTCAGCGTCTCCGACCGGATCTGCACGGTCGCCGAGGCGCCGTTGCCGACGATCACCACCGACTCGGCGTCCTTGCCGATGGTCTTGCGGAAGACCTCGGACACCTGCGCGGTCTGCGCTGTCCCCCGCGGCATCGACACCGTCGTGCCGCCCTTGAAGTCGATCCCGAAGGTGAAGCCGCGCAGCACGATGCTGATCAGCGCGATCGCGACGATCGCGCCGCTGATCCCGAACCACATCCGGCGCCGCCCGATCACCTCGAACGCGCCCGTGCCGGTGTAGAGCCGGGAAATGAAGCTGTGGTGCGGCAACTGGGCGCTGTCGGTCAGCGCGGTCGCATCCTTGGCGGCACTCATGCGCTATCCCCGTCCCGTCTTCACGTCCGCCGCGGCCCGGCGTTCCCGCGCGACCTGCTGCACGGCGCCCAGGCCGTTGTACGCCGGCTTGGCCAGCGTCGTGGACTGGGACGCCAGGTAGACCAGCGGCCAGGTCACCAGGAACACCACCACGGTGTCCAGCAGCGTGGTGAGGCCCAACGTAAAGGCGAACCCCCGCACCTGGCCGATGGCCAGGGCGTAGAGCACCGCGGCGGCCAGGAAGGT
>NZ_AUWQ01000078.1 GCF_000455205.1 Mycobacterium sp. UM_CSW | reverse complement strand
CGGGGGCTTTCGCGTCTGCGTGCTCAGAGTGCCGCGGCGATTCGACGCCATTGCTCGCGCGGGAACGCACTCGGGTCCGCCAGCAGCACCTGGACGCAGACGTGGTCGGCGCCAGCCGCCTGATGCTCGGCCACCCTGCGCATGACGGCGCCTTCGTCGCCCCACGCGATGATCGCGTCGAAGAGCCGATCGCTGACCTGCGCCAGGTCGTCCTCGGAGAAGCCAATGCGCAGCAGGTTGTTCGCGTAATTGGGCAACGCCAAATACGCACGCAGCCAATCGGTTCCGACGCGGCGCGCCTCGTCAGCGCTGTCACACAGGATCACGGTCTGCTCCGGCAGCAGCAACGGGCCCTCGCCCAAGGTCGAACGGGCGGACGCGGTGTGGTCGGGGGTGACGAGGTAGGGGTGCGCGCCGCGGGCGCGCGTCGCCGACAGTTCGAGCATCTTCGGGCCGAGCGCGGCGAGCACGCGGGCCGCGGCGGGCACGGGACGCGGTGCGGCGTCCAGCCCGTCGAGGAACGACGCCGTCGCCGCCAGCGGCTTGCGGTAGCGGCCGGGCTCGCCGGCGTCGATCAACGGGGCATGGCTGACGCCGATCCCCAGCAGGAAACGGTCGCCGTGCTCAGCGGTCAGGGCGGCATAGGAGTCGGCGACATCGCCGGCCGCGTGCATCCAGAGATTGAGGATCCCGGTGGCGATCACGGTCCGCGCCGTCGCGGTCAGCAGCCGCCCCACCGCGTCGAACACCGGCCCGCCCACGTCGGGGATCCACAGCGCGGTGAAGCCAAGCTCGTCCAATTCCGCTGCCGCGTCTGCGATTTCGGCGGCATCGCCGTAGCGCAGCTGGCTGCTCCAGATACCCACACCGGCAAGGTCCACGGGCGATCATTCCCTTCGCGTCAAACTTCGACTTCGCTGTAGTCGGGAACCCGCATCGAGTCGTACATGCGCACGCCCTTGGTATTCAGCCTCGCCAGAGACCTGGAGAGCGAGCCGGGCATCAACGAGATCAGTTGAACCCCACGGGTTAACGCCCAGACACCGGCCCGGGAGCCGGGGATGATGGTCCTGGCGGCGCCCCGCGCGAAGGAGCGGCTGCGATGCACCGGTTCGCGCATCTGAAGTTCGTAGGCCGCGAACGCGCGCAGGTGATCGCCGTCGGCCCGGGCGAGTTCGCCAGCCAGCACATAGGCGCCCAGGACGGCGAGGCTGGTGCTGCCGCCGACAGCGGGGCCGGGGCAATAACCGGCGTCTCCGACGAGGGTGACCCGTCGCCGCGACCAGATGTTCATCCGCAGCTGGCTGATCGCGTCGAAGTAGAACGTGGGAGTCCGGTCGATTTCGCCCAGCCAGTCGTCCACCTGAGGGTGCATCCCCGCGAAGGCGTCGCGCAGTAATTCCTTCTGCCGCAACGAATCCCGATAATCGTAGTCGAGCTCATCCTTACTGCGGAACATGAACACCAGCCGGGCGTCGTCCAGATGATCCGCGGTGTAGACGGCCACGAGCCGACCGACGCCGATGTGGCCGAGCATCTCGCCGGGGACGGCCAGCGTCTTGGGCGCCGACACCACCGCCAGGTAGCCACCGATGAAGCGGGTGAGGCCGGCTTCGTCGCCGAACGTTATCCGCCGGACATTGGAGTGCAGTCCGTCGGCGCCGACGATCACGTCGAAGCTGCGGGCAGGGGAGCGCTCGAAGGTGACCTCGCCGTCGGGCTCGATCGCCGTGATGGAGTCGCCGAAGAGGTATTCGACGTCGTCGCGGCCGGCGTCGTAGTAGATCTCGCTGAGGTCGTCGCGCATGATCTCCACGTGCCGATCGGATGCGATGCCCACCAGCTTGGTGAGGTCGACCTCGGTGGGCTGGGGCCGGCCCTCCCGATACATCGTCAGGCGGTCAGTTCCGGTGGCGAGCGCCTCGATGCGGGGCAAGACGCCCATCTTCGCCGAGATCTCGATCGCCGGGCGGAACAGGTCGACGGCGTGGCCGCCCGTCTTGCGCAGCGTCGCCGCGCGCTCGACCACGGTGACGTCGAAGCCATGGCGGGTAAGCCAGTAGGCCAGCACCGGCCCGGCGATGCTGGCACCGGATATCAGAACCCGCATAGCGGGTAAGCCTAACCGCCGATATTTACGCCCAAGCAGCGCTAGTTCTGGTCCTGGGCGTTCTGGGTGAAGATGTCGCCCGAGGTCTGGCCGTTGTCGTTGACGAAATTGGTGTCGTCGGTGGCGAAAGGCGCGGTGACCGACGGGCCGGATGCTGCGTCAGTCGCGGTCTTGCAAGGCGGCGAGGCGATAAACAGTGTGAGCGCCGCGATGGCCGCGGCACCCGCGAAGATCAGTCGGAGCGCACGGACTTTGCGGTGGCGAGCGTGCCCGAGGTTTGTCATGCGTCATTTCTAAGGCCCGGTTGTCGGCGACGGCTGGGTCGAAGCTATGCATCGCCTATGAGGTGCACCCGGCACCGGGCTAAAGTCCCTTGCTATGCGCTTCGGTCTCTTCATTCCCCAAGGCTGGCGGATGGATCTCGTCGGCATCGAACCCGAAAAACACTGGGCGGTGATGCGCGAGTTGGCAGCCCACGCCGACAACGGCGCATGGGACTCGCTGTGGGTCTACGACCACTTCCACACCGTCCCGATGCCAACGGGCGAGGCCACCCACGAGGCGTGGTCGCTGATGGCGGCTTATGCGGCGACGACGTCGCGGATCAAACTCGGTCAGATGTGCACGGCGATGAGCTACCGCAATCCGGTGTACCTGGCCAAGGTGGCCGCGACCGCCGACATCATTTCCGGCGGCCGCATCCAGATGGGAATCGGCGGCGGCTGGTACGAACACGAGTGGCGCGCTTACGGTTACGGATTCCCGTCGGCCAAGGTGCGGTTGGCCCGGCTGGACGAGGGCGTCCAGATCATGCGCGACGCCTGGCGCGACGGCAAGGTCAGCTTCGACGGCGAGCACTACCAGGTCGACGGCGCGATCGTCGCCCCGAAGCCGTTGCAGGACAACGGCATACCGCTGTGGATCGCCGGCGGCGGGGAGAAGGTGACCCTGCGCATCGCCGCGAAATACGCGCAGTACACCAACTTCACCCCGGAGCTCGAGGCGTTCGCCCACAAGTCGTCGGTGCTGGAAGGGCATTGCCGCGAGGTGGGCACCGACTTCGGGGCGATCGTGCGTTCGGTCAACGTCAACGCGATCATCGGGACGTCGGACGACGACTTCAAGGATCGGCTGCGCCGCGTGCGCGACCGGTTGGTCGGCTATGTGCCCGAGGCCGCCGCCGATGCCATGATCGCCGGCACCACCGGGCCGGGCTCGGCAGTGGGCACCGCGGAGCAGGCGATCGAGCGGCTCGAGAAGATCCGCGCCCTCGGGTGTGAGTACGCGATCTGCTATTTCCCGGAGGCCGCGTACGACCGTTCGGGCATCGAGCTGTTCGAACGGGAAGTCATCCCCGCGCTGAGCTAGATGTCGGTGGTCGCGTACCGCGTCTTGACGGGGGGCGCGGCGAGCAGCGGCGGCAGCTCGGCAATCTTGCCCTCGCCGGCCCGGAACGCGCGGTAGGCCTCGTCGTGCTCGACCGTGTCCCAGAGTTCGTAGACCACCCAGTGCGCGTCGTCGTCCTCGTCGACGAGCACGTCGGTGACGAGGTTCCCGTCGAACGCGCGGGTGACTTGCAGCGCCCGGCCCATGACCTCGCGCGCCGCGGACACCGACTCGGGCTTGAGCCTGAGTTCGAGCAGCACCGTGACCGGCATAGTCGTCTCCTTATCGTCGACTCGGGGCTCCGACACCATAACGTGCCGGCGACGGTCACACCGGCCACACCAGTCTCTCGCCGAAGGGATGTCCAATGTGCCCGCCTCATAGCGACAATGCCAGGGGAGGCGGCGGGCCGTGGCCAGGGTTGTCGCTCGGAGGCGGGCAAAACGTCGACCGCCTCGTCCAGGGACGGTGGGTCCGGTGTTTCGGACGAGATTCGGCTACGCGACAATGAGAATGCGGTTTCCACTTTTCGGAAAGCTGTTATACGGTTCAGTTAGCATTGTTCTGTTCGGACGCTGGAGGATCCTTAATGCAGAAGGCGCTGGCCCCCGAAATCTCCACCTGGCCTGACGAGAACCCGCAGCTGATCGGGAGTCGCTGCGCCAACTGCGGTGCCACAACCTTCCCGGTGCAGCAGTGGTGTCCACGTTGCAGCGGCGGTGAGATGACCGAGTTGCTGTTGCCGCGCCGCGGCACCCTGGTGGCGTGGACCACCCAAGGCTTCCCGCCCGGCGCCCCCTACGCCGGCCCGACCGGCAACGATTTCGTGCCCTTCGGCGTCGGCCTGGTGCAGCTGGGCGACATCATCCGAGTCGAGGCGCGGCTGACCGAAAACGATCCGGCCAAGCTGCAATTCGGCCAAGAGGTCGAGCTGACGATGGTGCCCTTGACCACCGACGACGAGGGCGCCGAGGTCATGACGTTCGCTTTCCAGCCGGCGTAGTGGCGGTCGCGAGCGCGGCGGAGCCGGGTGAAGCGGGTCGCCACCAATAATCAAAAGGAGCCTGAGATGACTAACGACGTTGCCATCATCGGTGTGGGCCTGCACCCGTTCGGCAGGTTCGACAAGACCGCGATGCAGATGGGGGCCGAGGCCATCCAGTCCGCGCTGGCCGACGCCCACGTGGAGTGGAAGGACATCCAGTTCGGCTTCGGCGGCAGCCACGAGGTGTCCAACCCGGACGCGGTGACCCGCCTGGTCGGGCTGACCGGCATCACGTTCACCAACGTGTTCAACGCCTGCGCCACCGCCGCCAGCGCGATTCAGCAGACCGCCGACACCATCCGGCTGGGCAAGTACGACCTCGGTATCGCGATCGGGTTGGACAAGCACCCGCGCGGCGCCTTCACCGACGACCCCGCCAAGCTGGCACTGCCGCAGTGGTACGCGCAGAACGGGCAGTTCGTCACCACCAAGTTCTTCGGCATGAAGGCCAACAAGTACATCCACGACCACAACATCTCCCAGGCCACGCTGGCCAAGGTGGCGGCGAAGAACTTCCGCAACGGCGCTCTGAATCCGAATGCGTTCCGCCGCAAGCCGATTACCGAGGAGGAGATCCTTAACTCGGCCGTCCTCAACTATCCGCTGACGCAGTACATGTTCTGCGCGCCCGACGAGGGCGCCGCGGCGGTGATCATGTGCCGGGCCGACATGGCGCACAATTACACCGACAAGCCGGTATATGTGCGGGCCTGCGAGATCCGTACCCGCCGTTACGGCGCCTACGAGGTGCACGCCACCTTCGCTCCGCTGGACGAGGATGTCTCCCCGACGGTGTACGCCGCCAAGGCGGCCTACGAGGCCGCCGGCATCGGGCCCGAGGACGTCGACGTGGCCCAACTCCAAGACACGGACGCGGGCAACGAGGTCATCCACATGGCCGAGACCGGCCTGTGCGCCGACGGTGAGCAGGAGAAGCTGCTGGCCGACGGCGCCACCGAGATCCACGGCTCGATGCCGGTCAACACCGACGGCGGGCTGATCGCCAACGGCGAGCCGATCGGCGCCTCGGGCCTGCGGCAGATGCACGAGCTGGTGCGTCAACTGCGCGGCGAGGCGGGCGAGCGTCAGGTGCCCGGCAACCCGCGCGTGGGCCTGGCCCAGGTGTACGGCGCACCCGGCACTGCCTCGGCGACGATCCTGTCGCTCTAGTTCCTCTGGCAGTGTTCGCCGGGCCCTGCCCGGCCACCAGACGCAAAATCGCCCTAGAATGCCCAGTTTTGGGGGACTTTGCGTCTGCTCGCGGTTAGATCGCCGGGCCCAGTAGGTCGTCCGCGTCGCGGATGATGTAGCCGTAACCCTGCTCCGCGAGGAAGCGCTGGCGGTGCGCGGCATAGTCGGCGTCCAGGCTGTCCCGGGCCACCACCGAGTAGAACATGGCCCCGCCGCCGTCGTGCTTGGGCCGCAGTAACCGGCCCAGCCGCTGGGCCTCCTCTTGGCGCGAGCCGAAGGTCCCCGAAACCTGCACCGCTACCGACGCTTCCGGCAAATCGATGGAGAAGTTCGCCACCTTGGACACCACCAGGGTGGACACCTCGCCGCGGCGAAAGGCGTCAAACAACGCCTCCCGTTCCTTGGTTCGCGTCGATCCCTGGATCACCGGGGCATTGAGCTCGGCGCCGAGTTCGTCGAGTTGATCGAGGTAGGCGCCGATCACCAGAGTCTGCTCGCCCGGATGCTTTTCCAAAATCGACTTGACCACAGCGATTTTGGTGTGCACCGTCGAGCACAGCCGGTATCGCTCTTCGGGTTCGGCGGTGGCGTACATCATCCGCTCGTTGTCGGTCATGGTGACCCGCACCTCGACGCATTCTGCCGGCGCGATCCAGCCCTGCGCCTCGATGTCCTTCCATGGCGCGTCGTAGCGCTTCGGACCGATCAGGGAAAACACGTCGCCCTCGCGGCCGTCTTCGCGGATCAACGTGGCGGTCAGGCCAAGTCGGCGCTTGGACTGCAGGTCGGCGGTCATCCGGAACACGGGCGCCGGCAACAGGTGCACCTCGTCGTAGATGATGAGTCCCCAGTCGCGACTGTCGAAGAGCTCCAGGTGGCGGTATTCGCCCTTGGTGCGCCGCGTGATCATCTGGTACGTCGAGATGGTGACGGGCCGAATCTCCTTGCGCTCGCCGGAGTATTCACCGATCTCGTCCTCGGTTAGCGAGGTGCGCGCGACCAGCTCGCGTTTCCACTGCCGGGCGGCGACGATGTTGGTGACCAGAATCAGCGTCGTCGCACCGGCTTTGGCCATCGCGGCCGCACCGACGAGCGTCTTGCCGGCGCCGCAGGGCAGCACCACCACCCCAGAACCGCCGGACCAGAACGAGTCGGCGGCCAGCTGCTGGTAGTCGCGCAGGTGCCAGCCGTCCTGCTCGAGGCTGATCGGGTGCGCCTCGCCGTCGACGTAGCCGGCGAGATCCTCTGCGGGCCAGCCGATCTTGAGCAGCATCTGCTTGACGCGGCCGCGCTCGCTGGGATGGACGACGACGGTGTCCTCGTCGATGCGCGCGCCGAGCATCGGCGCGATCTTCTTGTTGCGCAGCACCTCCTCGAGCACCGCGCGGTCGAAGCTGACCAGCGTCAGGCCGTGCGCGGGGTGCTTGACGAGCTGCAGTCGGCCGTAGCGGGCCATGGTGTCGACGATGTCGACCAGCAGGGGCTGGGGCACCGCATAACGGGAGAAGCTGACCAGCGCGTCCACGACCTGTTCGGCGTCGTGGCCGGCGGCGCGCGCGTTCCACAGCGCCAGGGGCGTGATGCGGTAGGTGTGCACGTGCTCGGGCGCGCGTTCCAGCTCGGCGAACGGCGCGATGGCGGCGCGTGCGGCGCCGGCCAGCTCGTGATCCACTTCGAGCAGCACCGTCTTGTCGGACTGCACGATCAATGGTCCGTCAGTCAATTGCGCCGCTCCTCCCCATCACTTCGTTCTGCATCGTCGACGGCGCGGGTCATAGCGCCTATTATCCGGACTCCGCCGACACCACCGATGTGATGCGGTGGATGGCGAAGTCACGCAGCCGCCCGGACGCCGAATCGAAGGCAACCAGCTGACCGCCCCGCACGGAGATCGGTGAGACGACCCGCTGGGTGGCCACGCCGGCGGCGTCGAGGTAGCCGATCACCAACGTGTCCTGGTCCTTGGCCGCGCGCTGCAACATCGACATAGTGACCGCGGGGTCGACGCGGATATTCCCGAACGGCGCGGCGGTCACCTTGCGCAGCACCGCGACGACGGCGTTCAGCGTCTCGCCGCTGGGGCGCGGCGCAGGCCGGTAGGGCCGCCGCTGCTGGGGGGTGGGCACCCTCGCTCCGCGAGGCCGGACGTCGACGATCGAACCGGAGGAGTCCTCGGCGGCCGGGGCAAAGCCCGCCTGCCGCAACCTGACGAGCACCTCGGCGATCGGCGCCGGCGACACCGCGACCGTCGGCGCCAGGGCGCGCAACTGCAGGTCCTCCGCGGCCGCGACGGCCTGGGCGAGCAGCACCGGGTCCTCGCACCGCACGAACGATGCGGCCATGCCGATTCGGAGCTGGCCATGCCGACGGGCGACGTCGTCGATGAGGTACGTGAGCCCTTGCGGCACCGGGGTTTTGGAGTGCTTGGTGAAGAGGTCGTGCATCCAGTCGCGGGTCTTGCCGATGTCGAGGGCGTGCCGGATGGACTGCTCGCTGATGCGGTACACCATCGCCGTGCCGGCCGATTCGACGGTGGCGACGGTGGCCAGGTCCTCGGCGAGGTCGCGTTGCAGTGGGCCGGGCACCACGACGGTCAAGTCGGCCTGCAGCAGGAAGTGGTCGATCGGAGCGGGCATCGCGCGCGTCATCGCCTGCACGGCGAGCTCCGGGTCGCCAGCGTCGTCCAGCAGCGCTCGCCCGGGCGTGCTGAGCGCTCCCCGACCGACCAGGCCCAGCGCGTGGCATTCGGCTAGCAGATCGGAAACGGGTTTCGGCTGCAGCCGTCTGGCCCAGCGCGGACGGCGCCAGATCAGCGCGGCCGAGGCGGTGACGGCGTCGACACCGGCCGCGGGCGGCAGCTCGGACAGCATGCCCAGCAGCAGTCGCCGGTCCAGCGGCGCGGCCGTCGAGTAAAGCGAATCGGTCAGGGCGCCATAGGGTTTGGCGTCGGGGCCGCGGGTGCCGACCAAGGCGGGGCGGCCCGGAAGGTCGAGCCAGGTGCCGGCCAGCAGGTGCCAACGCTCGGCCGCGGTCATCGCGGAGAACCGTTCGGTGGCCGCCGTCGGCGCCCAGTACGGTCCCTCGCCCTCGGCGGGCAACGGGTCGGGCATGCCGCTGGCGATCAATCCGGCCGCGGCGGCGACCTCGAGGATCAGGCCCAGCCGCGGTTCCTCGACGCCGGTCGTCTTGGCCAGCCGTTTGAGGTCGCGAATTCCCAGTCCGCCGCTGCGAAGCTCGGAAACCGGTGCGGCGCCCAGGGTTTGAAGCAGCACGTCGAACTCGCGAAGCAGGTCGATGACGGCTCCCGCGGCCACCGCGTCCACGTCGTCCGCGGTGGTGGTCGTCACCACCGGGTCGGGGGCCGTCAGCTGCATGGGCCCGGGATCCTCGCCGCGCAGCACCTGCCCCACGTGCCGGGGCAAGATCACGGTCTCGGCGTCGATGCGCCGCAGCAGACCCGTCGCCAGCAGCTGCGGCACCGGGCGATCCGCCGGGGCACCGGGGGCGGCGTCGCGGGTGCGGCCCATCGGCGAACCCTCGAGCAGCTTTTGCAGGACATCGAGCTGGGCCTGATCGAGGGCGTCGATGAGGCCGGCGATCTCCTCGCCCGTGCGGGAGCTGTCCTCGAGCGTGACCTGCCCCGGGTGCCACGGCAGGGCCGTGCCGGCATCGGCGGCCACCCGGACCGCGGCTTCGCCCCAGACCAGCGCGCGCTGCCGCAGGTCGTCCAGCGCGCCGAGCACGTCGGCCTCGGGGGCCCGGTCGCCGATGAGTGCGAGCAGCTTGGCGATTTGCACCGGGGCCGAATCGGCCTGCAGCACCAGCAGCGCGTCCAGCACCGCCAGCCGCAAGAAGTCCAGGTCGTCGGTGGCGGCCTTGACCGACTGGCGCGCCTGGGCGCGCGCGGCCAGCGCCGCGATGCTGCCAGGCGGGGGCTGGGCGAGGTCTGGCCGGAGTTCCAGCAGTCGGATCAGCCGCTCGTCGGGCAAGTCGGCCAGCCAGGACCCCAGCGGGATGTCCGGGGTGTTATCGGTCATTGCTGACCAGCGTAAAGCAGTCCTCGCGACCGGCTGGTACGCAAATCCCACGGTCAGCGTGGCCTTGCGCCGCGGGCGTGGGCGCCACCTGTCAGAATGGACCCCGTGGCTGACTCTGCTGAAGGCAAGGCGCGCAAGACCAACTACGTCGACAACGGCTGGCCGACGACGGACCCGGACGACCACGCCGTGAGCGAACTGGTGAGCGACCGGACGGGTGCGCTGTCACCCTTCGGGGAGCTGGTCTTCCCGTTGCCCGCGACCGACCTGCCCTACGTTCACCCGGTAACGGTCGTCAACCGATAACCCATGGCTAGGGCCCCAGAGGCCGCCAAGGCCTCGGCAGGCACGCTCTCGCACCTGGACGAGCGGGGTGCGGCGCACATGGTCGACGTCACGGAAAAGGACGCCACTCGGCGCACCGCCGTCGCGGCGGGCGCCCTGCGCACCTCGACTGAGGTGGTGGCGCTCGTCTCGACCGGCGGCCTGCCCAAGGGCGACGCGCTGGCCACCGCGCGGGTGGCGGGCATTCTGGCGGCAAAGCGCACCAGCGACCTGATCCCGCTCTGCCATCAGCTCGCGCTCACCGGGGTGGACGTCGATTTCACCGTCGGCGAGTCGGACATCGAGATCACCGCGACCGTGCGCAGCACCGACCGCACGGGCGTGGAGATGGAGGCGTTGACCGCCGTCAGCGTGGCAGGGCTCACGCTGTACGACATGATCAAAGCTGTTGACCCGGCCGCCCGTCTCGATGACATTCGGGTGCTTCGCAAGAAGGGCGGCAAGACCGGAACCTGGGAGCGGTGATGGGCGAGCGATCCGCACGAATAATCATCGCCTCGAGCCGTGCGTCGTCCGGCGTGTACGACGACCGATGCGGGCCCATCATCGCGGAATGGCTTGAACAGCATGGCTTTTCGCCCGTGCAGCCCGAGGTGGTTGCCGACGGGGAGCCGGTCGGTGAGGCGCTGCGTGGCGCGCTCGACGCCGAGGTCGACCTGATCATCACCTCGGGGGGCACCGGTATCTCGCCCAGCGACGTCACCCCGGACCAGACGGTCGCGGTGCTGGACTACATGATCCCCGGCCTCGCCGACGCGATCCGCCACTCGGGCCTGCCGAAGGTGCCGACGTCGGTGCTGTCGCGCGGCGTATGCGGCGTGGCCGGCCGCACGCTGATCGTGAATCTGCCGGGATCACCCGGAGGAGTGCGCGACGGGCTCGGCGTGCTCGCCGACGTGCTCGACCACGCACTCGACCAGCTCGCCGGCGGGGATCACCAGGGATGACCCGGCTGCTGCGCGCCGCCATGACCGAAGAGCCGATCGTTCTGGCGGAGCACGAAGAGTTGGTGGGCCATCAGTCGGCCGGGGCGATCGTCGGCTTTGTCGGCATGATTCGCGACCACGACGGTGGGCGCCGGGTGGTGCGGTTGGAGTATTCCGCGCATCCGTCGGCCGAGCAGGTGCTGGCCCACGTCGTCGGCGAGGTCGCCGAGTTGTCCAGGGGGGTGCGCGCGATCGCGGCCAGCCACCGCATCGGCGTGCTGCACATCGGGGAGGCGGCGCTGGTGGCCGCGGTGGCCGCCGACCATCGGCAGGAGGCGTTCGACACCTGCGCGCAGCTGGTGGACACCATCAAGGCGCGGTTACCGGTGTGGAAGCACCAGTTCTTCGACGACGGCACCGAGGAGTGGGTGGGCTCGGCCTAGTGACGACCCGGGCGCCCTCCCACAATCGGCAGGTCTAGCGGGAGAGCGCCGGGCGTCTGGGATAAGTGGAGGCGTCAGCTGGCTTGGGGCGGCTGCCCCAGGGCGTCCAGCGCGTCGTTCCCGTGGATGTCGGCGCCGCGGATCGCTTCCAACAATTGCCGGGTGAAGCCCACGTCCGCGGTGCGGGGTGAGTCGGACGGCGGCGCGGCGTCCGCGGGCGGCGCCGGCGGCACGG
>NZ_AUWQ01000077.1 GCF_000455205.1 Mycobacterium sp. UM_CSW | reverse complement strand
CGGGTGCGGCGTCGGCGACGACGCACTGGCCACCGGGCTGACGCCGCCGAATCCGATTGTCGCAGCGAGGACGGCCGCGCCGCCGAACACCGCGATTGCCTTCTTAACCTGTGCCTTCATCGGACCGTCCTCTCCTCGCAGGATCGCTTGCTATGGCAATCATACACATGTGCAACTATTGCCACAAGGGAGAGTTTGCAGGGCATATAAATCCTCGAGGGAGGCGACGTAGTCGCCGGATTTGGGGGTCAGGCCCGCCGCACGGGCGGGCCGTCGCGCGGATCGATTGCGCGCGCGACGACATGAACTCGGCGAAGGCCGCGGGACGGTCAGCAAATAGTTCGCGACGTCACCCGTCGCGAACCGCCCTACCCTTCCTTGGTGATCAGCTTGCGCAGCGCCACGCGGTCGGGAGTCAGAAGCTCGGCAATGCGCGGGCGGTTCACCTCGGCGACGATGATCTCGCCGACCTCTTGATAAACCTCGCTGAAGATGCCGTGGGACTTCATCTTCGAGGTCTGATAGAGGTTGTCCTCGGTCGGGGTGACGTAAATGACCGCGTCGGCCTTGAAGCGGTGCACCAGCCAGAGGTGGATCAGGGTCATGAGCCGCTTCTGGCGCAGTTTCTCGGCGAACGTGTTCTGGTCGCGGACCTGAAGGATGCTGCGGCCATGGCGATCCTTGATGGGATCGACGACGACATTCGCCAGCTGCTCGTCCCCGTTGCCGTAGATGCCGAGTTCGAGCACGTCGGAGCCGGCGCGACGGGGCCGCAACTGCACGCGAAGCTTCTCGCCCAGCTGGTAGTGCTCGCTCCAGAGCGCCAACCACTCCTCCAGCAGCTTCTTCGGCACCTCGGTCTGCACGAGATGCTGATGCTGGGTCGAGCCCTTCCCCATGGCCTTGGTGGTCGCGGTGCGACCCGAGGAGGCTGCCAGCGCCGCGTCGCTGCGCGGGCCGCCGACCAGGGTTTGCGGCGTCCGGTAGGGCGACTCGACCAGGCGCATCTTGCGTTGCAGCCGCGCCAGCGCCAGCATGCCGTCCTGCTGCAACGAGGTGGCGAACTCCTCGGCGGCGACGCCGTCGATCTGATGCCCGCCGTAGGTGATGAAGTTGAAGACGAATCCCATCTTCCCGAGCTCGACGGGGAACTGCTTCATCTCCTCGTCGGTCATCCCGGTGGTGTCCCAGTTGAACGACGGCGAAAGGTTGTACGCCAGCATCTGGTCCGGAAACTCGGCATGGATCGCCTCGGCGAACTCCCGGGCGTCGGCGAGATCGGCCGTCTTCGTCTCCATCCAGAGGATGTCGGCGAACGGCGCGGCCGCGAGTGACTTGGCGATCGCGTACGGAATGCCGCCCCGCACCTGGTAATAGCCTTCGGGCGTCCTTGCCAGCTCGGGGCTCCAGTCTGGCGCGGCGCCCAGCTCCCTCGCCTTCTCCCGGGCGGCGTAGTGCGACGTCCGCGCAGCGAACTTCCGCCACTCGTCGGCGGTCATGGGCGCCGGCTCGTCTTCGCGTTCGCCGAAGGCCAGGACTTCCGCCACTGCGTCGCTGTAGGTCATCAGCCCGGCGTCGTCCTCCCAGGCAGCGACGAACCGCGACTCGACCTGATCGAAGAGGTCGTCGATCGAGTCCTTACCCTGCTCCCGCCAGGTGTTGACGGCGTCGGACACCACGCCGAGAATCCCCTGCCGCTCGAGCCACGCGTTGGCGATGCCGTACTCGCTCTCGGCGAGCGCATACAAGAGGTGACCGTTCAACTCCTTGACGCCCAGCTCGTAGAAGCGCCGCATGAGCGCCAGGAAACAGGCCTTATACGAAGGAATGTCCAAGTTGGTGGCTCCGAGCAGGAACGCCTGATCGCGCTCGTCGGAGTTGCTGTCGATCAGGTTGGCCGCCTCGGCGTCGGTACGCGCGACGATGATGCCGGGCACCCGCATGACGTCGAGCTGGAAGCGGGCGGCGTTGAGCCGCTTGATCTGTTCGTCCGACGGAACCAGGACCTTGCCGCCCTGATGACCGCACTTCTTGGTGCCCGGTCGCTGATCCTCGATGTGGTAACCCGGCACGCCGACCTCGACGAAGCGGCGGATCAGGTTGCGCACGTGCGGATCACCGCCGTGACCGGTGTCCGCGTCGGCAATGATGAACGGCCGGTAGTCATACTGCCTGGCCGTGGCGCGCTGCCGCTCGCTCATCTGTTGCCGCTGGTACTGCTGATTGCGGTCCGCGGTGAGAAGCGCGCGCACCAGCACCGCGGCATCTTCGGGCACCTGGCTCAGCGGGTAGCTGGCGAGGTCAGGTCCTGGGTCTTCGGTGGTGGAGCCCTTGGCCGAGGTCGCCCAGCCGCCGAGGTAGATCCCCTCGATGCCCATCCGCTTCATGCTGACCGCCTGGCCCGGCGAATACGGGCCGAACGTCGTGATGCTCTTCTTCGCCGCGAAGAGTTCGCGCAGCCGGTCGTAAAACGCCGCGGCCGCTTCCCGCGCCACGGTGTAGTCGGTCGGAATCGTCCCGCGCTGCTCGGCTACTTGGCGGGCCGTGTAGAGGCGGGTGATCCGGGCAAAGCGCGAACTCTCGAAGTACCGCTGCGTAGCCTCGACGTCCTGCTCGAACGGCGTGCGGACCTCGGTGTCCGTTTCGATGATGGCCATGGGATTACGCTCCTCTTCAGCACGAATTCGCTGACCGTGAGTTTATCCCCGGACACGGCGGTTCAATCAGGGGTAAATAGTCCCGAGCCGCAACTGTGGCCGTGCCGTACTCCGCGCGAGCAATGCCCAGCAAAGCGCGTCGGCGATCGGTAGTCTCCCTACCGTGCAGACGAGCTTGCGCTTCGAGCGTTGGTATCTTCCCCTCGCGGCTGCGGTCGGGCTGGGCCCCCGCCACAGCGAGATCCGGTTGGACGCGGGCGTGCTGCACGTGAAGATGGGCTGGGCGTTCGAGGCCGACATCCCGCTTGCCTCGATCACCAAGGCCGAACCGGCCAGCGAGCGCGTGTTCGCCTGGGGCGTGCACTACTCGGCGGGTCGGTGGTTGGTCAACGGGTCGGGCAAGGGACTGGTTGCGTTGACGATCGAGCCCCCCGTACAGGCGAAGGTGTGGGTCAGGTCGGTGACGCTGCGCTCCTTGTGGGTCAGCGTGACCGATCCGGACGCCCTGATCGCCGCCTGCACAACCGCCCGCGCCTAGTCGAGCGCCGACACCGCACGTTTCTTCAACCAATCCCGTTGCCGCCGGACGAACTTCGCGTCGACGGTCTTTCCGTGGCCCGGGACATAGACGGCGTGGGGCCCGCCGATCTCGAGCACCCGATCCAGGGTTTCCGGCCAGGCCGCCAGATCGGAGTCGGCGTCAATGTACGGTTCGGCGGATTCCTCGACCAGGTCACCGGTGAACAGCACGACCGGGTCGCCGGCACCGTCTCGTGCGGGCACCACCACAACCAGGTCGGCCGATGTGTGGCCGGGCCCCGGGTGCGTCACCGTGACGGTGCGGTCGCCGAGGTTGATCGCGGTTTCGTATAGACCGCGCCGAGGTGGCTTCAGCGCCGAAATCGCGCGATCGACTGCGGCGGCATTCGCGCCGTAACTCAGCGCGTGTGCGCGCAGGTGACCGGTGCCCGACGTCAAGTATTCGACAACCTCAGGCGTGCAGTGGATTTCGGCATCACCGAACGCCGAGCAACCCAGGACATGGTCGAAGTGCTTGTGTGTCAGCACGACATGAGTCACATCGCGACCGGTGAGCCGTCGCGCGTCGGCGTCGATGGCGGCCGCCTCGGCGAGGGTGGTTCCGGTGTCGATGATCAGCGCTCCGCCGGCGCCCTGCACCAGCCCGATCGTCACGTCGCAGAACGCCAGTCGGCAGCGATGGACCGTGTCGGTCAGTCGTTCCCAGACGAAGTGCACAAGAAGGACGGTAGCCCCGCTCCTGCCGCGGTGGCAGGACATGTCGGAAAAAGTTGACATGTCGGAATCTTCCGACATATATTTCGCGGGTGGCCGCCGCCGATCGCGTCTTTCTCGCCCTGGCCAACCCCGTGCGTCGGGAGCTGCTGGAGATCCTCGCCGGACACCCGCTGTCCGCGGGCGAACTCAGCGACCGGTTCGAGCTCAGCCGCCCGGCCGTCGCCGAGCACCTCAAGGTGTTGCGTGACGCCGGGCTGGTGGCCGACGAGCCGCAGGGCCGCCGGCGCATCTATCGCCTGACCGCCGAACCGCTGGCGGAGCTCGGCGAGTGGCTGCATCCGTTCGAGAAGTTCTGGCGCGCCCGGCTGGTCGGGCTGGCCGAGGTGGCAGAGGAGCTGGAATGAGCGAGACGCCCGCAACGATCAGCGTGGACCAATTCGTCGCGGCGCCACCGGCGAAGGTGTGGCGGCTGCTGACCGAACCGGAGCTGATGCGGCTGTGGTGGGCCGAGGGGGAGGTGGCCGCGGTGGTCGGCCACCAGTTCACCCTCGACATGCCGGGCTACGGCAGGCAACCGTGCAAGGTGCTCGAGGTCGATCCCCCGCACCGCTTCGTCTACACGTTCACCGCGGCCTGGACCCTGACCTGGCGTCTCGAGCCGGAAGGCAGCGGGACTCGAGTGTTCTTGGAGCACAGCGGGTTTGACCTGAACGACACCAGGATGGCCGAGGCCTTCGAGCGCATGGGCCCCGGCTGGCGCGACGTCGTTCTCCCCCGCCTCGCCGGGGCCACCGCGCGGGCCTGAGGCGCCCGGCGCCGTGTGCGACCATCACACGATGCGCGCAGTGGTCATCACCAAGCACGGCGACCCGTCGGTCCTGCGGGTCCAGGAGCGGCCGGACCCGCCGCCACCGGGCCCCGGACAGTTGCGGGTCGCGGTGCGGGCGGCCGGGGTCAACTTCGCCGACCACCTGGCCCGCGTCGGCCTGTATCCCGACGCGCCGAAGCTGCCGGCGGTGGTCGGCTACGAGGTCGCCGGGACGGTCGAGGCCGTCGGCGACGGCGTCGACCCCGACCGCATGGGCGAACGCGTGTTGGCGGGGACGCGATTTGGCGGCTACGCCGAGGTGGTCAACGTGGCGGCGAGCGATTCCGTCCCGCTGCCGGATGCGTTGAGCTTCGAACAGGGCGCCGCCGTCCCGGTGAACTACGCGACCGCCTGGGCGGCGCTGCACGGTTACGGGTCGCTGCGCGCCGGCGAGCGGGTGCTGGTGCACGCGGCGGCCGGCGGGGTGGGCATCGCCGCCGTCCAGTTCGCCAAGGCGGCCGGTGCCGAGGTGCACGGGACCGCGTCGCCCGCAAAGCACGCGAAGCTGATCGAGCTGGGCGTCGACCGGGCAATCGACTACCGCCGCGACGGCTGGTGGACGGGCCTGGGCCCCTACGACCTGGTGCTCGACGCGCTGGGCGGCACGTCGCTGCGCCGGTCCTACGCGCTGCTCCGACCGGGCGGAAGGCTTGTGGGCTACGGCATTTCGAACATGCAACACGGCGAGAAGCGCTCGCTGCGCGCCGCCGCGCCGCATGCCGTGGCGATGCTGCGCGGTTTCAACCTGCTCGACCAGCTGTCGGAGTCGAAGGCCGTGATCGGGATCAACATGCTGCGGCTGTGGGACGACCGCGGCACGCTCGAGCCGTGGATCACTCCCCTGGCCAAGGCGCTCGACGACGGCACGATCGCTCCCGTCGTCCATGCCGCGGTCCCGTTCGCCCGGGCGCCGGAAGCGCACCGGATCCTGGCGGCCCGGGAGAACGTCGGCAAGGTGGTGCTGGTGCCGTGAGTTTTAGCACCGCGACAATGGCTATTTAATCCGTCATGGCTATCACCGATTCCCGCGAAGTCGTCATCGACGCGACGCCCGACGAAATCATGGACGTGCTGTTCGACCTCGAGTCCTTGACCGAGTGGTCCTCGTTTCACAAGAAGGTCGAAATCCTGGAACGCGACGCCGACGGCCATCCGAGCAAATCGCGGCAAACGGTGAAAATCGTCGGCGTCAGCGACGAGCAGGTGCTCGACTACTCCGTTCACGACGACGGAGTGGGCTGGACACTGGAGAGCTCCAAACAGCAGCGCGCGCAGGAGGGCCGCTACACCCTCACGCCCGACGGCGATTCCACCCGGGTGCGTTTCGATCTGACCGTGGACCTTTCCGCCCCGGTGCCGGGGTTCCTGGTCAAGCGGGGGGCCAAGGGCCTGATGGAAACCGCGACCGACGGCCTGCGCAAGCGCGTGCTCGAGGTCAAGGGCGGCAAGTAGGTTCGAAAACGAGTCCTTCCCGACCGACCGTCGGCGAGCGACACTGTCCTGTATGGAATCGCTTCACCGCTTGGCGCCGGTCACCGCCGGGCTGGCGCTCCTCGTCACCCTCACCGGCTGCGGCGGCCAGGGCGGCAGCCATTCAACGGCCCCGCAGACACCCAAGGTGACGACCCTCGGCCGGACGGTCGCCGAAGCGCCGGGCACCGGACCGGTAACGATCAGCAGTCCCGCGTTCCCCGACGGTGCGCCCATCCCCGCGCAATACACCTGCAAGGGGGCCAATGTCGCGCCGCCCTTGACGTGGTCGGCGCCGTTGGGCGGGGCGCTTGTGGTCGACGACCCGGACGCGCCGCGCGGGCCCTACGTCCACTGGATCGTCGTCGGGATTCCGCCCGGTCCCGGAAGCACCGCGGACGGCCAGACCCCCGCCGGCGCCAGCAGCCTGCCGAACTCGGCGGGGCAGGCCGGCTACAGCGGGCCCTGCCCGCCCGCGGGCACCGGGGTGCACCACTACCGGTTCACCCTCTACCAGCTCCCCGCCACCTACCAGCTCCCCGCGGGATTGGCCGGTGCCCAAGCGGCGCAGGCGATTACCCAGGCCACAACCGGACACGGACAGGCACAGTTCACCGGAACCTTCGAAGGCTGATGACCCAAGCGGGGGCGCGATGCCGGCACAACCGACGTTAGATGTAACGCGGGCAATACAATTCGGCCAGCTCGCCGCCGCGACCTACGCGACATCGCCCGGCGACTTGACGAACAAGGCCGGGCGGGCCCTGAGCGTCGGCGGCATCGACTACACCGTGGTCACGACGATCTACGCCAACGATCTGGCGACCGACATGAATCCGGCCCGCGCCGACGACGAAGTCTCCATCGGGCTCATCTGTCAGGAAAACAAGACCGGCAACGTGGCGATCGCGATCCGTGGCACCGAAGGGTGGCTGGAATGGATCCACGACGTCGAATTCGGGCTGGTGCCATGCCCTTTCCTGACGGGAGCCGGGCACACGGAAGACGGCTTCACCGACATGTACGAGTCGCTGCGCACGGGGGCCCAGTCGGGTTCGCCGAAGGTGGTCGACGCGCTCGCGAATCTTACCTTCCCGCAGGCCGTCGGCTCCGTGACGATCTGCGGGCACAGCCTGGGCGGAGCCCTGGCGACGCTGCTGGCACTCGACTTGGCGGCCAACACGACCTTCGCCGTTCCCGCCGTCTACACGTATGCCAGTCCGCGCACCGGGGATTCGCTGTTCGCCGCCACCTTCGACCAGGTGGTGAAGAACTCGTTTCGCATCGCGAACCGGTTGGACGTCGTCACCGCCCTGCCTCCCCCCGTCGACTACGAACACGTGCTCAATCCGACCTGGCTGAACCCGATTCGGTTGCTGCCGCTGCCACCGAAGGTTCTGGTCAAATACTCGGTGGCGTGCGAACATTCGCTCGCGACGTACCTGTACCTGCTGTCGCTGCAATCGGGCGGCCCGACCCTGAACCTGGAGCCCGCCTGCAAGCCCTCTTAGTCCGCCGGTGTCCGGGTGGCGAGCCGAATTAACCCGCGGCGCAGCCGTTTGTCGCGCTTGCCGGCGGCCAGCTCGATCAGGGCGATCTCCGCGACCGCCGCGACGAGCAACGCCGCGACCGGTTCCGGGGACGCCCAGCCGAGCGCGACGAGATCGGGCACGATCTGCGCGGCCGCACTTTCGTTGCGGGCGGCCACCAAATCGCTCAGCCCGGCCTCGGTGCGCGACTGCACGAGCAACGCCTTGGTGGCCGGCTCGGCCAGGCAGCCGTCGAGGTAGGCGTTCATCCCGGCCTCAAGCCGCTCGCGGCCGGGCGGCAGGTCGGCGCCGGCAGCGGCGATCGAGTCCTGCAGGTCGTCATGGAACCGGGCGTGCAGTGCCCGCACGTATTCCGAGCGGCTGGGCCAATGCTGATAGAAGCTGCCCTTCGCCATGCCGGCCTCGGCGACGATCGCGTTGACCGAGATCCGGGCCAGGTCGGCCGTTCCCAGCAGCCGCTGCCCCGCGTCCAGCAGCGCATTGCGCCCCGGCTCAGGCGATCTCATCGCACGGCCGCCCTGCGCTGGCTGCGGCGGGCCAGCATCTCGCCGTACTGCTCGCAGACGTGGATCACGCCGGTGAGTTGATAGGTGATCCATCCCTTGTGGGTCGACGGGAGGTTCTTCTCGAACACCCGATGCCCGATGATCTGCAGGGCCCACCCGCCGACGAACATCGCGGCACCGACCCTCGGCTTGGCCCACACCAGCGGGAGGCCGGCCGCGATGATGGGCGTGCCGATCAGATGCGTTGTCCGTACCCCCTTCGAGGTGTGCTGGGTTCGGTAGTAGGCCATCTTGTCGGCGAACGGCGCTTCGGGCGGCGGGGCTGGCATCGCGGGTCCCTTCTTGTCACGGCGGTCTTCTCGTTGTAGCGTAGGCCATGACCGACCAGTCGGTCAACATCGGCGAGAGGAACTTCCATGGCGATTGTTCAAACCCGGGCGGGGCGCGTGGCCTACCACGAATCCGGCAGTGGCCCAACCGTTTTGCTGCTTCATGCCACGCTGCACGACCGACACGACTTCGACCCGATCGTCGAAACCCTTGCCCGCAACTACCGCACCATCGCGGTGGACTGGCCCGGGCACGGCGAGTCCGATCCGGTCGAGTCCCCCATGGTGGCCAGCGCGCCGCTGTTCGCCGACGTGCTGGAGGACGTCGTCGAGGGCCTGGGCGTGTCGGGCGCCCTGTTTATCGGGAACTCGGTCGGCGGGTTTGCCGCCGCTCGGCTGGCGATCACTCGCCCCGAGTGCGTCGCAGGTCTCGTCCTGGTCAACACGGGCGGGTTCGTGCCCTTGAACCCGGCGGTCCGCGGCTTCTGCCGGGTGCTCGGCACGCCGGCGCTGTTCCGGCGGGCCGCCCCCCTCTTCGTCCGCGGCTACATGAAGCCCAAAACGGACGCCGACCGGCGGATCGTCGAGCGCGCGACCGCGGTGGCGAAAACGCCCGAGGGCGTCCGCACCGGAGCGGCGCTGTGGCGCAGCTTCGCCACGCCCGAGCACGACCTGCGCGACCGCGCCGGTGAGCTGGCGGTGCCCACGCTGATCGTGTGGGGAAAGAAGGACATCGCCATACCGCTGCGTGCGGGTCGCGCGACCCACGAGGCCATCGCCGGGTCCCGGCTGGAAATCCTCGACACCGGTCACGTGGTCTTTTCGTCCGACCCCGGCGGCTTTCTCGCCGTCGCCGAGCCGTTCCTGGAATCGGTCAGCCTGCGGCGGTAACCGGCGCGTGATCGTGTCGCGACACTGCACTGACTGCGACGACACGCCGAGAAACGTGACGCTGCTTTAAGTTTCGCGAACAGGAGCTCCCGATAACCCCTGCGCGCTCTCGACGGCCGCCTCGACGAAGCGGCGCAGCGCGGCGTTGCGGCCGCGCGGCAGAAACACCAGCGCCACCGGGCTCGGGGGTGCTCCCCGCAGCGGGATGAAGCGCACCCCGGGGTGGATGTTGCGCCGGACGGCGACGTCGGGGATCACGCCGAGGCCGCGATCGGCCGCGACGGATTCGATCCACTCGTCGAAATTCGCTGTCTCCACGATCGTTTCGGGCCCCGCGCCGGCGGCCCACGACCACGGGCCGGTGGTGCCGCTGGTGGTGTTGACGACCAACGGCCACCGCGGCACCTCGGCCCAGTCCAATTCCGATCGGTCCGCCAGCTCTGAATGCACCGAGCACACCGCGACCCGAGACTCGTTGAACAGGTGCACGACGCGCAGGCCCGCCGCCGTGAGCCGGCGGCGCACGACGGCGACGTCGACCTTTCGCTGCTGCACCGCGCCCAGCGCGTCGTCCGTGCGGACCAGCCCGACCGCGGTCCCGGTGGCGCGCTCGAAGCGGGCGAGGGTGTCCTGCGCCCAGGGGTCGGGCAGCAACCAGCTGAACCCGAGGCGGATCACTGCCTGCTGCCGCACCGCGCCGAACCCACGTTCCAGTTCCGCGAGGACGCGTTCGACATGGTCGAGGAACGTTCGGCCGGCCTGCGTCGTCTCGACGCGGCGCGAACTGCGGTCCAGGAGCGTCACTCCCAGCGCGTCCTCCAACTGTTGAATGGTGCGGCTCAGCGCCGGCTGGGTGATGCTGAGCTCATCCGCGGCCTGCGTGAACGACTTGAGTCGCGCCACTGCCTCGAACACCCGGAGGTGGCGCAACTCGACCCGGCCGCCGTCCAAACCGCCCATGTCTGGCAAGCATAGATCGATTACATCGGGCATTTCACAGCGGCTTTCGGCGGGCCTAGCGTCGTAAGCAGACCAAGGACTCAAGGAGACACAATGCCGCTGCTGTACATAGATCTCATCGAGGGCCGCACGCCGGAGGAGCTTCGGGCCCTCCTGGATGCCGTCCACGACACCGTTGTCGAAGCGTTCGGGGTGCCGCCGCGCGACCGCTACCAGGTGGTGCACACGCATCCGGCCCACGAGATCGTCGCATGGGACACGGGTCTCGGCATCACCCGCTCGGCGGGGCAAGTGATCGTGCACGTGGTGAGCCGGCGCCGCACGCGCGCGATGAAGGAGAAGTTCTACGAACTGCTGGTGACCAACCTGTCCGAGAGGTGCGGGGTCGACCCGGCCGACGTGATCGTCTCGATCACCGAAAACGGCGACGAGGACTGGTCTTTCGGACATGGACGGGCCCAGTTCCTCACCGGAGAGCTGACATGACGCTCACCACCCGGCTCACGGAATTTTTCCGGATCGAGCACCCGATCCTGCTCGCTCCGATGGCGATGGTCTCGGGGGGCCGGCTGGCGGCGGCGGTGACGGCGGCCGGCGGGCTCGGCCTCATCGGCGGAGGTTACGGCGACGCGGCATGGCTGCAACGCGAGTTCGACCGTGCCGCCGGGACGCGGGTGGGAGCCGGGTTCATCACCTGGCGGCTGGCCGGCAACCCCGAGCTGCTCGACGAGGTCTTGGCGCGGCAACCGGCCACCATAATGCTGTCGTTCGGGGAACTGCGGCCGTTCGCCGACCGCATCCGCTCGGCCGGCGTTCCGCTCACCGTCCAAGTGCAGAACCTTGACCACGCCCGCAAGGCCCTCGACGCCGGCGCGGAAATCGTTGTGGCCCAGGGCGGCGAGGCCGGCGG
>NZ_AUWQ01000076.1 GCF_000455205.1 Mycobacterium sp. UM_CSW | reverse complement strand
CACGGGCGGCGGCGGTGGCGGCGGCGGCCTTGTCAACACGAGCAGCACGCCTGGCGTCGTCGGCACTGACGGTGCCGTGAGCGGGGCAGGCGGCGCCGGCGGCCATCCTGGTGCCAACGACGGAGGTCACGGGGGCGCCGTCGGAGCGGGCGGCCTCGGCGGGCTCGGCTTGGGTGCCCTCGGCAATGACGGGGGCACCGGTCAGCCCTGACATACGACCGCTACCCGACTGACCCCGTCCACTCCAGTAGCTTTTCGCCAGGCCAGGTGTTGACGATGCGTTCGGTCGGCACGCCCACGTCCAGCGCGCGCTGGGCGCCGTAACCCAGGAAGTCCAGCTGACCGGGCGCGTGCGCGTCGGTGTCGATGCTGAACACGCAGCCGATCTCCAGCGCCAGCCTGAGCAGCCGGGTCGGCGGGTCGCGGCGCTCCGGGCGGGAGTTGATCTCGACCGCGGTCCCGTGGTCGCGGCAGGCGGTGAACACCGCCTCGGCGTCGAACTTCGACTCGGGACGGATGCCGCGGTTGCCGGAGACCAGCCGCCCGGTGCAGTGGCCCAGCACGTCGGCGTGCGGATTGGAAACCGCGCGCACCATGCGACGCGTCATCGCGGCCGCATCCATCGACAACTTGGAATGGACGCTCGCGACGACGACGTCGAGGCGCTCGAGCAGTTCGGGTTCCTGGTCCAGGCTGCCGTCCTCGAGGATGTCGACCTCGATCCCGGTGAGGATGCGCATCGGCGCGAACTGGTCGCGCAACCCGTCGATAACGTCGAGCTGCTTGCGCAACCGCTCGGGCGACAACCCGTTCGCGATGGTCAGCCGCGGCGAATGGTCGGTCAGCGCGCAGTATTCGTGACCCAGCGCCGACGCGGTGGCCATCATCTCCTCGATCGGCGCCGACCCGTCCGACCAGTTGGAATGCAGGTGCAGGTCCCCGCGCAGCGCGGCGCGCAGGTCGCCACCGCCGAGATCCTCGACCGCCGAGCGCAATTCGACGAGGAGGTCCGGTTCGCGGCCGGACCAGGCCTGGTCGATCACCTTCGCGGTCTTGGGCCCGATGCCCGGCAGCGTCTGCCAGCTCTTGGCCTGGCCGTGCCGCTCGCGCGCGGCGTCGTCGAGGCCCTCGATGATGTCGGCGGCGTTGCGATAGGCCATCACGCGCCGGGGGTCCTGGCGGCTCCGGTCCTTGTAATAAGCGATCTGCCGCAGGGCGGCTACCGGGTCCATGGCTCCAGTGTGCCCGGCCCGGTCACAAGAATTGGCCCGCGACGAACCCCGCGAGCAGCACGCCGAAGCCGCCGATCTCGCCGGCGATGAGCAGCACCATCGTCACTTGCAGGCCGCGGCCGGGGTTTTCGAATTGGTTGACGGTGTCGCGCCGCGCCCCGTGGGTGATGTAGCCGAGGATGGCGGCGACGAAAAAGAAGACGACGACGCCCGCCGCGGTCAGGTTGACCCACGCCGGCCAGGCGCTGAGTTCGACGAACACCGCCAGCAGCAGGGTCGCGAACGAATAGAGCAACGCCGCCCGGTGCGCGATGTCGACGTACGGATGGGCGCGATGATCGTCGGCGGTCATGATCTGGCGGTACTTCCAGACGCCGAGAACCAACGCCAGCAGGAAGATCAGCCCGGCGGCCAACAAGGTGATCCTGGTGTCGAATCCGAGCGCGCCGGTCATCGTCCCGAGGAGTTTAGTTGCGCTTCATAAAGATCGACTAACGTCGGTTGCATGCGATTCGCGTTCAAAACCTCACCCCAAAACACCACCTGGGCCGACATGCTCGCCGTCTGGCAGGCCGCCGACGATATCGAGGTCTTCGAGTCCGGCTGGACGTTCGACCACTTCTATCCGATCTTCTCCGACAGCAGCGGACCCTGCCTCGAGGGGTGGACGACGCTGACCGCGCTGGCGCAGGCGACAAAGCGGTTGCGGCTGGGCACCCTCGTCACCGGCATCCACTACCGCCACCCCGCCGTACTGGCGAACATGGCCGCCGCGCTCGACGTCATCTCCAACGGGCGCCTCGAGCTCGGCATCGGCGCCGGGTGGAACGAGGAGGAGTCGGGCGCTTACGGCATCGAGTTGGGCTCCATCCGGGAACGCTTCGACCGGTTCGAGGAAGCCTGCCAGGTGCTGATCAGTCTGCTGAGCGAAGAGACGACGGACTTCGCCGGCAAGTACTACCAACTCAAGGGCGCCCGCAACGAGCCCAAGGGCGTGCAGCGCCCGCACCCGCCGATCTGCATCGGCGGCAGCGGCGAGAAGCGCACCTTGCCGATCACCGCGCGCTACGCCCAGCACTGGAACTTCGTCGGCGGTCCGCCCGAGCTGTTCGCGCAGAAACGCGACGTGCTGGCCGCGCGGTGCGCGGACATCGGGCGCGACCCGAAGGAGATCACCATGTCGGCGCACCTGCGCTTGGAGCCGGACCTCAACTACGGAAAGGTCATCGAGGACGCGGCGGCGCTGGGTGCCGAAGGGCTGGACCTCGGCATCGTCTACCTTCCCCCGCCGCACGACCCGGCCGTGCTGGAGCCATTGGCGGAGGCGATTCGCGATTCCGGACTGTTGGATAAGTGAGGGATAAGTGAGGTCGCTCTGCCGGCCTCACGCCGAGCAAACTAACTTGTGCGCCGCCGGCGCGTGAACCTGGTGTTTACACCCCGAACAGCATCAGTTCTTCGGCGGTGATCAGACGTTCATGTTTTGCGGGGAACTCGCGGCTCTTTACCGGGTGACGCAACCATGACCAGGCGATTCGCCCCATTCTCGATCGGGGCAACGGGTTGACATGCACAGTGACCACTCCTGCGATCGGTCCGTTCCTGCGGGACACCCCCCGTGACTGCTACCCGATGAGGCCCACAGAGAACCATTAGACAACAATCGTCTGGCAAACGTGGGCAGAAACGCCGAATTGAATTCTTCTGTTTCTGGTGTGACTGATGTGACTATGTCAGCGGGGCCGCGGTGGGCTTGATCGGCGCCGGAAGCGCCGTCGAACCCATCAGGAACCGGTCGACCCCCGCCGCCGCGGCGCGGCCCTCAGCAATCGCCCAAACGATCAATGACTGGCCGCGACCCATGTCCCCGGCAACGAAGACGCCGGGGACCGAGGTGTCGAAGTCGGCGCCGCGCGCGACGTTGCCGCGCTCCGTCAGCTTCACGCCGAGATCGGTGAGCAGACCCTCCTTCTCGGGGCCGACGAACCCCATCGCCAGCAACACCAGATCGGCCTCGAGCTCGAAGTCGGAGCCCTCGACCTTGACGAACTTGCCGTCCTGCATGGTCACCTCGTGAGCCTTGAGTCCGGTCACGTGCCCGTCCTTGCCCACGAACTCCTCGGTGTTGACCGAGAACACCCGCTCGCCGCCCTCTTCGTGCGCCGATGACACCCGGTACATCAGCGGATAGGTCGGCCACGGGGTCGACTCGGCGCGCGCCTCCGGCGGACGCGGCATGATCTCGAATTGGTGCACCGCGATCGCGCCCTGCCGGTGGACGGTGCCCAGGCAGTCCGCCCCGGTGTCACCGCCGCCGATGATGACGACCTTCTTGCCCTTCGCGGTGATCGGCGGCTCGCCGTCGGGACCCAGGACGTCGTCGCCCTCCTGCACACGGTTGCCCCAGGGCAGGAATTCCATCGCCTGGTGGATGCCGTCCAGCTCCCGGCCCGGGATGGGCAGGTCGCGCCAGGCGGTGGCCCCGCCGGCCAGCACCACCGCGTCGAAGTCGCCGCGCAACTGTTCGACGGTGATGTCGACGCCGACGTTGACGCCGGCTCGAAACTCGGTTCCCTCGGCCCGCATCTGGTCCAGCCGCCGGTCCAGGACGCGCTTTTCCATCTTGAATTCCGGGATGCCGTAGCGCAGCAGCCCGCCGATGCGGTCGTCGCGCTCGAACACGGTCACGCTGTGGCCGGCGCGGGTCAGTTGCTGGGCGGCGGCCAGGCCCGCGGGGCCGGAACCCACCACGGCGACGGTCTTTCCGGTCAGCTTGTCCGGGGGCAGCGGCACCACAAAGCCTTCGTCGAAGGCGTGGTCGATGATCTCCAGCTCGATCTGCTTGATCGTCACCGGATCCTGGTTGATGCCCAGCACGCACGCCGGCTCGCACGGGGCCGGGCACAGCCGCCCGGTGAAGTCCGGGAAGTTGTTGGTGGCGTGCAGCCGTTCGATCGCGTCGCGCCAACGGCCCTGGCGCACCAGGTCGTTCCATTCGGGGATCAGGTTGCCCAGCGGACATCCATTGTGGCAGAACGGAATACCGCAATCCATGCAACGGGTTGCCTGATGGCGCAGGGTCTCGTCGTCGAAGTCTTCGTAGACCTCGTTCCAGTCGCGCAGTCGCAGCGGGACAGGCCGGCGCTTCGGCAGTTCCCGATGTGTGTATTTCAGGAAGCCGGTGGGGTCAGCCATGCGCGGCCGCCATGATCGCCTTGTCGACGTCGATGCCGTCGCGTTCCGCCTCGGCGATTGCCTGCAGCACGCGCTTGTAGTCGCGCGGCATCACCTTGGCGAAGTGCCGGTGCTGGCCGGGCCAGTCGGCGAGGATGCGCTGCCCGACAGCGGAATCCGTGGCATCGACGTGCGCCTGGATGGTGCCCCGCAGGTACTCCAGGTCGTCCTCGTCGAGCGCCTCGAGCTCGACCATTTCGGCGTTGAGGTTGTTCGGCAATTCGCCCTCCGGGTCGTATACGTAGGCCACGCCGCCGGACATGCCCGCCGCGAAGTTGCGGCCGGTGCGGCCGAGGATGACGACCTTGCCTCCGGTCATGTATTCGCAGCCGTGGTCGCCGACGCCCTCGACGACGGCGTGGGCGCCGGAGTTGCGCACCGCAAACCGCTCGCCGACGACGCCGCGCAGGTAGGCCTCCCCGCTGGTGGCGCCGAACAGGATCACGTTGCCGCCGATGATGTTGTCCTCGGCGACATAGTCGGCCGGCGCGTTGTCCGACGGCCGGACGACGATCCGGCCACCCGACAGTCCCTTGCCGACGTAGTCGTTGGCGTCGCCGTACACGCGCAGCGTGATGCCCCTCGGCACGAAGGCGCCGAAGCTGTTGCCGGCGGACCCGTCGAAGGTGATGTCGATGGTTCCGTCGGGGAGACCCTGGCCCCCATAGGCTTTCGTCAGCTCGTGGCCCAGCATGGTGCCCACCGTGCGGTTGACGTTGCTGATCGTGGTGGAGAACCGGACCGGCTTGCCGGAGTCCAGCGCCTCGCGGCTCATCACGATCAGCTGCTGGTCGAGCGCCTTGTCCAGGCCGTGATCCTGCCGCGAGCTGCAGTACAGGTCCTGGTTCATGAATGCCGACTCGGGCTCGTGCAGCACCGGCGCCAGGTCCAGCTTGTGGGCCTTCCAGTGCGCCCGCGCCAGCGTGGTGTCCAGCGACCCCACCTGACCGACGGCCTCGTTGAAGGTGCGGAAGCCCAACTGCGCCATGTACTCCCGCACCTCTTCGGCGATGAACATGAAGAAGTTCTCGACGAACTCGGGCTTGCCGGTGAACCGCTCGCGCAGCACCGGGTTCTGGGTGGCGACGCCGACCGGGCAGGTGTCGAGGTGACACACCCGCATCATGATGCAGCCGGCCACCACGAGCGGGGCGGTGGCGAAGCCGAATTCCTCGGCACCGAGCAGCGCACCGATCATCACGTCGCGCCCGGTCTTGAGCTGCCCGTCCACCTGGACCACGATCCGGTCACGTAACCCGTTGAGCAGCAAGGTCTGTTGCGTCTCGGCCAGCCCGAGCTCCCACGGGGCGCCCGCGTGCTTCTGCGACGTCAGCGGCGTCGCGCCGGTGCCGCCGTCGTGCCCCGAGATCAGCACCACGTCGGCGTGCGCCTTGGAAACACCGGCGGCGACGGTGCCCACCCCGTTTTCGGAGACCAGCTTGACGTGCACGCGCGCGGCCGGGTTGGCGTTCTTCAGGTCGTGGATCAGCTGCGCCAGGTCCTCGATGGAGTAGATGTCGTGGTGCGGCGGCGGCGAGATCAATCCGACACCGGGCGTGGAGTGCCGCACCTCGGCCACCCACGGGTACACCTTGTGGCCCGGAAGCTGGCCGCCCTCACCGGGTTTCGCGCCTTGGGCCATCTTGATCTGGATGTCGGTGCAGTTGGTCAGGTAGTGCGACGTCACGCCGAAGCGGGCGGAGGCGACCTGCTTGATCGCGCTGCGGCGCCAGTCCCCGTTGGGGTCGCGGTCGAATCGCTTGACGTCTTCGCCGCCCTCGCCGCTGTTGGACCGGCCGCCGAGGCGGTTCATCGCGATGGCCAACGTCTCGTGCGCCTCGGCGGAGATCGAGCCGTAACTCATTGCCCCCGTGGAGAAGCGCTTGACGATCTCGCTGGCGGGCTCGACCTCTTCCAGCGGAACGGGGGGTCGCACGTCGCCGCGGAACTTCAGCAGTCCGCGCAGCGACGCCAGCCGCTCGCTCTGGTCGTCGACGAGGCGGGTGTACTCCTTGAAGATCTTGTATTGCCCGGTGCGAGTGGCGTGCTGCAGCTTGAAGACGGTCTCCGGGTTGAAGAGGTGGTACTCGCCCTCCCGGCGCCACTGGTACTCGCCACCCACCTCGAGCTCCCGGTGGGCGCGCTCGTCGGGCCGGTCGAGGAAGGCCAGCTTGTGGCGGGCGGCGACGTCGGCGGCGATGTCCTCCAGGGTGATCCCGCCGGTCGGGCAGGACAGCCCGGTGAAGTACTCGTCGAGCACGTCCTCGGAAATGCCGACGGCCTGGAACAGCTGCGCGCCGGTGTAGGAGGCCAGCGTCGAAATGCCCATCTTGGACATGACTTTCAGCACGCCCTTGCCGGCCGCCTTGACGTAGTTGTTCAGCGCCTTGTCGCGGTCGATACCGTCGATGACCCCGCGGTCGAGCATGTCCTCGATCGACTCGAACACCAGATACGGGTTGATCGCCGCCGCGCCGAAGCCGACCAGCGCCGCCATGTGGTGCACCTCGCGGGCGTCGCCGGTCTCGACCACCAGGCCGACGTGGGTGCGCGTCCGGTCGCGCACCAGGTGGTGGTGCACCGCAGCCACCGCCAGCAGCGACGGGATCGGCGCCAGCTGCTCGTCGGATCCACGGTCGGACAGGATGATGACCCGCGCGCCGTCGGCGATCGCGGCGGATGCCTGCGCACGCACCTCCTCGAGCGCGGCGGTCAGCCCGGCGCCGCCCTCGGCGACCGGGTACAGGCAGGGAATCACCTTGGACCGCATGCCGTGTGGGCGGCCGTTGACCTTGTCGTCCGGGTTGAGGTTGACCAGCTTGGCCAGCTCGTGGTTACGCAGGATCGGCTGCTGCAGCACGATCTGGTGACAGGAGAACTCGTCGGGGTTGAGCAGGTCGCGCTCGCCGCCGGTGGTGCCCTGCAGGCTGGTCACCACCTCCTCGCGGATGGCGTCCAGCGGCGGGTTGGTCACCTGCGCGAACAGCTGCTGGAAGTAGTCGTAGAGCATCCGCGGGCGCTGGGACAGCACGGCGACCGGGGTGTCGGTGCCCATCGAGCCGATCGGCTCGGCACCGGAGCGCACCATCGGCGTCACCAACAGGTTGAGTTCCTCGTAGGTGTAGCCAAACGTCAACTGGCGCTTGACGAGTCGCTCGTGCGGCATCCGGGCGTACTCGCCCTGCGGCAGGTCGTCGAGCGGAACCAGGCCCTTGTCCAGCCACTCCTGGTAGGGATGCTCGGCCGCCAGTTCTGCCTTGATCTCCTCGTCGGCGACGATGCGGCCCTGCGCGGTGTCCACCAGGAACATCCGGCCGGGCTGCAGCCGCATCCGGCGGACCACCCTGGCCGGGTCCAGGTCGAGCACGCCGGCCTCGGAGGCCATCACCACCAGGCCGTCGTCGGTGACCCAGATCCGGGAGGGGCGCAAGCCATTTCGGTCCAGCACGGCTCCGATGATGGTGCCGTCGGTGAACGTTATCGACGCGGGGCCGTCCCACGGCTCCATCAGCGAAGCGTGGTACTGATAGAACGCCCGCCGCGCGGGGTCCATCGACTCGTTGCGTTCCCACGCTTCGGGAATCATCATCAGCACCGCGTGCGCCAGGGTGCGGCCGCCCAGGTGCAGCAGCTCGAGTGCCTCGTCGAAGCGCGCCGTGTCGGACGCGCCCGGGGTGCAGATCGGGAACAACTTCTCTACGTCGTCCCCGAAGAGGTCGGTCTTGATCAGCGCCTCGCGGGCCCGCATCCAGTTCTCGTTGCCGGTGACGGTGTTGATCTCCCCGTTGTGCGCGATGCGACGGAACGGATGTGCCAGCGGCCAGGACGGGAAGGTGTTGGTGGAGAAGCGGGAGTGCACGATGCCCAGCGCGCTCGTCAGCCGATCGTCTTGCAGGTCAAGGTAAAACGCCTTGAGCTGCGGGGTGGTCAGCATGCCCTTGTAGATGAATGTTTGACCGGAAAGGCTTGGGAAGTAAACGGTTTCGCGACCGGGGCCGTCTTGTCCCGGGCCCTTGGTCCCCAGTTCGTGCTCGGCGCGCTTGCGCACCACGTAGGCCCGCCGCTCCAGCGCCATGCCGGAGTCGCCCGTCATGAACACCTGCCGGAAGGTCGGCATCGCGTCGCGCGACAGCGCGCCCAGCGACGAGTCGTCGGTGGGCACGTTCCGCCAGCCCAGCACCTGCAGGCCCTCGGATTCGGCGATCTTTTCCACCGCCGCGCACGCGGCCGCGGCGTCCTTGGAGGACTGCGGCAGGAACGCGATGCCGGTGGCGTAGCTGCCCGCGGGGGGCAACTCGAACTCCACGACCTCGCGCAGGAACGCATCCGGAACCTGAATCAGGATGCCGGCGCCGTCACCGCTGCGCGGCTCGGCACCCTGGGCGCCCCGGTGTTCGAGGTTGAGCAGCGCGGTAATCGCCTTGTCGACGATGTCGCGGCTGCGGCGGCCGTGCATATCGACGACCATGGCTACCCCGCACGCATCGTGCTCGAACGCGGGGTTGTATAACCCGACGCGCTTGGGCGTCATATGCACCTGACCCTTCACCAAACGTTCTTCGCTGCCGTTACGAGCGGCTCCGGTGGGCCCGCAACCCGCGAGGGTTGCGGGTCTCGGACCCGTTGGCCCCTTCGGTCTTGCCGATAGGCTGTGCCCCAGGCGGGATGATCCGTTGTTGGAGATTCGTCCGTGCAGCGCTGAACGGTGGCCTGAAGCTGGTTTCGACAAGTCGTAAAACGATATGACAATACCCGCCTGACATGCCAACTTCGTTAAGTCTAACCGGCAACCGGCGGCGGCGTAAATTCGTCGCGGCGGGCGGTCGACGACGGCGCCGACATGGGAGTTTTGGGCTTCGACTGTCCCGACCCCGGCATCGATCCTAGCCGACCGGCGGGGGTGATCACCAATTCGGCCAAGTTTGCTGTGATCGCGCCCACGTGCGGCGGGGTCCGCGCCGGCCCTACTCACCAGCGTGCTCAGCGGTCGGCGGACCGAATCGCGGCCGGGCGGCGGCCGA
>NZ_AUWQ01000075.1 GCF_000455205.1 Mycobacterium sp. UM_CSW | reverse complement strand
CCCGCCGTTGCCGCCGCTGCCGAACAGGATCCCGCCGGCCCCGCCGGCGGCCCCGGTCCCGGCGGCGCCGTTCGCGCCGTTGCCGATCAGCGGGCGCCCCAGCAGCAGCTCGGTGGGGGTATTGATCACCCCCAGCAGGCTCGCCAAGGGCGAGGCGTTGGCGGCCTCCGCGCCCGCATACAACCCGCCGGCGCCGGCCAATGCCTCGACGAACTGGTTATGAAACGCTGCCGCCTGGTCGCTGAGCGCCTGAAACTCCTGCGCGTGGGTGGAAAACACCGACGCGATCGCCGCCGACACCTCGTCGCCGGCGGCGGCCAGGACCCCGGTGGTCGGAGCCGCCGCCGCGGCCTTGGCCGCGCCGATCATCGACCCGATGCCCGCCACATCCGAAGCAGCCGACGCCACCACCTCCGGCACTGCGATCACAAACGACATCCCGCACCTCTCACTGGTCGCGACAGACAAGGAACGTCCCGCACCTTCGCTCGCTGCACGCGCCGATGGAGGGTGATCAGGACCGATTCACGGTAACGCAGCGACGGCCGGATCTGCGGTTTAGCCGAGCCCCGGCCACGTCACAAGCGCCCAGGTCGGTCGAGCGCCCCAGTGTCGGGGACCGCCGCGCCGATCGGCTAGCGGCCCCGGGATTTGGCCAGGTAGAACCGGGTTTTAGCTCATAGCTGCTACTTAACTAATGCATAGCCATAACTACTCTTGACGCACGCATCATTTGTCTCATGAGTGAAACATCTGAAACCCCAACTGTGCGGACAGCTACCGCAACCGAACCCGCGCCGGCGGCAGCGCCGGCGCTGTACCGGACCCCTCGGGTCTTCCTTGCCGCGGCATGGGTTGCCATCGTCGCCGGAGTCGTGTTCATCATCTCGGTGATCTTCTTCACCGGCATGGCGCTCGGGCATCACGGCCACGGCGGTCACCACCACAAGCACCACGCGGCGTTCATGCATCCGCACCGCTTCGGCCCCGGCGGTCCGGGCGGCCCCGGCGGCCCGGGCGGTGGTCCCGCGGCGGTCCAGGGCGGTGGGCCCGCTTCGGCGACCCCAGGCGCCCCGGGACCCAGCCAGATTCCGTCGTCCGTCGCCCCGTCCCGGACCCCGTAGTCCCGGTGGGTCGGTAAACCCATATCCGATGGCCCGGCGCTCGCACGAGCGCCGGGCCGCTCGATTCTCAGCAACAATTGCGTCTCGGACCTGTTATCGCCGTCGGCGACAGGGGCAATATTCAAGGCATGACCCAAACACCCGAACCGTCAACGCAACCGACGCCCGCCGCCGCGGCCCCGCCCGCGTACGCGCCGGTCAAGCCTCCCAAGGTCTATGTGGCCGCCGCGTGGGTGGTGATCGTCGCCGGGATCGTTTTCATCCTCTCGACCGTCTTCTTCGCCGGGGCCATGGTCATGGGAATCAGCCATCATGGCATCACTACAAGCATCATCACGGCATGATGTACGGCCCCGGCGGACCTGGTGGGCCCGGTGGACCGTGGCAGTACGGCGGGCAGTGGGGTCCGGGCATGGGCCCATGGGGTCCGCCGCAGGGCGCCGGTCCGGGTGGCCCTGGCGGTCCGGCGCCGGGCGTCGGTCCGGGTGGTCCCAGCCAGACACCGACGCCCAGCGCTCCGGCGCCGGCGCCGAACACCCCGGGCAATCCGCGCCCGTAGGCATACCCGCCTTTCTTGAACCATTACAGAAACGCGGGGTCCAGTTCGTTCCGCCGCACCGAAAGTTGTTGGGCCGATTGCGGTTACGCGAAGGCCTCGAAGGAGCTCCGGGCCCGATAATCGATGTTCGCCACCCGGCAGCCGCCCTGGCATGATCGAAACCCATGACCATGCGCATCGGCGCGGCGGTGATGACCATCGGTGTGGCGGTCGGGGGAGCGCTGGCTGTTCCCGCGGCGGTCGCTCACCCGTCGGAGCCCGGGGTGGTGAACTACGCGGTCCTGTCGAAGGGATCGGTCGGCAACATCGTCGGCGGACCGATGGGCTGGGAGTCGGTGTTCACGCAGCCGTTCCAGGGCTATTCGGTCGACCTGCCGGTGTGCAACAACTGGGCCGATATCGGGCTGCCCGAAGTCTTCGACGATCCAGATCTCGCGTCGTTCAACGGGGCAACCACACAGACGTCGGCCAACGACCAGACCCACTTCGTCAAGCAGGCCGTCGGGGTGTTCGCCAGCAACGACGCCGCGGCCCGGGCGTTCCATCGTGTGGTGGACCGGACCGTAGGCTGTTCGGGCCAGACCACTGCGATGCATCTGGACAACGGCATCACACAGGTGTGGTCGTTCGACGGCGGCCCGGCGACGGGCGGCGACGCGAACTGGACGAAGCAGGAGGCCGGCACCGACCGTCGGTGCTTCGATCAAACCAGGCTGCGTGAAAACGTGTTGTTGCAGGCCAAGGTCTGCCAGTCTGGCAACGCGGGACCCGCGGTCAACGTGCTGGCCGGGGCCATGCAGAACGCGCTGGGTCAGTAGCGTGGTTTTAGGACACTCGGGTGGTCCATCGCGGAAAAGTCCGGCAGGACGGGAATATGTCGGTGCGATCTGCAAGATGAAGTAGTGGCGATTATTTCTCCGTCAGCGGTGCAACCATCGGTCCGTCGGCCATGCCGGGTCGGCCCGGCCCTCGAAGGGATAGTGATATGACGCCCGCGGCCGTCAGCACCGCCCAAGCCGAGATGGTCGACTCCTCCGCCGCCGCGACGTACATCGCCGAGACCTGCCTGTCCGATGCACCGCTGCGGTCCATCGGCCTCGAGCTCGAAGGGCATTGCCACGACCCGGCCGACCCGCATCGCAGGCCCGGCTGGGACGAAATCGCCGACGTGCTCGAGCATCTGCCCAACCTGCCGGGCGGCAGCGCCGTCACGGTGGAACCCGGCGGCGCCGTCGAACTGTCCGGTCCGCCCGCCGACGGGGTGTTGGCCTCCATCGATGCGATGAACCGGGACCAGGCCGTGCTGCGGTCGGCCTTCGCCGACGCCGGGCTGGGACTGGTTTTCCTCGGGGCGGATCCGCTGCGGCCGCCGAGGCGCATCAACCCCGGCGCGCGTTACCAGGCGATGGAACAGTTCTTCCACTCCAGCCGCTCCGGCGAGGCCGGCGCGGCGATGATGACGTCCACCGCGTCGATCCAGGTCAACGTGGACGCCGGGCCGCGGGACGGCTGGGCGGCACGGGTCCGGCTGGCGCACGCCCTGGGCCCCACGATGATCGCCATCGCCGCCAACTCCCCGATGCTGGGCGGGGAGTTCACCGGCTGGGTCTCCACCCGGCAGCGGGTGTGGGGGGACATGGACTCGGCGCGGTGCGGGCCCATCCTCGGGGCCAGCGGTGACGACCCGGGCACCGACTGGGCGCGCTATGCGCTCAAGGCCCCGGTGATGCTGGTGCACAACCCCGAGGCCACGGCCGTCACGCGGTGGGTGCCCTTCGCCGACTGGGTGGACGGCCGGGCACTCCTCGGTGAC
This sequence comes from Mycobacterium sp. UM_CSW, assembly GCF_000455205.1. Lineage (GTDB taxonomy): Bacteria > Actinomycetota > Actinomycetes > Mycobacteriales > Mycobacteriaceae > Mycobacterium. The sequence goes on along the minus strand of NZ_AUWQ01000075.1, from coordinate 23,507 downwards.
CGGCGCCCGACGATCGCCGACCTCGAATACCACCTGACCACGCTGTTCCCGCCGGTGCGGCCCAGACAGTGGCTGGAGATCCGCTACCTCGACAGCGTGCCCGACGCCCTCTGGCCCGCCGTGGTGTTCACCTTGGTGACGCTCCTCGACGACCCGGCCGCCGCCGACATCGCGGCCGAGGCCGTCGAACCGGTCGCCACCGCCTGGGACACCGCCGCCCGGGTCGGCCTGCGCGACCGGCGGCTCTACGAGGCGGCCAACAAGTGCGTGGCGGTCGCGGCCGACCGGGCGCCGGCGGAACTGACCGAGGCGATGCAGCTGTTGGTCAGCGGAGTCGAGCGGGGCCGATGTCCCGGCGACGACTTCTCCGACGAGGTCATCGAGCACGGCATCGAGGCCACGGTCTCCAGGGCCGCGCGCTGGCCGCAAGGGGGCGCGTGACTTCCCGGGAAAAGCTCGCCGACGATATGGCGCGGGCGCGGGCGCGGACGCTGCGGCTGGTCGAATTCGACGACGCCGAGCTGTGGCGGCAGTTCGACCCGTTGATGAGCCCGCTGGTGTGGGACCTCGCACACATCGGCCAGCAAGAGGAGTTCTGGTTGCTGCGCGGCGGCGATCCATCCCGCCCGGGCATCCTGCCGCCGGCCGTCGAGGGCCTGTACGACGCCTTCGAACACTCCCGGGCCAGCCGCGTCGAGCTGCCGTTGCTGTCCCCCGAGCGCGCGCGGTCCTATTGCCGGACCGTGCGCTCCGCCGCGCTGGACGCGCTGGACGCCCTGCCCGACGACCCCGCGGGAGACGAAGCGGCGTTCGCCTTCGGGATGGTGGTCAGCCACGAAAACCAGCACGACGAAACGATGTTGCAGGCGCTCAACCTGCGCACCGGCGCGCCGCTGCTACGCGACGGATCGGTGCTGCCCGCGGGTCGTCCGGGGCTGGCGGGAACGTCGGTGCTGGTGCCCGGCGGCCCGTTCGTGCTGGGGGTGGACGCGGCGAGCGAACCGTACTCGCTCGACAACGAGCGCCCGGCTCACGTCGTCGACGTGCCGGCTTTCCGGATCGGCAGGGTTCCGGTCACCAACGGCGAGTGGCGAGCGTTCATCGACGACGGCGGCTACGACCAGCCGCGCTGGTGGTCCGAGCGGGGCTGGCAGCACCGACAGACCGCGGGCCTGACCGCGCCGCAGTTCTGGGGTTCGGACGGCCGCACCCGCGCGCGGTTCGGCTACATCGAGGACATCCCCGCCGACGAGCCGGTGCAGCACGTGACCTATTTCGAGGCCGAGGCCTACGCGGCCTGGGCCGGCGCCCGGCTGCCCACCGAGATCGAGTGGGAGAAGGCCTGCGCGTGGGATCCGGCGGCGGGCGCCCGGCGCCGCTACCCGTGGGGGGAGCAGGAACCGTCGGACGCCGTGGCCAACCTGGGCGGCCGCGCGCTGCGGCCCGCGCCCGTCGGCGCATACCCCGCGGGCGCTTCGGCGTACGGGGTCGAGCAGATGCTGGGCGACGTCTGGGAGTGGACCGCCTCGCCGCTGCGGCCGTGGCCGGGATTCGTCCCGATGATCTACGAGCGCTACTCGCAGCCCTTCTTCGACGGTGACTACCGGGTGCTGCGCGGGGGGTCGTGGGCCGTCGAGCCGGGGATCGTGCGGCCCAGCTTCCGCAACTGGGACCATCCGATCCGGCGGCAGATCTTCTCCGGTGTCCGCCTGGCGTGGGACGTGGCCGACTGATGTGCCGTCACCTGGGCTGGCTCGGCGCCGACGTGAGCGTCTCGTCGCTGGTGCTGGACCCGCCGTGCGGGCTGCGGGTGCAGTCGTATGCTCCGCGCCGCCAGAAGCACGGCCTGATGAACGCCGACGGTTGGGGCGTCGGGTTTTTCGACGGTGACACGCCGCGACGCTGGCGCAGCCCGGCGCCGCTGTGGGGCGACGCGTCGTTCGACTCGGTCGCGCCGGCGCTGCACAGCCACTGCGTCGTGGCAGCGGTGCGCTCGGCGACCGTCGGCATGCCGATCGAGGCCAGCGCGACGGCGCCGTTCACCGACGGCCGCTGGTTGTTGTCGCACAACGGCATCGTCGGCCGCGCGGTGCTTCCGCTCACCTCGTCGGCCGAATCCGTCTGCGACAGCGCCATACTCGCGGCCACCATCTTCGAGCGCGGGCTGGACGCGCTGGCCGACACCATCGCCGAAGTCGGCGCGGCCGACCCCTTGGCGCGGCTGAACATCCTGGCCGCCAACGGCTCTCGGCTGGTGGCGACCGCGTGGGGCGACACCCTGTTCATCCTGCGCCGCGACGACGGGGTGGTGCTGGCCAGCGAACCGTACGACGACGCGCCCGACTGGGAAGACGTGCCGGACCGTCACCTGGTGGAGGTCACCTCGGAGGGGATTCAGTTGACCCCACTCAACTCGAAAGGATCTCGATGACGCTGACGCTGTCCAACCACCTGGCCGCCGACTCGGCGTATCACGCATTGCGTCGTGACGTGCTCGATGGCCTGCAGCAGACACCGAAGTCATTGCCGCCCAAGTGGTTTTACGATTCGGTTGGCAGCGACCTGTTCGACCAGATCACCCGGTTGCCCGAGTACTACCCGACCCGGGCGGAGGCGGAGATCCTGCGCGCCCGGTCGGCCGAGGTCGCGGCCGCCAGCGAGGCCGACACGCTGGTCGAACTGGGTGCCGGCACCTCGGAGAAGACCCGCCGGCTGCTGGACGCGTTGCGGGACCGGGGCTCACTGCGCGGATTCGTGCCGTTCGACGTCGACGCCGGCATGCTGTCGGCGACCGCGACCGCCATCCAGCGCGAGTACCCGGGCGTCGAAATCAGCGCCGTCTGCGGGGATTTCGAGGAACACCTGACCGAGATCCCCGGCGACGGGCGACGGCTGTTCGTGTTCCTGGGGTCGACGATCGGCAATCTCACCCCCGAGCCGCGCGCGCAGTTCCTCGCGACGCTGGCCGGGGTGATGCGGCCGGGGGACAGCCTGCTGCTGGGCACCGACCTGGTCAAGGACGCCGACCGGCTGGTGCGCGCCTACGACGACGCCGCCGGTGTGACGGCCCGGTTCAACCGCAACGTGCTCGCGGTGATCAACCGCCAACTCGACGCCGACTTCGACATCGATGCCTACCAGCACGTCGCGCGGTGGAACACCGACGAGGAGCGCATCGAAATGTGGCTGCGGTCCGGCCGGAGCCAGCGGGTGCGCGTCAGCGCGCTCGACCTGACCGTCGATTTCGCGGACGGCGAAGAGATGCTGACCGAGGTGTCGTGCAAGTTCCGCCCGGACGGGGTGAGCGCCGAGTTGGCCGACGCCGGACTGCGCCGGATCCGATGGTGGACCGACGAAGCGGGCGACTTCGGGCTGTCGTTGGCCGTTAAGTGAGCCTCTGCGGTTCGCTGGCCGAGCGGTGGCGGGCGGCCCGGCCGCCCGTGGCCGGGTTACACCTGGACAGCGCCGCTTGCTCGCGCCAGAGTTTCGCCGCCATGGACGCCGCCGCCAAGCATGCGCTGCACGAGTCGGAGGTCGGCGGGTACGTCGCGGCCGAGGCGGCCGCCCCGCTGCTCGAGGCGGGCCGAGCGGCGGTCGCGACGCTGTGCGGCGTGCCCGACGCCGAGGTGGTGTTCACCACCGGCTCCCTGCATGCGCTGGACCTGCTGCTGGGCAGTTGGCCGACCGAGCGGCGCACGCTGGCCTGCCTGCCCGGCGAGTACGGCCCCAACCTGGCGGTGATGGCCGCCCACGGGTTCGAGGTGCGGACACTGCCGACCCTGGACGACGGCCGGCTGGAACTCGACGAGGCGGCGTTCGAACTAGAGAACGACCCACCCGATTTGGTGCATCTCACCCCGCTGGCCAGCCACCGGGGCGTGGTGCAGCCGCTCGCCATGGTGGCCAAGCTCTGCGGCCAGCTAGGCCTGCCGCTGGTGGTGGACGCCGCACAGGCGTTGGGCCACATCGACTGCGCGGTGGGCGCCGACGCCGTGTATTCGTCGTCGCGCAAGTGGATCGCCGGACCGCGGGGCGTCGGCGTCTTGGCCCTGCGGCCCGAGCTGATGGATCGACTGACGCCGCGGCTACCGGCGCCGCGCTGGGCGGCGCAACTGTCGGTGGCCCAGCAACTGGGGTTCGGGGAAGCGAATGTCGCTGCACGCGTGGGGTTTTCGGTTGCTGTGGGGGAGCATCTGGCATACGGACCGGAATCTGTCCGTGCTCGGCTGGCCGAGGTGGGCGAGATCGCCCGCACCCTGCTGACCGATGTCGACGGCTGGCTGGTGGTCGAAGAGGCCGAGGAGCCCAGCGCCATTACGACGCTGGTCCCCGCCGACGGCGCCGACCCCGAAGCGGTGCGTGCTTGGCTGCTCGCCGAGCGGCGCATTGTGACGACCTATGCCGGGGTGGCGCGCGCGCCGCAAGAACTCTCCGGGCCGGTGTTGCGGATTTCCCCGCACGTCGATACGACCGCCGACGACCTCGAGACCTTCGCCGAGGCGCTGATCGCAGCGACAGCCGCGACGGGCTGAAAATACCGAAGTCGTCAATTTCCATCCTAATTTTGACCGAAAGTACGGAAAAGCCTGTTCTTATTAGGCATGTGTGCGGTAGCTTTTGGCGTTAGCAGCACGCGGCGGATCACTCTTCGGAAATCTGCTCGCCGCTCGGCGATGGGGCCGGTGAAAAGAGGTGCGGGATGAACTTCGCAATGTCACCGCCTGAGCTGCTGCATGCCGCCTGGGACGAGCCGACCGGTGAATTGGCTTCGGCCGCCGTCACATTCGCCTTGCCCTGCCGTTTTCGGCGTGCGTGAAAGGAGACGGAGATGTCGTATGTGGTTACCGTGCCGGAAGCGGTGCAGGGTGCAGCCCAAGACCTGGCAGGTATTCGTGCCTCGCTGACACAAGCCGCCGCGATCGGTGGGCCCACCACCGGGATTGCGACCGCCGCGGCAGACGAGGTATCGAACGCAATCGCTTTGGTCTTCGGCAGCGCCGGCCAGCAATTTCAAGCTCTGAACGCCCAGGCGCAGGCATTTCATGCGGAATTCGAAAGCCTGCTGAATGCCGGCGCTGCGGCATATGGCAGTGCCGAGGCCGTTAACGCCGGGCAGGTGCTGGGCAACGCGGTAGCCGGTGCTGCGCCGGCCGCGGCCGTACCCGCCGCGACCTATCGAACCTTCAACCTTTTCAACGGCCTCCTGGACATCAACATCGGGACCGGTGGCATTCAATTCACGATCAGCACACCGGGGTTCACGCTGCCGGCGGTGCACGTTCCCCCGATCAGCGTCGCCCCCTTCAACCTGCCTCAGCTCACCATTCCGGCCGTCAACATTCCGGCCGGCGCGACGCTCGCGAACCTCACGGTGAGTCCGTTCAACCTGCCGCAACTGTCGATACCGTCGATCAATATTCCGGCCGGGACGACGCCCGCCAACATCACCGTGGGCGCATTCAACCTGCCGCAGATAACGACGCCCGACATTACGGTGCCGCCGATCAATCTGCCCGCGGTGACGATACCGCCGTTCCAAACGCCCCTGATCCAGGTTTCGAATTGGAGCCTCCCGTCGATAACCGTTCCCCGAATCGACCTTCCACAGATACAATTCCCGGACATCAACGTTCCGGGTAACGGCGCGACGGTGGTCACCCTGACAACCGGTAATATCCTTTTTCCGAACTACAACATCAACCTTGAATCGTTCGATATCAACGCGCCGTCACTCGGCTTCAACACGCAAGGGTTTATTTCCCAATTCGGTATCCCCAGTATTCAAATCGGCGCTCTGACTCTGCCGATCCTGAGCGTCAGCAACCCGAGCGGCGGCAATTATGTGTTCCCGTCCATCGGCCTTTCCGGCTTCACCATCCCGTCGGTCACCGTTCCGCCCATCGCCGTCGGCGGTTTCACGCTGCCGCAAGTCAGTTGGCCGGCCTTCGCCACGGCGCCGCTGACTATCCCGCCGATCGGTGTCGGCGGCTTCACGCTGCCCCAGGTCAGCTGGCCGGGTTTCGCCACGACGCCGCTGACCATCCCACCCGTCGGCGTCGGCGGCTTCAACCTGCCCGCCGTCGACATCCCCCAAATCACCGTGGCGCCCGTTCAGGAAGACCAGTTCACGATCCCGCCTATCCCCACCTGGTTGAACGGGCTGACCATCGAAGCGAACACCTTCATTTCGATCGTTAACGACGTCGCGGCCAGCCTGCTGGGCACAGGTCCCTAACCGGCCGCGGAGCGCCGCAAGTGTCGGCGGCGTGTCACGCCGGCCGCGGTGGCGTTCGCGCGGATATAAGTACCCCGCTCCCTGGCGCTTTCTGGACTGTTCCGCCGCAATTGTCCGGCTAGCGAATGCCCATTCTGAAAATAGCCATTTTCCTTGACCGAAGGTATGGAAATCGGTTGTACTCACTCATATCCGGTCGGTAGTGCGGCCGCTGGTCCAGGGCTCGACAACATTCGCCGGCCTCCGCTCGATGACGAGCCGTGAGAAAGGGGTGCGAGATGTCGTTCGTGATGGCAACGCCGGATCTGGTCCAAAGTGCGGCGGCGGACTTGGCGGGCGTGCGTTCGTCGTTGGCGGCGGCGGTGACCGCGGCGGGTCCCACGACGGGGATTGCGGCTGCGGCTCAGGATGAGGTTTCGGTCGCGATCGCTTCGATGTTCGGCAACTTCGGCCAGGAATTCCAGGCCCTCAGCGCGCAGGCCCAGGCGTTCCATCAGGAGTTCGTCTCCTTGCTGAACGCCGGCGCGGGTGCCTACGCGGCCGCGGAGGCCTCCAACGTGGCGCAGGTATCCGGCGCCGCGCAGGCGGCCGTTGCGGCGGCACCCGTCCAGGACTTCAACCTGCTCGACGGCATCATCGACATCCAGACCGGGGCGGCCGGCACCTTGGTCACGATCGGCACACCGCGGATCGCCATTCCGCCGGTGAACATCCCTCAGATAAACCTCTCCGCCTTCGGCCTGCCGCCGATATCCATTCCGTCCATAAACATTCCGCCCTTCACGTCGCCTCCCATCAGCGTCAGTGCGTTCAGCCTGCCGCAGATAACCACTTCGGCCATATCGGTGCCGCCGATAAATCTGCCGGCGATAACGGTGCCGGGCTTCAGCCTTCCGCAAATCCAAGTTCCTGGCATCACGTTGCCCCAGGTAACTGTTCCGCAGATCAACTTCCCCCAGATACAATTCCCGGATTTCGAGGTGTTGGGGAACAATCAAACACTGGTCACGATCAACTCTGCGCTGCTCGGCACCATAAGCGTGAACCTGCAGAACTTCGACATAAACGCTTCGCTCGGCATGCACACGCCAGGATTTATTTCGGGATTCACCATCCCGCCCATTAACCTCGGGTCATTTACCATACCGCCGATTGGTCTCTCCGGCTTCACCATTCCGTCCATCGGCCTGTCCGGCTTCACCATCCCGTCCATCACCATTCCGCCCATCGGTGTCGGCGGTTTCACGCTGCCGCCGATCAGCGAGCCCGGCTTCGCCCTGCCGCCGTTGACGATCTCGTCCATCGGCGTCGGTGGCTTCAGCCTGCCCAACATCTTCATCCCCAGCGTCACCATCGAATCCGTTCCGCTCTTCCAGTTCGAGATCCCCCCACTGTGACCGGCGCGGGGCCCTGACCAGGTCTCAGCCGGCCTTATGCGCCGTCAGCAGGAAGGCCGGCAACTTCATCCGGCCCTTCTCGTCGCGGTCGTGCGGCGGGAATTCGAACGGCGCGTCGCCGAGCGGCGGGATGTTCGCGTGGATGAAGGCGGGCCGGATCTCGTCGATCTCCCAGTACTTGCTCACCGCTTCGCGCAACTCGTGCTCGTCGACCTCGTTGGGCTTGGGCTCCATCTCGGCGGGGAAGGCGCCCTTGGCGAACACCAGGACGAAATACCCGGCGCCCGGCGCCGCCGCGCGGTGGATCGAGCGCAGGTAGCCGTCGCGGCCCTCGACTGGGAGCGAGTGGAACAAGGTCGAGTCCACGATCGTCGAGAAGCGTCCTTCCGAACCGTATGGGTAGCCGGCGAAGTCGGTGATGTCGGCCTGCACGAAGCTCGCGGTGGACAGGCCGCGCTCGCGGGCCGCCTTGGTGGCGGCGGCGACGGCGGTCGGCGTGAGGTCGATGCCGACCACGGTGTAGCCCTGCGCGGCCAGCGCCAGCGACAGCTCGGCGTACCCGCACCCGGCGTCCAGCACGTCGCTGCGAAACTTTCCGGCCGTGATCAGCGCCGCCAACTCCGGCTGCGGCTCACCGATGTTCCACGGTGGCGGCCCCTGGAATTCGCCCTCCTCGCGGTACGCGCCGTCCCAGTCCATGATTTCGGATGACATGGTTCCCCTATTGATCCCAGGTGTGCACCGGCTCGTTGCTATGCATGTGTTCGCAGTACCGCCGCAGCATTTCGGCGAGCGCGGCGGGCCGGCTCATGCCGGCGGCTTCCAGCGTACGCACGGTCGACACCTGCCAGCTGGCGCCGTTGCGGCCGGCCCGGGCGCGACCCTCGATGACGCCGAGGAACCGGTCGCGCACCTCGGCGTCGACGCCCCAGCGGCGCAGCCCGTCGTCGGCGATCGGTAGCAAGGTGTCGAGCACCAACTCGCGCGCCGCCACCTTGCCCCGTCCGGGCCAGAGCAGCCGGGCGTCGATGCCGTGGCGCGCCGCCTCGAGGAAATTCTCCCGCGCCACAAGGAAACCCATCCGGTTCCAGAGCGGATCCTCGGCTTCGGACAGGCCGCGCAGCACGCCGTAATAGAAGGCGGAATTGCCCAGCATGTCGATGACTGTCGGCCCGGCCGGCAACACCCGGTTCTCCAGCCGCAGGTGCGCGCGCCCGTCGACCACGTCATACACGGGCCGGTTCCACCGGTACACGGTGCCGTTGTGCAGGCGCAATTCGGGCAGCTGCGGGGTGCGCCCGGCGGCCAGTTCGGCGACGGGGTCTTCGTCGGACACCTCGGGCAGCAGGGACGGGAAGTACTGGATGTTCTCCTGGAAGAGGTCCAGGACGGAGGTGATCCACCGTTCGCCGAACCAGACCCGCGGCCGCACGCCCTGGGCCTTGAGCTCCTCGGGCCGCGTGTCGGTGGACTGGGTGAACACCTCGATCCGGGTCTCCGACCACAGCTGGTGGCCGAAGAAGTAGGGGGAGTTGGCGCCCAGGGCCAGCTGCGGGCCTGCGACGATCTGGGCCGCGTTCCAGTTGGCGGCGAACTCCGCGGGGGCCAGCTGCAGGTGCAATTGCATGCTGGTGCAAGCGGATTCGGGTGCGATGGTGGCGGCGTTCCAGCTCAGCGGCTCCGGGCCGGAGATGTCGATCGGGATGTCCTCGCCGCGCGCGGAAAAAATCGAGTCGTTGAGGGCGGCATACCGCTTTGACTCGCTCATCCAGCCGTCGTCGAGGTGGTCGGGCATCAGCGTGGGCAGGATGCCGATCATCACGATGTGGGCGCCACCCGAGTTGGCCTTGGCCTCGGCGTCATTGAGGCTGGCCCGTACCTCGGCCTCGAGGTCCAGCCCCGTGTGCCCGGGCAGCGGGCGGGGCGGCACGTTGAATTCGATGTTGTAGGCGCCCAATTCGGTCTGGAAAGCCGGGTCGGCGATGGCCTCCAGCACGGACCGGTTCGACATGGCCGGCTGGTAGTCGGCGTCGACGAGGTTGCACTCGATCTCCATGCCGGTGAGCGGCCGGTCGGAATCGAAGCGTGCCTGGGCCAGCATCGTCTCGAAGACGTTCAGGCACAACCGCACCTTGCGCCGGTATTCCGAGCGTTGCGCGCGGTCATACGTGGTGCGCTTGACCTCTTCGCCCACAACGCCGATGCAACAGGTTTACCGGCGGCAGCGCAAGGGCGACAGGCTGACCAGTGCTGACGCCGGTCTGGTGGGTAGACCATGATGGACGTAGAGGTGTCAATCACGGGTGGAGGAGAGCTAGTTGGCCGAGTCCGCTGAATTCGTAGCCGCAATCGATCAGGGCACCACCAGCACCCGCTGCATGATCTTCGATCACGACGGTGCCGAAGTGGCTCGCCATCAGCTCGAGCACGAGCAGATCCTGCCCCGCGCGGGCTGGGTGGAGCACGACCCAGTGGAGATCTGGGAGCGCACGTCGTCGGTGCTGATGTCGGTGTTGAACCGGTCCAACCTGTCGACGAAAAACCTTGCGGCCCTGGGGATTACCAACCAGCGCGAAACAACACTGGTATGGAACAAGCGGACCGGGCGGCCGTACTACAACGCGATCGTCTGGCAGGACACCCGCACCGACCGGATCGCGTCAGCGCTGGACCGCGACGGCCGCGGCGACGTGATCCGCCGGAAGGCCGGCCTGCCGCCGGCGACGTATTTCTCCGGCGGCAAGCTGCAATGGATCCTGGAAAACGTCGACGGGGTCCGCGAGGCCGCCGAGAGCGGCGACGCCCTTTTCGGCACCGCCGACACCTGGGTGTTGTGGAATCTCACCGGGGGCCCGCGGGGCGGCGCGCACGTCACCGACGTGACCAACGCCAGCCGGACCATGCTGATGAACCTGGAAACGCTGGACTGGGACGACGAGTTGTTGTCGTTCTTCGCCATCCCGCGCGCGATGCTGCCGGCGATCGCGGCGTCCTCTCCCGTCGAACCCTACGGGGTGACGCTGGATACCGGGCCGCTCGGTGGCGAGGTGCCGATTACGGGAGTCCTGGGCGACCAGCACGCGGCGATGGTCGGTCAGGTGTGCTTAGCCGAGGGCGAGGCGAAAAACACCTATGGCACCGGCAATTTCCTGCTGCTCAACACCGGCGAGACGATCGTGCGCTCGGACAACGGCCTGCTGACCACGGTCTGCTACCAGTTCGGCGACGCCAAACCCGTGTATGCGCTTGAGGGTTCGATCGCGGTCACGGGCTCGGCGGTGCAGTGGTTGCGTGATCAGCTCGGCATCATCAGCGGCGCCGCGCAGAGCGAGTCGCTGGCCCGTCAGGTCCCCGACAACGGCGGGGTGTATTTCGTCCCGGCGTTCTCCGGGTTGTTCGCCCCCTACTGGCGATCCGACGCCCGCGGCGCGATCGTGGGGCTGTCGCGGTTCAACACCAACGCGCACCTGGCGCGGGCGACGCTGGAGGCGATCTGCTACCAGAGCCGCGACGTGGTGGACGCGATGAAGGCGGATTCCGGTGTGCGCCTTGAGGTGTTGAAGGTCGACGGCGGCATCACCGGCAACGACCTGTGCATGCAGATCCAGGCCGACGTGCTGGGCGTGGACGTGGTGCGGCCGGTGGTCGCCGAGACGACCGCGCTTGGCGCCGCCTATGCGGCGGGCTTGGCCGTCGGGTTCTGGGCCGATCCGTCGGACCTGCGGTCGAATTGGCAGGAGGACAAGCGCTGGACGCCCAACTGGGACGACGAGCAGCGCGACGCGGGATACGCGGGTTGGCGCAAGGCCGTGCAGCGGACCCTGGACTGGGTTGATGTGTCCTAGTCCAGAGCCCGCTGCTGCCGGGCCTCAGTCCTCGCCGAGGATGCCGTAGACCTCGCGGCGGGCGTTGTTGATGATCTCGACGATGCGCTGCTGCTGCTCGGCGGTGGCGGTGTGCGCGGATTGCGCGACCGCACCGAACAACTGGCCCATTGCCGCGCGCAGGTTGACCGCACCCGGGTCGGCGCCCTCGGCGATCTCGTCCCACGGCTTGGTCTCGATCTTCTCGGCCGCCGCGCGGCCCTCGTCGGTCAGCTCGAAAAGCTTTTTGCTGCCGTGGCTTTCGCTCGCGCTGATCAGGCCCTCGTCGTCGAGCAGTTGCAGCGTCGGGTACACGGACCCGGGGCTGGGCCGCCAGATTCCGTTGCTGCGCTCGGCGATCTGCTGGATCATCTCGTAGCCGTGCATCGGCCGCTCGGCCAGCAGGGCCAGGATGGCCGCGCGCACGTCGCCGCGGCGTCCGCGGCCGGAGCCGCCACGACGTCGTCCGCCGCGACGGCCGCCGGGGCCGAAGCCGAAGCCCGGGCCGAACCCGGGGCCGAATCCCGGCCCGAATCCGGGGCCGAAGTGGTCACCGGCGTGGTCGCGCAGGTGTTCGCGGAATTCCCGCCGGGCCTGACGCCTGGCGTCGTGCAGGGCGCGGCGGTCCACCGGGCCGGGGCCGAAGCCGAAGCCGAATCCGGCCCGGCCCGCGAAGGGGCCCTCGGGGGGAGTGAATGGGTTGCTCATTGTTGGTAGTTCCTCTCGATCGTTTGTGGGTGACGCGCCGATCGCGCGCTACGTCATATCACGATATATCGAAAACTAACGCGATGCAACGAGATATTCCGATAACTCTGGCTTGAGTGGCAACGAAATCGCGTTGACCTGCGGAAAGCGATTTTTGGTCCGACGTCATCGCGCGGTTTGCATCCTCCGGGCCGCGGGTAGCACCTGAGGGATGAACGCTGACAACAACCTGACGGTGGGCGGCGGGATGCAAAGCGCGACCGACCCCACTCGGGGCGGCGACGCCCGAGGTCGCAACGCCTGGCCGTGGTTGAACTGGGGGTTGGCGCTGGCGACGGTGCCCGCGGCGGCCATCGTGATGCTCTTCGCACTCGGTGCGGTGATGAGCACGGCCGGGTGTGCGGACCGGAGCTGTCCCGACCTCGGGCGTGGCGGCATCGATTTCGGCGTCGCGTTTTATGGCGCGCCGGTGGTGGCGTTCGTCGTCCTGCTGATCTCGTTCTTCACCGCAAAGCGCCGCGGCGGCATCGCAGTTCCGCTGGTGGGTTGGGCGCTGCTGATCGCCGACGTTCTACTGATGGCGGCGGCGGTCTCCGGCTAGCGTTCAGGGCTTGAGTGTGTACTGACGGCTTTGCGTGGTGCGCCAGGGTTGAAAATCGCCGAATCTTCCGCCCAGGGCTCACACACAAAACCCACGATTGACACTCAAGGGGTGATGACGCCGTCTCCGGCTAGCCGGGCGGGGCGAAGCCGCCAGGCTCCGGCTCAGGCCAGGGGGCCGGGGGCTGCTGGGGTTGCGGCGATTGCGGCAGTCGCGGCCAGTGTGCTGGCGGTTGCGACCAGGGCGCGGCCGGTGGGGCCGGCGGCGGCCAGGGTCCCGCGGGCGGCATCGGGGGCAGTTGGGGACGCAGCCGGGCCAGTTCGCGGCGGTGCCGCTCGGCGAGCACCGCGGCGAGCACCAACTCCGGCGGGGCACCGGGCGGTGGTGGCGGAGCGATGCGCGACACGACGTCGCCGGCGATCCGGTAGGCCATCTGCAGGCGCAAGTGAGGATCGAGTTGCGGTGCGCGGGAGAGGAATTGTCGTGCCACCTCGGCCTGGCCGGGGCCCAATCCCGACAGCTGCAGCGAGGACGCCCACCACGCCAGCGACGGCGGCATCACCGGCGGCGGGCTCAACCGAGGGCCGCGCTCGCTCACGACGACCGTGCCGGCGAAGACGTCGCCAATGCGCTTGCCCTTCGGGGAGAAGATGCTGCAGATCACCGCCGGACTCCCGGCGAGCATCCAGATCTCCACCACCGACGCCAGCGCCCGAAACAGGGCCTGCCGGAAGCGTTCTGGGCCGCCGTCCTCGGACACCACCCGCAGGCCCAGCGCCATCTTGCCCACCGACCTTCCCCGCGTGGCGGTTTCGAACGCCAACGGATAGCCGACGACCACCAACACCGTGAAGATGAGCAGGACGGCGGTGCTCAGCGCGGAGTCGAACTGGGTCAGGGTGGCCGCCCACAACATAAGACCGAGCACGTAGCAGATGAAGATCACCGTGATGTCGATCAGCGCGCTGGCCGCCCGCACTGGCAACTGAGCGATCTGCACGTCGAGCACCACGGCGTCCCCGGTCACCACCTCCGACATAACACCGAACGGTACAGGCCGGTTAGGCTGCCCAGGGTGGACGTCGACGCATTCGTGCTGACCCATCGCGGTACGTGGGACCGGCTCGACCAATTGGTCAAGAGGCGCCGGTCGTTGACGGGCGCGGAGGTCGACGAACTCGTCGAGCTTTACCAGCGGGTCTCCACCCATCTGTCGATGCTGCGGTCCGCGTCGTCGGATTCGCTGCTCATCGGTCGGCTGTCGAGCCTGGTCGCGCGGGCCCGCTCCGTGGTGACGGGCGCCCATGCCCCACTGAGCAGCACGTTCGTCCGCTTCTGGACGGTGTCGTTCCCGGTGGTCGCGTACCGCACCTGGCGGTGGTGGTTGGGAACGGCGGTGGCGTTTTTCGCCGTCGTGGTGATCATCGCGATGTGGGTGGCCGGCAATCCTGAGGTGCAGTCGGCCCTCGGAACACCAAGTGAGATAGACGAATTGGTCAACCACGATGTCGCGTCGTACTACAGCGAACACCCCGCCGCCGCGTTTGCGCTGCAGGTCTGGATCAACAACTCCTGGGTGGCCGCGCAGTGCATCGCCATGTCGGTGGTACTGGGGTTGCCGATCCCGATCATCTTGTTCAACAACGCCGCCAACCTGGGGCTGATCGCCGGGTTGATGTTTCAGGCCGGCAAGGGCGGCATCCTGCTGGGCCTGCTGATCCCCCATGGGCTGCTGGAGCTGACGGCGGTATTCCTTGCCGGCGCAACGGGGATGCGGCTGGGCTGGTCGGTGATTTCACCGGGCGATCGCCCCCGCGGGCAGGTGCTGGCCGAGCAGGGCCGCGGCGTCGTCTCGGTCGCCGTCGGGCTGGTCGGTGTGTTGCTGGTCTCGGGGCTGATCGAGGCGCTGGTGACGCCGTCACCGTTGCCGACGTTTGTCCGGGTGGGCATCGGGGTCATCGCCGAGGCCGCGTTCCTGTCGTACATCGTGTATTTCGGGCGCCGCGCGGCGAAGGCAGGCGAGACCGGCGACGTCGAAGACGCGCCCGACGTGGTGCCGACTCAGTAGGCCGCGAGAGTGCAACTGGCGGCGCATTTATCGAGTGGGACCGTCGGTAGTTGCACTTTCGCGGACGAAACTCACAGTCTTCCGGTGGCTTTCATCGCCAGATAGCGGTCGGCGAGGGCCGGCGCGATCTCGGTGGGCGGGGCGTCGACGACCTCGACGCCGCCGCGTCGCAGCCGCGTCGCGATCGTGCCCCGGTCGTTGCGGGAGCGTTCGGCGGCCGCGGCGTCGTATACCGCGGCCGCGTCGGAGCGCCCGGCCGCCATCTGGTCGACACGCGGGTCGCCGACGGCGGCGATCATCACGTGGTGCTTGGCCGACAGCTGCGGCAGCACCGGCAGCAGGCCCTCGTCCAAGGCGGTCGCGTTGAGGTCGGTCAGCAGCACCACCAGCGACCGCCGCCGGGTGCGCCGCACGATGGTGGCAACCATTGCGCGCCAATCCGATTCGACCAGCGCGGGCTGAACCGGGGCCATCGCATCGACCAGCTGGGCGAGCAGCTCGGTGCGTGACGCGCCGAACACGCCGGCCCGACTCACCCGGTCGTGGGCGAGGAAGTCGACGTGGTCGCCGGCCCGCGACGCGAGCGCCGCCAGCAGCAGCGCGGCGTCCATCGCCCAGTCCAGCCGGGGCCAGCCCGCCGGGTCAGAGGCGGTGGGGTCGACGCCGACGCGACCCGCCGCCGTGCGCCCGGTGTCGAGCGCGATCACCACGCGCCGGTCGCGTTCGGGTCGCCAGGTGCGGACCACCACGTCGGCGCGCCGGGCCGACGCGCGCCAGTCGATCGAGCGCACGTCGTCGCCGACGACATACTCACGCAGCGAATCGAACTCGGTTCCCTGCCCGCGTATCAGCGTCGGCAAGAGGCCGTCGATCTCGCGCAGCTTGGCGAGCCGCGACGGCAGGTGCTTGCGCGACAGGAACGGCGGCAGCACCCGGACCTGCCCCGGCACCGACCGTGAACCCTGCCGCCCGGCCAGCCCCAGCGGCCCGATCGAACGCGCCGTGACCGCGGCCGCGCGCTGATCGCCGCGACGAACCGGCCGCAGCCGGGTCTCCAGCGGCTGCGCCTGCCCGGCGGCGATGTCAACGGCGTGCATGCGCGGCTCGGCGCACGCGCTGGGCGGCCAGGCGTCGCGGATCTGGCCGCGGAATCGCCGGCGGCCGTCGTTGTGCACCTCCACGGTGACCAGCACCGGTTGCGCGAGCCGGGCCGAACAATCCGCCGAACGGGTATAGCGCAGCGCACGGGTGCTGGCCGCCAGCGTGGCATCGACGACCACCAATGTCACCAGCAACACCAGCAGTACCACGAAAGCCCTTGTGGGCCACGGCGATACCGCGATAGGCAGGACGCAGATCAGCGCCAGCAGCCCGGTGCGCCCAGTCAGGATCACTAGCGTGGCACCGGCACCGACGCCAGGATTCCGTCGAGCACGCCGTCGGGCGTTGCCCCTTCGAGCTCGGCCTCGGGGCGCAGCATCACCCGGTGCCGCAGGGTCGGGCGGGCCATGGCCTTCACGTCGTCGGGGGTGACGTAGTTGCGGCCGGACAGCCAGGCCCACGACCGCGCGGTGCCCAGCAGCGCCGTCGCCCCGCGCGGCGACACACCCAGCTGCAGGGCGGGCGACGAGCGGGTGGCCCCGACGATGTCCACGATGTAGCCCAGCACCTCGTCTGCGACCAGGACCTGTTGCACCGCCTTGCGCCCGGCCGCGAGCTCGTCCGGCCCGGCCACCGGGTTGATCTCCGACAGGTCGCGGGGATCGAAGCCGTGCGCGTGCCGGCCGAGGATGGCGATCTCGGCGTCGCGCGACGGCAGTGTCACGTTGAGTTTGAGCAGGAACCGGTCGAGCTGGGCCTCGGGCAGTTGGTAGGTGCCCTCGTACTCGATCGGGTTCTGGGTCGCGGCGACGATGAACGGGTCGGGCAGCGGCTTGGCCTCGCCTTCGACGCTGACCTGACGCTCTTCCATCGCCTCGAGCAGCGCGGCCTGCGTTTTGGGTGGGGTGCGGTTGATCTCGTCGGCCAGCAGCAGGTTGGTGAACACCGGGCCCGGCCGGAACACGAACGCGGCGGTGCGCGCGTCGTACACCAGCGAGCCGGTGACGTCGCCGGGCATCAGGTCGGGGGTGAACTGCACCCGTTTGAACTCCAGCTGCAGGGCGGCCGACATCGCGCGCACCAACAGCGTCTTCGCCACGCCCGGAACACCTTCCAGCAGCACGTGTCCCCGGCACAACAGCGCGATCACCAGGCCGCTGACGACCCCCTCCTGCCCGACGACGGCCTTGGCCAGCTCGGATCGCAACGCCAGCAGCGCCTCGCGTGCCGCCTCAGCGGTCGGGGTTTGTGATTGCGTCACGTTCGTGTGACCTGCCTTTCGATGTCGTCGAGCGCACGGGCAAGTTGTAGCAGGTCGTGGTCGGTGGCCGGCGGTGGCCCGAACAGGTGGTAGGAAACGAATCCCGGGTCGGCGCCACTGCGCCGGGCCACGGTCGCCACCACCGCGGGAGCCGGCGCGCCCGGGCCCAGGCCGAGCCGGGGCAGCAGTCGCTGAATCGTGGCGGCGCGCAACGCCGCGGCGGCGCGGTCGCGGGCGCGCCGCGACCGGTAGAGCCGGCCGCGGCCCTCGACGGTCTCCGACGCGCGCACGACGACGGGCAATTCCTCGGCCACCAGCGGGCCCGGCCGGCGGCCCTTCCACAGGGCAACCAGCAGTACGACGACGCACAGCTGCCACACGATCCAGGTCACGTTTTCTGGGATCAAATCGGAAACACTTGACGGGGACGACGTTTCACCCTCGACGCGGTGGGGCGCGTACCAGATGAGCCGGGGCCGTGCGCCCGCGAGGTTCATGGCCAGCGCGGCGTTGCCCGCCTGCAGCAGGCTTCCATTGGTCATGAAGTCGGTGCTGCCGACCACCGTGACGATCCGCCCGTCGTCGCGGTACCGGATGAGTATCCCGTCGTAACAGCTCGTCATGGCCCGGCCGTCGGTGGCCCGATAGGTGTCGCTGGGACCGAACCGCACCGATCCGGCGCGGTCCGCCTCTCGCAGTGAGCAATTCGGGCTCTTGTCGAATGCCATGCTGCCTGCCGACATGCGCACCCCGGGCATCAGCGCCTCCCGGGTGCGCACCGTCGGTTCCACCAGCAGCAGATCGCCGGGGACGTTGCCGAGCCGGTCCAGCAGCGCGGTGTCGGTGAGGTATTGGCTCTGCGCCACCAGGATCTGCGTGCCCGGCCGCGTCGCGCGTTCGACGTCGGCGACGGTGTCGGCCACCACCACCTCGACGCCGCCGTCCCGCAGTAGCGTCACCAGCGCGCGCGCCCCGTCCGGCTCGGTCGATTTCGGATCCATCCGGGCGCCGGGGCGCGGTGCGGTCAGGTAGGCGCTGACGCCGGCGATGACGGCGAGTGCGACGATGGTGAGGACCACCCAGGCCAATGTTCGCCAGCGCCGCACCGGCATTGGCGCCACCGGACGCGTCGCCGTCATCGGACCTGCGCCCAGGAGTCGGTGGCCTCGCGCCGGCCGGCCGCCTGCGCCGCGGCGGGCGAGCGCGAGCGCAGATGGTCGTCGAGTGCGGCGATCATTCGGTAGCCGGCCTCGGTTCCGGGCCGCTCGCCGTAGGTCACGTCATTGAATGCCGTTGCGGCATCAGATAATTCGCTTCCCAGGTGCGGCAGGGCCGCGCCTGCGTCCCGGGCCAGCTCGTTGGCGGTGCGGCCGGGTGCCGGTTCCAGCACGCCGGTCTCCTCGAGTTGGCGCGCGACGGCGCGCAGCCGATGCCGGATCGCCGCCGACCAGTCGCCTTGTGCGGCATAGCTTTCGGCGGTGGCGCGGTGCTGCGCCGCGGTGAGCTGGGAGGCCTCGAACAACTGGTAGTCGCCGCCGCGGTTGGTGCGCATGGTGCGTCGTGCGATACGGATGGCGACCACGATCGCGATTGCCAGCAGGATGAGCAGCACGCTGGTGGTGAACCATCCGCCGGGTATCGAGGCGGTCTTGTCCAGCAGCCGGTAGATCAGTTCGTTCACCCACTCGGCGAATTGTTGGGCGGCCGAGCCTTTCGAATAGATCGGCTTGCCCAGCTCTATCTGGGCGGCCTGATGGGCGGCATCGCGGTCGATGTCGATGGAGGGCACGGTCAGTTGGTCCTACACCGGCCGGGTCAGCCAGAGGTTGTCGGTGGACGCGGCCGCGTAGGGGCCGCCCGCGGCGCCGGTCTGCAGCACCAGGTCGAACGCCTCGGCCCGCATCCGGCGGTCGGTGTAGAGCAGCGTGATGACCCCGGCGTTGAACGGCGCGATGATGATCTGGCCGATGGCCGCCCCGACCGACGCGATCGCGCTGCTCAGCAGCAACCCACCGGTCGACGGGGTCCCGCCGCTGACCAGCAGCACTTGACCGACGATGCTGAACGGCAGCGCGACGGCGTTGCCGATGAAGGACGCGACCACAAACGTCAGCGTCCGGATGCCCAACACCCGCCAAAAGCCGCCACGGACCAGCCTGAACGATCGCGTGATCGCCTCCATGACGGGCAGCCGCTCCAGCACGATCAGCACCGGCGCGAACAACACCATGGTGTAGAGGTAGACCAGCGCCACGATCGCCGCGAGCACCAGCGGGAAGCCCAACAGGACCGCCAGCGCCGGGGCGCCGGCGACCGCCAGCAGCGCGATGATCACCGCCACCAGCCCGAAAAGGGCCGCCACGGCGACGCCTTCCAGCAGCGCCAACCCGAGCAGTGGGAGCAGCCGCCCGCGAATCTTGACCCAGGTTTCGCCGATGGTGATCGGCGCTCCGAACACCGCCCGCCCGACGATGACGGTGAGCATGCCGGACAGCAGCATGCCGCCGAGCCAGGTGACGACCATCCCCGCGGCCATCGAGCCCAGCCACGCTCCGACGACGCCGCCGCTCAGCTCGCTGGAGCGTGCGACGGTGATCCTGCCGTAGGCGGCCAGTGGCCCGAACGTCGCGAGCAGGGAGACGAGCTGCATGACCACGACCACCATCGCGGTCAGCCCCAGCGTCGCCCGGGGGTTGGCCCGGACGTAGCCGACCGCGCCATTGAAGATGTCGCTGAGCGTCAGCGGCCGCAGCGGGATGATCCCGGGCTTGAGCGCCCCGGGAACCAGTTGCGGCGGGCCGTATCCCGGCGGCGAACCGTAGCCCGGTGGCGGGCCGTAGCCCGGCGGGGGGCCATAGCCCGGTGGGGGACCGTAGCCCGGCGGGGGGCCGTAGCCGGGCGGCGGCGCGCCGTACCCCGGTGGGGGGCCATACCCGGCCGGCGGGTAGCCGAGCGGTGCGTACTGGCCGGGCGGGGGGAACCCCGGGTAACCGGGCGGCGGCAGCGCGTTCACCGGGTGCTGTGCCCTTCAAGGCCTGCGCGGCCGGGCCCGTCGTTCGTCATGGGCTCCATCCTGTCGACGGTCCGGGCATTTCTCAATCTCGACCGGCGCCGCGGCGCGTAGCGTCTCAGCCATGGCGGAATTGAAATCCCGGCTGCGGGACGACCTGACGCAGGCGATGAAGGCCCAGGACAAGCTGCGAACCGCGACCCTGCGCATGCTGCTGGCCGCGATCCAGACCGAGGAGGTCTCCGGCAAGCAGGCGCGCGAGCTCACCGACGACGACGTCATCAAGGTTTTGGCCAGGGAATCGCGCAAGCGCGCCGAGGCGGCCGAAATCTACACCCAGAACGGTCGCGGTGAGCTCGCCGCCAACGAGCACGCCGAGGCCCGGGTCATCGACGAGTACCTGCCCACGCCGCTCACGGAGGCGGAGCTGGCCGACGTCGCCGACACCGCGATCGCACAGGTCGCCGAGGAGATCGGCGAGCGGCCGGGCATGAAGCAAATGGGCATGGTCATGAAGGCGGCCACCGCGATCGCGGCGGGGAAGGCCGACGGCGCGCGGCTGTCGGCCGCGGTGAAGGAACGCCTGTAGGGCCAATTACTCTGCGGTGAGCCGGAATCCGCGGCCGCCCGCAACGACTCCACGCCCGCAACGGCTCTATCATCCAGTCATGCTGATCCGGATCCCCTCGATCCGGCAAACGTTGGAGCAGTTGCGCACCGAAGATCCGGAACGCGACGCGCTGAAACGGGCCGTCCGGGCGGCGATCATGGTGCCGATTACGGCCGGCGTCGCCTTCGCTGTGGTGGGCGGCACCGTGACACCGCTGTATGCGCTGCTCGGCGCTTTCTGGCTGCTGGTGGTCACCGAATTTCCCGGCAACCGCCAGCAGCGCGCGGTGGGTTACCTCGGCTTGACCGTGAACGGGATCGTCCTGATCGCCGTCGGCACCTTGGTGGCCCCAATCCCCTGGCTGGCCGTGGCTTTGATGTTTCTCCTCGCGATCGCGGCCACCCTGGCCAGCTTGCTCAGCACGACGGTCTCCGCCGGTCAGCGCGCGACCCTGTTGTGTTACGTCTGGCCGGTCTGCACGCCGACCGGGCCCATCGGCGAGCGGTTGCTGGGTTGGCTGATCGCCGTCCTGCTGTGCGTGCCGGCGGCGTTGTTCTTCCTTCCGCCGCGGCACTATGGTGCCCTGCGCCGGCACGTCCGACAGGTGTGCACCGCGCTGGCCGACCGGATCGAGGGCGCCGGTTCGGCCGAGGACGTGGCGACGGCCATGGACGCGTTGCGGGCGAATTTCCTGGCCGCCAGCTGCCGCCCGGTCGGCCTCAGCGCCGGCAGCCGGGCGCTGGTCCGCGTCGTCGACCTTCTCGAGCTGGTCGCCGACCTCGTCGACGACGACACCGGGAGGACATTGGGGACGCTGAAACCGCCCGCCGTGGAAATCCTGCGATGCTGCTCCCGAATGCTCGACGCAGCGCAACTCGCCCATCGCGCCACAAATCGCGCCACCCTGGACGAGGTGCTGGCCCAATTGCGGTCGCTGGCACGGCGCAATTACCGCGACGACGTGGTGCTGATTCTCGACGCACCGGACGACGAGTCTGCCGGTGCGACGGGGCGACAGCTGCTGGGATGCCGAAGTATCACGACGACCATCGCATTGATCGGCAGGGTCATCGCGGCGGCCGCCGCCGCCGACGCGCGGCCGGTGTGGGCACGGGCCCTCGGCCTGCAGCTGCCGCCCACCGGATTCGCCGACCGGCTGGCGTCGGAGACCGCCGCGGGCACGGCGGTGGTGGCGGCGTTCCTGGCCACCCGTTCCGTCGCGGCGCACAACGGCCTGCGCATGGGGGTCGGGTTGGCCCTGGCGGTCGCCGTCACTCATCTGCATCTGGTGGAGCATGGCTTCTGGGTCGTGGTGGGAACGATGCTGGTGCTCAGCAGCAGCGCGTTGACCACCAGAACCAAAGTCGTTCAGGCGGTTGTGGGTACGACGCTGGGGATCATCATCGGCGGGCTGCTTGTCGGGGCCGTCGGTCCGGAACCCGTGGCGCTGTGGCTGCTGGTCCCGATCACCATTTTCGGGTCGACCTACCTGCCGCGGTTCGTTTCGTTCACCGTCGCCCAGGCCGTGGGGGCGTTGAGCCTGCTGGTCATCCTCAATCTCACCGCGCCCGCCGGCTGGCGCGTCGGCCTGCTGCGGATCGAAGACATCGCGATGGGCGCGGCCGTCGGCCTGGTCGTGTCGCTGCTGCTGTGGCCCCGGGGCGCCACGGTTGCGGTGTCGGCCCTGATCCGGGCGGCGGTCGATGTCAACTTGCGCTACCTCCAGGCGGCCGTGCTGCGGGTCACCGAGGGTCGCTCGGAAGAAAGCGACTCCGCCCTCGCCGCCCTCAGCCACGATGCCCTCGTGTCCAGCCGAAGAGTGGATGACGCTGTGCGGCATTATCTTTCGGAGACGGGTAGCGGGGCCGACCTGCGCACTCCGGTGGTGCGGGCGGCCAACCGGGCCACGTGGTTGCGCCTCGCGGCGGACATGATCGCCGACATCAGGACGCTGCCCCCGAGCGGGTCCTTCCCCTCCGCCCGGGCTGTGCTGGAAGCCCACTTGGAGTTCGTCACCGAGCGGTTCTCAGCGTCCAACGACACGATCGGTCGGCCGATGGCCGGGGAAGTCGCCAGTGCGTTGCGAGCCGAGAGTGCCGGCGAAGCCAACGCGGTCGAGGCCGCGCAGCCGTTCGTCACGGTGGCGGCCACCCTCGGCGAACTCGAGTTGATACCGCTCGGGCAGCCCGAAATGCCTTCTTCCGCAGTGGTTTCCATCACCAAACAGAGTTGATCAGGCCATCGTCCGGGTGCCGTCGCCGGCCCGCCTGGTGACACGCCGGTCGTCGAGCCGCTCGAGCAGTGGCACAGCGACGCGACGGGTGGTGCCCAGGGCGCGCCGGGCCTCGCTGACGGTGAACGGCTGCGGCAGCTTCGCCAGGACATCGGCCGCCCGGTCGAACGCGTCGGGACCCAGCACCACGCCGTCGGCGATCCGGGCCAGCCGCCCGGCGCGCACGGCGGCGGCCAGCTCCCGAGGGCCGAGCTTGAGGTCGGCCAGTTCGGCGGCCTCCGGCGCCCGAAACGGCTCGGCGGCCAGCCATTCCTCGATCGAACGCACCGCCTTGTCGACGCGGGCCGGCAGGCCCGCACCGGGAGGACGGACCAGCCCGTCCGCCACCTCCAGGCCGGTGCCGGCGAGCAGCGGCGGCAG
>NZ_AUWQ01000074.1 GCF_000455205.1 Mycobacterium sp. UM_CSW | reverse complement strand
GCATCGTCGCCGGGCTGGGATTGATTGCCCTAGGCACAGCCACACGTAGTTTTGGCCTGTGACCGACGACATCACGCTGCTGGTCAACGGGAGGGTCCACAGCCCGACCCACCCCGACGCCACCGCCATGGCGGTCCGCGGCGACGTCATCGCCTGGCTGGGCAGCGACGACGTCGGCCGCAGCCAGTTCCCGGGCGCCGACATCGCGGACCTGGACGGCGGCTTCGTGGCGCCGGCGTTCGTGGACAGCCACATGCACCTCACCGCGACCGGCCTGACGCTCAGCGGCCTGAACCTGCAACCCGCCGAGTCGCGCGCCCAGTGCCTGCAGCTGGTCGCCGACTACGCGGCCGCCCACCCGGGCCGGCCGGTTTGGGGCCACGGCTGGGACGAATCGTCGTGGCCGGAGAACGCGCCGCCGAGCACCGCCGATCTGGACGCCGTCCTCGGTGACCGGCCCGCCTACCTGACCCGCATCGACGTCCACTCCGCGCTGGCCTCCACGGCGCTGCGGCGTCACGTCGCGGATCTCCCCGCGGCGACCGGCTTCGACCCGGAGCGCCCGCTGGTGGGCGACGCGCACCACCTGGTCCGCGCTGTCGCCCGCGACCTGCTGACGCCCCAGCAGCTGACCGAGGCCCGCGCGGCCGCGCTGCGGGCCGTCGCGGCGGCCGGCATCGTCGCGGTGCACGAATGCGCGGGTCCCCAGATCGGCGGGCTCGGCGACTGGCTGGGCCTGCGTGACCTCGACGGCGGCGTCGAGATCGTCGGCTATTGGGGCCAGGCGGTGACCACGGCCGCCGAGGCGCGGGCGCTGCGGGACGAGACCGGCGCCCGCGGGCTGGCCGGCGACCTGTTCGTCGACGGCGCGTTGGGGTCGCGCACCGCCTGGCTGCACGAGCCCTACACCGATGCCCCGGACCGCCACGGCACCTGCTACCTGGACCCCGAGGTCATCGAAGCCCATTTCCGGGCGTGCACCCATGCGGGAGTGACGGCCGGCTTCCATGTCATCGGCGATGCCGCCGTCTCGGCGGCGGTCGCGGCATTGGAACGGGTGGTCGCCGACGTCGGTGTGGCTGCCGTCGCCCGCTGCGGGCACCGCCTCGAGCACCTGGAGATGGTCACCGCCGAGCAGGCCGCCAAACTCGGCGCTTGGGGCGTCATCGCCAGCGTGCAGCCCAATTTCGACGCGCTGTGGGGTGGCGCCGACGGCATGTACGCCCGGCGGCTGGGCGCCGAACGAGGCAGCCGGCTCAACCCGCTTGCGCTGTTAGCATCCCAAGGCGTGCCCCTCGCGCTCGGTTCCGACGCCCCCGTCACGGGCATCGACCCGTGGGCGAGCGTGCGGGCGGCGGTCAATCACCGCACCCCGGGCAGCGCGGTGTCGGCGCGGGCCGCGTTCGCGGCTGCCACCCGCGGCGGCTGGCGGGCGAGCGGCGTCCGCGACGGCCTGTTGGGAACGCTCGTGCCCGGTGCGCCCGCGTCCTACGCCGTGTGGGACGCCGGGCCCCTCGACGTCCACGCGCCCCGCGACGCAGTCCAGCGCTGGTCCACCGATCCCCGCTCCCGGGTGCCGGCGTTGCCGTGCCTGGGCCCCACCGACGCGCTGCCGCGTTGCCGCCGGACGGTGCATCGAGGCGCTGTCATCCATGGCTAGGGAGTGGTTCGGCGGCCACCAGCCTCCCGACCAGGACCCGATCAGCGACGAGGCCGAATCGGAGCGGGATGAGGACGCCGCCGAGATCGAACCGGCCACGACCGACGAACCCGAACCCGAGCCGGAATCGCCCGACGCTGCGGGCACGGCCACCCAAAAGGGCAGGGCGGCGGGGCTTGGCGCGGCGGTGATCGCAAAGCTCCCCGGCGTGTGGGCCGCGCTGCGCCCCCGCCTGCCGCGGCTGGCGCTCGCCATCGTGGGTGGCTTGCTGCTGTTCGCCAGCTTTCCCGCCGTGAACTGGTGGTGGGCAGCCGTCGTCGCCGCCGCGCTGCTGGCCTGGGTGCTGCAGCATCCGGCCACGACGCCGGCGGGCGGTTTGGGCTATGGGTTCCTGTTCGGGCTGGCCTTCTATGCGCCGCTGTTGCCGTGGATCAGCACTCTGGTAGGCGCCGTGCCGTGGCTGGTGCTGGCGGCCGTCTGCGCGCTGTTTCCAGCGCTGTTCGGCCTGTGCGCGGTCATCGTGCGGCGGCTGCCGGGCTGGCCGATCTGGTTCGCGCTGGTGTGGGCGGCCCAGGAGTGGCTGAAGTCGATCTTCCCGTTCGGCGGCTTTCCCTGGGGCGTCGTCGCGTTCGGTCAAGCGCAGGGCCCGTTGCTGCCGGTGGTCCAGCTGGGCGGGGTCGCGCTGCTGTCCCTGGCGGTCGTGCTGGTGGGATTCAGCGCGACCGCGATCGCGCTGGAGATCGTCAAGTGGTGGAAAACGGGCCACCCGGACGGCGCAGCGGCCGCGAAAGAGCCCGCGGCGCCGCCGGCCGTCGTGCTGCCGGGTGTCTGCATCTGTTTGGTGTTGTTCGCCGCCGTCATCATCTGGCCGCAGGTGCGGCACGCCGGCGCTGGAGCGGGCGGCGAACCCTCGGTCACGGTTGCCGTGGTGCAGGGCAACGTGCCCCGGCTGGGGTTGGATTTCAACGCGCAACGCCGAGCGGTGTTGGACAACCACGTGCGCGAGACCCAGCAGCTGGCCGAGGACGTGCGCGCCGGCCTGGCCCCGCAACCGCAGTTCGTGATCTGGCCGGAGGACTCCTCGGACATCGACCCCCTCGCCAACCCCGACGCCGCCGAACAGGTCGCGCGGGCCGTCGCGGCGATCGGCGCGCCGATACTGGTCGGCACGGTGCTCGACGTGCCCGGCCGCCCGCCGGACAACGCGCAGTACACCAACACGGTGATCGTGTGGAACCCGGTCAGCGGACCGGCCGACCGCCACGACAAGGAGATCGTGCAGCCGTTCGGGGAATACCTGCCGATGCCGTGGCTGTTCAAGCACCTCTCCGGCTATGCCGACCGGGCCGGACACATGGTGCCCGGCCGAAGCAGCGGCGTGGTGCACATCGCCGGGGTTCCGGTCGGGGTGTCCACCTGCTGGGAAGTCATCTTCGATAGGGCCCCGCGCAAGGCCGTGCTGAACGGCGCCCAGCTGCTGGCGGTGCCCGCCAACAACGCGACCTTCAACAAGACGATGAGCGAACAGCAGCTGGCGTTCGCCAAGGTCCGGGCGGTCGAGCACGACCGCTACGTCGTGGTCTCCGGGACCACCGGGATCAGCGCGGTGATCGCCCCGGACGGCGCCGAGCTGGTCCGCACCGACTTCTTCGAGCCCGCCTACCTGGACATACAGGTGCGCCTCAAGACGAAGCTGACGCCGGCGACCCGGTGGGCCCCGATAGTGCAGTGGGTTTTGGTCGTAGCGGCCGGAGCGGTCATTCTGGTCGGGATACGGCACAATGGATGGTTCGCGCGTCCGATTCGTCGGAGGTCCAGGCCTCCCGGTGAATCGGAAGACGCCGGTACGCCCCCGGGCGGACCCCCGCCCGACGAGGGCGACCCGGAGAGAGCGCAAGGCAATGCGCCGGACGCGGGCGATGACGACAATCCGCCCGAGGATGGCGGCCTACCTGATTTCGGGCGAGACAGAGGAGCTACATGACCACCGGCCAGCCGGCGCCCCGGGTCCCGGGCAACCGTCCCAGCGAGCGCGTCCTGGTGATCATCCCGACGTTCAACGAACGGGAGAACCTCCCGGTGATCCACCGGCGGTTGAAGGCGGCGTGCCCGAACGTGCACCTGCTGATCGTCGACGACAACAGCCCCGACGGCACCGGCCAGCTCGCCGACGACCTCGCGGCTGCCGACCCGGACCGCGTCCACGTGATGCACCGCACCGCCAAGGACGGCCTGGGCGCGGCCTACCTGGCAGGTTTCGCCTGGGGTCTGAGCCGGGACTACTCGGTGCTCGTCGAGATGGATGCCGACGGCAGCCACGCGCCCGAACAGCTGCACCTGCTGCTGGACGCGGTCGACGCCGGCGCCGATCTGGCGATCGGCTCGCGCTACGTCGAGGGCGGAGCGGTGCGGAACTGGCCGTGGCGGCGCTGGGCGCTGTCCTGGACGGCGAACACCTACGCGCGGGTCGCGCTCGGCATCGGCGTGCACGACATCACCGCCGGCTACCGGGCCTACCGCCGCGAAGTCCTCGAGACGATCGGCCTGGACGGCGTGGACTCCAAGGGCTACTGCTTCCAGATCGACTTGACCTGGCGCACCGTCTGCAATGGGTTCGTCATTGCCGAAGTGCCGATCACCTTCACCGAGCGCGAACTCGGCGTCTCCAAGATGAGCGGATCGAACATCCGCGAGGCGCTGGTCAAGGTCACCCGGTGGGGCATCGAGGGGCGAACCACCCATCCCCGCGCGATCCGCGCCGACAACCGCGGTTAGCCGCGGCGGCGCGACCGGATCAGCTCGAGGCGCTCCTTGAGCAGCTCTTCCAGCTCTTCGACGGAGCGGCGCTCCAGCAGCATGTCCCAGTGGGTCCGCGGCGGCTTGACCTTCTTCGGCTCGGGCAGGTCGCCCTCGATCAGGGTGCCTTCCATGCCGTTGCGGCACAGCCAGGTGCCGGGGATGTCGGCGTCGTCGGCGAAGGGGACCTCGAACTCCTCCCCGTTCTCGGTGCGGTACCGCGCGATCTGGCGCGGCGCGAGGTCGTGGTTGCGGTCGGTCTCGTAGCTCACGGCTCCAAGGCGACTGCCTCTCAGGACGCGATCGGCCATGGCTGCTACTCCTTTAGATCCTGTGGGCTGTGGTGCAATTTCCGTTTAGCAAACGTAATGACGGCCCGCGTAGTTCCCAGGCCGACACGCGGCGTACGCGACGCGACATTCAATGATACGGGATGGCCGACTAAGGCCGACTAAAGTCGGCAGGCGTGACCCGCCGCGCCCGCCCCCACCCATGCCGGTGGTGCGGTCGCGACGTGACCGACGCCGGGATGGGCCGTCGCCGCCAGTACTGCCGGCAGTCCTGCCGGCAGCGCGCCTACGAGCAACGCGCCTCTTTGAATCGGGGTGATGCGGGGGCCGTGCCCGCCGACGCGGTGGTGCTGTCCGCCGAGGACGCCGCCGACCTGTCGGATCGCGTCTACCAGGTGCGATGCGCGGCGGAGGACGTCGCCACGGCGCTCGACGAGGGGGCTGCCCCGGCCGAGCTACGTGAGCTGTGCGACGTGCTGATCCGGGCCGCCCGGGCCGCCGACGGTTGGCGCCGGGCGGGCGTCTAACTGGGCTTTGACCACCACCGATGGGTTGCCGAGTACAGTCGCGCCATGGGCGGCGCGCCATTTTTGCTCGGGTTTGGAGGTCGACGCCGTTCCTCCTTTAGTAGCCGGGAGTATCGGACGTTTTGAAATCCTGCCGGAGTTGGCCATACTCACGAGCGACATTCTTGGGTCGGAGAGCAGCACGAAGGTTGTCGGCTGGTCGAAAAATCCACGACCGATTCGTGCAGCAACTTCTGTGACTCGGCGGGGGCGCTCGGCACACGCCGCATACGGCGGTTACCAGACGGCCCACCTGCCAGGTGAGGGTTAGGCGAGGTTAGTGATGGATCAACTCCAGCATGCGACCGAAGCGCTGCGCAAAGCGCTGGTCCAGGTGGAACGCCTGAAGCGCACCAACCGTGCGTTGCTGGAGCGGTCGAGTGAGCCGATCGCGATCGTCGGGATGTCGTGCCGGTTCCCCGGCGGGGTTGAGACCCCGGAGGACCTGTGGCGGATGGCCGCGGACGGTCGCGACGTGATCACCGACTTTCCCACCGATCGCGGCTGGGACGTCGCGGCGTTGTTCGACCCCGATCCCGACGCGCGTCACAAGACCTACGCCCGCACCGGCGGCTTCGTGGACGGTGTCGCGGACTTCGACGCCGCGTTCTTCGGCATCGCGCCCAGCGAGGCGCTGGCGATGGACCCCCAGCATCGGATGTTGCTGGAGTTGTCGTGGGAGGCGTTGGAGCGGGCCGGGATCGATCCCAGTGGGCTGCGCGGCAGCGCGACCGGCGTCTTCGCCGGGCTCATCGTTCAGGGCTACGGCATGTTGGCCGAGGAGATCGAGGGCTACCGGCTCACCGGCATGACCTCCAGCGTGGCCTCCGGCCGGGTGTCGTATGTGCTCGGGCTGGAAGGTCCGGCGGTGTCGGTGGACACGGCGTGTTCGTCGTCTTTGGTGGCCCTGCACATGGCCGTGCAGTCGCTGCGAACGGGCGAATGTGACCTGGCCCTGGCCGGCGGCGCGACCGTCAACGCCACCCCCACGGTCTTCGTGGAGTTCAGCCGGCACCGCGGCCTGGCGCCGGACGGCCGCTGCAAGGCCTACGCGGGCGCCGCCGACGGCGTCGGCTGGTCCGAGGGCGGGGCCATGCTGGTCGTCGAGCGGTTGTCGGATGCGCGACGGCTCGGGCATCCGGTGTTGGCGGTGGTGCGCGGTTCGGCCGTCAATCAGGACGGCGCGTCGAATGGGCTGACCGCGCCCAACGGGCCGTCGCAGCAGCGGGTGGTGCGCGCCGCCCTTGCCAATGCCGGGCTTTCGGCCGCCGACGTGGACGTCGTCGAGGGTCACGGCACCGGGACCACGCTCGGCGATCCGATCGAGGCGCAGGCGTTGTTGGCCACGTACGGTCAAGACCGCGACGCCCCGCTGTGGCTGGGATCGATCAAGTCGAACATGGGTCACACGCAGGCCGGCGCCGGCGTCGCCGGGGTGATCAAGATGGTGCAGGCGATGCGCCACGAGACGCTGCCCGCGACGCTGCACGTCGATGTGCCCAGCCCGCACGTGGATTGGTCCGCGGGCGCGGTGTCGCTGCTCACCGAGAACCAGCCCTGGCCGGCGAGCCGCGCGCGCCGCGCGGGTGTGTCGTCGTTCGGGATCAGCGGCACCAATGCGCACGTGATCGTCGAGGCGGTGCCCGAGGCCCCGCAACGTGAGCCTGGCACGGCGCCGGCGGCGCTGCCGTGGGCGGTGTCGGCAAAGTCGGCGTCGGCGTTGCGATCTCAGGCCGCCCGCTTGGCGGCGCACGTGCGCGCCCATGCCGATCTCGATGCCGCCGATGTGGCGTGGACGCTGGCGGGCCGGTCGGACTTCGAGCATCGTGCCGTGGTTGTCGGCGGTGACCGGGACCGGTTGCTGGCCGGGCTGGATGAGCTGGCAGCAGACGAACCCGTTTCGGTGGTTCGCGGCACTGCCTCCGCCGCGGGCAAGACCGTCTTCGTCTTCCCCGGCCAGGGCTCCCAATGGCTGGGCATGGGCGTCGAATTGCTCGACACCGCACCGGTTTTCGCGCAACAGATCCAGGCGTGCGAGGATGCCTTTGCCGAATTCGTCGACTGGTCGCTGACCGACGTTCTGCGCGGCGCGCCCGACGCGCCGGGCCTGGACCGGGTGGACGTGGTGCAGCCGGTGCTGTTTGCGGTGATGGTGTCGCTGGCGGAGCTGTGGAAGTCGGTTGGCGTCTGTCCCGATGCGGTGATCGGGCACTCGCAGGGCGAGATCGCCGCGGCCTATGTCGCCGGCGCGCTGTCGCTGGCCGACGCCGCCCGGGTCGTCACGTTGCGCAGCAAGCTGCTGAGGTCGCTGGCCGGCCCCGGCGGCATGCTGTCCATCGCGTGCAGCACCGAGCGGGCGCGGGAACTGTTGGCGCCCTACGGAAATCGCGTCAGCATCGCCGCCGTCAACGGCCGATCGGCCGTCGTCGTGTCCGGCGACGGGGCCGCGCTGGACGAACTCGTCGGGTTCTGCGCCGACCTGGAGCTGCGAACCCGGCGGATCGACGTCGACTATGCGTCGCATTCGGTCGAGGTCGAGGCGATCCGGACTGAGCTCGCCGACGTGTTGGCCGGCATCGAGCCGCGGTCCACGCGCACCGCGTTCTTTTCCACGGTGACCGGAAATCGGTACGACACGGCGGGATTGGACGCCGACTACTGGTATCGCAACATCCGCCAGACCGTCCAGTTCGACCAGGCGGTGCGCAGCGCGTGCGAGCACGGATTCCGAACCTTCATCGAGTCCAGCCCGCATCCGGCCTTGATCGCCGGGATCGAAGACACCGCCAACAGCTGCGCCGGCGACGCCGACCCGATCGTCGTGCCCACGCTGGGCCGCGACGACGGCGGCCTCGAGAGGTTCCTGACCTCGGCCGCCACCGCGTTCGTCGCGGGAGTGAGCGTCGACTGGCGCGGCGCGTTGGACGGGGCGGCCTTCGTGGAGTTGCCGACCTACGCCTTTGACCGACGCCGGTTTTGGCTGTCCGGGGAGGGCGTCGCGGCCGACGCCACGGGCTTGGGTCTGGGAGCCAGCGAGCACCCGCTGCTGAGCGCGGTCGTCGAGCTGCCGTCTTCCGGCGGCGTGCTGCTGACGGGCCGGTTGTCGCCCGGCCTGCAGGGCTGGCTCGCCGATCACGCGGTGTCCGGTGTGGCCGTGTTCCCCGGGGCGGGGTTCGTGGAGTTGGCGATCCGCGCCGGTGACGAAGTCGGTTGCTCGACGGTCGACGAACTGACGCTGCAGGCGCCATTGATGTTGCCCGCCAAGGATTCCGGGTCGGGCTCGGTCGCCGTGCAAGTGGTGGTGGGAGCCGAGGACGAGGGCGGCGGGCGCAGCGTGTCGATTTTCTCGCGTCACGACGCCGGCTCCGGCTGGGTGTGCCACGCCGAGGGCACGCTCAGCAAGGGGACGGTCGAGCCGACGGCGGAGCTGTCGGTGTGGCCGCCGGCGGGGGCGGTCGCGGCCGACCCGGTCGAGGGCTACGAACGGCTGGCGGCGCGCGGTTACGGCTACGGGCCCGCGTTCCAGGGCCTGACCGCGGCGTGGGTTCGCGGCGACGAGGTGTTCGCAGAAGTGCGGCTGCCGGACGCCGCCGGGGGCGTCAACGGGTTCGGAGTGCACCCGGCGTTGCTGGACGCGGCGATGCACGCACTGGTGGTGGGCCATCAAATCGTCGGCGGGACAGACGAAGTCGTGTTGCCGTTCTCCTGGGAGGGTGTGTCCCTTCACGCGGCGGGCGCGTCGGCGGTGCGCGCGCGCATCGCGCCGGCAGGTACGTCGGCGGCCAAGGCGGTTTCCAAGGCGGTTTCCATCGAGCTCGCCGACGGTCTCGGGTTGCCGGTGCTGTCGGTGCGGGCGATGGCGGTCCGGCCGGTCAGCGAGCAGCAGCTGCGCGCGGCGGTGTCCGGTGCGGGCCCGGACCGGCTCTTCGAGGTGAACTGGTCGCCGGCGACGGCGACCGCCTCGGCCGGGGATACGCCGTCGTACCGGTTGTTCGAATCCCTTGCCGCCGAGCATGATCCGGTCACGCAGACCCATGAGCGCACGCATCAGGCGCTGACCGCCGTGCAGTCGTGGCTGTCCGAGCATGACTCCGGCGTGTTGGTGGTGGCCACCCGCGGCGCGATGGCATTGCCGGGGGAGGACGTCACCGACTTGGCCGGCGCCGCGGTGTGGGGGCTGGCACGGTCGGCGCAGACCGAGCACCCCGGCCGGATCGTCCTCGTGGATACCGATGCGCCGCTGGATGATCGGGCGATCGCCGCCGTTCTCGCGCTCGGCGAGCCGCAGGTGTTGGTCCGCGGCGGAACGCATTATCACCCGCGGGTGCAGGGCAGCCGCGCGGTCGACGGTCTGCTGGTACCTCCGGCCGACGGCCCATGGCGGCTGGGCATCAGCAGCGCCGGCACGTTCGAAAACCTGCGCCTGGAGCCGGTGCCCGACGCCGAGGCGCCGCTGCAGCCCGGGCAGGTGCGGGTGGCCCTGCGCGCGATCGCCGCGAACTTCCGCGACGTCATGATCACCCTGGGCATGTTCACCCACGACGCGCTGCTCGGCGGTGAAGGGGCTGGCGTGGTGGTGGAAGTCGGGCCAGGCGTCACCGATTTCGCGGTGGGCGATTCGGTGTACGGATTCTTCCCCGACGGCAGCGGCACCCTGGTCGCCGGCGACGTCCGCCTGCTGGTGCACAAGCCCGAAGACTGGTCCTACCCCGAAGCCGCCGCCATCTCCGCCGTTTTCACCACCGCCTACATGGCGTTCATCCACCTGGCCGACGCCAAACCGGGCCAGCGGGTGCTGGTGCACGCCGCGGCTGGCGGCGTCGGGATGGCCGCCGTCCAGCTGGCCCGGCATTTGGGCCTGGAGGTGTACGGGACCGCCAGCCGCGGCAAGTGGGACACCCTGCGGGCCATGGGCCTTGACGACGACCACATCGCGGACTCCCGCAGCCTGGAATTCGAGGACAAGTTCCGGGCGGCCACCGGCGGGGCCGGGATGGACATCGTGCTGGACTCGCTGGCCGGCGAATTCGTCGACGCCTCACTGCGGTTGGTCGCCCCCGGTGGCATGTTCCTCGAGATGGGCAAGACCGACATCCGCGACCCCGGCGCGATCGCGCAGGAATATCCGGGCGTGCGCTACCGC
Source organism: Mycobacterium sp. UM_CSW (assembly GCF_000455205.1). Lineage (GTDB taxonomy): Bacteria > Actinomycetota > Actinomycetes > Mycobacteriales > Mycobacteriaceae > Mycobacterium. The sequence goes on along the minus strand of NZ_AUWQ01000074.1, from coordinate 106,213 downwards.
GCCTTCGACCTCTTCGAGCCGGGCCGCCCCCGAATGCATCAGTGGATGCTCGAGCTCGCCGGGCTCTTCGACGCCGGGGTGCTCAAGCCGTTGCCCGTGACGACTTTTGACGTGCGACGCGCGCGCACCGCGTTGCGCTACCTCAGCCAGGCCCGCCATGTCGGCAAGGTCGTCATGACGATGCCTTCTGGACTCGGCCAAAGCACCGTGCTGATCACCGGCGGCACCGGCATGGCGGGTGCCACGCTGGCCCGCCACCTGGTGGCGCACCACGGCGTCCGGGACCTGGCGCTGCTGAGCCGCCGCGGACCGGACGCGCCGGGTGCCGCCGAACTGGTCGCCGAGCTGGAGGCCGCGGGGGCCACGGTCCGGGTCGTCGCATGCGATGCGGCCGACCGGGCCGCGCTGGCGGCGGTGATCGCCACTGTGCCAAAGCTTTCGGCCGTCATTCACGCAGCCGGCGTGCTGGACGACGCGATGGTCACCTCGCTGACGGCCGAGCGCGTCGGCGCGGTGTTGCGGGCCAAGGTCGACGCGGCGTGGAACCTGCACGAACTGACCCGCGACCTGGATCTGTCGACGTTCGTGATGTTCTCCTCGATGGCCGGGCTGGTAGGTTCGTCGGGCCAGGGCAACTACGCGGCGGCCAACTCGTTTATGGACGGACTGGCCGCGCATCGGCGCGCACACGGGCTGCCGGCGATATCGCTGGCGTGGGGGCTGTGGGATCAGGCCAGCGCGATGACCGGTGGGCTCGACGAGGCCGACCTCGCCCGGCTGGGCCGCGACGGAATCCTGGCGTTGACGTCGGCCGAGGCGATGGAGTTGTTCGACACCGCGCTGATCGTCGATGAACCGTTCATGGCGCCCGCCCGCATCGATCTCGGCGCGCTGCGCGCCCACGCCCTCGCGGTGCCGCCGATGTTCAGCGACCTCGTCAACGCACCGGCCCGCCGCCGCGTCGACGACTCGCTGGCCGCCGCGAAGTCGAAATCGGCGCTGGCGCATCGCCTGCAGGGGCTACCCGAGGCCGAGCAGCAAGCGGTGCTGCTGGACCTGGTGCGCTCGCACATCGCCACCGTGCTGGGCAACACGAGCCCCGAGGCGATCGACCCGGACAAGGCGTTCCAGGAGTTGGGCTTTGACTCGCTGACCGCGGTCGAAATGCGCAACCGGCTCAAAACCGCCACGGGACTGGCGCTTTCGCCCACGCTGATCTTCGACTACCCGACGCCAAACGGCCTAGCCAGCTACATGCGCACCGAGCTCGCCGGAGCGCCGCAAGAGGTCAGCCACGCCCCGGTGGTCCGCGCCACCGACGACGACCCGATCGTCATCGTCGGCATGTCGTGCCGGTATCCCGGTGGGGTGAATTCCCCCGAGGACCTGTGGGACATGCTGACCGAGGGCCGCGACGTGCTCTCGGAATTCCCGACCGATCGCGGTTGGAACCTCGACGGGCTGTACAACCCGGACCCCGACGTTCCGGGCACCTGCTACACCCGCACCGGCGGCTTCGTCGACGATGTCGCCGGCTTCGACCCCGCCTTCTTCGGCATCACGCCCAGCGAGGCGCTGGCCATGGACCCGCAGCAGCGGCTGTTCCTCGAGTTGTCCTGGGAAGCGTTGGAGCGCGCGGGAATCGAGCCCGGCGCATTGCGCGGCAGCGCCACCGGCGTGTTCGCCGGGGTGTACACGCAGGGCTACGGAATCGGCGCCCCGGCGGCCGCCGAGGGCTTCCGGCTGACCGGGCAGTCGTCCAGTGTGGCGTCGGGCCGCATTTCGTACGCGCTGGGCCTGGAGGGCCCCGCGGTCTCGGTGGACACGGCGTGCTCGTCGTCGTTGGTGGCCTTGCACATGGCGGTGCAGTCGCTGCGCTCGGGTGAATCCGATCTGGCGCTGGCCGGCGGCGTCACGGTCAACGCCACCCCGGACATCTTCGTCGAGTTCAGCCGTATGCGCGGGTTGTCCGCCGACGGCCGGTGCAAGGCCTACGCCGGCGCGGCCGACGGCACCGGATTCTCCGAGGGCGGCGGCATGCTCGTGGTGGAGCGGCTGTCCGACGCCGAGCGCCTCGGGCACCAGGTGCTGGCGGTGGTGCGGGGTTCGGCGATCAACCAGGACGGCGCCTCGAACGGTTTGACCGCGCCCAACGGTCCGTCGCAGCAGCGGGTGGTGCGGGCGGCGCTGGCCAACGCCGGGCTGTCCGCGGCCGAGGTCGACGCGGTCGAAGGCCACGGCACCGGAACGATGTTGGGCGATCCCATTGAGGCCCAAGCGTTGTTGGCGACCTATGGACGCGACCGCGCCGAACCGCTATGGCTGGGGTCGATCAAGTCGAACATGGGTCACACGCAGGCCGCGGCCGGCGTCGCCGGTGTGATCAAGATGGTGCTGGCGATGCGCCACGAGATGTTGCCGGCCACGTTGCACGTCGACGAGCCCAGCCCCCATGTGGATTGGTCGCTGGGGGCCGTGTCGTTGCTGACCGAAGCCCGGCCCTGGCCGGCACACGGCAAGGCCCTGCGCGCCGGGGTGTCCTCGTTCGGCATCAGCGGCACCAACGCCCACGTGATCATCGAAGCGGCGCCCGCCGGGTCGGAGCGCGTCGTGCAGCGCCCCGAGCCGCCGGTGGTGCCGTGGGTGGTGTCGGCGAAATCCGCGACGGCCCTAGCGTCGCAGGCCACCCGGCTGGCGACGCACCTTCGCAGCCACGCCGAACTCGACGTCGCCGATGTGGCGTGGTCGCTGGCGGGCCGGTCAAACTTCGAGCATCGGGCCGTCGTTGTCGGCGGTGACCGCGACGGCCTGCTGGCCGGGTTGGACGAGTTGGCCCGGAACGAGCTGGCCGGTTCGGTGATCCGCGGCACGGCAACGGCCGGCGGCAAGACGGTCTTCGTCTTCCCGGGCCAGGGCTCCCAAATCCTCGGCATGGGAAGGGAGTTGCACGCGGCGTACCCGGTGTTCGCCGAGGCGTTCGACGCCGTGCTGGGCGAGTTGGACCAGCACCTGCTGCGGCCCCTGCGCGACGTCATGTGGGGTGAGGACGAAAACCTGCTGAGCACCACCGAATTCGCCCAGCCGGCCCTGTTCGCCGTGGAAGTCGCCCTGTTCCGGCTGCTCGAATCCTGGGGCGTACGGCCCGATTTCGTGATGGGCCACTCGGTCGGCGAGATCACCGCCGCACACGTCGCCGGTGTCCTGTCGCTACAGAACGCGGCGGTACTGGTCGCCGCCCGGGGCCGGTTCATGCAGGCGCTGCCGGCCGGCGGGGCGATGATCGCCGTGCAGGCCACCGAAGAGGAGGTGCGGCCCCTGCTGACGCCCGGCGTCGGCATCGCGGCGGTCAACGGGCCTGCCTCCGTGGTGATTTCCGGCCCCGACGACGCGGTGACCGCGGTCGCCGACCGGCTGCGCGCCGACGGCCGCCGCGTCCACCGACTCGCCGTGTCCCACGCGTTCCACTCCCCGCTGATGGATCCGATGATCGACGAATTCGGAACCGTCGCGGGCGGGCTCGTCGTCGGCAAGCCCACCATCCCGGTCGTGTCGAACCTGACCGGGCAACTGGCCGGCGACGATTTCGGTTCGGTGGCGTACTGGAAGCGGCACGTCCGCGAAGCCGTGCGATTCGCCGACAGCGTCCGGTTCGCGCACTCCGCCGGCGCCACCCGCTTCCTCGAAGTCGGGCCGAGCGGCGGGCTGACGGCGTCGATCGAGGAGTCGCTGCCGGACGCCGTCGTGACCACAATGTCGGCCCTGCGCAAGGACCGCCCGGAGCCGGCGTCGCTGATCAACGCCGTCGCGCAGGGGTTCGTCGCCGGCGTGGACGTGGACTGGCGCGGCGCGCTCGGCGCGGCCAACTTCGTCGAGCTGCCCACGTATGCCTTTGAACGGCGGCGCTTTTGGCTCGCCGGTGACGGCACCCCCGCGGACGCGGCCGGGCTGGGGCTGGCGGCCGGCGAGCATGCCCTGCTGGGCGCGGTGGTGGAGCTGCCGGCCTCGGGTGGCGTGGTGCTGACCGGTCGGTTGTCGCCGAGCGCGCAAGGCTGGCTGACCGACCACGCCGTCGGTGGCGTCGTGCTGTTCCCCGGCGCGGGATTCGTCGAGTTGGCGATCCGGGCCGGCGACGAGGTGGGCTGCGGAGTCGTCGACGAGCTGAATCTGGCGGCGCCGCTGGTGTTGCCGGCCGGTGGGTCGGTCGCGGTTCAGGTCGTCGTCGGCGGCGCGGACGATTCGGGCGCCCGCTCGGTGTCCGTGTTCTCGCGCGCCGAAGCGGGCTCCGGCTGGTCATTGCACGCCGAGGGCGTGCTGCGCGCGGGGTCTGTGCAACCGGACGCGGATCTGTCGGCGTGGCCGCCGGTAGGCGCGGTGCCCGTGGATATCGGCGACGGGTACGAGCGGCTCGCCGAGCGGGGGTACGGGTATGGGCCCGCGTTCCGCGGCCTGACGTCCATGTGGCGCCGCGGCGACGAGGTGTTCGCCGAAGTCGCGCTGCCCGAGGTCGCCGGGGTGTCGGTGGCCGGATTCGGTGTCCACCCCGCGATTCTCGACGCCGCGTTGCACGCGGTGATCCTGGCGTCGGACGGGGGCGAGCTCCCCGACGGGTCGATGCTGGTGCCGTTCTCGTGGCAGCGGGTGTCGCTGCACGCGGCGGGCGCGGCGGCGGTACGGGCGCGGATCGTGCCGGTGGGGGAGTCGGCCGTGTCGATCGAATTGGCCGATGGCTTGGGGCTGCCGGTGCTCTCGGTGGCGTCGATGGTGGCCCGGCCGGTGACCGATCAGCAGCTGCTGGCCGCGGTGTCGAGTTCGGGACCCGACCGGCTCTTCGAGGTCGTCTGGTCCGCCCAGCCGCTGTCCGCGGTCCAACCGGTCGAGTTATGTGCCTGGGGTGCAACGGGATTCGAGGACACTTCGGCTGTGCTTTTCGAATCGGCACCCGTCGCCGGGGACGTCGTCACCGAGGTACACGCGGCGACGCGCGCGGTGCTGCCGGTGCTGCAGTCGTGGCTCTCGCGCGACGGGGCGGGAACGCTGGTGGTGTCGACCCGCGGCGCCATGGCGTTGCCGGGGGAGGACGTCACCGATCTGGCGGGCGCGGCGGTGTGGGGCCTGGTGCGCTCGGCGCAGACGGAGCACCCTGGCCGCATCGTGCTCGTCGACACCGATGTGCCGCTGGACGCTGACGCGGTGGCGGCCGTCTTGGCGCCGGGCGAGCCGCAGGTGTTGCTGCGCAACGGGACCGTCTTCACCGCGCGGGTGCACGGCAGCCGCGCCGTCGGCGGCCTGTTGGTGCCGCCCGACGACGGCCCGTGGCGGCTGGGCATGAGCAGTTACGGCACCATCGAGAACCTGCGCTTGGAGCGGATCCCCGACGCCTCTAAGCACGTTGCGCCGCTCGGCCCGGGCCAGGTCCGGGTCGCCCTGTCGGCCATCGCCGCCAACTTCCGCGACGTGATGATCGCGCTCGGCCTCTACCCCGACCCGGACGCGGTGATGGGCATCGAGGCCGCCGGCGTCGTGGTCGAAACTGCCCCGGACAGCGGCCGTTTCGCCGTCGGCGACCGGGTCATGGGCCTGTTCCCGGACGGGACCGGGACCATCGCCATCACCGACCAGCGGCTGCTGGTCAAGGTGCCGGCCGGCTGGTCACTTACCGCGGCCGCGACGGCGTCGGTGGTGTTCGCCACCGCCCGCTACGCGCTGGTCGACCTCGCGGGCGTCAAGCCGGGCCAGCGCGTCCTCGTGCACGCCGCGGCCGGCGGGGTGGGCATGGCCGCCGTGCAGCTGGCCCGCCACCTCGGCCTGGAGGTGTTTGCGACGGCCAGCCGGGGCAAATGGGACACGTTGCGGGCCCTGGGCTTTGACGACGACCACATCGCCGACTCCCGCAGCCTCGATTTCGAGCACAAGTTCAGGACGATCACCGGCGGCCGCGGCGTTGACCTAGTGCTCGACTCGCTGTCGGGTGATTTCGTCGACGTGTCGCTACGGCTGGTCGCCCCCGGCGGGGTGTTCTTGGAGATGGGCAAGACCGACATTCGCGACCCGGAGGTCGTCGCCCGCGACCACCCGGGTGTGCGCTACCGCGCCTTCGACCTCTTCGAGGCCGGACCCGAGCGCATCAGGGAGATGCTCGACGAGTTGGCCGCGCTGTTCGGCGACGACGTGCTGCAACCGTTGCCGGTCACCAGGTTTGACGTGCGGCGCGCGCCGGCGGCGTTGCGGTACCTGAGCCAGGCCCGCCACGTCGGCAAGGTCGTGATGACCATGCCCGACGCCTGGGTGGCGGGCACCGTGCTGATCACCGGCGCGACCGGCATGGCGGGTTCGGCGTTGGCACGTCACGTCGTAACCCGCCACGGCGCGCGCAACCTGGTGCTGATGAGCCGGCGCGGCCTGGATGCACCGGGCGCGGCGGAGCTGATGACCGAGCTGTCCGCGGCCGGGGCCCAGGTACAGGTGGTCGCCTGCGACGCGGCGGACCGCGAGGCCGTCGCCAAGGTGCTGGCCGATATCCCGGTGCAGCGACCGCTGTCCGGCGTGATTCATGCGGCCGGCGTGCTCGACGACGCGGTGATCTCGTCGCTGACGCCGGAGCGCATCGATGCGGTGCTGCGCGCCAAGGTCGACGCGGCATGGAACCTGCACGAGCTCACCCGCGACCTCGACGTCTCCGCGTTCGTGCTGTTCTCGTCGATGGCCGGGCTGGCCGGAGCGTCGGGCCAGGCCAACTACGCGGCGGCCAACTCTTTCCTGGACGGGCTGGCGGTGCACCGGCGCAACCTCGGGTTGCCGGCGGTCTCGCTGGCATGGGGCCTGTGGGACCAGGCCAGCGCCATGACCGGCGCCCTGGGCGCCGCCGACCGGGCCCGATTCGGCCGCGACGGCATCGTCGCGATGTCCTCCGACGAGGCGCTGGAATTGATGGACACCGCGCTGATCGTCGACGAGCCGTTCATGTTGCCCGCCCACATCGACCTCGCGGCGCTGCGCGTCAAGTTCGACAACGGCACCCTGCCGCCCATGTTCGTCGATTTGATCAACGCGCCCAGCCGGCGTCAGGTTGACGACTCGCTGGCCGCGGCGAAGTCGAAATCGGCTCTGCTGCAGCGCCTCGAGGGGCTGCCCGAGGACGAACAGCAGGCGGTGGTGCTGGACTTGGTCCGCTCGAACATCGCTACGGTGCTGGGCAACTCCAGCCCCGAGTCCATCGATCCGGATCGGGCGTTCCAAGAGTTGGGCTTCGACTCGCTGACCGCCGTCGAGATGCGCAACCGGCTCAAATCGGCCACCGGGCTGGGGCTTTCGCCGACGCTGATCTTCGACTACCCGAACTCCGCGGCGCTGGCCGGCTACATCTACCGCGAACTCGTCGGCACGGCGGAGCAAAGCGCCCCGGCCGCCGCGCCCGGCGAGGCCGAGATCCAACGCGTCGTCGGGTCCATTCCGGTCAAGCGCCTGCGTCAGGCGGGGGTGCTGGAGCTGCTGCTCGCGTTAGCGAACGAGGCCGACGGCAGCGGTCCGTCGGCCCCCGCGGCGACGAGCGAAAAGGACATCGCCGACATGGATCTCGACGCGCTGGTCAATGCGGCCCTGAGCGACGATGACGACGATGAGTAAGGGCGCTCCGTGAGAGTTGCGGTCACCGGGGCCAGTGCTGTGCTCGGCCGCGGCGTCGCCGCCCGATTGCTCAGCCAGGGCCATGATGTCGTCGGCATCGCCCGACGCCGCCCCGAAAGCTGGTCGAGCGCGGCGGAATTCGTCGAGGGGGACATCCGTGACGCGGAAGCGGTCAAGCGCGCCGTCGCCGGTGCGGACGTGGTCGCGCACTGTGCGTGGGCGACCGGCAGCGAGCAGGTCAACATCGGTGGAACGCTCAACGTTCTCGAGGGGATCGCTGAAACCGGAACCCGGCGCATCGTTTTCCCGTCGTCGGCGCACGTCTACGGCGGCGGGGACGCACCCAAGACCGAGCACGACGCGAGAACCCCCGTCGGTGCCGACGGCCGGCACAAGGCCCGCGTCGAACAGCTGCTCGAGGATTCGGGCCTGGAATGGGTTGTCATCCGCACGGCGCCGATCCTCGGCCGGAGCGTCGACAACTGGGTGCGCCGGGTGTTGGCGTTACCGGCGTTTCCGGTCGCAGCAGCCGATCGTCGCATCCAGGTCGTCCACCTCGACGACGCGCTCCGCCTGTTCAACCGGGCGATCGTGGACACCGAAGTCGGCAGTGGCCCAATCAATCTCGCCGCACCGGGTGAGCTGACCTTCCGGCGGGTGGCCGCGGCGCTCGGACGCCCGATCGTGCGGCTGGGCGTACGGCCCGCCGAGCTGCAACTCGTGCAGAGTGCCCCGTTCATGGACACCGCGCGGTTGCGGCAACAGTGGGAGTTCCGGCCGGCGTGGAACTCCGTCGAGTGTGTCGAGGATTTCGCCGTCGCGGTGCGCGGCCGGGTCAGCGTGGGCAAGCGCGTGGTCTCGCTGCCCTGGCGGATGACCAACATCCAGGACTTGCCCACCGTCGACGCCCCGAGCGAGGACGGCGTGAAACCGAATTGGGCCGGCCCGGCAGGGGATAACGGGGAGTTCGACACCCCGATCGACCCGCGCTTTCCCACCTTCCTGGCCACCAATTTGTCGGAGGCATTGCCCGGCCCGTTCTCTCCGGCATCGGCCTCGGTGACTGTGCGCGGGCTGCGCGCCGGCGGCGTAGCCATCGCCGAGCGGCTGCGGCCGGGAGGGGTGATCCAGCGCGAAATCGCGATGCGCACGGTGGCGGTGTTCGCCCACCGGCTCTACGGCGCCATCACCTCGGCGCACTTCATGGCGGAAACGGTGCCCTTCGCCAAACCCGCCACAATCGTCAGCAACAGCGGATTCTTCGGCCCAAGTATGGCGTCGCTGCCGATCTTCGGCGCGGAGCGCCCACGCTCCGAAACTGGCCGGCTGCGAAGGCAACTGCGGACCGTGCGCAACATCGGGGTATTCGGTGTGAACCTGATCGGCCTGTCCGCCGGGTCGGCCGATGACACCCACGAGTTCGTCGCCGATGTCGATCGCCTGGAACGCCTGGCCGGCGACGACGGCACCCGGCTCGACGATCGCCGGCTGCTGAGCCTGATCGCGTTGGCGCGGGACGAGGTGGTGCACGGGTGGGTGCTGGCCTCGGCTTCGTTCATGCTGTGCGCCGCGTTCAACGTGTTGTTGCGCGGTTTATGTGGGCGAGATACCGCCGCGCCGGCGGGACCGGAACTGGTGAGCGCGCGCTCGGTCGAAGCGATGCAGCGGTTGGTGCTCGCCGCCCAGCGCGACCCGAAAGTGACGGCGCTGCTTGCCGAACCGGGGGAGCGACTGGGCAAGCTGGCGGTCGAGGCGCCGGAGTTTCACGCCGCGGTGCTGGCCGAGCTGGCACTGATCGGGCATCGCGGCCCGGCCGAACTCGAGATGCGCTCGACCAGCTACGCCGACGATCCCGAGTTGCTCGTGCGCATGGTGGCCCGGGCAATGAGCGCACCTCCCGCGCCGCAGCCGGAGCCTACCCGGATTCCGCTGCGGGCCAAGCCGATTGCGCGCTTGGCCGGACACCAACTTCGCGATCGCGAAGTCCGTCGCGACAAAGTGGTGCGGGCCAACTGGGTGCTGCGCAACCTGATGCGCGAGTACGGGCGCCGGTTGGTCGAGGCCGGAGTCTTCCAGACCGCTGACGATGTGTTCTATCTACTGGTCGACGAGCTCGATGCGCTCCCTGCCGACGTCGGGGGCCTGGTGGCCCGGCGCCGAGCCGAACAGCGCAGGCTGGCCACCGTCGTTCCGCCGACGGTGTTCAGCGGCAGCTGGCAGCCAACCGAGCCGACCTCGGAAGCCCTCACCAGTGGGGAGACCCTGCACGGGGTCGGTGTCTGCGGCGGCCGGGTGCGCGGCCGGGTGCGGATCGTGCGGCCGGAGACCATCGACGACCTGCAGCCTGGCGAGATCCTCGTCGCCGAGGTCACCGACGTCGGTTACACCGCCGCCTTCATTTACGCCGCGGCCGTGGTGACCGAGTTGGGTGGTCCGATGTCGCACGCGGCGGTGGTGGCCCGCGAATTCGGATTCCCATGTGTGGTGGACGTTGCGGGCGCCACCAAGACTTTGCCGCCGGGCGCGCTTGTTGAGGTCGACGGCACGACCGGCAAAATACAAGTGCTCTAAGCGACGCCTTAGCAGGCTGGGGTCTCCTTGGCGTACCGGCGATGGTCTTCTACGTCAGGCGGGGGTAAGGCGGATCGGCAAGCGCGTGGGTCCGCGTAGCGAGCTGTGGCTCGACCACTGCGTCGGGCCGGCGGGAGTGATTCGGGCGACGCGGGTGACGAGTTGCCGCAGTACGGCTTGGGCTTCCATGCGGGCCAGCGGTGCGCCCAGGCACATGTGGGCGCCGTAGCCGAAGGCGACGTGCGTTCGCGGATCGCGGTCCGCGCGGTACTCATCGGGGTCCTCGAACGCGGTGGGGTCCCGGTTAGCCGCGCCGAAGGACAGCAGCACGCGTGAGCCGGTGGGGATGGTGACGTCGGCGATGCGGTAGTCGGCCCGGGTGTAGCGGTAGAGGTTCTGGATGGGCGTCGTGAAGCGGAGCTGTTCCTCCAGGGCGAGGGGGATGAGGTCGGGGTTGGCGCGGATCAGGTCGTATTGGTCGGGCCGGCGGGCCAGGGTGTCGAACATTCCGCCCAGGAGGTTGGTCGTGGTCTCGTTGCCGGCGATCAGCAGGTGGATGGCGATGAGCAGAAGCTGACGGTCGGTGAGGCTGCCGTCGGTGTTGTGCTCGAGAAGGCGCCCGAGCACGGTGTTGGACCCCTTGAGTCCACCGGCTGCGAATTGGCTTGTGAAGTAACGTTGTAACGCCACCATTGCCGACATCGACTTGGCCGCGTCGACGACACCGGAGAGCGTGGACCTCAGTTCCATGACTCCCACGGCGCGTTCGGACCAACGACGAAAGTCGCCGACGTCGGTCTCGGGCACGCCCAGGATCTGGGCGATCAAGCGTATCGGCATCGGAATGGCCAAGCGCTGCACTACATCGCAGCCGGGGTCGTTCAGCACGTCGGTGACCAGGTCGATGGCTAACTTCTCAATCATCTCCTGCCAGGACTTCATGGCGCCCTTGCTGAATCCCGGCTGGACTTGCTTGCGTAGCCGGGCGTGTTCTTCGCCGTCGGTGACCACTGCCAGCGGGGCCGAGATCCTCAGGCGGGTGACCCCTTGGGCGCTGGTGACCTGGTCGGTGTCGCGCAACGCGGCCCGCACGTCGTCGAGGCGGCTGAGGATGAAGGTGGCGCGCCTTGGGTTGTAGTGCACGCGGCCGCTTCGGTGGAGGGCGCGGTACGCGTCGTAAGGGTCCGCGGCGGTGGCAGGGTCCTGCGGGTCATAGTCGGTGTTGATCGCGCCGGTCCAGCCGTCGTAGCCGCGCCGGCGGGTCTGGATGGCGCCGGCGACATTCATCCGCACGAGGCTGGCGACTGGTTTGAGGGTTTCGGCCGCCTTGTGGGCGGTGTGGCTGACCGACACTGTTGTTCCTATTCTGGGCGACCGTCGCCGCGTCGCGTGCGAAGTTGGGTGCGAAGGATGCTGATCGTCAAGTAGCTGATGTAGCAAGCGGACAAGAGGGCCGTTGGTCGACGCGTGTCTGCGCGCAGCATGAGGACGCCGAGCGCCGTTTCGATCGCGCCGTTGACGTAGGTGAAAGTGCGAGCGTGATTGGGGAAACCAAGGCGATTGAACGGATCGAAGATCCGCGGAACCAGGAAGTGCGCCACTCCGATCAGGCCGGCCAGGAGGCCGAGCGCCCGACGTGTGCGTGCGCTGCGAGCGTCGATGTCCGCCATGGCAATATCGTCCTTCTCTGCGGGGCTACGTGGTGCGGGTAGCTAGCGGAATCATGTTTTTGAGCGTGAACGCCGCGAGAACGCCGCCGTCGCAAGCGATGTCCACACCGGTGAGGTAACCGGCCTTCGTCGAAGCGCAGAAAGCCAGCACCTCGGCGACCTCCTCGGGCTTTCCAAAACGCTTCAAGGCGGCCAGTTTCACCATCGCGCCTGATCCGGCTTGCTCCTCCAACCTGCCCATCTCGGTGTCGATGCTGCCCGGAGATACCGAGACGATGCGGGCACCGCGGCTGCCGAATCGGCCCGCCTGAGAGGCGCTGTACCACGTCACAAAGTTCTTGCTGATGGAGTACGCCAGACCGGGGCGGATCCCGGCTGGCACTCTTTTGCAGACGGCGGTCATCTTGGCCATGAAGCGGTCCTCGTTGCGCAGAGCGTCCTTGAACCGTCGCTTGGGGATGAACAACCGAGGGAACACGTGCGTGGCCATGGACGCGACGTTGACGATCGCGAACCCCTCAGACGCCAAGGGAAGAAAGGCCTCGTTGACGTGGACCGTGCCCAGTGCGTTGATCCGCAGAATGTATTCGGCATCGCCCATCCTCGGGCTGACGCCGGCCGTGTGGATCACCGAGGTCACCGAGCCCAGCGACCGTGCGGTGGCGATCAACTCGGCGACCGACGAGCGGTCCGTGACGTCGCAGTTGACTGCGACGCACTCGATGTCGAGGCTCTGTAATTCGGCTGACGCGGCTTGTAGGCGGCCGGGGCTGACATCGCTGATGACGACCAGCCGCTCTTGCCCGACGATCTTGGCCGCGGCCAGTCCCATGCCACCCGCGCCTCCGGTGACGACGCACAGCTCGCGCATGTATCCACCTTCACGACCAGACGCACGCCCGTCGGCGACGATCAGTAACAATTACGAGATAAATTTTCTCGTTAATCGTGACACATCGTGGCGCCGTTGCCTAGACGCGACGTCGGGCAATTGCTCTAGGTTCTGTGTGTGAGCCAATCTCGGCGGGGACGACCGCGGAGCGCGGCTGTGCACGAGGCGATCCTGGAAGCCACCCGGTCGCTGCTCGTCGAAGCGGGCTACAGCGGAGTCTCGATGGACAAGGTCGCCGCGGTCGCCGGCGTGGCTACCCAAACGGTGTATCGGCGGTGGCCGTCTAAAGGCCCCCTGGTGGCCGAGGCGGTCATGCGAGCCTACGACCAGACCGATTTCACGCTTCCGGATACCGGAGACACGGTCGAGGACTTGAGAACTTGGATGCGCGCGTACGCCGAAATCGGTTCGGCTGCCGAGAATGTCGCACTCGTCCGCGCTCTCGCCGCCGCCGCCGCCGAAAACCCGAGCGACCGCGACACGTTATACCGCCAACTCACCAGCCGTTTCCATGATGCAGTGTCACGCCGGTTACGCGTCGGAATCTCGATGGGCCAAATTCGGGGAGATGCCGACGTCGAAGCTGCCACCGACGCACTAATCGGAGCCACGCTATACCGCATGCTCAGCGTTACGACCTCAGCGCAGGAAACCACCGAGCGCTACTACGGACTGATCGACACGCTGATGCGTGGCATCTCGCCGCACAAGTGAGCTTCTGGCACCTCACTAGGTGTGGAGGCGCACCCGGGAAGGCGCGTCGGGCCGCGCAGCGAACTGCTGGTCGGGGGTTGGTAGCTCCAGGTCGCCGGATGCGCTCTGGTCACGCCAATTTGACTGATCCGCGAGCGCTGGAAGCCGGTTGGCTGGCATGCGTGAGAGCGGTTAGTGCATCGATGTCGCGGGTCAGCTGGTGGTAGAGGACGGCCGGTCCAAGCCATCTGCTCACGAGCCTGCGGAGTGCCACTGGGTTGAGTGGCCGCTCGGGAGGATCGAGCAGAATCGACTGGAGTGTGCGTACAGCGAGTTCGATGAGGTCGTCGATCGCGGCGTGGTCGAAGCCGTGGGCGGCCCAGTCGACGTCATATCGTCGGAACATTTCTCGTCCGAGACCAAATGCCGCACCGGCGGTGAACGAGGCCGACGTGCCGCCCGGTAACCGTGCGTCTAGGACGCGCGCCATCAGCGGGTCGTCGGCGAACTCCTCGGCCGCGAATGCTACGCCCTCGACGACGGCAGCCCCCGGATTTGTCCACCCACGCAGGTGATCGGCTAAACGATCGAGAAAGCCGTTAGCCGAACGCATCTGGCTTCCGACCAGAAGCGCTTCAGCCCCAGGAAAGTAACGGTAGATGGTCTGCCGGCTTACTCCCAGAACGCGGGCCACGTCGCTGATGCGGATGGCCGATCCGCCTTCGGCAATCAAGGAGTCAACCGCGTCCAGAATCCTGTTGACGGCTTCCTCATCGGAGGCCGGCGTGTGGCCCGACCATCCATGGCTACGCAAGGGCAAGGCCCACCGTTGTGCTCCAGTTCGGTTTGACGCGACAACCTGCAGATAACCGTATTGCGAACTGGGGCCGGGGTCAACGGTATCTTGTCGTTTCACACGTGTCATTTCGTACGAAATCTTATGAGAAGTAGGTGACTTCCGCCCAGGAGTTCCTCGTCACCACACCGCCCGAATCCGCAACAGTCCACGATGACGCGACATTCAGCTCCGAATTGTCTTGTCAGTTGGCGCTAGGTCTGCTGTGATACATCGAGGGATCGCGGCAGGTTCCACTGCACCAGGAGGACGGGCCATGACCGTAACTGAGGTCAACGACATTCGGTACGACCCCTACGATGTGGAACTTCTGGCCGATCCCTACCCAGTGTTCCGGCGGCTGCGCGAGGAGTCGCCGCTGTACTACAACGAGCAATACGATTTCTATGCGCTCAGTCGTTTCCAGGACGTGAGTCGTGCGCTGGTCGACACCGGCACGTTCAGTTCAGCCCGCGGAATGATCCTCGAAGTGATCAAGGCCAACATCGAGATACCGCCCGGCATCATCGTTTTCGAAGACCCACCGGTTCATGACATCCACCGTAAATTGCTCGCGCGGATTTTCACCCCCCGCAAGATCGCTGACCTCGAGGACAAGATTCGCGCGTTTTGTGCACAATGTCTCGACCCTGTCGTCGGCACTGGACGTTTCGATTTCATTGGCGATCTCGGCGCTCAGATGCCGATGAGAGTCATCGGAATGCTGGTCGGCATTCCCGAAGACCACCAAGAACAAGTCCGGGAACGTTCGAATGCCGCGTTGCTCACCGAGGCCGGCCAACCCATGACCCTGGCCTCGGAAGGCGTCCAGTACGACGAGGTGTTCGCCGCCTATCTCGACTGGCGCGCCGAACACCCCTCCGACGACATCACCACTGAACTCCTCAACGTCGAATTCGACGACGAGACAGGAGTCCGCCGAACCCTGACCCGCGACGAAATCCTGCTTTACATAGGACTCGTCGCCTCGGCGGGCAACGAGACCACCACCCGACTCCTTGGCTGGGCCGGAAAAGTTCTCGCCGACCATCCCGACCAGCGGCGCGAGATCGCGGTCAATCATCGGTTGATACCACAGGCGATCGAGGAACTGCTGCGCTACGAACCTCCCGTACCGCACCTCGCCCGCTACGTCACCCGTGATACCGAGTGGTACGGCCACACAGTGCCCGAAGGCAGCGTCATGATGCCGCTGATCGCGTCGGCTTGCCGCGACCACCGCCAATTCCCGCCTGACGGAGACCGATTCGACATCCATCGCCAGCCCCGTCAGCACCTGGCATTCAGCGTAGGAGCCCACTTCTGCCTCGGAGCGGCACTCGCCAGGCTGGAGGCACGAATCGCGCTCGAGGAAATCTTCAAGCGCTTCCCCGAGTGGGATATCGACACCCAGAACGCACACTTGTCATCGGCGTCGGCTGTCCGAGGCTGGGAATCGATGCCCGCGTTCATCTAACTCAGACGCATCGGCCTGACGCACCATCGAGTCCCTCCTTCCCCTCCAAGCATCGGTAGACCACAAATCCGTTCTATCACCGCGAGACAGATTGGGCTCGATGTCTTATCGGCATGCGCAGCTCCTGGTGATTTTGCGGACAGAAGTGCTTCTCAGCCGTGCATGGGGCCTTCTCAACTTCGCTGCCAGGTATTGACCGCCTAGCGGCCGGGACTGACTCTAAGACCACTGCTGTCGGGAAAGGTGCGCTCATCTTGAAGCTCGGAAAGGCCGCTGACGGTTCCGTCGCATTGTTGTCGCCGATCATTGCAGCGGGGCGATTAAACGTCGCCGCGGCGATCCGCACGCGCAGTCGTGGCTACACGGGGTGGACGGGTGCGATCAATACCGACTATGACCCGTTGGACCCGGCCGTCGCGGCGCAGCCCCACGCTGCCTACGACGCCCTGCACCGCAGCGGACGTGTTCACTACAACCCCCGGCGTGCCACATGGATTCTGCACAGGCTCGACGATGTCCGCGCAGCCCTACGCGACACAGATCAGGTGACCAGCAGCCATGGAGTGACCCGAGTACGGATGGTCGCCGATCTTGTGGTGGTCACCGACGGAGAACAGCACAGCCGCCTGCGCAAACAAGTCCAGCCGGCATTTACCAAGGGTGCACTGGAGAGTTGGCGCAGCATCATCGATGGGCTTGCCGCCGAACTCGTCGATGACATGATCGCTGCTGGTGACTGCGATGCCGTGCAGCGGCTGACAATCCCGATGCCTCTTCGCGTCATCGCCGCCATCCTCGGCGTCCCCGAGAGCGACATCGCCGACTTCCGCCGGTGGTCAGACGAAGCCACCCAAATCATCAACTTCACCCCTTCGGTGAAAGGCGTTGCGAGTATGGCCCGGTCGATGCGCGCCGCAGTAGCGCTGCGCCGCTATTTCTTGAAACATCTGGCGGAGGGGCACCTTAAGGGATCGGACACCGTCCTCGGCCGCCTGTTGGCGCACAGCGCCGATGGTGCGATGACCGACAACCAGTTGTTCTACATCGCAATCTTGCTTTTGATCGCCGGCAATGAGACCACAACCAACCTTCTCGGGGGGATGCTCCACACCTACGCTCACCACCCCGATCAATACGACATGATCCGCGCCGACCCCGACCTCATCCCTCAGGCCATCGAAGAACACGTGCGCTACACCAGCCCCATTCAAAACCTCTACCGATACACTCGTGCCGACTATCAAGTAGGCGATATCACCATCCCATCGGGTTCACGCGTGCTGATGTCATTTGGAGCGGCCAACCGTGATCCTCTTGCCTTCGACGACCCAAACACCTTCCGCGCGGACCGAAATCCACGCACCCACGTCGGCTTTGGGTACGGTCCACACCTGTGTCTGGGAGCGCCGCTGGCACGGATGGAGGCACAAGCCGTTCTCCGTGAACTGGTCAACCGCGTGTCCCGAATTTCGCTCACCGGACGGACAACGTGGTCCACCAACAGCTCGCTGCGTGGCCCCATCCACCTTCCCGTCGTTCTCCACGAGAGGTCGACCCCATGAAGCCTGGACGCACACGATCCGAAAGATGGGCATTGCTAGGGGGACTGGGACTCATGGCGTCCGGTATCGCGCACCTTCTGTGCCCGAGTGCGTTCGAATCGGTGAATCGGATGGCCTTCAAGGACCGCATTCGGGCCCACGTGCTCATCAACGGCAGCATCGAAGCGGGCCTGGGCTTAGCGCTTTTCAATTCTCGCACTCGTCGAGCCGCCGTGGCCGCCACAGTTGTCTACCTGACCTATTTCAACGCGAGCCTGCTGTACCGGCAGCGCGTCGTGCGACGCGGCGGATCAGGTATCGAACTCGAGTGGTAGGCGCGTGGGCCCACTCATGCCGAGAAGTGGCCGCCACGGCGGATTTTCGATGCTCCGTGGATGCGGCAGGCGATGGGAAAGGATCTTGAGCGCCTCGGAGAGTTCTCGCCTGGCAAGGTTGGCGCCGAGGCAGTAGTGCGCGCCACCGCCGAAGGTGAGGATGGGCGGTGGGTCGTCGCGAGTGATGTCGAAGCGGGTGGGGTCTTCGTAGATCGACGGATCACGGTTGGCGGCATAGGTGTTCACGATGATGAAGGTGCCGGCCGGGAAGGTGTAGTCACCGACCGTGACGTCGTCAGTGACGCTGCGCAGGGTGCTGCACATCGACGGCGAGTGCCGCATGGTTTCTTCCACGGCTTTCATACCGAGCTCGGGACGGTCGCGAAGGAGAGCCCACTGCTCGGGATGTTCGCAAAGGACTTCCATCGAGGCTGCCAATTGCGTACGTGTGGTGTCGGTCCCGGCGACCAGAATGCTGAACGCGAGCATGCGGACCTCGCCGGCGTCGAGCCGGTCGCCGCGGTCTTCGGCCCGTATGAGTTCGGACAGTAAGTCGTCGGTCAGTGCCTTGCGGCGATCGGCGATCATCCCGTCGATGTACTCGTCGAAAGCATCCCAGGCCCTGAGGACCTTGGGCTCCTCCTCGGCAAGATTGCAGTCGAAGCTGACGATCTTGAAGACGTCCTCTGCCCACTTTGAGAACAGCTGCCAGTCTTGCCGCGGCGCTCCCAGCAGGGCACAGATGACGGGGATGGGGTACGGTCGTGCGATCTCCTCGACGAACTCGCAACTCCCTTCGGCGACAACGGCGTCGGCGAGTTCGTTGATGACGGCGTGGATCGTATCGTCCATCCTCGCGGTTGCCCGCGGCGTGAAGGCCCTCGACACGAGCCCGCGCAACCGACGGTGTTCGGCGCCTTCCATACAGAGGATGCTGCGGACGACCCGGTCCCACAGTTCACCTGACGTCACGCCATGCGCGGTGAGGTGAATGCCCGGGGGAATCCCGAATCGCGGGTCACCCAGCACAGTTCTGGCGAGTTCGTAGGACAGCACTTCGGGTCCCACGGGCCCCAACGCGATCGGTGCGATCTGCTGGGCGGCGCGAAACTGTGGGTAGATCTCTTGAGGTGTGTCGGTGATGTCGTAGTCAAGCACCGGCAAATCGGCGTCGAAAACGCTCGGCATCGCCGCGCCGAGCGGTTGCTGGGCTGTCACGGAATGTCCGTGGCCAGAAATGTCAGCGGCAGGCCGCGGACCGACAAGTCGATCTCGTCGAGATAGGAGCCGTCACCCTCGAAGTGCTGCCGGAATCGCGTTGTGGCGCCGTATCGCTCGGCGACGGCTTCGGCGGCGGAGGCAACCGCAACCCCGATTACCACCGTGTACACCCCGTCGCCGTGGCGCTCGAGGAACTCGTTCACGGAAGCGGCGACCTTTCCGGGCGATCCCGGGACGGGGCTGATCACCTCGATACCGCGATTCCAGTCGAGGTGGATGTCCAACCCGAGTTCTGGCAGCTGGAAATTCTCGAAGGCAAATCCCAGGTCGGTGAACATTTGCGCGGCGGTTGCATGCCGCTCGGGTGCGACGGCGAACACGACGTGATGAAGCAGCGGCGATTCAGGCATGGACGTCTCCCAATCGACAGTTACGCATCCGCGCAAAGTACTCCACGCGGAAGGAGTAGCGGCAGGTCGTTGTACGTAGCGATCCCGGGTGCCGCCGCTACGACGGCGGGTATGGCGGTGATCGCCGGCATCGCGGTGATAGTGAGACCCAACATGATGTAGTCGTCCAATGTCTCGCCCTGAAAGTCCGGGGGCGGAAGGAAGCTCAGTGTGGTCTTGATCGTCGGTCGACCTTGAACCTCGATGGTGTAGCCCATGTCCAGCGGCCAGTCCGGGTCCAGCGTTTGGCCCTTGCGCCATCGCCCGCGGATCTCGATAACCTCCCGATCACCGATAATCCCTTTCCACCGGACGTCTACGCCGGCGACGCAGCCTTTGCCGATCGTCCAGTCGCCGGGTAGGTGAAGGTCCTCGGTGGTCTGGGCGTATTCGGCGACGCAACGCACGTCGTCGAGTTCGGCACCCAGAGCATCGGCGAGCAGCAACACAGCGTCCCGGAATACCCCCGACCCCTTTTCGGTAATCGCCGGCAGATCCGGCTGGTCGATGGGATAGCCGAAGCCCATCGGTATTTCGGTTGGAGGGGAGTTGTAGATAGTCGTATCAGCGGATTCCAGCATTGACACCTTGTCGACTCGGTCGGAGAGCCCCGCCGACACGATGGCGAACAGTTGGATGAATCCCGGGTTGATGCCGCTGCCGAAGATGGTCGACTCACCCCGCTCGCAGGCCTGCACGATGCGATCGCGTCCCGCACCGAGGAAGTGGCCGGTGACGAAGCCGGCCGTGCCTACCACGTTGATTCCCGCGCCGAGGATGCGGACCAGCTCATCGACGTTGGCGAACATCGGGTTGTACACGACACAGTCGGGCTTCAGCGCGAGCAGGGCCTCAATGTCGTTGGTGGCCCTCACGTTCAGGGTTTCGATCCCGCACAACTCGCCGACGTCGCGTCCCGCCTTCTCCGGGGACCACGCGTAGCATCCGACGAGCTCCAAGGTCGGGTTCGAGGCGATCGCCCGCACCGAGCTCTTTCCGACGTTGCCCGTCGTCCACTGAACGACCCGGTACGTCAATGTGGCGCCGCATGCTGTTGGGCCGCCTGGCGGGCGAGCCTTTCGTCGTGGATCCTCACCAGTTCGCGGAACCCGAGCCGGTGGTACTTGGGTATCGGCTGGATGCCCCATACGTCCTGCGCGGTGGCCTTGCCCTCTGCTCCCTCCGGCGGTCCGAAGGGCGGATACGGGTACTTGCACTCCAAGGTGTCGTTCGAGTACCGAATCTTCAACAGCTCACTGCAGATCTCGGTCAGGCTCAGCGTCGGGTAGCCGTAATAGACCGCCATGAACGGCAACGTGAACGCACCCTCGATGACCAGCGCCACCAGGCACACCAACACGGCGCGCTTGATCCATTTGTGCATTCGCGCGTAGTACGGCGTCGTTCCCGGCTCGAGGTTTGCAGCCGGTCCTTTTTCGTCAGCGGTTGACGGTGCGGTCATGGCACTGTCCCTTCTAGTCGGTGAAGATTTCGCGGTTGACGGTGTGCAGATACGGGATGGCGAGGAACGGCGTGATGTAGAAGATGTCGTAGAGCCACCAGCCGACTACCGGGAACACGACCCCCGCGTAGCGCACGTCGGCGAACATCGTCATGTTGAACACGTAGGCGGACCAGATCACCACGCCCATCCAGCAGGTGACCACCATCCACTGATGGCCCCACCGCTTCATCTGCAAGAACCCGATCGCCGCGGCCACCCGCATCGAGAAGACCGTGAGGATGAGCCCCGCGACATAGGCCTTCTCGCCCGGCCCGGCCGCTCCGCCGACCCACAGCTCGTTGTAATGCCAGAAGTAGCCGGCGTCGAACATGTTGCCCCAGCCGACCATCAGCACCCGGTTGATCAACGTGTGGTTGGCGACCAGGTCCAGGGCCCAGCCCAGGCTGTTGAGCATTCCGTCGATCAGGACGAGGTAACCGATCAGGGTCACGATCATGGGCCTGACCGACAGGCCCGCGCGCAGGGCCTGGCGCTGCAGCCACACCCCGCGCATGAAGATGGGAAACCCGATCAATCCCGGGGCCCACATGCCCATCAGGGCGGCGCCGACGATCATCCACTTGTCGGCGCGGCGCTGCGCCTGGCGCGATACGTCGTGGTGGTCCTCGAGGCTGACGGAGCCGTCGCCTGAATGACGATTCAGCAGAAGAAGATTCACAGATCCCACCAGCCTCGGGCAAACGACATGTAAAGCTGGATTCCGAACATCACCGCCAAGTAGCCATAGATGACGATCTGGAAGACGATGAGCGCCCGCTTGCGCTTCTGCTCTTTGAGATCCATGCCGATAGCTCCTTTCTAGGGCGAGGTGGCCAGGCTGGCTGCCGCGACTTCACGTAGACCGTCGGTGATGGCGCCGTCCGTGCTCAGTGGCGCGAGTATGCAAGCGTCGGCCGCGTCGAATTCGGTTGCGCCGGCTGCGATCAGCTGGGCAGCGGTGACCAGCACCCTGGTGGACGGCGGTTCGAAGTGAAAGGCTTCGTCGGCGGTGCGGATCGCGACCGCGCATGCGACCAGCCGCTGCGCGGTGGCCAGGGGAATCCCGGCTTCGCCGACGATCACCTCGGCCTCGCGGTCGGGCGGTAAGTACGTCATCGCAAGCGTGACGAAACGCTGGCGGAACGAGGGTTTGAGTTCCTTCAGCGAGCTGCGATATGCCGGGTTGTATGAACAGACAAGCATGAAGGTGTCGGGCGCCCGCACGACTTCGCCGGCACGGTCGAGGTATAGCGATCGCCGGTGATCGGTGAGCGAATGCAGGATGGCCAGCGAGTCGTGGCGAGCCTCGACGACTTCGTCGAGGTAGCAGATCGCGCCGGCTTTGACGGCTCGGGTCAACGGCCCATCGGTCCAGACCACATCGCCGCCGGTCACCATGAAGCGCCCGACGAGATCGGAGCTGGTGAGATCGTCGTGGCAACTGATGGTGACCACCGGCCGCTCCAACAGCAGGCCCATGTGCTCGACGAACCGCGTTTTGCCACACCCGGTAGGCCCGGTGAGCATCACCGGGATCCGTTGGCGGAAGGCCTGTTCGAACAGCTGGACTTCGTTGCCGTTTGCAAGGTAGGTATCCGTCATGCGGCGACCAGCTCTCGATGGACATGGGCCAGCACCCGCGGCAGCTCCTCGACACGCCGGATTCGTTGAGAACGACGGGGACCGAACACCTCCGGGAGGGGATCGACTCGGGTCGGTCCAACGCCTACGTAGTACATCGAAACCCCCGCGTCGCTGGCCTCCTCGACCGCGTGTGCGGCGTCAGCCCAGGCATAACGGCCCTCGTAACCCTCATCGGAGATCAGCCCGTCGCCGATGACGATGAGCAGGCGCCGCTCGGACGGCTGCTCCAGAAGGCGGTTCGTCAAATGGCGAAGCGGCGCGCCGAGTCGCGTGTAGCCACCGGTCTGAAGTCCGAGGCCGCTCGGCGGCACAAATCGGGGGTCATCGAAGTCCTTGAGGCAGCGAACTTCGACGCGGTGTCGGGTGTTTCCGGTGAACATGAAGATTCCGTGGCGCTCGCGAGCACGGTTCATCGCGCGCGAAAGTGCATCGGCACAAGCCAATTCCAATCGGAAGATCCGGCCGCCGTGCACTCCCAGCGAGGAACTGCCGTCGAGAAGCAGCGCAGTGGTGACGTCTCGGCCGCTGGGTAGCAGTTCGCGGAAGATGCGGGGTTCGCTCGCCGCGCCGGTTGCCGTGTCGACGTAATAGCTGACGTATTGTTCGACGTCCAGGTCGGAGCCATCTTCGAGGCGATTCTGCATCGCGCGATGGGTGTGTTCTTCGAACCATTTTCGAAGGTCTGCGGAGATGGAGCCGGGTTGGCGATTGCGGCTGGCATGTGCCCGCTCGAGAACCGCCACGTGGTCTCGCATAAAACTCTTCGTCCACGCATTCCACTCCGGATAGGGAATGCCGGGTCGATGGTCGGGGGTGATGTCGAAGTCGTTGTCCTGCGGTCGGCTCGGCGGCGGCAGGTTGGGATTGCGGACACCCCCGTCGCCGCCGACGGGAACCGAGTACGGCCGCGGCAGACGCTTCTGCGTTGTCGTCCATGGCATCCTGCCAAAGCTTCGCCGCAACTTGTCGGCCAAACCCTGCGGCATCGTGTAGGCCAGCGGCAGGTTACCCAGCAGCGGGTGCACCGTCAGCGCCTGACCTGTCGCTGCCAACGCAACCGCTCGGTTGAGCATCTCGGGGGCGTCCATGTCACCGGCTTCGGTAGGGAGCTCGGGTAGCACTCGTCTGATCTCGGGCAGCAGCCCTGGCCACCGCGACGCGATCCAGCCGACGGCGACGCCGGCTTCGACAAGCGTGAGCGCCCGCAATTCGCGGTCGGAGAGCTCGTTCAGTCGATATCCGGTGACGCGCTCCTTTGAGGGCGAACATTGCAGGGCCACACCGCATGTGAGTGTTCTGCGTGTCCAGTCGGACAGGGCGGGGTAGGGGACGTGAACGAAGGTGAGCTTCCCGTTAAGCCCGAAGGCGCGCCGGTCACCGGTGACGAGCCGGACACCTTCGCGGCGTTGCTCACTCAGCGCGACCGCCGTGACGGCGCAACTTCGTTCGAGCGCCAGCGCGTGGGCATCGGCGAGTTCAACCATATGTGCCCCGAACCGCTTAGAACGTACCGATGTTGGAGAAGAGCCAATACCAGAACCAAATGATCAGGCCAGTGCCGCCCCAGGCGGCGACGTAGCGAAGGATCTCCCAGAGATAACCCACAATCTGTCCTCCGTATCGCTTTCAGTCGGTAAAGATTTCGCGGTTGACGGTGTGGAGATACGGGATGGCGAGGAACGGCGTGATGTAGAAGATGTCGTAGAGCCACCAGCCGACGACCGGCAGCACGACACCGGCGAAGCGGACGTCGGCGAACATCGTCATGTTGAACACGTAGCCGATCCAGATCACGACCCCCATCCAGCAGGTGACGACCATCCATTGATGGCCCCACCGCTTCATCTGCAGGAAGCCGATGGCCGCGGCGATCCGCATCGTGAAGACGGTCAGGATGAGCCCGACCTCCCAGCCCTTTTCGCCGGGGCCCGCCGCGCCGCCGATCCACAGCTCGTTGTAGTGCCAGAAGTAGCCGGCGTCGAACATGTTGCCCCAACCGTTCAGCAGAACGCGGGCCAGCAGGGTGTGGTTCGCCACCAGGTCAAGCGCCCATCCCACGGTGTTGATGGCGGCGTCGATGATCACGAGATAACCGAGCAAGGTGACGAGCATCGGCCGGACGGAGAGCCCAGCGGTTTGCGCCCGGCGCAATGACCGCACACCCCAGAGGAACAGCGGCAGCCCGAAGACGCCCAAGGCCGCGGTTCCGATCAGCAGGCTGCCGGAGATCAGCCACTTGTCGGCCTGACGCTGCGCGAGCTGCGATTGCTCCGTGTGCTCGTCGAACGTCAGCCCCGGTAGGGCCGGGCCGCGCTGTTGCAGCTTCGGCAGGTTCACAGACCCTCCCCGTCGTCGACGCCGAGTGAGCAGATGGGTGCACTATAACAGGCTGACTTTAGTCAGCAAAAGAGCGTGACGGTTTGAGCGAGGTCGGCGTGCATGGCACCGCAGCAACACAACAACTACATTCATATCCGGCAGATCCGCTGGGCAGCTCAAGCGGAATGCCGCGCCCAATTACTGACATCAGTCAGGCCAATGCCGTTGACATGGTGTCGGCGAAACACCTACGCTCAGCGAGCGCTCAGCCGTTGAGGCCAAAGGGGTTGCAATGACGCACAAATCGCTGACCGAGAAGAAATATCGCGTAATCCAGTGGGGCATGGGCAATGTCGGGACGGTCGCGTTGCGTCATTTTGCCCACAATCCCGCGTACGAGGTGGTCGGGGTGCTCTGCAATCGCCAGGAGAAGGTGGGCAAGGACGCCGGCGAACTCGTTGGCGTCGCGCCGATCGGGGTGCTCGCCACCACCGACAAGGCCGCGATCGAAGCGCTTGATGCAGATTGTGTTTTCTACGCGCCGCTTTGGTCGGATCCCGACGAGGTCTGCAGGCTGCTGCGCGCGGGCAAGAACGTCGTCGCCTCGGGCGGCGCGTGGTGGTATCGAACCGAGCACAGCCAGGCCGACATCGACAAGATCGACGCGGCGTGCCACGAGGGCGGTACCTCATTCCACGCGGGTGGTGTCAACCCGGGTTTTGCCGGGGACCTGCTCGTGCTGACGCTGGCTCGCATCGTGAGCCGCATCGAATCCATCCACATCTACGAGGTGGTGAATTTCGGCAAGGACACCTTGAAGTATCTGCACGAGATGGGGATGGGCAACACTCCCGAAGAGTTCATGGCCGGCCCGAATCTGCTGGGCAACGCCTGGCCGCTGTTCGCGCAATCGATGGCCATGGTGGTCGACGGCCTCGGGAAGACGGTCGACAAGTACACAACGGACGTCGAGCTGGGCACGGCAATTCGCGACATTCCGTACGAAGGCGGGCCGACCAGTGACATGCCCGGCTTTAAGGGCTCGATCAAGAAGGGCACCGTCGCCTCCCAGCATCACAAGTGGACGACGTGGGTCGATGGCAAGCCGCTCATCACCTTTCATGAGATGTACACCATGGACGAATACGATGCCATTGAGCCGCAACCTGATTGGGGTGGACACTATCACTACCGCATCGTCATCGATGGCGACGAGCCCACCGAGTTGATCCTCCAAGCGCCGGCCGATCCGCAGGGCAATTACCCCAAGCCGGGTTACACCTGGACGGCGATGGGCCCGGCGAATACAGTACCGGCCGTGTGCGAGGCCGCACCTGGATTCCTCACCCATAAGGAACTCGGGCTGGTGCCGTTGCGCGGTCTGGTGCGCTCGTAGCCGCCTGGGGAGTGGATCAAGGCCGCAAGCTGCGCAACGACCTCGCTACGTAGTCTTCCAGCAGATCGTGGCCAGTCGGCCAGTGGTTCGTGGTGATCAAGAGCGAGTAGAGACCCAGCAGGAAGAACACCGCACTGTTCATGGGGTTGACTTCAGGATCCGTCTCGCCGCGTTGCTGAGCAAGCGCAATCTCCTGGGCGACCAAGACGACCAGCGGGTGGTCCCTGCCGTCTTCGGTAGGCGGACGGGTTTGGGAGAAGTGCAGCGCGAGAAAGTCATTGAAGAGCAGATAACCCAGCCGGCGTTCCAGTCCGACTACGACGCGGACCGCCTCGTTAAGCGCGCCCGCAAGATCGTGCTCGTTCTTCAAGAATTGCGCGAACTGCTTGGCGATGCGGTCCTCTTCGCGGCGTTCCAGCTCCAGCAGCACGTGCTCTTTGGTGGGAAAGTGAAAGAAGAAGGTGCCGTGGGCGACTCCCGCGGCGGCCACGATGGCGCTGACGTCGGCCTCTGCCATTCCCGCGCGGGCGAACTCCGCGATCGCGGCGCCCATCAACCGCTCTCGCGTCTGCAGGCGTTTCGCTTCTCGCGCAGACACCCGGTCCGTCACAGCCATTTCTTTCCTCACGGTTGACCCGACTCATACCAGAGCAGCGAGGCTAACAAATCATTATGCCGTGTTTCCGTCAAAAAGGCTTGCACAACTTGATTACTGTGGATGCAGCGGCACCGTGACGGGTACCGATGCCGCAAAGTCGTTGACTTTAGTCAGCTAGGTTCATAGATTGAACGACGCACACCTCACGCGCGGCCAAAGGAGCCCGGCATGGCTTTGGAGCAGTTCCGGCTGGACGGACAGGTCGCGATCGTCACGGGCGCCGGGAAGGGTGTCGGGGCGGGCATTGCCCGCGTCTTGGCGGAGGCCGGAGCCACGATTGTCGGGACCGCACGTACCGAGGCGGATATCGTTGGCACGATTGAGGGTATCGAGGCCGCGGGTGGCAAGGGGCTGGCACTCGTCGCGGACGCGATGAGCCGTCCCGACGGTGAGCGCGTGGTGAACACGGCGATGGAGCGCTTCGGGCGCATCGACATTCTGGTCAACAACGTCGGCGGCTCGACCTACGCGCGGTTTCTGGACATCACCGACGAAGACTTCCGGCACACGTTCGACTGGTGCGTCACCTCCGCGTTCATCATGAGCCAGCTGGTAGCCCCGCACATGCTCAGTGCCGGAAACGGTTCCATCGTGAACATCTCGTCCGGTTCGGCGCGCTTCGGCATTCGCGCGCTGACCGCCTACTGCGTGGCCAAGGGCGGCCTCGAAGCGCTCACCCGCGCCATGGCACAGGAACTCGCCCCGAAAATTCGCGTCAACGCCATCGCCCTGGGTTCGTTCGCCACCGACGGCCTGAAGGGCAGCCTGGACCTGATGCCCGGTTCGCTGGAGAAGATGCAAGAGGCCACACCGTTGCACCGGCTCGGCGATGTGGAAGACCTCGGACGGCTTACGGTGTACCTGTGCACTCGCGATTGCTACGCGACCAACGCGACCTTCCACGTCGACGGCGGAATCGACTCGAACAATTCGCCACTGCCGATTCCCGACTACTGATCCCGGACTGGCGAAGGAGAAGTGCGCCGTGCGCAGAGTGATTCAATTCTCGACCGGCAACGTAGGACGGCATTCGCTGCGCGCGATCATCGGTCGGCCCGATCTGGAACTGGTTGGCGTGCACGCCGCCAGCGCTGAAAAGGTCGGCAAGGACGCGGCGCAGCTGTGCGGACTGAACGAGCCCACCGGCATTATCGCCACCGACGACATCGACGCCCTGATAGCCCTTGGCGCCGATTGCGTCGTCTACACGTCTCAAGGCGAGACGAGGCCGATGGAGGCGATCGATCAGATGGCCAAGTTCCTGGCGGCGGGCACCAACGTCGTTGGCACGTCCATGGTCTGGCTGGTCACCCCGCGTCACGCCGACGACTGGCTTCGGGTGCCGCTGGAGCAGGCCTGCGCTGCGGGCAACACCTCTCTCTACGTCAACGGAATCGACCCCGGGTTCTCCGGCGACACCTTGGTGCACTCGGCGGTCAGCCTGACCACCCGCGTCTCGTCGATCACCGTGCAGGAGATCTTCGACTACTGCAACTACGACGACGCCGAGTTCACCGGTGTGGCAATGGGTTTCGGAACAACCGAGGACGATGACACGGCAATGATGTTCCTGCCGGGCGTAATTGTGTCGATGTGGGGCGGCCAGGTGCGGAGTCTGGCAGACAACCTCGACATCAAACTCGACGAGGTCCGTCAGCGCATCGAACGCTGGTTCACACCCGAGCGCATCGAATGCACAATGATGACGGTCGAACCTGGACAGATGGCCGCGGTTCGGTTTGCGACGGAGGGTGTCCTCGACGGCGAACCGGTCATCACCCTCGAGCATGTCACCAGGCTGACCACCGCCGCCGCACCCGACTGGGAGTTCCCTCCCGAGGGCCATACCGGTGTACACCGCGTTGTCGTCGAGGGCGAACCGCGGGTCGAGATCAACACGCATGTTTCGCATCCGACGCTCGATTCCACCGACGCCGGCTGCGTCTCGACGGCCGGACGGGCGGTCAACGCCATCGATTGGGTATGCCGCGCCCCCCAGGGACTGATCGCCGTGGAGGACATTCCTCTGTCCGCCACCATGCGCGGCCTGCTCTGGTGACGGCGTCACCTCCGGGACGCGTTGCCGGCAAACGCGTACTCATAACCGGCGCCGCCCGCGGTTTGGGGCGCAGCCATGCGTTACGGCTCGCGGAGGAAGGAGCTGATCTCATCCTGGTCGACATCTGCCGATCGCTGCCGCAGATCGACTATCCCTTGGCCACCGAGGATGACCTCACCGAGACCGCAAAACTGGTGACGGAGCTTGGCCGTCGCTGTGTGAGCCACGTCGTCGACGTCCGCGAGGACGTTGAGTTGCGCGCTGCCGTCGATGACGGCGTCAGCAAGCTGGGCGGTCTCGACGCGGCGGTGGCCAATGCCGGCGTGTTGACATCGGCGCCCTGGGATAGAACGACGCTCGATCAGTGGCGAACGGTGGTCGACATCGATCTCATCGGAGTATGGAACACCTGTGCGGTCGCGATACCGCACCTGCTCGAGCAGGGCGGAGGCAGTCTCGTCAACATCAGCTCGGCGGGGGCCGTGAAAGGCTTTCCGCTGCAGCTGCCTTACACGGCCGCCAAGTATGGTGTCGTCGGTCTGACGTTGGGATTGGCCAACGAACTGGCTGCCCAGAATGTCCGGGTAAATGCCGTGCTTCCCACCGGTTGCCATACCGGCATGATCCCCACATCGTTCGGCGTCGCCCTGGGTGAGGAACGGCCGGACCTGATCCCGATCTTCGTCAATGCGATGCCGACGCCCGCCGTCGAGCCAGCCGACGTCAGCCACGCGGTGCTGTTCCTCATTTCCGATGAGTCCAGATGGGTGACCGGACTGCAGTTCAAGGTCGACGCCGGCGTGACCATCAATTGAATCCGCTTACAGCGGCCAGCTGTTCGGCCCGACGTCATAGCGCAGCGCAGCGGCGGGAGGCAACTGCTTACGTTCGTCGACCGATATCGCGTCGATGACGAGGGCGACATAGCGTCGCCAGCCGTCGCTGTCCGCATCCATCGTTGACAGCACGCTGAAGAGCATCGCGACCAGGCGCGGCAGGTCGTCGGCGACCAGGTCGGCGCGGACGCTGCCGACGCGCTGGCCTTCCCGGGCGAGCTCGCCGAGCGCCTGGTTCAGCGAGACCGAGATGTCGGACGTGAGCGATCCGGCCCGTCGCGCGGCGGTCAGCAGGTTGTGTTCGCGGGCCCCCAGCGATATCGCCGCTTCGATCAGTTCGGTGAGACCGAGTAGCGGGTCGTCGGCACGCCGGGCGCTGTCGATCACCGGCGTGAGATCCTCCGCGATGCTTTGATCCAGGGCCGCCCGGACCAGATCGGCCTTGGCCGGAAACCTGCGGTAGAGGGTCCGCTCACCGACCCCAGCGCGACGGGCGATGGCGTCGACGGGCGCATCCGGTCCCAGCTCGCCGTAGACGGCCCGCGCGGCGCGCAGTATGCGCTCCGCGTTGCGCGCCGCGTCCGCCCGTAACGGCCGGTCCTCAATAGCGGTCACCCTGACAGCTTAACTGACGGTTGACTGCCAGTTAGGTGTAGCTCTAGGCTCACAAATTGACAGCTACCTGCCACTTACCAGGAAACGCCGGTGATGCCAACAACTTCCGAATCCCGCCCTGACGTTGACCTTCCGGTGCTACCTGCGCCGCGGGCCGCGAGCTGCCCGCTCGCCCCTCCTCCCGAATTCGCGGGGTGGCGCGAAGAGCCGGGCCTACCCCGGGCGATGTTCCAGGGCAACGCGGTCTGGGTGGTGAGCCGTTATCGGGACATCAGAGCGGCGCTGGTCGATCCCCGCCTGTCCGCGAAGACCATTCCGGACGCCATCATGCCGAAGGACGCCGACAACAAGGTCCCGGTGATGTTCGCGCGGACCGACGATCCCGCGCATCAGCGATTGCGGCGCATGATGACCAGCAACTTCACCTTCAGGCGTTGCGAATCGATGCGGCCGCAAATTCAGGAGACGGTTGACTACTATCTCGGCCGAATGGTCGAGGGGGGAGCGCCGGCCGACCTGGTCCGTGAATTTGCCTTGCCGGTGCCATCGTTGGTGATCGCGTTGCTGCTGGGGGTGCCCCCCGAAGACCTCGAGATTTTCCAACGCCACACCACGACTGGGCTCGACCAGAGGTCCACCGACGAGCAAAAAGGCCAGGCCTTCGGGGCGATGTACGCCTACATCGAGGAGTTGGTGCAGCGCAAGGAGCGCGAACCCGGCGACGACTTGATCAGCCGCCTGGTAACCGAATACGTGGCGACGGGCCAGCTCGACCATGCCACCACGGCCATGAACAGTGTGATCATGATGCAGGCCGGCCACGAAACCACGGCCAACATGATCTCGCTGGGAACGGTTGCGCTGCTGCAACATCCCGACGTATTCGAGCGGCTCGGCCACACCGACGACGCCGCCGTCGTGGCCAACATCGTCGAAGAGCTGATGCGCTACCTCACCATCGTGCACAGCCAGGTCGATCGTGTCGCGACCGAAGATCTGATCATCGGCGGTCAGCTGATCCGGGCGGGGGAGTTCGTCCTGATGAACCTGCCCGCCGGGAACTGGGATCCCGAGTTCGTCGACAATCCCGAATCGTTCGACCCCGACCGAAACCCGCGCGGGCACTTGGGCTTCGGGTACGGCGCGCATCAATGCATCGGGGCGAACCTGGCCCGCGTCGAGATGCAGGTCGCGTTCGCCACGCTGGCGCGCCGCCTACCCGGGCTCCAACTGGCGGTACCGCCGGAGGAACTGAGGTTCAAAGACGCCAATATCTACGGCATGAAAGAACTTCCGGTCAGTTGGTGACTAACGAGCTGCGGTTCGACGAGCGGGTCGCCGTGATCACGGGCGCCGGCGGCGGCCTGGGGAGGCAGTACGCGCTGCTGCTGGCGTCACGCGGCGCGCGCGTCGTCGTCAACGACACCGGTGGGTCGGTGACCGGTGATGGCTCCAACCGCGAGGCCGCACAAGCCGTCGTCGACGAGATCCGCGGGCTGGGTGGCGAGGCCGTCGCCGACACCCACAGCGTGACGACTCCCGAAGGCGGACAGGCAATCGTCGACACCGCGTTGCGCGCCTGGGGGCGGGTAGACATCGTGATCAACAATGCCGGGATCGTCGGCGACGCGCCATTCGAGGACATGACCGCCGACCGGCTCGAACCGCTCATCGACGTGCACCTGAGGGGCGCGTTCCACGTGACGCGACCCGCGTGGACGGTAATGCGCGAACGGCGCTACGGCCGGATACTCAACACCTGCTCGGCGGCCGGAATCCTTGGCGCCGAACGCATGAGCAACTACGGCGCGGCGAAGACCGGACTGATCGGATTCACCCGAGTGCTCGCGGCCGAAGGGGCGGCCCACGACATCAAGGTCAACGTCATCGCGCCGATCGCCTACACCCGGATGCTGGCGCGCGAAGTCGAGCACGCGACCGGACAGCAGCCCGCCGAGCACGACGCGGCGGCCCAGGCCGTGTTGGATGGCCTTGTCGGCCAATACCTTCAGAAACTGGACCCCGCGCTGGTGGCGCCGGTGGTGGCCTTCCTGGTGCACCGCGAGTGCCCGGTCTCCGGCGAGATCTACACGGTCGGCGCCGGGCACGTCGCCCGCTTCTTCATCGGCAGGACACGGGGTTTCTACCGTCCCGGGCTGTCCGTCGAGGACGTGCGCGATCACCTCGCCGAGATTCGCGACGAGGCCGGCTACACCGTCCCGAGCGGGCCCGCGGATGAGATGACGGAGCTGTTCGCGGCCGTCAGCGACCGACCGGGCTAAGAGTCACGCGGGCTTCCGGAACTGGCGCCAGATCACAAAACCGATGGCCACCACCACGCCCGCGATCAGACCGAACAGCACGGTCTGCAGGGCATCGATTGCGAACCAATTAGGGTCGTACGAGTCGGCGCCCCGGACACACTCGAAGTCCACATCGGTTCCCGACTGGCCGGGCTTGTAGCTGTAATTGGTGGTGTTGTACGTCAGCTGGTAGCCGCTGTCACACACGATGGGGCTCATCCACAGCGCGGTCGACGGCATCGTCGCGGTCAGCGCCGCGGCGCCGCCGACGCAGAGACCGATGGTCCCGGCGATCGCCCCGAAACGGTTGGCCCAAACGTGCCCGCCTCGTTCGCGCGGGCTGCCGAATGTGGCTTGGCGTCGCGAGCCGACCTGTTGCGCAAAGCCCGGCGGCGGTCCCATGAAGGCCGGCGGGGTGTATTCCGGCGCGGCGCCCTGCCCCGAATACACCACCGAGTGCCCCACCTTGAACGTCGCTTTGCCGTGCTTGAAGATGTTGTCGATCTGCTCCTCGGACAGGCCCGCCTGGGCCGCGGCTTGCATGAACGCCGCTCGATGCTGAGCCATCTCGGGCCCGGAAGGCCCGCCGGTGCCGGCCGGACCACCGGAGCGCAAACCCTCCCACAACGACTCCGCGTACTGGCGGGCGCGATCGTCGTCGCCCTGGCTCACACCCGTTTGTACGGAGAAGAACGAGGGTGGCTGCCCCTCGGCGCGGTTCTGGCCGGCGGCCGCCTTGGCCTCGGCCAGTTGACGTTCCAGCTCAGCGATGCGCTTTTGCTCCGCGAGCTGACGCTCCAGGTCGGCGATGCGCTTTTCGGGATCGTCGGGGTCCATCGGCAAATGGTCCCACGCTGCAACCGCGGGTGCAGCAAATTCAGCAGCCGAACGCGGCGCCGACTCCGTCCGGCGGTGGTACCGGCTTCAGGCACCCGAACGGCTGTATGCCGGCGGCGGCGAACCGCACCGCCGACTGATGGGCGTAGTTCACGCAGACGAGGCCCGAATCGTCTGCGCGGCAGCGGTAGTCGCCGAACGACAACGAATCCCCGTTCGCCAGTTCGGGGCCGTTGCCGTTCAGGAACGGGCCCGGATCGGCGCGGGCCGACCCGACCTGGAGGTTCGTCCCGTCGAAGTCCACCCAGCCGCCCTTCCAGTCGCCGTAGGCCGTGTCCGGGTGGGGCGGGGGATTGGTCAGGGCCACCAGACACGCCAGCGCGGCGCCGGTGTGCTTGGAATCGGTCATGCACGACACCTTGCCCCCTTGAACGGTCAGGGCGATGTCGTTGCCGAGCGGTGTGGTGGTGCCCTCCCGGGCGGCGCTGTGATAGCGGCCGGGATCCGCCGGGTGACCTGCCTCGATCCAGGCGATGACGGCGGAGATCGCGGCGCCGGCGGCCGGTGCGCCGGACGGCGCCGGCGGTTTGCTGCCCGACGCTCCGGCCGACGTGGTCGCGGGGGTCTGCGCGCTGGTGGGCGGCTGCCCGGAGTTGCCGCCGAGATGCGAGCATCCGGCGACCAGCAATGGCACGGCGACCAGCGCGGCGATCCGCATCCCGTCAGGCTAGCCGCCACACCCGGCGATTCGATCGCTAGCCGCGCACTACCGGCGCGGTGTCGGCTACCGTCACTGGTATGCATGAGCGCATCGTTCGCGCCCGCACCACCGCCGGCATCGTCGAAGGCTTCACCCGCGACGGCGTAAACCGCTGGCGGTCCATCCCTTACGCCCGCCCGCCGGTGGGAGCCCTACGATTCCGGGCGCCGCAGCCCGCGCCGCCGTGGTCGGGCGTGCGGCACTGCCACGGCTTCGGCAACTGCGCACCCCAGCAGCGCCGCTACACCTTGCTCGGTGTCGGCCGCTACCAGCCGATGAGCGAGGACTGCCTCACCCTCAACGTCGTCACGCCCGAGGTGGCCACGGACGAGCCGCTGCCCGTCATGGTCTTCGTTCACGGTGGCGGCTACATCATGGGCAGCTCGGCCACCCCGCTCTACGACGGCGCCGCGCTGGCCCGCCGCGGTTGCGTCTACGTGTCGGTCAACTACCGTCTGGGCGCGCTGGGATGCCTGGACCTGTCGTCGCTGTCGACGCGCGACACCAAGATCGACAGCAACCTGTACCTGCGCGACCTGGTGTTGGCGCTGCAGTGGATCCGGGACAACATCGCCGAATTCGGCGGAGACCCCGGCAATGTCACGATCTTCGGCGAGAGCGCGGGCGCCTGCATCACCTCCACGTTGTTGGCCGTGCCCGCCGCCGAAGGCCTTTTCGCGCAGGCGATCTCGGAAAGCCCGGCGTCGGGTTTGGTGCGGTCGCGGGAGATCGCCGAAGAGTTCGCCAAGCGCTTCGCCGGGCTGCTCGGCGTGCGTCCCCAGGACGGCGCGCACGCGGTGATGCAGGCGTCCGCGGCGCAACTGGTGGAAACGCAGCACCGGCTGATCGACCAGGGCATGGAAAGCCGGTTGGGCGCGTTCCCGATCGGCCCGGTCGTCGGCGACGACGTCCTGCCCGTCGACCCCGTCGAGGCGATGCGGTCCGGCCGGGCGCACAAGGTGCCGCTCATCGTGGGCACCAACGCCGAAGAGGGCCGCCTGTTCACCCGCTTCCTCAAGATGCTGCCGACGAACCAGTCGATGATCGAGGAGCTGCTGGCCGACACGGAACCGGCTGCCCGCGAACGCATTACCGCCGCCTACCCCGACTACCCGTCGCCGTCGGCGTGCATCCAGCTCGGCGGCGACTTCGCGTTCAGCTCGGCGGCCTGGCAGATTGCCGAGGCCCACGGCAACCACGCGCCCACCTACCTCTACCGCTACGACTACGCCCCGCGGACGCTGCGCTGGTCGGGTCTGGGCGCCACGCACGCCACCGAGCTGCTGGCCGTCTTCGACGTCTATCGCACCCGGTTCGGTGCGCTGCTGACCGCCGCCGCCGACCGGCGCGCGGCGCTGAAGGTCAGCAACCATGTGCAGCGGCGGTGGCGGTCCTTCAGCCGCACGGGTTCGCCGGGTGACGACTGGCCCGCATATACACCCGCCGAGCGCGCCGTGATGGTGTTCGACCGCAAGAGCCGGATCGAGTTCGATCCGCACCCGCACCGCCGGATCGCCTGGGACGGCTTCTCACTTGCGAACTGACCTGGCACGCTAGACCCTCATGCACGCCGACACCGAGCAAGTCATCGAGCGACCCGAGAACCTCACCGCCTCCTGGCTGGCCGCCGCGATCGGCTCCGGACCCGTTGCCGACTTCGCCGTGGAACGCATCGGCACCGGACAGATGAGCGAGTGTTACCGCGTGCGGCTCAGCTATGCGGATCCCGACGACGCGGGGCCGGAGTCGGTGGTGCTGAAGGTCGCGGCCTCCGATCCGGTGAGCCGCCAGACGGGGTCGGCGCTGGGCCTCTACGAGCGTGAAGTCCGCTTCTACGGCGACGTCGCGCCCCGCCTGGGCGGGCCGATAGCGCCGTGCTATCACGCGGCCGTCGACACCGCCACGGGCGTGTTCGACCTGCTGCTCGGGGACGCCGGGCCCGCCGTCGTGGGTGACGAAATCGCCGGTGCCACAACGGAACAGGCCCGCATCGGTGTCGTCGAACTGGGGCGGCTGCACGCCCCGCTGCTCGGCGACCCGGCGCTGGCCGACGCGCCGTGGCTGAACCGTGAAACGCCGCTCAACCAGGCGATGATCGCGTCGCTGTACGCCGGCTTCGTTGACCGGTACGGCGACCAGATCGCGCCCGAGCACCGCGTCGTGTGCGAGCGCCTGGTCGCCGCGTTCGACGGCTACATCGCGGCCGAGGCGGAGCCCGACCGGATCCGCGGCCTGGTGCATGGCGACTACCGGCTGGACAACATGTTGTTCGGCACCGAAGGGGCCGACCGCGCGCTGACCGTCGTCGATTGGCAGACGGTTTCCTGGGGACCGGCATTCACGGACCTGGCGTACTTCCTCGGCTGTGCGCTGCGGGCGCAGGATCGTCGCGACCACTACGACGAATTCCTGCGCGCCTACCACGACGCGCTGGGCCCGCAGCCGCCCGTCAGCCTGGCCGAGGTCGCCGAAGGGGTCCGGCGCCAAAGCTTTTTCGGCGTGATGATGGCCATCATCTCGTCGATGCTCGTGGAGCGCACCGATCGCGGCGACCGGATGTTCATGACGATGTTGCAACGCAACTGCGCACACGTGCTCGACACCGACGCGCTGGCGACCCTGCCTGCCGCGACCAAGCCGGAGCCGCTGCGGCCGTCGGAGGACGACGAGCTCGCGCACGACCCGACCGACGAGCCGTTGTGGAGCGAAAGCTGGTACGCCGACTTCGCTGACGCGGCACAGGGATTGGGCGGCTGGTTTCGCCTCGGTCTGATCGCCAACCAGCAGCACGCCCTGGTGCACGTCCTGTTGTGCGGCCCGGACATGCCGACCGTCGCCGTCGACGCCGAGATCCCGCTGCCCGCGGACCCGTGGGTGTTGCGCACCGACGCCTTCGAGCTGGACCACTCCGCCAGCGTCCCGCTGCAGGCCTATCGGGTCGACGTGCGCGCGCGGGCCCAGGCCTACCCCGACCCGTCGGCCTTGTTGCGCGGCGAGCCGGGCACTGAAGTCGAAATGACGATGAATTTGGAGTGGGCCACCGACGGCGCACCGTACAAATACCGGCTGACGACCCGCTACGAAATCCCTTGTCGCGTCTCGGGAACCATCACGATCGGCGACACCAGTTACCGCGTCGACTCGGTTCCCGGGCAGCGCGACCACTCGTGGGGCGTGCGCGACTGGTGGAGCATGGACTGGATCTGGAACGCGCTGCACCTCGACGACGGCACCCACCTGCACGGCGTGAACATCCGCATCCCGGCCGCGCCCACGTTCAGCATCGGCTACGTGCAGGACGCCGCACACAACGTCACCGAACTGGACACCGTCGCATCGCGGGAATCCTTCGGGGACAATGGATTACCGCTGAATGCGACCGTGGACCTGCGCCCCGGTGACATCACCGCGGACATCGAGGTGCGCGGGCACGCCCCGGTGCGCATGCTCGCCAAGGATGGGCGCGTGAGCCAGTTCCCGCGCGCCTGGGTCGGTGTCAAGACCGCGGACGGACGCAGCGGTGTCGGTTGGGTGGAATGGAACCGCAACCTCGCCGAATAGCGGCCGGGCCGCCCGTCGTGGTGATGGGTGTCTCGGGATCGGGCAAGTCGACGGTCGGGGCGGCGCTGGCCCGACGGTTGGCGGTGCCCTTCATCGACGCCGACACCCTGCACCCGCCGGCGAACATCGCGAAGATGACCGCCGGTGAACCGCTTGACGACGACGATCGCCGGCCCTGGCTCGAACGCGTCGGGGAGTGGTTGGCCGACCACCGCGACGGCGCCGTGGCGAGCTGCTCGGCGCTCAAACGCAACTACCGCGACCAGCTCCGCGCCCACTGCCCCGAGGTCGAGTTCCTGCATCTGGCCGGTTCACCCGAACTGATCGGCGGCCGGCTGGCCGCGAGGTCGGGCCATTTCATGCCAGCCGCCCTGCTGCAATCCCAGTTCGAGGCGCTCGAACCGCTTGGCGCCGACGAGCCGGGCAAAACCATCGACGCAAGCCAACAAGTCGAGGCGATCGTCGACGACTTCGTCGCGGGTGGCTGACCCAGGTCCGCGACCGCGGCGTCCGCGCCAACTCGTGTAGCATTGTGCTACAGTCCGTAACGGAATGCTGCAGGAGCGGAGGACGGTCATGGCGGAGGCTCTCGATCGCGTCACGCGCGTGGCCGCGGACCTGATGGACAGCGCGGCGTCCGAAGGCGCCCGCCAGAGTCGTTCGGCCAAGCAGCAACTCGACCATTGGGCGCGGGTAGGGCGGGCGGTATCAAGTCAGCACACCAGCTCTCGGCGGCGGGTGGAGGCGGCGTTGGCCGGTCACTTGGCGACCGGCGACCTCACCGTCGAGGAGGGGGTCGTGTTCAACGCCGAGATCTCCGCCGCCATCGAAGAAAGCCTGGCGCGCACCAATTACGGGGCGGCGCTGGCCGGGCAGGGGATCACCACGGTGGCCCTCAACGACGCCGGTGAGATCGTCGAGCACCGGCCCGACGGCACCGAGGTGGTGCTTTCGGGCAGGCGTTGACCGCGCGGGACGATGAACCGCCTGGACCTGGTGGTCGGGCCGAACGGCGCCGGCAAGTCGACGTTCATCGGGTTCACCCTCTCGCCGCTGCTGCCCCGAAGCCTCGTCGTCAACGCCGATGAGATCGCCCGCCAGCGCTGGCCCGAGGACCCCGCCTCGCACGCGTATGACGCCGCGGAAATCGCCGCCGGCACGCGCGCCAAGCTGATCGTGCTGGGCAGGTCTTTTATCGCGGAGACCGTCTTTTCGCATCCCTCGAAGCTGGACCTGATCCGCAGCGCGCACGGCGAGGGCTTCACCGTCGTCCTGCACGCGCTGCTCGTCCCGGAAGACCTTGCGGTCGAACGGGTTAGGCACCGGGTGGCGGCGGGCGGCCACCAGGTGCCCGAGGACAAGGTCCGTCAGCGGCACCGCCGGTTGGGGGCACTCGTCGCGGGCGCCATCGCCTTATCGGACATCGCGACCGTCTACGACAACACTCGCCTGCGCGGGCCGCGCATCGTCGCCCAATTCAGCGGCGGCGAGGTGGTCGGCTCGCCCGCCTGGCCGCAGTGGGCGCCAGAGGAGCTGTCGGCGCGCTGGCCGAACTGAACACGGTTACCAAAGGCGCCGGCGCCGACGGGTCGGGAGCCCGTCGCCCACCCGGTCGCGGGCGGTGTCGGCGAGTTCGCTGCCGCGCGCGGCCGCCGTGTTGGCCAACTCGATGCCGCGCAACCGCGCGATCTCGGCGAGCTCCACGCCGCGCTCCCGCGCCTCTTCGGCGAGTTCCTCGCCGCGTTTGCGGGCCTTCTTCGCCAGCGGTGCGCTCTTTTCTGCGGCCGTGCTGGCGAGTTCTTCGCCGCGTTTGCGGGCCTTCTTCGCCAGCGGGGCGCCCTTCTCCGCGGCGGTGTTGGCCAGTTCCCGGCCGCGCTCCAAGGCGGCCTCGGCGTATGGGGCGCTTCGTTCGGCGGCGGTGCTGGCCAGTTCGCGACCGCGTTCGAGGGCGGCCTCGGCGTACGGGGCGCCCCGTTCGGCGGCGGTGCTGGCCAGTTCGCGCCCGCGCTCGGCGCCGACCTGGAGGCCGTGCACGATCTTTTCGCCGAGTTCGCCGTCGTCCGACCCGGGCAGCGCCGACGACACCCGCTCGGAGAGCCGTTCCGCGGCCCGACGGCCGCGCCAGCCCAGGGACGGCTTGCCGGCCGTGTCGGCGGACGCGATGATCAGCCCGCCCACCAGGCTGAGGTCGGTCAGAAAGTCCTTGCGTTTCTGGGCTTTCAGCTGCGGGTCGCTCTCGCTCCAGAACATGTGCGCGCCGAGGTTGGCGGGCAGCACCGTGAAGGCAAGCGCCGCTGAGGCGACGCGGGGGGCCTTGCCGATGGCGAGCAGCAAGCCGCCGCCGATCTGGACGGCCGCATTGATCTGGGCGAACGTCTGGGGGTCGCTGGGAATGCTGCTCCCCACCGGATCCGGCAGGGCGCGAAGACCGTCGACCGCCGGCGCCGCGGCTTCGGCCGCCGGCTTGGGATTGAGCAGCGAGTCGATTCCCTGGCCGATGAACACCGCCGACAACAGGGGCCTCGCGATTCTGCGGATCAACATGGCAGCTGGGTTACCCGGCCGACCGGGCGGCAAACCGCCGGGAGCCGCGCCCAGTCAAAGGCCCTGCTCGCGGCCGTCGCGTTCGGCCCGGCGATAGGGTGGAGCGCGTGCGGGCGTTGATCGTCGTCGACGTGCAAAACGACTTCTGCGAGGGCGGCTCGCTGGCGGTGGACGGCGGTGCGGCGTTGGCTTCCGCCATCACCGGGTACCTCGCCGGCGAGCCCGGTTACGACCACGTCGTCGCGACCGCGGACTTCCACATCGATCCCGGCGACCATTTCTCCGACCGCCCGGACTACCGGTCGTCGTGGCCCCCGCATTGCGTCGCGGACAGCCGCGGCGCGGACTTTCACGCCGGCCTCGACACCCGCCGCGTCGAGGCGGTGTTCCGCAAGGGCGACTACGCCGCGGCGTACAGCGGCTTCGAGGGCGTCGACGACGAGGGGACCCCGCTGCTCGAGTGGCTGCGCCGGCGCGGGGTCGACGAGGTCGACGTGGTCGGCATCGCCACCGATCACTGCGTGCGGCGGACCGCCGAGGACGCGGCGAGGGCCGGCCTGACCACCCGGGTGCTGGTGGATCTGACCGCGGCCGTGGCGCCCGACTCGGCAGCGCAAGCGTTGGGGGAGATGCGAACCCTCGGCATCGAGCTGGTGGGCGGCCCGTAATGGTGGTGCCACTGGATCGCCAGCACCTGCTCGCCGCGGTGGAGCGCTCGCCGCAGGCCGCCGCGGCGCACGACCGCGCCGAATGGGTGGGGCTGTTCACCGGCGACGGCCGCATCGAAGACCCGGTGGGATCGCGCCCGCACGTGGGGCATTCGCAGATCGGCCGCTTCTACGACACCTTCATCGGCCCGCGCGACATCAAGTTCCACCGCGACCTCGACGTCGTGGTGGGCACCGCGGTGCTGCGCGACCTCGAGCTCGAGGTGTCGATGGGCTCGCGGGTGACCTCGAACGTGACCTCGAACGTGACGATGTACATACCCGCCTTCCTGCGTTACGACCTTCGAGAAGACAACGGCCAGTGGAAGATTGCGCAATTGCGGGCTTACTGGGAATTGCCGGCGATGATGCTGCAGTTCCTGCGGGCCGGGTCGCGGGCGGCGTCGCCCGCTGTGGCGCTGTCGCGTGATTTGTTGGCGAATCAGGGATTCGGGGGGACGGCGGGCTTCCTGGCCGGATTCCGCCGCCCCGGTGCGCGGCGGAAGCGACTGGCGGAGGAATTCCTCGGCGCGGTCGCCCGGAAGGAGGAATCCGCGGCTCTGCGTGCGCTGTCGCCAAGGGCCGCAATAACTTTGGGCGACAATGACCGGCTCGATCTCGCCGAGCTCTCCGAACAGCTCGACGGGGCCGCCTGGGCCAAGGTGATCGGCGCCGGGACCACTGTCGCGGTCTCGGTCAGCTCGGCCCACGGGCGCGGCGTCGTGCTCGTGGACGTGGCCTGGCCGGGAAACGCGATCGACCGGATCCGGTACTTTCCCGCCTGAGGACTCCGACCTTCCCCGGACCGTCGAAGTTAGCCAGTGCCGGATGCTTCTATGTCTTGCCAGGCAAGTGATACTGCCGTAGAAATAGCTGTCACTGAATGGAGGCGGGCAATGGGTGTG
This sequence comes from Mycobacterium sp. UM_CSW, assembly GCF_000455205.1. Lineage (GTDB taxonomy): Bacteria > Actinomycetota > Actinomycetes > Mycobacteriales > Mycobacteriaceae > Mycobacterium. The sequence goes on along the minus strand of NZ_AUWQ01000074.1, from coordinate 64,258 downwards.
GTGCGGATCGTCGGCGTGGGAGTTGCATTCACCGCCGTCCTGACGGTGGGGACGGCCTGCACGGTCACCACCACGACATCTTCCTCGTCGAGCTCCAAGCCGACGTCGTCCACCACGACGTCGTCGAGTTCGGCGACATCGACCGCCACGTCGAGCACGCCGTCCGGCGTTGCACCGCTGGGCGACTACACCTACCTGCTGTTGCAGGCGAGCGATATCGGACCCGACACCGCGACTACCGCACCCCCCGTGCAGAACCCCGGCGGTATCGCCGGAGCCGGCGTGACGTACGCCAACCCGGATCGGACGCGCAGCATCGACGACCTCGTCGTGGTGTTCACCGATCCGGCGACCGCCGCGCAACAGGCGAAGGAGCGCGCGTCGTCCTACGGCAAATACGTGACCGGTGCCCCGCAGCCGTTCGAGGTCGGGACCAACGGCCTGATCGCGGTGGGGACGTCGCCCGACAACTCCAAATCGGTGACGTATGTGACGTTCGCCGAGGGGAGGGTGGGCGTCGACCTGGAGTTCGACAGCGCGCCGAACGATCCCGCCCCGCGCGACGTCGTGCTCGACATGGCCCGCAGGCAAGACCAGCTCATCAAGGACCGGTTGCCCGCCTAGCAGGGTTCAGCGCGCCATCATCAACGCCAGCGTGGCCGCCGACAGGCACAGGTAGGCGCCGGGAAACGCGATGTTGTAGAAGACGCGCGCCCGCAGGTGAGTAACCACCGCGCCGACGAAGAACAGCACCAGGCCGATGGCGGCCGCAATCCCCAACGCGCGCAGGCCCACCAGCCCGACCACCAGCCCGGCGGCCCCGGCCAGCTTGATCACCGCCAGTGGCCGCAGCCACGAGCGCGGCACCCCCACCTCGGCCGAGTTCGCCAGGACGAATCCGGCGGGAATCAGGTCGGCCACCGCGACTGCGGCGGTGACGACGGCGGTTGTCAGCGTGATCACGATGTACGTGGTATGGATGTTCGTCATCTGCTCCAACCCCTTGTCCTACATGGTTTTTCCGCGGCGGCGAGCCGGATGGCCGCACCGCGCGTCACGGCGCACAATCGGTAGGGTCATAGTGCTGGTCTCCTTTGCGACAGAGAGTTCGATGGATGCGTTCACCGTCTTGACGACTCCCGCGCGGAAAAGGTGACCCATGAGCGCACCAAAGGATCTGGCGGATCTCGCCCAGCGGTTCGACGCGGACCGACGACACCTGAGGTCGGTCGCGTTTCAGCTGCTCGGCTCCGTGGCCGACGCCGACGACGCCGTCCAGTCGGCGTGGCTGAAGGCCAGCGGCACGGCTTTTGACGGCATCCGCAACCTGACCGGCTGGTTCACCACGGTCACCGCCCACGCGGCCATCGACCAGCTCCGGGCGCGGGGGCGGCGCGCCGAGCGACCGTTCGGCGATCCCACCGAGCTCGACCGGCTTAACGGGGCCGCGGCGGCCCCGGCGGACGAGGACGCGCTGCTCGCGGACTCGGTCGGCAGCGCCATGCTCGTCGTGCTCGACCGGCTCTCACCCGCGGAGCGGGTGGCGTTCGTGCTGCACGACGTGTTCGCCATGCCGTTCGAGGAGGTCGCCGGCCTCCTGGACCGCTCGCCGGCCGCGGCGAAGAAGCTGGCAAGCCGGGCCCGGGCACGCCTGCACGCCCGTCCGGCGATCGAACCGGCCCGTGCGGTCGAGCACCAAGCGGTCGTCGAGGCGTTTCTGGCGGCGTCGCGCGGCGGCGATATCGCCGCCCTGCTCGAGGTGCTGGCGCCCGACGTGGTGCGCCGGGTCGATGCGGCGCTGGTCCCCGCTGACGTGCCCACCGAAGTGCGCGGGGCGAGGGAGGTCGCCGAGGAAACCCGCCGCTTCACCCGCCGCGCGCGGACGGGCGTGGTGCTGCTCATCGACGGCGTCCCGGGCATCGTCCTCGCACCCCGCGGTCGCGCGCTGGCCATGCTTCGGATCGGCGTCGGCCCTGACAACCGCATCCACAGCATCGACATCACCGGCGACCCCGACCGGCTGCGCCGGGCCGTTCTCGCGCTGCCGAGTGAGCCGCCGCGCCAACACCTCAGCCCGATCGGGCGCCAGGGCGATCCCAAACGGCCCGCGCCGGGGGCCGCTAACGGGCAACATCGGGAGCACCATGCTCGATAAGCCGTTCGGCCGGCGAAGCCTGCTGCGGGGAGCCGGTGCGCTCACCGCGGTCTCGCTGACGCCCTGGGCGGCCGGCTGCGCCCCCGACGACGACGCGCTGACTTTCTTCTTCGCGGCGAACCCGGACGAGCGAGATCGCAGGATGCGCATCGTCGAGGAGTTTCAGCGCCGCCACCCCGACATCAAGGTTCGGGCGGTGTTATCCGCTCCGGGCGTGATGCAGCAGCTATCAACCTTTTGCGCGGGCGGCAAGTGTCCGGATGTGATGATGGCGTGGGAATTGACCTACGCCGAACTGGCCGCCCGGGGCGTTTTGCTCGACCTCAACACCATGCTGACTCGAGATCCAAGTTTCGCGGCGGAACTGAAGTCGGACAGCATCCCGTCGCTATATGACACCTTCGCGTTCGAGGGTGGCCAGTACGCGCTCCCGGAACAGTGGTCCGGAAACTACCTCTTCTACAACAAACGGCTTTTCGCCGAGGCCGGGCTGCCGGCGCCACCCGGAACCTGGGAGCGGGCGTGGAGTTTCGAAGAATTTCTGAATACCGCGACCGCTCTCACCAAGCGGGGTGGTTCCGGGCGCGCCACGCAGTGGGGCTTCGTCAACATGTGGTTCTCGTACTACTCGGCCGGGCTGTTCGCCATGAACAACGGCGTGCCGTGGGCCACCCCGCTGAAGAACCCGACCCACTTCAACTTCGGCGACGACGCCTTCATCGAGGCGGTGCAGTTCTACGCCGACCTGTCAAACAAACACCGGGTCGCGCCGGACGCATCCGAGGTGCAATCGATGTCCACCCCGGACCTGTTCGCGGCGGGCAAAGCGGCGATCGGGCTGGGTGGCCACTGGCGATACCAGACGTTTCTTCGAGCCGACGGCCTGGATTTCGACGTCACCCCGTTGCCAGTGGGGCCGCGCCGGCAGGGGCAGTCGGCGCGCTCCAATATCGGTTCCACCGGGCTGGCCATCTCCGCGAGCAGTCCGCGAAAGGAGCAGGCATGGGAGTTCGTGAAATTCGCGACCGGTCCGGTTGGCCAGGCGTTGACCGGTGAATCCACGTTGTTCGTGCCGGTGCTGCGCTCGGCGCTCAACTCAACCGGATTCGCCGAATCACACCACAGAATCGACAATCTCGCCGTGCTCACCCAGGGGCCGGCGTATTCCGACGGGTTGCCGGTTACCCCAGCGTGGGAAAAGATCGTTGCCCTGATGGACCGCGACTTCGGGCCCGTGCTGCGAGGATCCCGGCCGGCGACGTCGCTGACCGCGCTGCCGCCCTCGCTCGACGACGTGCTGCGCACCTCATGACATCGGCGTCCGGTCCCTCCCGGCGACGCGCCCGCGCCGGTCGCCTGTTCGTCGCGCCCAACCTCGCCGCGGTCGCGGTGTTCATGCTGTTTCCGCTCGGCTTCTCGCTCTACATGAGCTTTCAGCAGTGGGACGTCTTCAGGCCGCCGAAATTCGTGGGCTTCAAGAACTTCCGAGAGCTGTTCACGTCTGACCCGCTGTTTCTGATCGCCATCCGCAACACCGTGATCTTCACCCTCGGCACCGTCGTGCCGACCGTCCTGGTCAGCCTCGTCGTGGCCGGCGTGCTGAACCGAAAGGTCAAGGGCATCGGTGTTTTCCGCACGATCGTCTTCCTGCCGCTGGCCATCTCGTCGGTGGTGATGGCGGTCGTGTGGCAGTTCGTCTTCAACACCGACAACGGGTTGCTCAACATCATGCTCGGCTGGGTCGGGATCGGGCCGATCCCATGGCTGGTCGACCCCAAGTGGGCCATGGCTTCGTTATGCATCGTCAGCGTCTGGCGCAGCGTGCCGTTCGCCACCGTCATCCTGCTCGCGGCGATGCAGGGGGTTCCCGAAAGCGTCTACGAGGCGGCCAGGATCGACGGCGCGGGCGAGACACGGCAATTCGTGTTCATCACGGTGCCGCTGATCCGCGGGGCGATCTCTTTCGTGGTGGTCATCTCGGTCATCCACGCGTTCCAGGCGTTTGACATGGTCTACGTCCTCAACGGCGCGAACGGTGGGCCCGAAAGCGCCACCTATGTGCTGGGCATCATGCTGTTCCAGCACGCGTTCTCGTTCCTGGAATTCGGCTACGCGTCGGCGCTGGCCTGGGTCATGTTCGCGATCCTGCTGGTGCTGACCGTGGTGCAGTTGCGCCTGGCGCGGCAGCGTTCTTTGGAGGCTTCCGGTGGTCTTGGCTGAGCGGGTGTTCAAGCGCAACGTGTTTCGCGCCGTCCTCGTGTACACGGCGCTGACCGCGATCGCCTGGTGCTGGCTGTTCCCGATCGCGTGGGCCGTGTCCGGCTCACTGAAAAGGGAAGGCGAGGTGACCGAGCCCAGGCTGTTGCCGGCCCATCCGCGGTGGTCCAACTACACCGAGGTGTTCTCGCTGATGCCGTTCTGGCGCATGTTTTTCAACACCGTGCTGTACGCCGGATGCGTCACGGCCGGGCAGGTCTTCTTCTGCTCGCTGGCCGGATACGCGTTCGCGCGACTGCAGTTTCGCGGCCGGGAGGCGTTGTTCGTCCTGTACCTGGGCACGCTGATGGTTCCGCTGACCGTCACGGTGATCCCGCAGTTCATCCTGATGCGGACACTGGGTTGGGTGGACACGCCGTGGGCGATGATCGTGCCGGGCTTGTTCGGCAGCGCCTTCGGCACCTATCTCATGCGGCAGTTCTTCCGCACGCTGCCAACCGATCTCGAGGAGGCGGCGATCCTGGACGGTTGTTCGCCATGGCAGATCTACTGGCGCATCCTGCTGCCGCACGCGAGGCCGGCGGTGCTGGTGCTCGCGGTGCTCACCTGGGTCAACGTGTGGAACGACTTCCTGTGGCCGCTGCTGATGATTCAGCGCAACAGCCTGGCGACGCTGACGCTCGGCCTGGTCAGGTTGCGCGGCGAATACGTCGCCCGCTGGCCGGTGATCATGGCCACCTCCATGCTGATCATGGTGCCGCTGGTCGTCATCTACGCCTTCGCCCAGCGCTCCTTCGTCCGGGGCATCGCCGTCACCGGAATGAACGGATAGCCATGGCATCGGTCAGTTTCGAGCAGGCGACGCGGCGCTATCCGGGCACGGATCGACCCGCCCTGGACGGCCTCGATCTCGACGTCGGCGACGGCGAATTCGTCGTCCTGGTCGGACCGTCCGGCTGCGGCAAGACGACCTCGCTGCGGATGGTTGCCGGACTGGAAACGCTGGACGCCGGGCGCATCCGGATCGGGGACCGCGACGTCACCAACGTCGACCCCAAGGACCGCGACGTGGCGATGGTCTTTCAGAATTACGCGCTCTACCCGCACATGACGGTGGCGCAGAACATGGGCTTCGCGCTCAAGATCGCCAAAACCCCGAAAGCCGAGATCAGCGAGCGGGTGCTGGCCGCGGCGAAACTGCTTGACCTGCAGCCGTATCTGGGTCGCAAGCCCAAAGACCTGTCCGGCGGGCAGCGCCAGCGGGTCGCGATGGGCCGTGCGATCGTGCGGCGCCCGCAGGTCTTCCTGATGGACGAGCCGTTGAGCAACCTCGACGCCAAACTGCGCGTGCAGACCCGCAACCAGATCGCCGCGCTGCAGCGGCGGCTCGGCACCACCACCGTGTACGTCACCCACGACCAGGTGGAGGCCATGACCATGGGGGATCGGGTCGCCGTCCTGTGCGATGGGGTGCTGCAACAGTTTGCGACACCGCGCGAGCTCTACCGCAACCCCGAGAACGTCTTCGTCGCGGGGTTCATCGGGTCCCCGGCGATGAACCTGTTCACCCTCCCCGTCGTCGACTCCTCGGTGTCGCTGGGGGACTGGCCGATCCGGGTGCCGCGCGAAATCGACGGCGCCGCAGACGAGGTCGGCCAGATCGTTGTCGGGGTCCGCCCCGAACACTTCGAACTGGGCGGCCTCGGCGTCGAGATGGAAGTGGACGTGGTCGAGGAGCTCGGGGCCGACGCCTATCTCTACGGCCGAATCACGGGTTCCGGCAAGGTGATCAGCCAGCCTGTCGTCGCGCGCGCCGACGGGCGTCATCCACCGGAAAAGGGCAGCCGCGTGCGCCTACACCCCGAACCCGGGCACTTGCACTTCTTCGGCACCGATGGCCGAAGGATTTGTTGAGCGGCTATGCGCTGGCGCACCCGATCGCGTGCAGCCGACGCTGCACGCGCGCGATGTCGTCGTCGGAGGGCATCGCGTTGGTGACGTGCGTGATCGCCACCCCGACGTCGGCGCTGCTGATCGGCGCACATCTACGCATGATGAGTTCTCTTGTGATGGTGTTGATCTCGTCGTTCGAGACGCGCCGGTGCGACAAAGCCGCCAGCGACGCGTAACCGGTCGCCGGCATGCCGGTGGGGTACCCGGCGCGCAAAAAAGCGACAATGCTCGACACCCAATGGGACAGGTCCATAACGTCCACCTCGCTCACCGCCACACGCTGTGCATTAGCGGCACTTAGCAACCTAGCAGCGGCAACGCAATCAGCCCGGTAAGGCCACGCAGTTACTTACGACAATTTATGGATTTCTCATGCTTACGGCCGAATCCTTAACGCTTTGGCCGTTATGGACCAGCACAGGCGCGAGGCGCGGATGCTGTTATTAATAACAATGACTATCGCGCGGCCGAGCGCGACGATGGTCACGCCAGCACCCGCGCCGAATGCCAAAGGGAGTCGCCCGGATGATCCCCTATTCCGACGGTATCCCGGCCCGCAGGTTTCCCATCGTGAACTCCACGCTGATCGCGATCAACTTCGCGGTGTTTCTGTTCTACGAATTGCCGAACGGGGATGCCGCGATTGACCGGGCGTCGTTTTATCCATGCAACGTCGACGGTGCCTGCCACGTCGGCGTCCCCTGGGGGTACGGCTGGATCACGGCGATGTTCCTGCATGCCGGCTGGGATCACATCCTCGGCAACATGCTGTTCCTGCTGATCTTCGGCAAGAACGTCGAGGATGCTTTCGGACGGCTCGGCTACCTACTCCTGTACTTCGCCGGGGGGTTCGTCGCCACCATGACGCAGACGGCCATGACCCTGTTCTTCGGCTCGGCCTCCGATGCGCGAGTACCGACACTCGGTGCCAGCGGCGCGATCGCGGCCGTGCTGGGCGCTTATCTGGTCCTCTACCCGAGCTCGCGTATCAGCACCTTCATCGGGTGGATCCCGGTCGGCATCCCCGCCTGGGTGTTCCTGGGTGGCTGGTTTCTCTACCAGTTTTTCGAGGGCAACTCCTCGCTCGTCCAACCCAAGGCCGGCGGCAGCGGCGTCGCTTTCTTCGCCCACGTCGGCGGATTCGTCTTCGGTTTCCTGGTAACACGAGTGCTGATCGGTGCCGATCGACTCGGGGTTCGGCAACCCCAGGGGAGTGGATGATGACACCGAAAATCGTGCCGGGCCGGCCCGACGCGCTCGGCGCCACACCCGATGCCGGGGGCACCAATTTTGCGGTCGCATCCGGCGGTGACGAGGTGACACTGTGCCTGTTCGACGCTGACGGAGCCGAGACGCAGCTGGTGATGCCCGACCGCGACGGCGACGTCTGGCACGGCTTCGTGCCGGGTATCGCGCCAGGACAGGCCTACGGATTTCGGGTCAGCGGCCCCTTCGACCCCGGCCGCGGGCTGCGCTACAACCCGGCCAAGCTACTGCTGGACCCCTACGCACGCGCAATCGCGGGCGATGTGCGCTTCGGACCGGAGGTCGTCGGTCACTCGCTGGAAAATCCCGCGGCGCCAAGCCCTCTGGACTCGGCACAGCATGTGCCGCGCAGCCTGGTTTGTGCGGCGCTCCCGCCCTTGACCGCACCCAAGCCCCAGCATGCGCTCGCCGACAGCATTCTCTACGAGGTTCACGTTCGCGGATTCACCGCAAGCCATCCCGGCGTGCCCGAGGAACTGCGCGGTACCTATGCGGGCCTTGCCCATGATGCGGCGCTTCAGCACCTGACCGACCTTGGCGTCACCGCGGTGGAACTGTTGCCCGTCCATCGCAGCGTGCCCGAGCAGTTCCTCGTCGACCGGGGCCTGACGAACTACTGGGGGTACAACACGATCGGGTTCTTTGCGCCGCAGGCGAACTACTCTGCCGCGGCGCGCGCCGGCCAATCGGGCGCCGAAGTCGAAGAATTTCGCGCAATGGTCGACGCGCTGCACGCCGCCCGGTTTGGAAGTGATTCTCGACGTGGTGTTCAACCACACGGCCGAGGGCGGAGCGGGCGGGCCCACCCTGTCCTTCCGCGGGCTCTATAACCCCGCCTACTACCGGCTCGTTCCGGGCGAGGAGAGCAGCTACTACGACACGACCGGGACCGGCAATTCGTTGAACACCGGCAACCCCACGACGCTGCGGTTGATCATGGACTCCCTTCGCTATTGGTTGTCGCAGATGGGCGTTGACGGCTTTCGGTTCGACCTGGCGGCCACCCTCGGCCGCGGGGGTGGCGCCTTCGACCCGGTGTCCGCCTTCTTCGATGTGATCGGTCAAGACCCGGTGATTTCGCGGGCAAAGCTGATCGCCGAACCCTGGGACGTCGGTCAGATGGACAGCTATGCGGTGGGCCGATTTCCGCCGCTGTGGAGCGAATGGAACGGACGCTTCCGCGACACCGTTCGCGACTGGTGGCGCAGCCACGACGCGCTGCTGGCGGACTTCGCGTCCCGGCTGTGTGCCTCGTCGGACATCTACGGCGATCGTGCCGAGGGGCGACGCCCGAGTGCATCGGTCAACTTCGTCACCGTGCACGACGGATTCACGCTGCGCGACCTCGTCTCCTACGACCAGAAACACAACGAGGCGAACGGCGAAAACAACCGCGACGGCACCGACGACAACCGGTCATGGAACTGCGGGGTGGAGGGGGCGACCGACGATCCCGATGTATTGGCCCTGCGCGCACGCCAACAGCGCGCGTTCCTGCTGACCCTGCTGCTGTCCGGCGGGGTCCCGATGCTGCTGGGTGGCGACGAACTCGGCCGCACCCAGCGCGGCAACAACAACGCCTACTGCCAGGACAACGAGATCACCTGGTTCGACTGGTCCGCGCGCGACGACGACCTCATCGGGTTCACCACCGACCTCATCGCGCTGCGCCGCCGTCATCCCGTGTTCCGCCGGCACCGCTTCCTCATCGGTCCGGCTGCGGCGGACCTGCGCTGGTTCACGCCGGCCGGCGCCGATATGACCCCCCAGGACTGGGCGGATCCCCTCGCACGCAGCATCGCGTTGTTCATCGACGGCACAACGGATCCCGACGTCGCCCCCGATGGCACCCCGATGGTCGACGATGACTTCCTGGTATTCGTCAACGCCTGGTGGGAGCCGTTGACCTTCTCCGTTCCGGCAGATCTTGCGCTCCTGCCGTGGGACATCGCGTGCGACTCCTTCGACCCCGGGCGAACCGGACGCGCCGGGCAACAGATAGAAGTCGGGCCGCGGTCCGCGGTGGTCCTGCGATCCGCTGGCGCGCCGTAACCCCGGTTGGCCGCAACGCTTCCTAGTATTGCCGGGTGGTCGATCGCTACGGAACGGATGTCCTCGCCTCGGGTCGGCGCAAACCCCGCTCCACGGAGCACCCGGCCGAGCTCGGCCTGGTGGTCGAGGACGTCGAAACCGGCTACGTAGGGGCGGTGGTGCGGGTCGAATACGGCCGCGTCTACCTGGAGGACCGGCACGGTCACACCCGCGGCTTTCCGCTCGGCCCAGGCTTTTTGCTCGAGGGACGCCCGGTGATCCTCACCGTGCCGCGCCGCGCGGCGCCCGCTGCAGCGGGTAGGACGGCGTCCGGCTCCGTCGCGGTGCCCGGCGCGCGTGCCCGGGTCGCCCGGGCCGGCCGGATCTACGTCGAGGGCCGCCATGACGCCGAACTGATCGCGCAGGTGTGGGGCGACGACCTGCGCATCGAGGGCGTCGTCGTCGAGCATCTCGGTGGCATAGACGATCTGGCGGGCATCGTGGCCGAGTTCGCGCCCGGCCCCGGACGCCGGCTCGGCGTGCTCGTCGATCACCTCGTCGCGGGTTCGAAGGAGACCCGGATCGCCGAGGCGGTACGCCGGGGACCGGGCGGCCGCGACACCCTGGTCGTCGGCCACCCCTACGTCGACATCTGGCAGGCCGTGAAGCCGCAGCGGCTCGGCCTGGCGGCCTGGCCCGAGGTTCCGCGGAACGTCGCGTGGAAGCACGGCTGCGCGGCGCTCGGCCTGCCGCATACCAACCAGGCCGACATCGCCCGGGCGTGGCGGCGCATCCGCTCGACCGTGCGCGACTGGAACGACCTGGAACCGGCGCTCATTGGCCGCGTCGAGGAGCTCATCGACTTCGTCACGCAACCGCCCGGGCCCTGAACCTTCCGACGGAAAAGATCCGCGGGATTTTATTCGCGCGCCGAACCCAACCGGCGGGCCCGACCTGCCCGACGCATGCTGGCGCCCCCACCAACTAGCTACCTCAGAGCGGCGATGTCCGGCCGAGGAAGCCCACGACATCGGGCAGAGTCGGTTCATCCGGGCAACACCGCGCCGGTGCGCGCGATCGTCGGCGGCCGCGCTGTTTCGGGCAAGTGACGTGCCGTCTCGCCGGTGCGGGGCGAGCGCGCCCGCCGTCACGCATCGCTCCGGGAGCGCACTAAATCCGTGGAGACGCAATCATTCGCGGGAAACGGAGGACGTTCATGACCGACGCGCTCGTCATCGATGCCGAAGGGCTCGACCGGCTGTCGTGTAATGCCAAGGCCAACCCCGACACCGGCAAGAAGACTCTGAAGGCGAAGACGGTCTGTGAAGCGGGGTTCCGCAACATGACCTACGTGCGCGGTCTCGCGCCGATGCTGGTGGGCGAACCGCCGGCGCTGCTGGGCGACGACTCGGCGCCCAACCCGTCAGAAACGGCCCTGGCGGCCCTGGGGTCGTGCGTGTCGGTCGGCCTGCTCGCCAACGCCACCCACCGCGGGGTGACCTTGACCAAGATCCAGGTCGAGATGGAGGGCGACATCGACATCTCCGCGGTGTGGGGGGTCGGCGACACCCCGGAGGGCAAACGCCTCGGCTTCAGCGCGGTTCGCTGCAAAGTCACCCTCGCCGGCGATGCCGACGACGCGGTCCTCAAACAGATCCACGACAACGCGATCGCCTGGTCGCCGGTGGTCAGCACGTTCCGCAACCCGGTGACCGTGGACTCGACACTGGTCACCGAATAGGCATCCGACGGGAAGTTTCACTGTGGCAAAGGTATTGACGAAATGACGGCGACGTTGGGGCCTACGGTCCGCCGGCTGGAGGTCGAACTGCTGGAAGACATCCGCGCCCACGCCGGGGCGTTGGACGCCGGCGAGCATCACGCGCGCCGCAGTTTCGCCGCGCTCGGCGCGGCCGGCCTGCTGGGGATCGGCGCACCGGGCAATGCCGACGGCAGGCTGCCCGAGATGGCGGACGTCGTGCGGCGGATCTCCGGGGAGTGCATGAGCACCGGTTTCTCGGTGTGGGCGCACCGAATGGCCTTGGAGTATCTGCTCAGCGCCGCAACCCCTTTCAGCATCGCGGCTGCGCGGCCGCTAATCGCCGGAACCGTGCCGGGGGTCACGGCCATGGCATCGGCCTTCAAGGAAGCGGCGGGCTGCGGCAGCCTGGAGCTTACGGCCGCACCGGTCGGCGGCGGTTACGAATTGTCCGGTCCGATCAGGTGGGCCAGCAACCTCTACCCGGACTCGACGATGGTCACCGCCGCGCGGACCGACGCCGGCGAAAAACTCATCGTGGCACTGCCGTTGGACACACCCGGGGTGGTCGTGGGGGAGCACTTCGACCTGTTGGCGCTGGGGAGCACGGCGTCGTCGTATCTGAATCTGCAGTCCGCGTACGTTCCCGTGCAGCAGGTGTTGTCGCGCGACTTCGATGGGTTTCTGCGTACCGTGCGCCCGACCTTCCTTGTGTTGCAGTCGGCCATGTGCCTGGGGCTGACGAGAGCCGCGGTGGAGCAGAGCAGGCTGGGGCTGACGGGGGTCAACGCTGTATTCGCCGCAGACGTCGAACGCGTCGCGGAGAAGCTCGCCTCGGCGGAGGCGACGCTGGCAAGGTTGGCGGCAGCGGTCGGCGGGGCTGAGACGTCACAGACGCCGACGAAGAAAGAGCTGCTGTCGCTGCGGCTCACCGCAGCCGAACTTGCCGGCGCCGGCGCCGATCTGGAGATCCGGACCGCCGGGGGCAAGGGCTACGCCAGTAGGACCTCGGCGAGTCGCCGATACCGGGAAGCAGCGTTCATTCCCGTGCAGTCCCCGTCGGAAGCGCAACTGCGCTGGGAACTCGCCAGATGCTCCTGAGTGAGGGTCGATGGTGACTCCGGTCGCGCTGCCCCCCGAGGGCACCGAGTCTGAACACCTGGTCGGCGGAATTCCGCTGGCCAGTTTGGTGCGCGACTTCCACCGGCCGATGGTGAACTTCGCTCGCACCATGGTCAATTCGACGACGGTGGCCGAAGAAGCGGTCCAGGAAGCGTGGGTGCAGGTCCTGCAGTCGTCCGATTCGTTCGAGGGCCGTTCCTCGGTGCGCACCTGGTTGTTCGGGATCGTCAAGAACACCGCATCGCGGTACCGGCGGCGTGAGTCACGGATCCGCGACCACGAGGTCCTGGCAGCCACCGACGCTGAAGCCATCGATCCACTGGCGGGTCGCATGCACCCCGTTGGTCACCCCGACGCCGGGCACTGGAGCTCGCCGCCGTCGCATCGCTTCCTGCCCGAGGATCAAACGGTGGCAGGCGAACTCGTCGGGCTGGTGCGCGCCGCGCTGGATGCGTTGCCGGAGCGGCAGAAACAACTAATCATCCTGCGCGACCTCGTCGGCGCATCGGCCGAAGAGGCGGCCGGCATCCTTCAGCTGTCCGCCGAGGCGCAGCGCGCCCTGCTCTATCGCGCCCGTGGAAACCTCCGAAATGAATTGGAAAGGCGGTATCAAGGATGACCGTCTACGACCACACGGTCCCCGCCATCGACTGCGTCGACTTCGTGCGGCTGGTCGACGAACTCGTCGATTCCGATCCCGCGGGATGGGGACCGATCGTCGCCAAGCACCTCGATGACTGCCCTCCGTGCCTGGTCTATCTGCAGCAGATGCTCGACCTCAAGATCCTGCTCAACCACGTTTTCGAGGGGGAGAAGCTCAGCGACGAGCACGTTGCCGGGGTCATCCACGCGATCCACGACTTTCCGAAAGGCCGACACGAATGACGATCGACACGCAAGCGCCGCAGTTGGAAAGGCAAGTCACGGCGGGAGACACGCTGCTCTCCTTGTCTTCCGGCACGCCCGGCGCCGCGACCAAGGGCCCCACCGAGGATCCGTTCGAGCCGCTGAGCGTGGGCGCGATGGTGGACCGGGTGGCCGCCATGGCGGTGGAAAAGGCCGCACATCCGTTGGCGTTCTTCGTCCGTTCCGTGGTCGGCGGCGCGATGGTGGCCTTCGGGGTGCTGCTCGCGCTGGTCGTGAGCACCGGCGTGAAAACCCCGGGGGTGGCGAGCCTGCTGATGGGCCTGGCGTTCGGCATGTCCTTCGTGCTGATCCTGGTGTCGGGCATGTCGCTGATCACCGCGGACATGGCCGCGGGGCTGCTAGCCGTGCTGAAACGCGCCATGAGCGTTCGCGGCTACGCGTGGCTGGTTGGCGTCGGCCTCATCGGCAATATCGCCGGTGCGTTTGTGTTCGTCACGCTCTGCGGTGCCGCCGGCGGGCCGTATCTGGGTGCCTTCGCCGAGCGCGCGGCAACCGTCGGCGCCCTGAAGGCCGGCCAGCCGGTCGGCACCGCGCTGTTGCTGGCCGTGGTGTGCACCTGGTTCCTGCAGACCGCCATGTGCATGTTCTTCAAGGCCCGCAGCGACGTCGCGCGGATGGCATTCGCGTTCTACGGGCCGTTCGCGTTTGTGATCGGCGGCACCCAGCACGTGATCGCGAACGTCGGCTTTCTCGGGCTTCCCTTGTTGCTCAATCTGTTTCATCACGCCGCACCGCGCGCCGGCATCAGCTGGGGCTTCGGCCACGACGGCTTGCTCACCAACATCGGTGTCACCACCGTGGGGAATCTGATCGGCGGCACCGTCTTCGTGGCGTTGCCCTTCTGGATCATCGCGCGGCTTCAGCGTCGCCAAACCTGAACGGCCTCCGATTAACGAATGAATGGGCGGTTACCGCTGGACGACTTTCGTCGGCTGAGTCAGCCAACGGCCCCAATGGGTTTCACCGACTGTCCTCCGTCCCAGGTTGTTGAGGACTAAAGCCTCACTACCGACACCCCCGCCTCCCGATAGCGTCGCTGGTGACGAAGGGAGAACCAAGTGTCTGAATCCGTGAAACGTCTGGGCATCGTCGTCGCGGTCGACGGCTCGCCCGCAGCGAACACCGCAGCGTGCTGGGCGGCACGCGAGGCGACGATGAGGAACGTTCCGCTGACCGTCGTCCACGCGGTGGCGACGCCCACCGCGACCTGGCCGCCGGTCCCGTACCCGGAGTCCCTGGCGATAAGGCTGGAGGACGACGGCAAGAAGGCCATCATGCACGCCATCAAGATCGCCGAGGACGCGATGCCGGAGGACGGAAAGGTCGCCATCGGGCGGGAATTGGTATATGCCGCCCCGGCGACCACCCTGATCGAAATGTCCAATGACGCCGAAATGGTCGTTGTGGGCACCTCCGGACGGGGCTTGTTGGCGCGCGGCGTGCTCGGTTCGGTCAGCTCGACCGTAGTGCGGCATGCCAGTTGTCCGGTGGCGGTCGTCCGTGACGAGGACCTACCGGGCCAGGACGCTCCCGTCCTGGTGGGCATCGACGGCTCTCGGACGTCCGAACACGCAACCGAGCTGGCTTTCGACGAGGCGTCTCGTCGGGGCGTTGACCTGGTCGCGTTGCACGCATGGAGTGACGTCACGACCGAGGTGCCGTTCTTGGATTGGGCGACCGTGGAGGAGGAGGGGCAGCGCAGCCTCGGCGAAGCCCTGGCGGGCTGGGGCGAACGCTATCCGGACGTGACGGTCCGACGCGTGATCGTGCGCGACCGGCCGGCGCACCACCTCATCGAAGCGGCCGAATCCGCGCAGCTTGTCGTCGTGGGCAGCCACGGCCGAGGCGGTCTCACAGGGGTGCTGCTGGGCTCCGTCAGCAACACGCTCCTGCACTCGGTCCGCATTCCGGTGATCGTCGCCAAGCCGGCATAGCTGTCGCGGCGCCTTCCCTACCGCGAGCAGACGCAGACTCGCACGCGGAACCCGCTCGCAGTGCGATTCTGCGTCTGCTCGGCAGTTCAGCCGGCGTGCAGGACGGTGGCGGCCCACGCACATATTGCCGCCTGGTCGCGGCCCGCGCGCATGACGGTCCGGTCCGGGCGCACCAACGCCGCCGTGGCTCGGCCACCGCGCAGCCACGAGTCGAGCCCGCCGCCGGGCTCGGCAACCACGACGGCGACGCCGCGGCGCCCGAGGAGCGCTTGCTCCTCGGCGCCGGGGAGACTCGTGGTGATCAGTGCGAACCCGGCGCCGATGACGTCGTCGAGCCGCTGACCGTTGGGCAGCAACGGGTTCGGGCACAGAGTGCCGGCGAGCTGGCGCGGCCGACGGGATTTGCGCACCAGCGCGGAAGCCCGCAGCGGCGGTGTCGTCGAGTCGACCACCTTGTCGCGCAGGCCGGGGATCAGCCGCAGCCTGGGCAGCACCAGGCGACGCGCCAGATCGCCGGCGCGGCCGCCGCCGGTCATCGCCCAGCCGACGCCCAGCGCAAGGTGGATCATGTGCCGGGTATGCGGCTTGCGTTCCTGCTCATAGGAATCGAGAACGCCTGCATCGAGGGTGCCATTGTGGACCGCGGCGATCTTCCAGGCCAGGTTGGCGGCGTCCCGCATTCCGGCGCACAAGCCCTGTCCGATGAACGGGGGAGTGAGATGCGCCGCGTCACCGAGGATGAAGACGTTGCCGCGCCGCCACCGATCCGCGATCTGCGCCCGGAACGTGTACTCCGTAACCCGCAAGAGCGTCATCTCGGAGTCGGCAACCTCGGCGATCCAGGACGCGATCAATGGTCGCAATGACTCCAACGTGCCGAACTGCTCGGCGCTTTCGCCGTCCAGCAATCGGAACTCCCACCGGTAGCGGGCCGCTCCGATGCGCATGTAGGTCCCGGCGCGCACCGGGTCGCACACCTGGTGGACGCCGTCCCATTGGTGCAGGTCGGAGTCGCTGGCGATGTCGACCACGAGCCACCGCTGCTCAAACTTCAAATCCCGCATGGCCGAGCCGATTTCGGTGCGCACGATGCTCTTGGCGCCGTCGCAGCCCAACACGTAGTCCGCGTCGACGTGGTGCACCCGGCCGTCGGTTGTGTCCGTGAACGTGACTCGGGCTCCCGGTCCGCTGTCGCTCACTGCAGTGACCTCGACATTCCCGCGCAACTGGGCGTTCGGATACCGCTTGAGGTTCGCGCGGAGCAGCGCCTCGAACTCCGGTTGGTCGAACATGTTGGCCTGCGGAAAACCGTTCCGGCTCTGGGAGGGCTCGCGGTGGAACTCGCCGAGCACCCGGAACCGGTTGTCCACCAAGCGCAATCCGAGGGTGGGCCGCGAAATCGTCGCGAACTCGTCGGCCATGCCGAGCCGCGCGATGATGCGATAGATCTCGTCGTCCAAGTGCACGGCCCGCGGCTGCGGGTACACGTCGGGCCAGCGGTCGAGGATAAGGCTGTCGACCCCGCCCTGCGCCAGCAGGGTGGCGGCCGTGATCCCGGTCGGTCCGGCGCCGACGATCACCACCGGAACATGCGGAACAACGTTGTCGCTCATTTGAATCGAACCTCGTTGCGCTGTGCGCCGAGGTCGATGGCCCCGTCGTCGGTCGCGACCGAAGCCTCCACGACGTCGCCGTCGTTGAGGTACTTGGGGTTGCCGGCCTGACCTTTGAAGAACATCTTCCATTTCACGGCGGGCGGCAACAGGTTCGAGATCATCTGCACCGGCTTCGGCGGGGCGCTGAGCGCGGTGCCGACCGGGGTGCCGGTGAGCACTAGGTCGCCGGGAGCGAGTTCCTGAAACTGGGTGAGCGATCGCAGCGCTTCCAGCGGCCGATACAGCATGTCGCCCTCGACGAGCGCGTTTTGCCGCTCCTGGCCGTTGACGCTCAGCCGCAGCCGCAGGTCGCCGAACCGGTTGAGCTCCTCGGCGGTCAGCAGCACCAGCTCCGGACCGACCGGCGTGAACGTCGGGTACGACTTGGCCTCGTAGAACTGGGTTTGGGGAAGCTGGATGTCGCGCGCGGAAACATCGTTCGTCACCACCAGCCCGGCGATGAATTCGGCGAGGTTGTCCTCGGAAATGGTTGCGCCGATGGGGACTTCGCGGCCAATGACCAGCCCGATCTCCACCTCGTAGTCGAGGAACCTGACGTGCGGGGGTTTGACGATCTCGTCGAACGGACCGGTGATCGACGCGGACGCCTTGCGGAAGAAGGTCAGCGGAATGGACGCCGGGTCCATGCCGGCATCCTTGACGTGCGACGCGAAGTTGGTCATCTGCGCGATCACCCGGCACGGGCGGGTGATGGGGGAGACCAATGCCAGGCTGTCCAGCGCGACGGGCTCGCCGCCGGCGGCCGCGATGGCGGCGCGGTCGGCCAGCAGGGCCGCGGTACTGGTGGCGTCGGTGTCGATCTTCACGGCGCCGTCCGGGGTCTTGAGCCACCAGGCGGGGCCGGCTTCAGAGGCGGTGCGCAGCACGGAAATTGTCATGAGGTGGGTACTTTCAGTAGGCCGGCGAGGCGGTTGACATCGAATTCGTTGCGTGCGCGTAGCGCGGTGATCATCGAAATCACTTCGTGGCGCGCGGATTTCAGGTCTGTTCCGAGGAAGTCCTTGGTCGCCGGCGGCCCCCACTGGGCCAGTCCGGACGCGGTGAAGGCCGCCCAGCCCGGGTCCAGGGTGTTGTCGAAGAGGTCGCCGTCGGCGAAGTGCTCGACCAGGAATCCGTCGGGATCGCGCCAGTAGTCGAAGATTTGACTGCCCTGGATGTGCCTGCCGATTCCCCAGGATCGGACATAGCCACGGTCCTTGAGGTATTCGCCGCCGGCGGCCAGCGCGTCCAGGTCGCTGACCTGGTAGGCCGAGTGCACGTAACGGTTGGCCGGCCCGAGGGCCAGCGCCAGCGTGTGGTGATCGGCGGGGGTCGATCCTCGATCGCAGCGGATGAAGCTCATGGTCGGTCCGCGGCGGCGCTGGCCCGGGAAGTACAGAAAGTCGCTGACGATCATCCCCAGGTTGTCGAGGTACCAGTTCAGCGTCTCGAGATACTTCGTCGACTGCAGCACCAGGTGCCCCAGCCGCTCGATGCGTGCGGGCACGCGCGGGGGACGCTGGCCGGCGTTGGTCCGCCGCACGCCGCAGCCGAAGTTGAAAGCGTGTACCGGCTGGCCGGGCAGCTCGGGCAACTCGTGCATGCCGGCGACGACGCGCACCGGCATGCCGCTGGGATCGACCAGGTCGGCCGACAGGCCGCCGATGGTCTCCGGCAGCGCCCGTACGGGAGCACCGGTTGTGTCGGCGAGCCGCAGCACGTCGGCCTCGTCGCAGGCCCGGAAGGCCACGCCGGTGAAGCGCGTGCGCGGGCCCCGGCGCAGGATCACGCACGGTCCGCCCGCGCGGGTGCCGCGCAGGTGTAGCTCGTCGGGGTCGTTCCGCGCGGTCTGGAAGCCGAAGGCCCGGGCGAACGCCTCGGCGCGGGTCAGGTCGGGCTTGTCGAACTCCAACCAGGCGATGTCGGCGACCTTGATCACCGGATTGCTGGACCGGCCCGGGTGCTCGCCGCGCAGCGCGCCTTTCTCGCTGTGCAGATTTCGGTGGGGGTTTTTCGTCAGGTTCATCGCCATCTCCAAGGGAACTGACGAAATCGTCACATACTCGGGCCGCGCCGTCAAGACCTATCTGACGAAATCCTCAAAAGTGATGCATAATCCTAAAGATGAGCGCGATGCCCGAAGCCCAGGACCAGCCCAGCCGCTTGGAACGGCGCAAACAGCGCACCAGGGCGGCGCTGATCGGCGCGGCCCAGCGCCTGATCGCCGAGGGCAAGACCAACGTGGCCGTTCTGGAGATCACCCAGGCCGCCGACGTGGGGATGGGTTCCTTCTATAACCACTTCGACAGCAAGGAGCAGCTGTTCGAGGCCGCGGTCGCCGACGTGCTCGACGCGCACGGGGCGCTGCTGGACCGGCTGACCGAGTCGATCGACGACCCGGCCGAAACCTTTGCCACCTGCTTCCGGTTGATCGGCCGGCTATTCCGCCGGCGGCCGCGGGAGAGCGACATCCTGCTGGCCAACGGGCTGGCGCTGCTGTCGTCCGATCGAGGCCTGGCCCCGCGGGCGCTGCGTGACATCAAGGCCGGCGTCGACATGGGCAGGTTCACGGTCGACGATCCCGAACTTGCCCTCTTTATGGCGGGCGGCGCCCTGCTCGGCCTGGGAAAGCTGTTGCGGGACAACCCGGATCGCGACGACGCACAGGCCGCCGACAGCGTGACCGAAAGCGTTCTGCGTCTTTTCGGGCTCAGCGCCGAGGATGCCCGCGCGGTGTGCCAACGCCCGCTGCCCGACGACGCGCTCGTCGAGGCCTAGCGGTGTCGGGTGTCGGTCGACCAAAGGTTCGCGCAGCCCGGGCATTGCAGGTTGACCACCGTCGCGCGGTTGCTCAGCAGGTACTGCCAGTGCGCGCCGCAGTTGCGCTGGCTGCGGCACTCCGAGCACTTGTCGCGGCCCCAGCCGCAATTCGGGCAGGGCAGCCAGGCGCGGCGGGACGCATCGGCGTGTGGGTGAAACGGGAACCTAACCGGCACAGTAAGTAAGCCTTCCTATCTAAATTGGTTAGGGTAGCCTACCCACATTGCCGGCGGCAAAACGCGCCGCAATGCCGATCAGATAAGAGCAGCCCCGCCTCGTAGGCGGCGATCAGGCCCCTTTGCGGGCGTCGTCCCCGGCGGCCGACACGATGTGGGCCACCAGCTTGCCGCCGCGGACGACCTCGATCGTGTGGCCCGCCGCGACCTTGTCGAAGTAGCGTCCCGCGCGCTTGCGCAGCTCGTCCAGCTCGATCCGGCGGCCAGCGTCCGCCGGCGGCGGGGGTGTCGCGCCCTCACCGGCCGACACGATTCGGGCCAATATCCGCCCGCCGCGGACGACGTAGACCGTCTCGCCGGCCGCGACCCGGTCGAAGCACCGCCCGGCGCGGGTTCGCAATTCCTCGAGCCCGACCCAGCCGCCCGCGTCGGAGGCCGGGGCTTTGACGGATCGCGCCGGGATGGGAGCCACCCTCCAGTCGCCGACCGGCAGGATTTGCGCCACCAGCTTGCCGCGACGGACGACATCGAGCGCCTCGCCGGCGGCAACCCGCTCGAGATATGCGCACGCGTCACTGCGGAGCTGGCCCAGGCCAATCACTTCCGGCATTTCGCTCCGATCTCCGACCTTCACCGACCTGGAGCGTGGGGGATGCGCCAACCCGACGATGCCCAAGTATATGACTGTACGTGCGGTCAGTGTCAATGACCTGGTCAGGCCGCTGAGGCGGCCCCGGAGGAGCCGCGCGACGTGCCTCCAGGCGTGCGGGTGCGGTCAGGTGGGGGAGGGCGACCCTCTTGTTGCCCAGGACCTTTGGGTATTGCTAAAAGCGTTGCAAATCAACGAGATTCACCGGACGCAAGCTCAGCGGGGCGGCGCCAGCATGTCCTTCCACCCGTCGTCCCCGGTTTTGGTCGAATTGTCGACCGCGTACTTCACGCCGTCGGGCCCCACGAAGTCGCCGCTCTGCGGGCTGTAAACCGCCGCCGGAGGGCCGCCCGGCGTGTAGACGCAGGGGTTCGGCTGCTGCCCGTTGCATTGGACGGTGCCCGACCCCGGGCGCTGTAACGGATCGCTGACGGGGGGCGGTGTCCCCGGAACCCGGTCGGAGGGTGCGGGATTCATGCCGTTGTTGACGGACGGCGCGGGTATCACCAGGCCCGGCTTGACCGGCTGATCACAGCGCGCCGCGGGCGCGGGGCAGGTCAGGATCTGGTTGGGGTCGCCGTACCAGGGGTTGGTGCCCGCGGGGACGTACGGTCTGGAGTCGCGACATTCGCGCGGCGTGGCGGCGCGTTTGCCGGGCACGTCGACACACGGCAGGTTGCGCGCCCCGCGCACCGCGTTGGCCGGAGCGTCCTGCGGGATCTTGCAATAGGTCCCGGACGGCATCGGCGCCAGGCTGGTGTCCGCCGGCGACCGCCACTGCGGTGCGGGGAGGAACCCCGTCAGACAGGGCGGCGGCTGGTTGATCGTCAGCGAGGTGCCGAGCGACGCGTAGCCCGGGAACGGCGTCGTCACGGTCTGGCCTTCCGAGGCGCCCTGCGGGTAGGAGACGAGCAATTGCTCGACGCCCTTGTGGTAGCGCTTGAGCATGTCCAGCACGATCTCGAGATTCGCCAGCGTCTGCGGCAGCGATTCGCGGACGTCGCCGAACACCGCATTGACCTGATCGGCGGTCGGCGCGCCCTGGGTCAGGATGCTTTGCACGTGCTGGTCGTTTTCCGCGCTCTGCGCGGCGAGGATGTCCAGGTTGTGCGACCACCGCTCGATCGAGTCGCCCGAGTTGACCTGGCTGTCGATGATCGGCCCGGAGTTTTGGATGATGTCGTTGACATCACCGATGTTGGTCTTGAAATCCCCGGCGATCGCCTGGGTCGCGTCGACCAGTCGTTGCAGCGCGGGCCCCAATCCGCCTACGGCTTGGGCGGTTTCGTCAAGCAGCGAGGAGATCTTGTCCTTGGGTAGCGCGGCCAGTCCGCGGTTCGCGGCGTCCAGCGCCGGACCGATGTCGGTGGGTATGGTGCCCTTGGTGATGGTCTGTCCCGGCTGGAAGTACTTGCCCGGGTTGCCGAGTGACACCAGATCTATGTACTGCTCACCGACCGCCGACACCGAATGCACGTTCGCCGTCGCGTCGATCGGGATCTTGAAGCGGTTGGCGATGCTCATGGTCACCCGCGCGCCCGACTTGGTCGGCTCGACGTCGGTGACCCTGCCGATGGTTTCGCCGCGGTAAGCCACGTTGGCCGTTTCGTACAGACCGCCCGAGGCCGGCAGGTCCGCGTGCAACGTGTACTGGCCGATCCCCGCCGCGGTGGGGATCCGCAGGTAGTACCCGCCGAGTGCGACCGCGGTGACGAGGCTGAGGAGGGCGAACAGGATCAGCTGACGCTTGATGAAGGGGGTCAGCATTGGCCTCGGTCCGCCCTTTCCACCAGCGGCCCGCCCGGGGCGTCGTTCGGGTTCGGCGTGTAGCGGACATCGGGGATCATCGTTTCGGGATCGCGGCCCCACGATTGCTCGAGCGCGCGCAGCGCTCCGGAGAATCCGGTCCCGGTCAGGATCGCGTTGTCGACGGAGCTCATGGTCAGGTCGAGCGTCAACGACAGGTTGAAGTAGTCGCCCCGGAACGACTTCGGGACGGCGTCGACGTCGAACGGCCGGACCAGGATCAGCTTCAGCGCGCGGATCAGATAGGGCGCGCCACGGCCCAGTTCCCGCAACGGGCATTGCAGCGCCAGCAGGTCCTGGTGCAGGTCGCCCCGGGAGGCGGACAGGTATTGGTCGGCGACCTGGCTGAGCCGGCCGGTCGCGTCGACCGCGTTGATCAACAGGTTCTGCTTGTCGGCGAAATGCTTGAGCAGGGGCGGGAATTCGGTGAGGACCCGATCGATGACGTCCGAGCGGGGACCCACGTACGCCAGCAGCCGGTTGGTGGAGTCGATGGCTCGGGTGATGTCATCGGTCTGCTCGTTGAGCCGGGCGGTGAAGGTGTCCAGCTTGCCGAGGAAGGCCCGGATCTGGTCGGCCCGGCCGTGCACGATGTTGTACACCTCGTTCTGCAGCGTTTCGAGGTTCGGGATGCCGCCGCCGCGCAAGATCATGGCGAGACTGGCCAGGGTCTGCTCGGTCGTGGGGTAAGCCGACGCGTTTTGCAACGGGATGGTGTCGCCCGGCCTCAGCGGCTCCGGCGAGGGGTTGGGTGGCGCGGCCAGCTCGATGTGCTGGGAGCCGAGCAGGCTGGTCTGTCCGATCTTGGCGGTCGCGTTCCGCGGCAACTTGACGCTCTTGTCCACCCGCAGCGTCAGCGTGGCCACCCAGTTCTTCAGGGCGATCGCGCGCACCGTGCCGACGAAGACATCGGCCACCCGCACCCGGCTGTTGTCGTTCAGGGCCAGCGTGTCGGGCATCTGCACGTAGATGATGTACGAGCCGGGCCCGCTGCCCGGGCCGCCCGGCATCGGCACGTTCGCGATTCCGTGCCACTTGGCGCAGGACGTCAGTGCCGCGGTGGCGACCAGCAGGGCCATCGCCTGCCGCGCCCGGTACCGGACGCGAATACCGAAGGCGCGCAGCGTGTTCACGATCCGAGTCCCGCCGAAACGGCCGCCTCAGCGGGCGGGGGTGTCGGTGCGACCGGCCCTGGGATCACCCCCGGCCCGGGCGCCGGCGGCGGGATCGGCACCTGCGGGGCGCGCACGCCGATGGGTGGCAGCACTGGGTTCTCGTCGTAGGCATTCGGTGGTCCCGGCGGCGTCTGCAGCCCCGATTGTGGGGGCGCGATGTCCGGGCCGCCCATCAGTTCGGCCAACGAGTCGGGGGTCAGCAGGCCCGCGGTGATCGGCCCCACCTGCTGCCCCTGCATCCCCGGGGCAACGACCCAGCCGGGCTGGGTGTTGCGGTGCGACAACGGGGTGTCGGGCACCCAGATCCCGGGCACCGTCGTGTCCTTGTACCCGTTCGGCGGCTGCAGCCGGGGCTCCGAGTAGGCGACTTCCTTGGGCAGCGTCTCGGCGGTGGAAAACAGGTTCAGCCCGAAGGGCAGGTAGTTGAACTTGATCGCATCGAGGACCGGCGCCAGGTATTGCGCACACAGTTCGGCGGAATCTTGGTAGCCCAGCCGGCTGCCGGCCTGAATCATGCTGCAGACGAACTGCATTGGGTTCGCGAAGTTCGGGATCGCCGGGATGGACATGACCGCGCCGTGCGTCGGGTGATAGATCTGGCTGAGGTTCGTCTCCAGCGTGGGCAGCACGTGCAGGGCGGTCTCCAAACCGTTCAGCGGATCGGGCTGCACCAGCGTGTTGGTCAGGGTGGCGAGGTTGTCGATGTCGCTCGTCAACACGCCGCGGTTCTTGTCCAAGAACGGCCGCAGCGTGGACAGGAGGGAGTCGAACTGCTGTATCGCCGTGGCCAGCTCGCGATCGGACCCGGTCAGCTTGTCGGTGAACTGGGCCAGGTTTTGGTTCAGCGCGACGAACTGCTGGTCGTCTTTGTGCAGGGCGTTGACGAACTGCGCCAGGCTGTGTACCACCGCGAAGAAGTCCCCGCGGCCCTCGTTCAGCGCGGTCAACGCCCGCGACAGGCTGTTCAGCGTGGTGTTGATCTGCTTGCCCTTGCCTGCCAGCCCGTCCGCGAACGACTCGATGGCGTCACCGAACGGGCCCTTCGGCTGCTCGGGTGTCGGGCCCAACTTGTTGATGACGTTGGCGACGCTCTGGCTCAGTTGGTCCCACTCCGTCGGGACCTGCGTGCGCTCGATGGGGATCACCGCGTTGTCGCCCATCACCGGGCCGCCCTTGTAGGGCGGCTCCAACTGAATGTTGCGCGACGCCACCAGGGTTGGGTTGACGATCACGGCGGACGCGTTGGCGGGCACCTTGTATTTGTTCTCGTAGTGAAACGTCACCCTCATCTTGTCGCCGGCCGGCTCGATCTTGTCGACCGCACCCACGCGGACGCCCATGATCTGCACCTTGTCCCCGGCATAGAGCGCGTTCGCCTCCGGGAAGTACGCGACCACCGTGTTGGTCGTCAGCTTGTTGTAGAGCTGCAACCCGAGGTATCCGGCCAGCACCGCCAGCGCCACCACCAGCACCCCGATGACCCTCCGGGCCCGCAGGTTACGAAATGTGTTGACGGCACTCAATTCTGGTTACCTCCCGTGATGCCGCTGCCTCCCGTGCCGCCGGGATTGATGAACGGGGCCGGCAGTTGATTCCCGGGTCCGGGCGGCGCGGGTGGCCCCGGAGGCAGGGCGGGCGCGAACGTTGACGGTGGCGGCAGCGGGCCGGCGGGCTGCAGGTTCTCGGTGCGCGCGCCCGGCGGGGTCTGGGCTGGCAGTGGCACGGGTGTGCCCGGCACGTCCGGCGGCGGATCGCCCGGCCGCCCGGCGATCGCGATACCCGGAGTCGGGGGCAGACCGTTCGGGTTCGGTGGCGAGGCCTGCACGTCCATCGGCGCCGGGAAGCTGCCGCCGAACGGGCCGACGCTTACGCCCGTGCACGGCAACGGGTTCCACGGCCGCGGCAGCGCGTCGGCCGGTGGTGTGTACGAGCACGCCGTTCCCGGCGGGACGGCCGGTCCCGGGTGACCGGGCGTGCCCTCCAGCACCGGAGGTGCCGGCGGTGGCGCCCCGTTGGGGAACCGGGTCCCGTTCGGGTCGGGCCAGCGGAACTCGGGCAGCCCGGCGCTGCGCCAGAAGTCCTCCGGATCGATACCACGTTTCTTGAAGGCGGCGTCGACGAACGGCTGCAGGATCCAGTACGGCAACAGGTTGGACAGCACGATCTTGAAGTACGGTCCCGACGCGACGGATTCGCCCAGCGATGCGGCGAATTGGCTGACATAGGTGAGGGTTTGGGCCAGGTCGTCCTTACGCGCCACCAGTACGTCGGTGATGGCGTGCAACTGCTCCAGCACGGGGTTGAGGTTGGGGTTGTCGTTGATGAACCCCTGCACCTGCGTCGAGAAGGCCGAAACGTTTTGCAGCAGGGCGTCGATGGCCCGGCCGCGCTCGTTGAACGCGCCCAGCAGCGTCTTGGCGTTGACCAGCAGTCGATTGACCTGTTCGCTGCGGTCACCGAGCACGCCGGCCACCTGGTGGGCCTGCGCGAGCAGGTGCTTGATCTGTTCGTCGCGCTTGCCGATGGTGTCGGAGAATTTGGTCAACCCGTCGAGCGTGGCGCTCAGGTGCGGGTAGGTCTGGTCGATGGTCTGCGACAAGACGTTCAGCGAGCGCTTGACGGTGTCGATGTCCCAGCCGGCGGCGGCCCTGGTGATGTCGAAGTTCGCGTCGTAGAGCTGATAGGGGGTGGTGCTTTGGCTCAGCGGCAAGACGCTGCCCGGCTTCAACGTCTGGTTTCCGCGCGGCTCGATCTCGAGAACTTTCTTGCCCAGGATGGTGTCGGTCTTGATCGCGAGCCGGCTCTCGGTGCCGATGGTGTTCGCGCCGATGTTGAACTTGATCAGGACATGATCGCCGTCGATCGCGAAGGACTCCACCTTGCCGACATTCACGCCGGTGATGCGCACCTTGTCGCCCTTGTTCAGTTGGCCGGTGTCGGTGAACTGACCGTAGAAGCTCGGAGTGGCGAAGATCATCGGCACGCTGGTGAAGCTTTGGCCGACCACGACGCCGAGAATCAACACCGTGATGCCCATGAGACCCACACGGCTGCGGTTGAATTCGGTCAGCGTTCTCATTGCGGCGAGCACCTGCCCGTGGGCTGCTGCCAGATCCTGACCGTCCGGACCGGGCCGCCGGCCTGCAGCCCGTTCCACTTGATCGTCAGGTCGCAGAGGTAGAAGTTCACCCAGTCGCCGTAGAGGCCGATGCTGCGCCCGATCAGGTTGAGCGCGGTCGGCGTCTTGTGGATCAGATCGCTGAGCTGATCGCGTTGGTCCACGAGCGGCTGCTGGAGCGCCTGCAGGTAGTCGATCTCCTTGTGCAGCAGAGCGCGGTTGTCGGCCAGCAGGTTGGCCACCGTTCCGGCGGCGTTGCTGATGTTCGCGGTGCCGGCGGCAAGCGGGTCGGCGTGGTTTTCCAGCCCGGTGATCAACCGCTCGAAGTTGTCGACCGTCTGGTCGAATTCCTTACGATGCCGAACCGTGGTGTCCAGCACCACATTCAGATTCTTGACCACCTCGCCGATCGCCTCGTCACGCTCCGCGAGGTGCGAGGTCAGCTGCGCGGTCTGGTCGAGGATGTCGTTGATGGTGCCGCCCTGACCCTGAAACACGGTGATGATCGCCGACGCGATGGTGTTGACCTTTTCCGGATCCAGCGCGCGGAACAGGGGTTTGAAACCACCGATCAGGGCGTCGAGATCTAAGGCCGGCGAGGTACGGGACAGCGGGATGAATCCGCCCGGCGGCAACACGCGATCGGCACCCGCACCGTCGCCGCGCTTGAGTTCCAGGAAGCGGTTGGCGAACAGGTCGAGGTAGCGGATCTGGGCGGTCGTCGACTGGTAGAGCGGAATCGAGCGGTCGACGGCGAAGTCCACCTGCGCCTTGCGGCCACCGTCGACCAGGCGCACCTTCTTGACCTTGCCGACCTCCACTCCCGAGGCGCGGACGAACTGGCCGTCTTTGAGGCCGCTGGCATTGCTGAACTCCGCGGTGTAGCTGTTGGTGCGGTTGAAGCGCAGCTGAGCGAACACGACCACGATCGAGACGGTGATCAGCGCCAGCACCAACGAGACGATGGCGAGCTTGATGGCGGAGCCGGTGATCTTCATGGGTTGATCGTGTTGTCCCCGACTTGGCGGCCCCACACGTACTCGATGGCGTACGGCGAGCCGGTGTCCAGATGGTTGTACGGCGCGAGGCTGGCGCCGGTGTCCAGCACCAGCTCGGGCGCGGGCCACAGGTCATGGGTGATGCCTTGCCAGCAACCCGGCGCACCCCCGGGCCCGCCGCGAGCGTTCACCCGCGGCAGATTGTCCGGGTACACATAGGGATTCGGCGCGCCGCCCACCAGCCCGGCCAGCCCGAGGAGCCCCATGGTGGCCACCGTGCCGGCCAGCCCCGGCAGCGTCAGGATGCCGCCCAACCCCGACGTCAGCTCGGTCATCGTCCTCAGCGCGTAGCCGTTGCCGCCGCCCGTCGTCGCGAAGGCCGCGGGTTCTTCGTCGTAGTAATTGCGGATGGTGCAGAAGAATTCGGGGCTGTAGGTGTCGAGCAGCTGGGCGGTGGGCACCAGATCCGCGGCGCCCCGCTGGAAGTAAGGGCCGCCCCGTCGGAAGATGTCTTCACCCGTGTTGCCCAACCCGGCCGCGGCCAGCAACGCGGCGTCCAGGTCGGCCTCCTGCCGGTGCAGGGTGCGCGCCGTGACCACCGCGTGGTTGAGGGCGTCCAACAGATCCGGTGCGGCGTTCGCGTAGGTGTCGCCGAGGGCCGCCAACCGCGCAATGTCGTGGCGGATCTGCGGCATTTGCGGATTGATGTCGTCAAGGATGGTGTTGCCGTTGACGATCGATTGCCCGAACTTGTCGCCCAGCCCGGTCAATGCCTGCGCGGCGGCGGCCAGCGTGAGGTTCACCTTGACCGGGTCCACCTTGTCCGCGATCGAGGTGATCGTCCCGAACAATGTGTTGAACTCCGTCGTCACCGACCGCGCCTCGATCACCTGACTCGTGGTAACGCGTTGCGGCGTCGGGTTTTTCGGAGAGGTCAACGACACATACTTGTTGCCGAACACCGTGGTCGCCTTGATATTGGCCTCCACGTTGGCCGGGATCAGGTCAATGTACTTGGGCTGGACGTCCAAGACGAACTTGGCCGCCGGCACGCCATCGCGCTGGATCTGCGAAATGCTGGCCACCCGGCCGATTTCCACCCCGTTGTAGGTGACCTTCGAATTCGGATCCATCACCAAACCGGACCGGGGGGCCACCATCGTCAGGGGCGTCTTCGGCGTGAGCCGGCCCCGGAACTGCAGCCACACGAACGACAACACCACCGCGGCGATCACCAAGAACACCACGGCCGCCGTCTTGTACGGCGGGATCCGTGGCGGGTGGTCCTTGATTTGCGGGGCCGAGGCGGTTGGGGTCGTCATGGGCGGCTACACCGTGAGGTTGAAGTTCGGGCTCTTGCCGTAGACCGCCATCGCGGTCAGCACGACGACGACAACGATCGTGATCAACGACAGCCGCATCGACCGGCCGACGGCTTCGCCGACGCCGACCGGCCCGCCGCTGGCGGTGTAGCCGTAGTAGCAGTGGGTGGTCATGACGACCACCGCGACCAGGATCACCTCCGCGAACGACCAGCCCACGTCGTTGAGGCGCAGGAATGTGTGGAAGTAGTGGTTGTACGTGCCGGCGGACTGCCCGTAGAAAAACACGGTGGTGACCTGCTGGGACACGAAGGCCAGGGTGATCGCCAACCCATAGAGCGGGATGATGACGACGAGACCCGCCACCACCCGGGTGGACGCCAGGAAGGCGACCGACCGGATGCTCATCACCTCCAGCGCGTCGATCTCCTCGCTGATGCGCATGGCGCCCAGTTCCGCGGTGGCGCCGGCACCGACCGTCGCGGCCAACGCCTGACCTGCGGCCACGGGCGCCACGAAGCGCACGTTGACCAGCGCGGCCAAGAACCCGGTGAACGCCTCGACACCGATGTTGCCCAGCGTCGCGTAGCCCTGGATGGCGACCAGCGAGCCCGCGGACAGCGTGATGAAGCCGACGATGGCGGCGGTGCCGCCGACCACGGCCATCGCGCCGGTGCCCATCCCCATCTGGGCGACCATCCGCAACATTTCCTTGCGGTAGCGGCGCATGGCGAAGGGGATCTGCCCGACGGCGGTCATCGCGAACCAGACCATCTGCCCTATCTCGACCAACGCCCGGGCCGGGGCCTCGCCGTATCGGCTGAGGCTGGCCCAGGAGAATCGGGCGGGCGCCGTGGAATCCGCTGCGGTGACGGTCATCAGCGCCCCGTCCCGAACCGGACACCGATGGTGGTCAGCGCCGCGTTGACCGCGAACAGCGCGATGAAGCAGAGCACCACCGTCTCGTTGACCGCGGTGCCCAGACCCTTGGACCCGCCACGGACGATGAGCCCGCGGTAACAGCCGACGAGGCCGGCGATCAGCCCGAACGTCGCGGCCTTGATGAACGCGATCACCACCTCGGGCAGGCCGGTCAGCGCCGTCAACGTGGACAGGTAGGCACCGCTCGAGACGTTCTGCAGGTAGACGCTGAAGAGGTAGCCGCCCCCGAGGCCGACCGCGACCACGAGGCCGTTGAGCAGCACCGCGACCATCGTCGAGGCGACGACGCGCGGCACCACCAGCCGGTGGATCGGGTCGATGCCAAGCACCTCGAGCGCGTCGATCTCCTCGCGGATGGTGCGGGCGCCGAGGTCGGCGCAGATGGCGGTGCCCCCGGCGCCGGCGACCACCAGCACGGTCACGATCGGGCCGAGCTGGGTGACCGCGCCGATCGCGGCACCGGCACCGGAGACGTCGGCGGCGCCGATCTCGGCCAGCAGCAGGTTGAGCGTGAAGATGAGCAGCACGGTCTCGGGGATGGACACCGCGATCGTCGGCAGCAGTGACACCCGCATGAGGAACCAGCCGGTCCAGATGAACTCGCGCCACTCGAACGGCTGCCTGAGGGCCTTGCCGGTCAGCACGCACATCCGAAAGAACCCGCCGGCGACTTCGGTGCCCGGCCGGATCCGTTGGCCCACTTTGCCGGCGAACGAGTGCGTGGTGGTCATCGGCGCGGCCCCCGAGGCGAATGCGTAACGATTCGCCGCTCTTTTGTCGGCCTTTCAGCTGAGTGTCGGGGCGGCGCGGGGGAGAGGCCGAGACGTCGGGCGTGGTTCCGATTCGCAGCCTTGCCCGTAGGGTGGGTAGGCCCCGAAAACCAGGTCGGCAGAACGCATTTCGATGGCGGCTCGAGTGATGACGCTTGCCGGCTGCCACGCGTCACGATCCGGCCCAGCGGTGCTCGGTGTAACCCCCGGCGTCGCGCATCATGCCGTTCGACGTGCTGGCCCACTCCGCGGTCCTCCCAGGCAGCGGCCCCGGTCCCCGCCCTTCGGTCCCACGCCGCCATCGTTTGCGCCACGCTGCAACTATCGCATTAGACCGTACGTGCGGTCAATAAATCGCAAATCTCGCCCGCTTTCGCCCAAAACATGGTGGGCGGTCCGCGGAACGCCCCGGTTTTATCAGGGGTTTTTGTGTCTCGTAGCGACTGCCGGCGCAGGCCGGCTCAGCGGTACGTATGCACGCCGACTATCGGCGAATTCGGCTGCCGCGCAGAGTGTTTTGGCGGTCAGTCGTCAGCGTCGCCCAGCCGTGACCGCGGCGAGGCACTCACGCACCACCGTGACGACGCCGGCGGACGGGTTTGCCCACTTGGCGAGCCCGAGGCGGTCGAGCAGGAGCCCGCCCAGAAACACGTCGACGAAAGCGGCGCCGACTTCTTCAGGCGTCCGGGAATCGGCCGGATCGAACCACACCCACATCCACTCCAGCGATCCCCACAGCTGCAGCGCCGCCAATTCGACGTCCACGCTTCGGAACACGCCGAGGTCGATCCCGTTGCGGATTTCGTCAATCGCGTGTGTCTGCAACTGATCGCGTAGCTTACGTACGTGCTGCATCGCCGGGTCGTCGGACAGTTGAACCACCTCGCGCTGGCTCGCGACCGTCGCGTGGCGCGCGCTCACCTGCAGCAGGGCGGAGGCGTAAATGATTGCCGCGATGCGCTCGTGCGGGGCGGCCAGGCGATCCCAGGCCATCCGCAGCACGTCGAGCTGGAGGGCCAGGTGGGTCTCTTCGAGCTCCCGCAGCATCTGGGCCTTGGTGCCGAAGTGATGGACGATCGTGCCCTTCGACATGCCGAGTTCGTCGGCGATGTCGCCGATATTTGTTCTGTCATAGCCACGTTCGGCGACGTAGCGGACGAACGCGTCCAAAATCTCGCCACGCCTGCCAGGCGACCTGGGCATCTTCAACCCTTCGGCATAACTAACCGTACGAACGGTCTATCATAGCGTTCGGCGCCGCGAATGCACGTAACGGTTTGGTCAGCGGGGCCCGCGGCGTGCCGCGCCGGGCCCGTCCGGCGCCGTCACGACATACATGTTCTCGCCGGGCGCAGAGTTGATCTCACCGGCGGCGTACACGGTCAGAAGTTCGGAGCCATCACGATCGGCGACGCACACGTAGGCGTCCGTCTCCGCGTCATATTCGAAACTGTCCCAAGCCAATACGAATGCCAAGCACTTGCCGTCGCGGTCCAGAACGACGAGCTTGTGCACCCCGGATTGCTTCAATACTTCGGCATCCTGGGCGCGCCCTCGAGGGCCGTGGTTGTTGGTGACCGCTAGGCTGTCTAACATCTGCGTACTCCCTTAGCGAGGGCGTTGGGACCTGCCAGAGACGTTTCTCCCAGATACGGCCTCCGACCAGGGCATTACGGCCCCTCTCAAGGGGCCGTAAGTCGCTTGCCAAACAGGCCGGGCCGTTATCCCCGGGGCGCCTGCGTCCGCCCTGTCGCCGGTGCCGGATCGACCGCGCCCCGGTCGGTCTTGGTCGGGCGAAGCGCCACCAGCAGCACGCCGCCGGCGAACAGCGCGGCGGTCACCCATGGTAGGCGGCCGTCCGGCGCGAACCCCGCGTAGGCGAAGAAATGCAGGCCGGCGGCGGCCAGCGCGGCACCGACCAGCATGGACACTTCCCCCCAGCGTTCGCTGACGGGCACACCCAGCATCGGCAGCGGGGCCGCGAAAACACGCCGCAACGACCACAACAACACGAGCTCGACCGCCGTCACGACGCCGAGGACGACCACCCACTCCAGCCGGGCCAGCCACCACAGCCCCGTTCCCTCCGGCGGTTGGGGCAGCAGACCCGCCGGATACGCGACGATTGCAACGATCACGACCGGGATCATGTGCCAGAGGTAAAGCGCCATCACGTTGTTGTTGCCGACGGCCAGCGCCCGCTTGACCCTGTCGGCGCGCAGCACGCGGTTCAGCGCGGGGGCGAGCGTTATCGCCAATCCACCCTGCGCGCATCCGAACGCCAGCAGCGCCGCGGTGGGTGGCGTCGTGTTGTCGATCGTCTGCCCAGGAACGCCGATCATGCTGACCGGATACATCCCCAGCCCGATCAGCAGCCCGAGCGCGATCGCCGAGCAGGCGGCCAGCACCACCGCTCTGCGGCCGCCCAGTAGCCCTCCGCGCCAAGCGATCCCGAGCTGGTAGAACGCCCCCCAGCACAGCAGGTAGTTAACCCAGCCAAGGTTGTGCACGTGGGCGCCGATCGAGAGGGCGTCGACCGCCACGACCGCAACCCCCAGCGCCGCCGGGGCCACGAGCCCCCAACGCCGGTGTGCCGCAACCGCAATCGGGGTGAGCGATACGACGATCAGGTAGACGGCCAGGAACCACAGGTGCATGGCCACGGCCCAACCCGCGTACTCCATCGTCGTACGGGCCACGTGGCCGACGTCGAGAACCGCAACCACCACCAACACCAGCGCCACATAGACCGCCGTCGGGCCCAGCACGCGGGCCAGCCGGTGCCGAAGCCAGGTCTGGCGCGACACACCGTCGGTTTCGCGCCGATGCGTCCAGGACAACGCGCCGGCGTAGCCGGCGACCAGAAAGAACGTCGGGACGGCCTGGAAGGGCCACGTCAGCCATTGGGTCCACGGTATGTCGACGAGCGGGTTCTGCCGACCGAAAGATCCGTCCTGATAAGTCACCGAGCCGGCCAACCAATGCCCCAGCACGATCAGGATCACACCCGACACGCGGTAGAAGTCGACCGCCAGATTGCGGGCCGGTCGCGCTGTGTCCTGCACGAGCGCAACGGTACCCGCCCGGTGGCCCGGAGGCGCCCGGCGCACAATGGGGGCCATGAAACGGGCTCATCTCGCGCAACTCGAAGTCGGACGGCTCGGCCTGGGCGCGATGGGCATGTCCGTCGCCTATGCCGGCGCCGGGACCGACGACGCCGAATCCATTCGCACCATCCATCGCGCCATCGACCTCGGCGTCACGTTGATCGACACCGCCGAGGTCTACGGGCCCTACGTGAACGAGGAACTCGTCGCCCGCGCCCTGCAGGGCCGCCGCGACCGGGTGGTGCTGGCGACAAAGTTCGGCCTGATCTCGCACACCGGCCGTAACGGCCTCGACAGCAGCCCCGCCAGCATCCGCACCGCGGTGGAGGGGTCCCTGAAGAGGCTGGCGACCGACCACATCGACCTCTACTACCAACACCGCCTCGATCGCGACACCCCGATCGAAGACACGGTCGGAGCCCTGGCCGAGCTAGTGGCGGCCGGAAAGATCCGGCACATCGGCCTTTCCGAGGTGGGCGTGAACACCATTCGCCGCGCCCACGCAGTGCATCCCATCACCGCTGTGCAGTCCGAGTACTCGTTGTGGACCCGCGACCCCGAAGAGGGTGTGCTAGATGTGCTGCGCGAACTGGGAATCGGGTTCGTCGCCTATTCGCCGCTGGGCCGCGGCTTCCTCACCGGCGCGATCCGCTCCACCGGGGAACTTCCCGACACCGACTTCCGCAAGACCCACCCGCGCTTCTCCGACGAGAACTTCCAGCACAACCTCAGGAGCGCGGACGAAGTGCGCGACATCGCCGCCGACGTCGGCGCGACTCCCGCACAGGTCGCCTTGGCCTGGCTGCTGGCGAAAGGTCCCGACATCGTGCCCATTCCGGGAACCAAGCGCGTGACGCGCCTCGAAGAAAACGTTGCCGCCGACACGGTCGAGCTCACCCCCGACCACTTAGCGAGGCTCGACCGACTCACCCCGGCCGCCGGGGACCGAAGCGCCCAAGCGACACAACAATGGATCGACCGCTAGTGGGCGCCAACAAGAAGCTGGTGATCGGGGCCAGCGGTTTCCTCGGGTCGCATGTCACGCGGCAGCTCGTCGCCTCGGGCGAAGATGTGCGAGTCATGTTGCGCCGCACCAGTTCCACCCAAGGGATCGACGACCTTCCCGTCGAGCGCTGCTACGGCGACGTCTTCGACGACGACGCCCTGCGCGCCGCGATGGCCGGCTGTGACGTCGTGTACTACTGCGTGGTCGACGCCCGGATGTGGCTGCGCGATCCGGCGCCATTGTTCCGCACCAACGTCGAAGGGCTGCGGCACGTTCTGGACGCCGCCCTGGATGCCGACCTGCAGAAGTTCGTATACACCAGCACCGCGGGCTCTTTGGCGATCAGCGACAGCCGGCCGGTCACCGAAGACGACCCGCACAACTGGGACCAGGGCGGCCCGTATATCGAGGCCCGGGTGGCCGGCGAGAACCTGCTGCTGTCGTACGCCCGCGAGCGGGGGCTGCCCGCCGTGGCGCTGTGCATCTCCACCACCTACGGTCCCGGTGATTGGGCGCCGACGCCGCACGGCTCCCTGATCGCCCTCGTCGCCAAGGGCCGTTTCCCGTTCTATTTCGGCTACTCGTCGGAGGTCGTGGGCATCGAAGATGCCGCCAGGGCAATGCTTTTGGCGGCGGAACGGGGACGAAACGGCGAGCGCTACATCGTCTCCGACCGATACATGAGCGGCCGGGAGCTGCACCAGATCGCCGCCACCGCCGTCGGCAGGCGCCCGCCGCGCATCGGCATCCTGATTTCGGTGCTGCGCGCCGGTGCGCGCGTCAACGATTTGGCGGCGCGGCTAATGCGCCGAGACCTTCCGTTCGCCTACGCGGGAATTCGCATGGCGGAGCTGATGTCGCCGCTCGACCACGGCAAGGCAGAACGCGAACTGGGGTGGAAACCGGAGCCCGTCGAAGACTCGATTCGCAAGGCCTCGGTCTTCTTCGCTTCCCGGAAGTAGCCCTTACTCGGCGGCGGCCAGCGCCGCCGGGCCGTACTTCTTCTCGATCAGCGCCCACGGGTCGGCGTACGGGCCCCGGCCCTCGGCGCGGCGCTGCAGCTTGAGCAGGGCGCGCAGCACCGGTCGCAGGATCGGGCCCAGCACGCGCAGGACGATGCGCATGCGGCCCTGGGATTGGGCGATCCAGGCGGTCGACTCGTGCCAATCGTGCTCCTGAAAGTCAAGCAGCGCTTGGGCTTCGGTGGTGTCGAACCATCCGGTGAAACTCCAGCCGCGGTCGTCGCCGGGGTCGCCGGGCAGGCTCGCCGAGGGGCCGAGCCGCCCGAGGCCCGCGGCGGTCATCAGGTCGTCCTCGAGGTCGCGCTGCAGCATTACGTACGATTCGTTGCCGCCGATCAGCACCACCTTGCCGGCAATGCTGGCACCCCGATCCACGGCGTTGGCGAACGCCAGCGCCACGTCGCGCGCGTCCACCATGTGGATGCGGTTGTCGCTGGGTAGCGAACGCATCAGGGTCAGGTGGTCGCCGCTGATGCCCGCCTGGGTGTCCGGCGAGATCACCCCACCCAGCCGGAACATCGCATACGGCAGGCCGCTGGCCCGGATCGCGGCCTCGGCCAGCACCTTGTCCTCGCCGTACTGGTCGATCGGCTGCACCGGGGTTTCCGGGGTGATGCGCTCGGGGTAGCGGTACGGATTGCGTGACCCGTAGACGGCGGCGCTGGAGGCCATCAGGAACAGCGGCGGATCGGGCAGCTGGGCGGCAGCCGCCAGCAGGGTCTCGGTGCCCCCGACGTTGACTCGTCGGGCCAGCGCGGGATTGCGATACGACGGCGGCGAGATGACGGCGGCGAGGTGAATGATCGCTTCGGGCCGGTGGGTCGCGATGAGATCGCCGACCGCCTCGGCGTCCAGCAGGTCGATGTAGGCCGGGATCAGCCTTCCGCCGCCCTCTGACAACTCGGCCGCGGCGGCGACGGTCTTGTCGGTCCGCAGGTCCGTGGCGACGACGGTGCGTCCCCGGTCGAGCAGGATCTGCGCGCATCGCCTGCCGACCTGGCCGAACGCGCCGGTGATCAAAATGGTGCCAGCACTCATCGGCGTATCACTGCTCCATCATTCGGCCGGCGAGCTTGGTGGCAACCCGCCGGATACGGTCGGAGATATAGATCGAGAACAGCGGGGTGACGATGTCCTCCCGCAGCCGAGTCAGCTTGGAGCTCTTGATGAGCCAGCGCCCGTCGATGCTCTCGTAGGTCTCGTGATAGTGGCCGTACCCGACCAGCGTCACCCCCGGCCCGAAGCGAACCACATCTTGCAGCGCCCACACCCCGCGCGCCGTCGTCGCCGACGTCAGCTCGATCTCGGGCGCGTGCACCTGGTGCGCCGTCGCCTGCGTGGGGCGGCCGATGCCTTTGCGGGTGAACGCCACGAACTCGTCGGCGCCGACGATCAGCTTGCCGCCGGCCTCGGACGTGTCGCTGACGAAGTCGTCGGCGAACAGCGCCCGCCACGCCGCCCAGTCCTTCGTGTCGAGGTACCGGCAGTAGCGGGCTTTGAGCTGTTTGATGGCCTCGATCGTCAGGAGCGTGGTGGCGTGATCTTCTGCGGCGCCCCCCGTCATCGCGGCCCAGCGTGACACTTCACCCCGAAACTGTAACCCTTCAGCCTTTGAAGTAGACGATCTGGTGGGTGGTGGCCAGCAGCACACCGTCGCGGGTCCATACCTGGGCGCTCTGGTCGAAGTAACCGCCGGAGAAGCGGTTGGCGTGGGCCGTGGCCAAGACGAAGTCGCCCCTTACGGCGTCAAGCTGGTCCTGAGCGGCAAGGAAATAGGTCGTCAACGAGATCGTCCCCGCGGGTGCGACGCCGCCGCGGCGCAGGAAGACCCGCGGGTAGAACACGTCGCTGAGGGCGGCGAGTGCCGGATAGTCGACGGGGCGTTGCGCTTTGTCACGCACCCACAACGTGGTCGTCGACGACGGACTGGGTCGCTCTTCGGCGCCCGGGAGCGGGCCTTCGGCGAACCGCATGTCGTAGAGGTCCGCCCAACGGACGACGTGACCCATGCTCCTGGGTTCGATCTCTTCCGGCGGCGGCGCGCTCGGCGGACGGGCTTCGGTGTCGGCCCAGCTCTCGCGGATCGTCGCGAACACCGCGGTCGCCGTGGCCTTGGCCTCGCCGTCCTGGCCGAGTTCGACGTTCCAGTGCTGATTGGTGCGGTTCGTGCGAACGACCCGAAGTGACAGGTCAAAGCTGCCGTCGGCGACCGGCGCGGCGAAGTTGACGGTCAACGCCAGCGGCTCACCGATCCGGTCGGGGTGCGTGTCCATGGCCCGCACCATGGCGGCCGCGGTGATCCCGCCGAACGGGCCCACCATGTTGGCCCATTCCGGATGGGTCGCGCCCCGCCTGACGTCGGCATCGATCACGCCGAGGTCGAGCGCGTTGTCAAAAGGGTGTGTACCCATCACGCGGATTCCTTGATCGCCATAGCATCAGGCGGTGGTCGCACGCCGATGCGAGTCGTCGGCAGACTACTTCCCGTCGGGCTTGGCCGCCGGGTTGGGGTCACGGCTGGTGCCACGCCGAACGTAAGGAGCCGAATCGCATGAGCATCCCCGATCGTCAGCGTGCGGTGGTGATGCCGGGGCCCGGTGCGCCCCTCGAGACCGTGGACAGGCCGGTCGATGAACCGGGCCCGGGCCAGGCGCTGGTCAGGGTGCGGGCGTCGAGTCTGAACTTTCACGACAACATCAACCTCATGGGGCTGCTCCCGGGCCCGTGGCCGCGCGTGCCGATGAGCGACGGCGCGGGAGAGGTCGTCGCGGTCGGGCCCGAGGTGGACGGGCTGCAAGTGGGCGACCGCGTCATGGGGGCGTTCCACCCCGGTTGGCTCGATGGGCCGCCCACGCCGGAATCGAAACGGGAGCTGCCCGGCGACACCGAAGACGGGTGGTTGCAGCAGTACCGCGTCGCCGCCGTGTCGGGTCTGGTCCGCACGCCCGCGCAACTCAGCGACGTCGAAGCCGCGACCGTGCCGTGTGCCGGCGTGACGGCCTTCAGTGCGCTGACGGAGGCCAACATCGGTGCCGGCGACGTCGTCGTCACCCAGGGAACCGGCGGCGTCTCGCTATTTACGGTGCAGCTCGCCCGGGCGCTGGGCGCCACTGTGATTTTGACGTCGTCGTCCGACGACAAGCTGAAAATTGGATCCGATTTGGGCGCAACGCATCTCATCAACTACCGCGTGACCCCGGACTGGGAGACCGAGGTGAAGCGACTGACCGCCGGAAGGGGCGCCGACCTGATCGTCGACCTTGGCGGGCCCGCCACTCTGGCGAAGTCGGTGCACTCAGGGCGGGTCGGAGGCACCGTAGCGGTGATCGGCATCCTCAGCGGATTCGACACGGCGCCCATCTCGGTCGCGGAAGTGATGCTCAACAACCTGCGGATCGTCGGAATCACGGTGGGCAGCGTGCAGTCGCAGCGGTCCCTCTGCGATTTAATATCGGCCACCGGCATCAAACCCCACATCAGCCACGTCTTCGACTGGCAGCAGCTGGACGAGGCGCTGGCGGTGATGCGTGCCGGCGAACACGTCGGCAAGATCGCCATCACCATCCCCGACGAAACCACCGGAAAGGCAACATGACGGACTCTCCCTCGAAGCTCATCGACGCCAGAATCAAAGAGCTGGGCGATTGGCGTGGCGAAATGCTTGCCCGCATACGGAAATTGATCAAGCAGGCCGACCCCGACGTGGTCGAGGAGTGGAAGTGGCGAGGTGTCCCGGTGTGGTACCACGACGGGATGATCTGCACCGGCGAGACCTACAAGAGCGTGGTCAAGGTGACGTTCGCCAAGGGCGCCTCGCTGGCGGACCCGTCGGGCCTCTTCAATTCGAGCCTCGACGGCAACACCCGCCGCGCCATCGATTTCCACGAGGGCGACGAGGTCGACGAGGAGGCGTTCGAGGCGCTCGTTTGCGCAGCGGTGGAGCTGAACGCGTCCTAGGCGACCTGTACAGTCGTCAAGCGGTGCTGTACAGTCGCCCAGCACAAGCCCGAGGAGGCCATCGGCGATGACGCACAGGCGAATTCGGTGACCGCCGAGTCGGTCGAAGAATTCCGCGGCCGCGCCAAAGCGTGGTTGGCCGCGAACCTGCCAAGGCTCGACTGCGAAGACGCGATGGTCCTCCAGCGCGACGAACTGGCGTCCTGGCGGCGCGCCCGCGAATTGCAAAGAAAGTTGTACGACGGCGGATTTGCCGGGATCTGCTTTCCCCGCGAGTACGGCGGCCTCGGGCTGAGCTACCAGTACAAGAAGGCGTTCGACGCCGAGGCGGCCGCCTACGAGACGCCCTTGCTGCTCAACGTCCCGTCGTTCGCCATTTGTTGCGCGACGATCCTGGACATGGGCACCGAGGAGCAGAAGCGCACGCACATCGGCGCGGCGCTGCGCGGCGACGAAGTGCTCGTCCAGCTGCTCTCCGAACCCAGCGGCGGTTCGGACCTCGCCGGGGTGATCACCCGCGCCGACCGCCGAGACGGGCGGTGGGTCATCAACGGCGCCAAGACATGGAGCACCTGGGCTTTCGCCGCCGACTACGGGCTGTGCCTGGCCCGAACCGACTGGGACGCACCCAAACACAACGGCCTGACGATGTTTTTGCTGCCGCTTCGACACCCCGGCGTGACGATCAACCGCATCCGTCAGGTCAACGGCTCGGTCGAGTTCTGCGAGGAGTTTTTCGACGACGTCGACGTGGGCGACGACGCCGTCGTCGGGGAACCGGGCAAGGGGTGGGACGTCGCGTCACGACAGCTTTACCACGAGCGCCGCACCATGGGCGACGGCTCCGAGTACACCAGCGGACCCGGAATCGCTGAGGCCGAAGACATTTCGATCGACCTGATGTCGTTGGTCGACAGCACCGGGCAGGGGGACAGCGAACGCGTCCGCGAGATGGTGGGCCGCGTCCTGGTCCACCGGGCCGTGCACGGGCAACTGAGCGAGCACGTCTACCACGCCGTCGTCGACGGATCGCTGCCTCCCGCCGGGGGATCGATCATCAGGCTCGACATGGCCGAGGTGCACGACGTCGAGAACGACACCGCCCTGGCCATTGCCGGTTCGGCCGGCGTGGTCGACGATGACGCGGGACTGCTTGGCATCGGCACGCGATATCTGGGCCGTCAGATCGCCAGCATCGGGGGCGGCACGACGGAGATGGCGCGCAACGTCATTGGCGAACGCGTCCTGAACTTTCCGCGCGAGTACGCCGCCGACCGCGGTGTGCCGTTCAACCAGGTGCGCCGGGGCAAAGCGGCAAAGGGGAACCAACAATGAGCGACCAACTTCGCGACATCCGAGAGCTGGCCAACGACGCCGGCGCCTACCGCGACGAGTTGTACCGGCGCTGGACCGGGCTGCTCAGCTATCGCTACATCGGCCGCAACCACTCGGCGATGAACATCGGCGAGACCGACGACACCGTCACCATTCGCCGCGACATGCGCAACGAGGCCGGTGGACTCATGGTGGCGCC
Source organism: Mycobacterium sp. UM_CSW (assembly GCF_000455205.1). Classification (GTDB taxonomy): domain Bacteria; phylum Actinomycetota; class Actinomycetes; order Mycobacteriales; family Mycobacteriaceae; genus Mycobacterium. Next base: position 22,837 of record NZ_AUWQ01000074.1, on the reverse strand, counting down.
GTTGGCGATCTCATCGCCGGAGGGATGCCAGACCGACATGGTCGCGGTGCCGAACCCGGTCATCGCGTCGGTACAGATCATCGACCCCGGCTACGACGTCACGCGGATCGAGATCGTCGGGTCGGGCATCGTGCACCAGGGCCGGACCATGGGTTACGGGCGGTGCAAGATCGTCGACGCCGACAACCCCGACCGGGTGATCGCGTTCAACGAGGGCCAGGGAGCCGTCATCGGTGTCCCGCCGGAAGGCCTTGGCAAGATGGACATTTCGGGCACCGAGCTGGTGATCGAGGACTCGCCCGATCTGCCCCCGCTGTGGCAGGCCTTCGGGGCCGCCAAGCGCGACGACGGCCATTGGGTGCTGCCCGCGCTGAGCGCCGAGCTCGCCTCACCGGACGCCGCGCTGCACATCGGGCCTCAGCACGTGGTCCTCGAGACCGCCGCGATCGACCTGGCCGCCGAGGTCGCCGGCACCCGGAAGCTTCAGGTCATCAGCTGGCACGTCATGTTCATGTCCCGCGGCAAGGTGGGCCCCTTCCGCGTCGAGGGCACGGCGCATGCCGGCGGGCCCGGACGCATCGGCGTGCGCATGCTCCTGCACGACGAAGGAAACGCGGACAAGGCCGTCACTTCCGCCGCGGCGATCTTCGAAACGGTGACCCGCGGCATTTAATTCAGCCGGAATTAACGGCCAACGGCCGGTAAAGCTTTCGCCGGCCTCGGCCTTTGCGTTCATGGGCGCTTGACGCGTGCGACCTGGCCAGCAACGATCATTGCTATAGACAATGATCGACATTAGACACGGTGGATGCTAGAAACAGTCCGATGTGTAATTTCGGCGGTTCGGGTCAATCCGAACTACGTGTCGAACCTTGAAAGTGATGGGGGAACGATGATGCAGCACAGAATGGCAAGGAAGGTTTCTGCCTGTGCGCTCGGCGCGCTGGCGACTCTGATGCTGGCGCCGTCGACCGTCGCGCGTGCCGACCAGACGGACCAGGATTTCACCAGCTATCTGCAGGCGCATGGCGTCGACCTCGGTAGCCCGGCGCTGGACGTGAAGGCGGCGCAGATGATGTGCAAAGACCTCAACGCCGGCTACAGCCAGAAGGACGAGATAGACCAACTGACGGGCTCGCATCGGTTGAACGAGGCCCAAGCCCAAATGTTCGTCGCCGCGGCAACCGCGGACTACTGCCCCGCAAAGCACCCGCCGAGCAAGCCGAGCAGCAGCTAACGGCGCGCGTCGGGTCGCGACTGCGGGGATCGCGACGCGTCGAAGCCCTGGTCATACATCTGTGTGCGTCTGTATGGTGCAAAAAACGCACCGGCACGACAGGAGACGCATAGTGGCAGACCGGTTGACGGGGAAGGTCGCGCTCGTCAGTGGCGGGGCTCGGGGGATGGGCGCTTCGCATGTGCGGACCCTGGTCGCTGAGGGGGCCAAGGTGGTGTTCGGCGACATCCTCGACGACGAGGGCAAGGCCGTCGCGGCCGAGCTCGGCGACACCGTGCGCTACGTGCATCTGGACGTCACCAAACCCGAACAGTGGGAAGCCGCGGTGGCCACCGCCGTTACCGAGTTCGGCGGGGTCGACGTCCTGGTGAACAACGCCGGCATCATCAACATCGGCACGTTTGAGGACTACGAGCTCTCGGAGTGGCAGCGCATCCTCGACATCAACCTGACGGGAGTGTTCCTCGGCATCCGCGCCGTGGTGAAACCCATGAAGGAAGCGGGACGGGGATCGATCATCAACATCTCCTCGATCGAAGGCATGGCCGGCACCATCGGTTGCCACGGGTATACCGCAACGAAATTCGCGGTCCGCGGGTTGACGAAGTCGGCCGCGCTGGAACTCGGGCCCAGCGGAATCCGGGTCAACTCGATTCATCCCGGGCTCATCAAGACGCCGATGACCGAATGGGTCCCCGAAGACATCTTCAATACCGCGGTGGGCCGGATCGGCGAGCCGAAGGAGGTGTCCAGTCTCGTGGTGTATCTGGCCAGCGATGAGTCCAGCTACTCGACCGGCTCGGAGTTCGTGGTCGACGGCGGCACCACCGCGGGCCTGGCACACAAGGACTTCTCCGTGGTCGACGCCAGCCAGCAGCCCGAGTGGGTGACGTAGCCCCGCAGCTACTCAGACCGTCGCCAGCGACTCGGCTTGCTTGGCCGGCGTCGGCCACGGCGACGGCACCGGCCGCTGCCGCACCCGTTGCGGCCACCAGAACCACTTGCCCAGCAGCGCGGCGATCGACGGCATCATCAGCGACCGCACGATCAGCGTGTCGAAGAGCAGGCCGAGGCCGATGGTGGTGCCGACCTGGCCGATGACCGTGAGTTCACTGACCGCCATCGTCATCATCGTGAACGCGAACACCAGTCCCGCCGAGGTGACCACCGACCCGGTGCCTCCCATTGCGCGGATGATGCCCGTGTTCAGGCCCGCGTGGATCTCTTCCTTGAACCGGGCCACCAGCAGCAGGTTGTAGTCGGCCCCGACGGCCAGCAGGATGATGACCGACATCGCCAGCACCATCCAGTGCAGTTCGATGCCGATCAGGTGTTGCCAGATGAGGACCGACAGTCCGAAGGATGCTCCCAGCGAGATCAGGACTGTGCCCACGATCACGGCCGAGCCGACGACGCTGCGCGTGATGATCAGCATGATGATGAAAATCAGGCACAGCGAGGCGATTCCGGCGATCAGCAGGTCATAGTTGCTGCCGTCCTGCATGTCCTTGTAGGTGGCCGCGGTGCCGCCGAGGTAGATCTTGGAGCCCTCCAGCGGCGTTCCCTTGAGCGATTCGTAGGCGGCCTTCTTGATCGCGTCGATGTGCGAAATGCCCTCAGGCGTCATGGGATCGCCGTCGTGGCTGATGATGAACCGCACCGCGTGGCCGTCGGGCGAAAGGAAGTTCTTCATGCCTTTCTTGAACTCGGCATTGTTGAACGTCTCCGGGGGCAGGTAGAACGAGTCGTCGTTCTTGGAGGCGTCGAACGCCTTGCCCATGGCGTTGGAGTTCTTCTGTGCCTCGTTCTGCTGATCCTGCAGGCCCTTCTGGGTCGAATACATGGTCAGCATCGTCGTTTTCATGGCCCGCATGTTCTCGATCATGGACGGCATCAGCGCCACCATCTGGGGCATCAGCGTGTCGAGATGATCCATGATCGGCAGCAGGCTCTGGATGTCGTCGGTCATCGTGTCGATGCCGTCGAGCGCGTCGAACACCGACCGAATCGAGAAGCACACCGGGATGTCGTAGCAGTGCTTTTCCCAGTAGAAGTAGCTGCGGATCGGCCGGAAGAAGTCCTCGAAATCGGCCATGTGCTGGCGCAATTCCTCGATGTCGATGGTCATGTCATGCATTTTTCGGACCATCACGTGCATGTCGTTGGCCATCTGCGCGGTGATGCTTTGCATCTTTTCCATGCTGTCGATGGTCGTCTGCATCATGTCGGCCTGGTGCAGCATGTCGGCCATCTGATCCGCTTGGTACTTCTGATTCATCTGCTGGGTGACGCCCTGCATGCTGATCTGGAACGGGATCGAGGTGTGCTCGATCGGGGTGCCCTGCGGACGGGTGATCGCCTGCACGCGCGAAATTCCGGGCACCCGGAAGATCGACTTGGCGATCTTGTCGATGACCAGGAAGTCGGCGGAATTGCGTAGGTCGTGGTCACTTTCGATCATCAGCAGCTCGGGGTTCATCCGGGCGTTCGAGAAGTGCCGGTCCGCCGCCGCGTAACCGGCGTTCGCCGGCAGATCGGCGGGCAGGTATTTGCGGTCGTTGTAGTTGGTCCGGTAACCGGGCAGGGTCAGCAGGCCGACGAGTGCGATCGCGATCGTCACGATCAGAACGGGGCCGGGCCACCGGACGACGACGGCGCCGACCTTGCGCCAGCCGCGGGTCCGCTGCGCCCGCCTGGGCTCCAGCGTCTGGCGGAACCGCGACGCTACCGAGATCACCGCGGGGCCGAGCGTCAGCGCCGCCGCGACGACGACCACCATGCCGATGGCCAATGGGATGCCCAGCGTCTGGAAGTAGGGCAGGTTGGTGAAGTGCAGGCAGAACGTCGCGCCGGCGATGGTCAGGCCGGAGCCGGCCACCACGTGCGCGGTGCCACCAAACATGGTGTAGTACGCGTCTTCTCGCGATTCGCCGACCGACCGGGCCTCCTGATATCGGCCGATCAGGAAGATCGCATAGTCGGTCGCGGCCGCGATCGCCAGCGTCACCAACAGGTTCGTCGCGAAGGTGGACAGCCCGATGATGTTGTAGTAGCCGAGGAACGCCACCATGCCGCGCGCCGCGGAGAGTTCGAGCACCACCATCACCAACGTGAGCAGCACCGTGATGATCGACCGGTAGACCAAGAGCAGCATCGCGATGATTACGACGAACGTGACGGTCGTGATCACCTGCAGGCTGCGGTCGCCGGCGATGTGCTGATCCGCTTGCACGGCGGCGGGCCCGGTGACGTAGGCCTTGACCCCGTTGGGCGCCGGCAGGCTCTTGACGATGTTCTGCACGGCCTCGACCGACTCGTTGGCCAGGGACTCGCCCTGGTTGCCCGCGAGGTAGACCTGGACATAGGCGGCCTTGCCGTCGTTGCTCTGGACGCCGGCCCCACTCAAGGGATCGCTCCACATGTCCTGGACGTGTTCAACGTGTTTGGTGTCGGCGTCCAGCTTTTTGACCATCTGGTCGTAGTAGGCGTGCGCGTCGTTGCCCAACGGGTTTTGGCCCTCGAGGACGATCATCACCGAGCTGTTGGACTTGTACTCGCGGAACACGTCACCCATGTGTTTGGTCGCGATGACCGACTGGGCGTCGTCCGGGCTCATCGAGACCGAGCGCATCTTCCCGACCTCGTCCAGCTGCGGGACGATCGTGTTGAGCACCGCGATGATCGCGATCCAGCCGAGGACGATGGGTACGGCGAACTTTCGGATGATTCGCGGGATCGCCGGGCGCTCGGCGTGTTTGGCGACGGGCAGGGTATCGGTCGGGTGTTCGGTGCTTGCGCTCATGCGGATTTCACCAAGCAAAAGGTCAGGGCGTGCACGCCGTTGGTTATGTTCTCGTCCTTCACTTCGTCGTCGATCGTGATGCGACAACCCAGGCGGTCACCGTCGCTTTGGGCGGAGAGGTTAGGGAAGACCGAGGGAGCGGTCGTGCTGAGGACCAGGGTCCAGGGCAGCGGCGCACCGTCGACGCGTTTCGGGTCGGCGGACAGATCGAGGTAGTTGACGTTGGCGTGGCTGGCCGAGCCGAAGATCTCGTATTTGACGACCTTGGGCTTGAACGGCTTGGAATCGTCCTGCCGAGGGCTGGTCATGACGCCGGTGTCGTTGGCCGTGAAGAACGTCTTGACCCGGGCCACGGTGAACCCGCCGATCACCACCACCGCGACGATCAACAGGGGCAACCACGCATTGCGCACGATCCTGGATAGCTGCACCTGCGTGGATTCCTCTCCTGGTCAATCAACGGTGCTGCGTCGCCGCTAGGTGATCACCGCATTACGTTGCGCCACAACGAAGTTCATGACCCGCCGTGATCTGTACGGTCTGAGCCGTCGGGCCCTTCGAAATCTGCCCCGCATCGTCGAACCCCCGCCTGATGCCACCAAAGCATAGTACATCGCCTGCAGAGTTTGCAGACAGTGCAAAAAAGTGATCTAGCTAACTATCCGGCGTTCACTTCGCGAAGATGCTGTTGACCAGGGCGGCCGCGCGCTCCACGTAAGGCATCGGGGTGTCGTCGGAATCCTTCGGCACGCCACTGGCCCAGCGTTCGATGCCCGAACGCACGGCGGTCAACGCCAGCGCGGCGATCAAGGCGGGTATCTCGTCGTCCGGTCGCATCGCCTGGCGGCGGGCAACGATGTCGGTCAGCTGGTTCTGGAACCGCTCCAGCTCCGCGAGAAATGCGGCCATCACGGCGGGGCTGGTCTTGGCGAGCTCGAGCATGCCGACGGCCTGTTCGCGTCGTGGGGGCACGTCGCGGAGATGATGCGCCGCGAGCGTGATCAGCTCCGCCAGGATCACCCGATACGGGGCCGGACCGGCCGCGACGAAATCTTCGGCCAGCTCCGGAGGCAGGTCGGAGGGGCCGTAGGCGATCGCGGATTCCTTGGTGGGGAAGTAGTTGAAGAACGTCCGCGTCGAGATTCCCGCCTCGACGCAGATCTCCTCGATGGTCACCTTGTCGAAACCACGGCTGGTCGTCAGGCGCACCGCGGCGTCGCGGATGTCCGCGCTCGTCTGGCGACGACGTCGCTCGCGAAGACCCATGGGGTGGCACTGGTTGCGCATGACACTCATCGTTGCACGATACGCAAACTTTGCAGTCAACTAGCCGTGCGGAGCGAGGGCCGCGCGCAGGTGAGCGCACTGGCTGGCGAAGAACTTCACCGAAATCGGCGCCTTGTCCGCGATCTGATCGAACGCGTGAAACGCACCTGGGACGACCTCTTCATGAACGGGCACCCCGGCCTCCCGCAGCCGCCGCCCATAGTCCAGGCACTCCTCGTAGAACAGGTCCAGCGTCCCGACGCCGATCCAGGCCGGCGGCAGGCCCGACAGGTCTTCCCGGCGGGCCGGCGCCGCCTCCCGGGGATCCGCGCCGTTGAGGTACCACCGCCACGCCAGCTGATTGTCGGTTTCGGTCCACATGAGCCGCTTGTGGCCGTCGTGATTGGCGCCGGTGCGGTCGTCGAGCATCGGGTAGACGAGCATTTGGAACGCGACGTTGACATCGCCGCGATCGTGCGCCCGCTGGGCCACCGCGGCCGCGAAATGTCCACCGGCACTGGCCCCGCCGACCGCGACGCGGTCCGGGTCGACCCACGGCTGGCGCGCCAGCCACCTCAGTGCCGCGTAGCAATCCTCGACCGGGATCGGATAGGGGTGCTCCGGCGCCAGCCGGTGTTCCACCGCGGCGACCGCGACACCGGTGAGGTGTGACAGCTTGCGTAGAAACTTGTCGTCCTGTGCGGCGTGTCCCATGATCGTGCCGCCGCCGTGGATCCAGAGCATCGCCGGCGCCGGATGGGGAAGGCCGACGGGACGGTGCAGGCGAACCGTGACGTGCTCGTTGACCGAGGCAACCGGGACGTTACGGATCCGGGTCGCGTTGCCCATGAGGTTCATCAGCGCGCGCTGGACCCGGTAGCCGCGGTGCAGGGCGTATCCGCGGGGCAGGAAGTGGGCCGCCTTGCGCAGGCCTGGGTCCAACGCGTGGCGCGACGTGAAGGCGTTGCCGGCGTGGGTTTTTGCCATCGCGTGCCTTCCGCTCCAGTGCGCCGACCATACATGACGTGGTCATGATCTGATTGGCCCGCGCACCGAGAGGGTAAACGGGGTCGTGGCTTCGACCATGACCAAGGTCATCAACGTCCTGGATCCTCGCACCGGCGACCAGGTGACGCAGGTGCCCGTCACCGAGCCGTCGGACTGTGACGATGCGGTCTGGCGGGCCGCGGATGCCGCCGCCGCTTGGGCGCGCACGGCGCCCGCCGAACGGGCCGAGGCGATCGCGGCGGCCGCTGCCGACGTCCGTGGCGCCGCCGACGAACTCGCCGAACTGAACGAGCGGGAAACCGGAAAGCTGCGCGACGACGCTCGCGGCGGCGTGGAGGCCGGGGTGGGCACCCTGTTGCAGTACGCCCAACTCGGCCCGTTGCATCGCGGGCGCAGCCTGCAGGGCGATTGGTCGGCAACCGATCTGATGGTTCCGCAGCCGCGCGGTGTCGTCGCGGTGCTCACGCCGTGGAACGACCCTGTCGCGGTGGCCGCCGGACTGCTCGGCGCGGCGCTCGTCACCGGAAACACCGTGGTCCACAAGCCCAGTGAGCGCTGCCCGGGGACCGGTCGGCGGTTCGCCGAGCTGCTGGCCGCGCGTCTGCCCCAGGGCGTGCTCGAAATCGTTGACGGCGACGGCACGGTCGGTGCTCGGTTGGCCGAGTCGGAGCGTGTCGACGTGGTCGCGCACGTCGGCAGCAGCGCGACCGGCCGGGAGATCGCCCGGGCCTGCGTGGAACGCGGCGCCAAGGCGCTGCTGGAGAACGGCGGAAACGACGCCCTAATCGTCGACGCGGACGTCGACCCCCGCTGGGCGGCCGGCCAGGCGGCACTTGGTGCCTTCGCCAACGCGGGTCAGATCTGTGTGTCGGTCGAGCGCGTGTATGTGGTTCAGCCGATCGCCGAGGCGTTCGTCGATGCGTTGGTCGACGAGGCCTTGGCGTGGGCCGAAAGGATCGGGCCGTTGGTGGACCAGGCCCACCGCGAGCACGTGCACGCCCACGTCGAGGACGCGGCGCGGCGCGGCGCCCACGTCCTGGCCGGCGGCGAACCGCGGCCGGGACCGGGTTCGTTCTATCCGCCGACCGTGCTGACGGACTGCTCGCCGGACATGCTGGTGCTGCGCGAGGAGACGTTCGGTCCGATCGCGCCGGTGCGTATGGTGCCGGATTTCGCCGCGGCCCTGGCCGAGGCTGCCGACGACCGCTTCGGCCTCGCAGCCACGGTACTGACCGGAGACATGGCGCACGCGCAGGAGGCGTGGCGCAGCCTCCCGGTCGGCACCGTCAAGATCAACAACGTGTTTGGGGGTGCGCCCGGGGGAGCGTCCGAGCCGCGCCGGGCCAGCGGCACCGGCTTCGGCTTCGGTCCCGAGCTCCTCGACGAGATGACCACCATGAAGGTGGTGCACTGGTCGCCGCTTTGATTCGCCGCGAAAGTGCAACTACCGACGCCTCCACTCGAGAAACGGGTCGCCAGTTGCACTTTCGCGGCTAGGCTTGGTTCCGTTCCAGCTCGAGCAGGACGCGCTTGGCGGTGGGGCCACCGCGGTAGGCACCCATCGTTCCGTCGGAACGGATCACCCGGTGACACGGCACGAAGATGGGGATGGGGTTGGTCGCGCACGCGGTGCCGACGGCGCGAACGGCCTTGGGGGAACCGGACAGTCGGGCCAGGGTGGCATAGCTCGCGGTGTTGCCGTAACTGATGTCGGCGTTGAGGTGTTCCAGCACGGTACGCCGAAAGCCCTGCGACAGCGACCAGTCCAGCGCGACGTCGAAACTGTGCCGGCGGCCGGTGAAGTATTCGTCGAGTTGTTGCGCAATAGGATCCAGCCGTGGCCGCGATTCGAGCACGCGGGGGCTGATGCGCTCCGCGAGGTTCTGCAGCACGCTGTCGCGGTCTTCGTTGGCGAACGCCACCCTCAGCAGCCCCAGGGGGGTGGCCGCCAACAGCAGTGGTCCGACGGCGGAGTCCAGTGTGCGATAGGCGATGTCGAGGAGATCGCCGGCCTGGGCGTCCCTTTCCAGCCGGGCATGCAGGCGCCGGAGCCGCTCGCGATCGACCGGATAGTGCTGGGTGAGATCCATTGCGGTCATTGGTGGTTCCTTGTCGTGTCGATGCGGGGATAGGTGCGGCGGAGGGTGGCGATGCCGTCGGCGGCGGCCCGGCGGGCGGCGTCGACGCTGCTGTCGAGGATCACCGCGATCTCGGCGTAGGGCAGGCCGGCCAGATAGTGGTAGGCAACGGCCTGGCGCTGTTTGGGTGGCAGCGCGCCGACCGCGGCGTCCAGGTCCAGATCGTGTGCGTCGGCCCGCTCGCGAGCGGGGGAGTCGGGAGGGTCGGCTACGGGGACGGCCCGCCGCGCTGCGCGCCGCGTGATGTCAATGGCCTTCCGGTGCGCGATGGTCACCAGCCATGCTTCGACATTCGCGTCGGCCGGCAGCTGAGGATAGGCCTTCAATGCGGCCAGGAAGGTGTCCGACCAGGCGTCGTCGGCGTCGACGTGGCCGATCACCGCGCGAACGACCCGCCACACCGTGGCGCCGTGTCGAGCCACGACCGCCTCGAAAGGCGGCTTGACGTGCCGATCGACATTCATCCTGACGCCATTTCCTCCGTGACAATCCGCGACTCCCATTGTGAAGACGCTGGCCCGCCGTCAGATGCGAGACACCGAGATGCGAGCTCACGTTTTCCAACCGTCCGTCGTCTACCAGGAAAGGAGGTCGAACGATGCAGACACGACACACGGTGATCGATAGCCCCCTCGGGGAGCTGACACTGGCCGCGGACGGCGACGCCCTCACGGGCGTGTACTTCCGGCATCATTGGCACCCACCCGCTGCCGACGCTCTCGGTCGGTCCGTGCAGTCCGTCGTCGACGAACTCTTTCGGTGCGCCGCCGATCAGCTGCACGAATACTGCTCCGGAAAGCGAACCCAGTTCGATGTCCCCATCGCCCTGGATGGCGATCCGCGTCAGAGAAGAGTCTGGGATCTCCTGCCCGGCATCGGCTACGGCGAGACCACCACCTACGGCGAGCTGGCCGCGATGCTGTCGGACGGCTACACGGCCTACGAAGTCGGTCAGGCGGTGGGGCGCAACCCGCTGAGCATCATCGTCCCGTGCCATCGCGTCGTCGGAAAGGGTGGCGCGCTCACAGGTTACGCTGGCGGCCTGAAGCGAAAACGATTCCTGCTTGACCTGGAGGCGCCGGTGCCCGCGGCGGCCGGCAGATTGTTCTGATGCCGTCGAAATGGGATCGGAGGGTGAACGCCGCGGACTGGGACGCGGTGACCGCCGACATGAACGAGGTTGGCGGCGCGCTGCTTCCGCGGCTGCTGACCCCAAGGGAATGCGCAGCGGTGCTCGATCTCTATCCAGACGACAGCCTGTTCCGCGCCACCGTCGACATGGCCCGCCATCGTTATGGGCAAGGCGAGTACCGCTATTTCAAGCGGCCCTACCCGCATCCCATCGACGAGCTGAAGCAGGCGCTCTATCCCCGGTTGTTGCCGATCGCCCGCGACTGGTGGACGAGGCTGCGACGCGACCCGCCCTGGCCCGACACACTCGACGAATGGCTCGACATGTGCCATCGCGCCGGCCAAACCAAACCCACCGCGTTGTTGCTCAAATACGGGCCGGGCGATTGGAACGCGCTGCACCGAGACCTGTACGGGGACCTCGTCTTTCCGCTTCAGGTCGTCATCAACCTCACCGAGCCGGGCGTGACGCACAGCGGCGGCGAGTTCCTACTCGTCGAGCAGCGGCCCCGCGCGCAGTCGCGCGGAACCGCCACCACGCTGCCGCACGGGCATGGCTACATCTTCACCACCAGGGAACGGCCGGTCCGCTCGACGCGGGGATGGTCGGCCGCGCCCGTGCGACACGGGGTGTCGGTGGTCCGCACCGGTCACCGGTGCAGCCTCGGGTTGATCTTTCACGACGCCGCCTGACCGCATGGGGCACGATGGCTTGCATGGAGCTTTACGACGTCATGCGGTCGACGCCCGCGGTGCGCGAATACACTGACGACCCGCTTCCCGACAAGGTGCTCGCACGGATTCTCGACAACGCCCGCTTCGCGCCATCCGGCGGCAATCGGCAGGGCGTGCGCGTCATCGTGGTGCGAGACAAGGACACCCGGGCCGCGCTGGCCGAGCTAGGACTTCCCGCCGCACGCCGGTACACCGCGCAACTCGCCAACGGCGAGACGCCGTGGAACCCGTTGCAACCGACCGGCGTCGACGCGTCGACCATCGAGGCGACGGAGCCGCCCGCGCAGATGTCGGCTCCGCTTCGCGACGCTCCGGTGGTGCTCGTGATTTGTCTGGATCTCTCGGTCGTCGCGGCCACCGATCAGAACCTCGATCGCATCGGCGTGGTGCCCGGCGCCTCGGTCTACCCGTTCGTGTGGAACGTGTTGCTGGCCGCGCGCAGCGAGGGCTACGGCGGCGTGCTGACCACGATGGCCGTCGCCGAGGAGCTGCGCGTCAAAGAGCTTCTCGGCGTGCCCGATTCGTACGCGATCGCCGCGGTGGTCCCGCTGGGCAAACCAGTGCGCCGGGTGACCAAGCTGCGACGACGGCCAGTCCCCGAGTTCGTCACCCGCGAGCGCTTCGACGGGGCACCGTTCGACGCCTAGCCCGGTCTCACCGGATCTGTTGCGCCCCGTACCAGACCCCGTCGGGTGCGCCGATCGCGCCCGCCCGTTCGCGGGTCGCGGCCAGTTCCGGCGACGTGGCGAATTGACGTGCCTTGTCCGCGTCGTGCATGTCCATGACCACGATGACGGTGTTGGGGTTGTCGGCGTCGACGTAAGTTCCGGTGACCACCAGTCCGTGCTCACGGCGCACCGCGTCAAGCTCCGAATTGCGGAAGACCGTGTTCCATTGCTCGACGCTGGTGACTCGCTGTTTGACGAGCATTACTCCGGTCACGATGAATCCTCCTGACTGTGCGCGTTTTTGGGGCGGGACGGCCGTATTCCGCGGCAACGCCGGATATGTCTACACGCGTAGATATACCCGAGCCTAGACCCGCCGGGCACGTATGTCTACAGTTGTAGATAAATTTCGGACGGAGGCAGGATGGAGCCCACGGTCGACCAGGACGGCCCGGATGCGAACCCGCCGCGGCGAAATGCCGCAGCCACCCGGGTGCGGCTGCTGACTGCGGCACGTGAACAATTCCTGCGCAACGGGTATCGGGCGACCTCGCTGCGGGCGATCGCGGCCCAGGCCGGCGTCGACGTGATGCTCATCAAGCGCTACTTCGGTTCGAAAGAAGAGCTTTTCGCGGAAGCCACCGACATTTCGGATAACGTGGAATCGGTACGGCAAGCCCCGGATGGCGTGGTGGGCCGCGCCATGATCGAACGGGTGCTGCGCGCACGCCGAGACGTCGACGCCCCGCTTTTCGCGCTGCTGCGGTCCAGCGGTGACCCTGCCGTCGTCACGCGCCTCAACGAACAGCTCGAAACCGGACTGACCCGCAATTTGTCTCGCAGAATCAAGGCCGACAAACCACGGCTTCGCGCCGACATGGTCTCCGCCCTGCTCCTCGGAATCGGCGTGCAGCGCGCGCTGCTGAAAAAGGATCCGATCGCCACCGCCGACGACGGCGCCATCGCCGCGATCTTCATCGAAGCCTTTGAGGCGCTGACGAAATTGCCGCAAGGAGCTGAGCAAGGGGGTGGCATCCGGAATCGTAGGCGGCCATACTCCAGGAGATCGGGCCAGACCGCTCGGTGAACGGGAGACGATGACGTGACACGAATCGAGCCTTCGAGCGCATTCGCCGCGGTGCCGACGCAAGATCTCGGTCAAGGGGATCGGATCAACCTCGGCGTCGCCGCCATCATGGGTCGCCTGCCCGCCGTGACCGAGGCGTTGGGCTCGCTGACCGCGGCGCTGCGCACCAACGGCACGCTGCCGCCCCGGCTGCTCGAGCTGGTGCGACTGCGCATCGCGTTCTTCAACCAATGCCGAAGCTGCATCGCGGTGCGTTACCAAAGCGCCATCGACGACGGCCTCGACCAGGACGCGGTCTGCTCGCTGGAGCGCCCCGCCGACGCCGAAAACCTCTCGGCCGCAGAGCGATCCGCCTTACGCTTCGCGGACCTGTTTGCCACCGATCACCTCGCCATCGACGACGCGGTTTACGACGAACTGCGCGAGCACTTCACTGAAGACCAGCTCGTCGAACTCGGTGTGCACTGCGCGATCGCGCTAGGCGTCGGGCGGCTCTCGGCGACGTGGGATGTCAGCGACGATCTTCCCGAGACGACGGCTCCGTCGGAACGTGTGGCGCCATGGAGCTCCGCCTCGGTGGTCGCGTCGGGTTAGGCGCCACGTGCATACACCCAGCCGGCCTCGTACGCCTGCTTCGTAACAGCGGCATTTTTGTTTCTGCACTGCAGACCCTGATCCAGGCGAATGGGATAGCGCAACAGCGAGGGATTTGTGTTGTGGGTCGTCGAATAGCTGGAATAGCGGGTAACCCGGACTGGAGAGGCATTTAGCACCTGTTGGGCGAGACCGGGTGGTTCCCGCCACATTCGCGCATTCAGTTTGGCGCGACGGTTCGGGCATGCTCAGGCGCGTATCGGTCACCCACGATGGTTCCCGGCGCGAAAAGCTCTGAGAGGTAAGCGCGTTCGTCGGCGCTGATGGCGACGTTGGTGGCAGCGAGATTCTCGGCGACGTACTCGGCGCGCTTGGTGCCGGGAATCGTCACGACCGGGAAAGGGCGTGACAACAGCCACGCCAACGCCAGTTGTCCTGGCCGACAAGCCTTTTGCTCAGCCAGCGCGGCGAGTTCGGCGACCGGGGCCAGATTTGTGCCCAGGTGCTCCCTTGTGAACCGCGGATTGGTGGCGCGCAAGTCGCCGGGCGCGAAGGTGGCATCAGCGGCCAACGCCCCAGTCAGCGCAGACCGGCCCAGCGGACTGTAGGCCACCAGCGTAATTCCTAAGGCGGCACAAGTCTGGGCGATATCGCTTTCGATGCCGCGCTCCCAGAGGGAGTACTCGCTCTGCAGGGCTGCTATGGGGTGCACCCCGTGTGCTCGGCGTAAGGTGTGCGACCCCACCTCGCTGAGGCCGATCGCGCGGACCTTGCCCGCGCTTACCAGATCAGCCATCGCCCCGACCGTTTCCTCGATAGGGACTTCTGGGTCCAGCCGATGGTAGTAGTACAAGTCGATCACGTCGGTCCCGAGCCGGCGCAGACTGGCCTCGCACGCGGCGGTCACATACTCGGGCCGTCCGTCTATGGCAATCCCGTCGTTGGTTGCGTTGATCCTGGCGGCGAACTTCGTGGCCAGCACCATGTCGTCGCGGCGCCCGGAAATGGCCTTCCCGATCAGCTCCTCATTATGTCCGAACCCACGGATAGGGACTCCCCACGTGATATCGGAAGCTCCGTAGACGTCTGAGGTGTCGAGGTGGTCCACTCCGAGGTCGAGTGCTGCGCGAATGGTTCGTACCGATGTCGAATCGTCGGCTTGACCAAAGCTTTGCGACATCCCCATGCAACCAAGACCGATCGGTCGAACATGCAGGTCCGATTTGCCGATCCGGACCCGCGCCACGCCCTCGACTGTCGTCACCGTCTGACTCTCCAACAAGTGATAGCTTTACTATCAGATAGTACTCCTGGGACGGAGCTGACGATGAGACGAGACGCGGAAACCAACCGCAGCCGTTTGATCGCCGCTGCCGAGGAAGTGTTTGCGCAGCACGGAGCGCGGGCGACCCTGGAGGATGTCGCCCGTGCGGCGGGGACCGGCCCGGCTACGCTCTACCGACGGTTCCCCAATAAGGACGCGCTGGTCCGCGAGGTGTTGAGCGAGTTCTTCCGGCGCCTTCTGGCCACCGCTGAGGAAGCTCATGCAGCACCTGACGAGCGATGCCTGAGTGTCTTCCTCTACACGGTGGGCGCCGAACTCGTTCGCAAGAGCGGGTTGTCGGCCTACCTATGGGGCGACCTCGCGCCAAAGCCACTCGTCGAGGAACTCCGGCAACAGTCGGCCGCCCTGCTTTCGCGCGGCCAGCGATCCGGGGCGATCCGGCAAGACGTGACATCCGCAGACGTGACGGCGACCATTTGGGCACTACGCGGCATCTGCGCTGCCGGTGGTGCTGACGACCTCTGGCGACGACACCTCGACACCGTGCTGCGCGGGCTGCGCCCCTCCGTGGAAGAACATAGTCAGACAGGCTGTGCCCAGTGATAGTTCACACACTGCGGATGTGGCAGCGCGCAGATAACGAGTTGCAGGTTCTGTGGGCCGATCAAGCCGATTTGTGCGCCGACAGGAGGTAGGCGGGAAAGACCAACCTACCCTTTTCGTCGGTGGCCAGTTGCGGCATCGGCACCACTTCACCATCACCATGCACCTGTCCAGCCAGCGCGTGGATGGAGGCGGGCTCTATCTCATCGATGGACCAATACTTCGACACGGCGGCGCGCAACTCACCCTCGGTGACGGCATTGATCGGCACCGTGAAATCGTCAGGGAAAGCACCGTGGGCGAAGACAAGGACAAATAAGGACGCTCCGGGTCCGGCGGCGCGGTACATCGCACGGAGATAAGCGTCACGGCTTTCGACCGGCAACGAATGAAACAGTGTGCTATCCATCAGCGTTGAGAAGCGGCCGTCGAATCCGGTCAGGGATGTGATGTCGGCGCACAGAAACGTTGCATTGACGATGCCGCGGGATTTCGCTGTTGCCGTGGCCGTGTCGATCGCTGCCCGGCTCAGGTCCACCCCGACCACGATGTGACCCTTGGCGGCCAGCGTCAACGACAACTCAGCGTGTCCGCAGCCGGCGTCCAGGACATCGCCGTGGATGCGTCCTTCGTTGATCAGGCGCATGAAAGCAGGTTGAGGTTCGCCGATGTTCCATGGGGGTGGTCCCACGAAGATGCCTTCCTCCCGGTAGGCGCCATCCCAGTCGATCAGTTCAGTAGCCATACACTGAAATACGTACGCATACGCTCACAGGTTCAAAACCATTCATGCACGTATGGCGCGGTTCCGCAGATCGCTTGAATTGCAGGCTAATCCGGATCTATCGAGGTGCCCGCACGACCGCTGGAATGCCTCGACCAGGACGCGGTCTACTCGTTGGAGTGCCCCACCGAGGCCGAAAACCTTTCGGCCGCCGAGCGATCCGCCCTGCGCTTCGCGGAGCTGTTCGCCAGCGACCACCTCGCGATCGACGACGCGGTTTACGACGAGCTGCGCGAGCACTTCAGCGAAGACCAGCTCGTTGAACTCGGCGGGCGCTGCGCGATCGCGCTAGGCGTTGGGCGGCTCTCGGCGCCGTGGGATGTCAATCACTGGTACTGAAATTAGTACCAAATGCAGTACTATAGGCGTATGCCTTCGTTGAATATCCCGTTTACCGAGGAAGAACTCGAGGCCATCCGCATTGCGGCCGCGGGCGATGACCTGTCGCTCCGCGCGTTTGCCCACAAGGCGATTCTGTCGGCAGCCAGTGAGCACAAGCGCCGGGTCGCTGAGGCCGCGAAAATCGTCGCGACGAGGTCGGCCGAACTCAACCAGCGTTTGGCGTGACCGAATTTCTCGACCGCGATGACGTCCTTACCGCCGGCGCGGCGGCTGTCGGAGAGGTCCTCACGGTCAGCGATTACGGCCTTCTCGACGCGGCCGTTGCGAGGCCGCGAGCGACGGTCTTCGGCATTGACGCGTATCCCGACCACCTATCCAAGGCGGCTGCGCTGATGCAATCGCTTGCGCGCAACCACGCGCTTGCCGATGGCAACAAGCGCACCGCTTGGGCGGCGGCATGGACCTTCTTGTACATCAACGGAATCCAACTGGGTGATTTTGACATCGACGACGCCGAGCAGTTCGTGAACGCGGTCGCGACCGATGGGACCATTTCGGTCAACATCATCGCTGAGAAGCTGGCTTCGTACGCCGCTTCGTAAACCACGGCATTTCTTCGGATGCTTATCCGTGCAAAGACCCTGTGCGACAAGAAGATTCGTCACAGTGACGTATTGGCCGTGGCTGACCGGAGGGCCCGCGCGGGGGACGGTCTGAGTAGGAAATCCTGATAATGGGGAAGTTGGGCTCCGGCGTAGCGACGACGGTGGTATGCGGTCCGCTAGCCGGACGGCGAATGTTGTCGACGCGAGGGGTGTGGGCGGCCCAACGGTCGGGTTCGTCGGCCGCTTCGTACAAAGAACGGTTCTTGGCGGTGGCCGCGAATGTTGTCGACGCGAGGGGTGTGGGCGGCCCAACGGTCGGGTTCGTCGGCCGCTTCGTACAAGAACGGTTCTTGGCGATGGCCGGCGCGTGTAGCGCGTTGTGTTAATAGCGCTGCGCCACAGATCATTTCGTCACAGTGACGTATTGTTGCGATTATGACGGGACCGGGACGGAAAGATTTCCGGGTCACCGACCCGGGTCGGCCGGCCTTGGCGGAGCGCTGGAGGTTTGGCTCATTACGTTCCGTCGGATGGAGCCACCGGCTCTGGCGCGACGTGCCGAGAACTTGCGTGCGAGATGCGACGTCTTGGCAATGGCGAGCAGCGCCGGGTACGGACGCTCGGGGCCGTCTGTGCAGTGCAGGCCCGCCGTATCGAAGTCTCCTGGTGAGTCATTTACCGATAAGCGACACTATGTCAAGTAAACTACTCCGTTTTCATCAGGTGAATCAGACCTGCCCGACCGTCACGTCGCCTACCCAAGTGGTCCGGTCGGGTCCAAATGCCTGGACAGCAGCAGTTTTATGCAGTTAGCGCAAGCTGAACGCGAATGCGGTGGAACCACCCGGTCCTGTCCCAGCGGGCCGCGCACCCAAAGAAAGCGTCACGGTCGGGCCGCGCACCCAGAGAAAGCGTCACGGGTCATCGCAGCCGCCGCGGGTCCTACCCGCGGGATGCATCAATCGACTTACGAGCTGGAGGCCCTCGCCCTCACGATCCCCTACTGTGAAACCGCCCATTCCGCATAGCGATATGGCAACACGCTTGCCGGAAACGGCTTTAGCCGCGGGCAGGCTACCAACCGCTGGTGTGACGCTCGATGTCCGCGGCGGCGCGGAACAGCATCGCCTCACCGAACTCGGGACCCACGAGTTGTACCGCCACCGGGAGTCCTTCGGCGCCACGGCCACACGGTACCGAGATTGACGGCAAGTCCGCATAGGTAAACGGGATGGTGTAGCGACGGCCGCGAGTGAACTCGTCGGACCGGGTGTCCAACCGCGGCGCCACGGTGGGCATCGTCGGCGTCAGGAGCAGGTCAACGTGGTCGAGTGTGGAGCGCAGGGGTGCCGCGTCGGTCGGGCGCCGCGCCACCGCGGCGTCGTAGTCGGCCTGCGTAAGTTTGGCGGCTGCGGCCATATCGGCGCGCACCACCGGGCCGAAGACACTCTTGTCGGTGACCGGGCCATAGACGTCGCGCATCGCCTGGGCAAACTCCCAGCGCAGGATGGTGAACGCCGGCGTGAAGTCCATAATGGCGGAGAGGTTTTCGACCTTCACGGTGATGACTTGCGCGCCGAGTTGCTCGAGCAGCGGCAGGACCCGGCGCACCGCCCCCTCCACGTCGGGATCCAGACCGCTCAGGCTGTAGTCCTCGATCAGGCCGATCCGCAGACCCGCGACACCCTTGTCGAGCGAGGCCAGGTAGTCGGTCTTCGGTGCCGGCCGAGAATACGGATCGCGAGGGTCTTGACCCGCGATCGCGGCGAGCATTACCGCGGTGTCGTGCACCGTGCGGCCGAGCGGGCCCGCGACATCGAACCGCGGCGCGCGTGGGAAGGCGCCGTACAGGCTGACCAGGCCGTGCGTCGGCCGAATACCGACGACGCCGTTCCATGCGGCCGGGACTCGCACCGAGCCGCCGGTGTCGCTGCCGATGCCGGCCGCGACGATGCCCGCGCCCACCGCGGCGCCGGTCCCGCTCGAGGACCCGCCGGGCGATCGCTCCGAGCGCAGTGCATTGTGCGCGTCGCCGTAATAGAGGTTCTTGCCGTCGATGCCCGCGGCGAACTCATTGAGGTTGGTCTTGCCGATGCTCACCGCACCGGCTTCGGTCAGCCGGGTGATCACGGCCGCATCCTCGGTCGGCACGCGGTGCGCGAAAACCTGCGAGCCGACAGAGGTGAGCACACCCGCGGTGGAGTAGAGGTCCTTGCAGACGATCGGAATGCCGTGCAGCGGGCCACGATCGGTGCCGCGAGCCAACTCGGCGTCGAGCTTTGCCGCGGCGTCGAGCGCCTGTTTGTCGGTGAGCGTGATGAACGCGTTCAGCTGCGCCTGCAGCCGCTTCGCCTCGGCCAGGGCTGCCTGGGTCAGCTGGACCGACGTTGTGCGGCGGTCCCGCAGCATCGCGCCGGCCTCGGCGATGGTCCGCGGGGGACGCGCCGGGGCGGCTGCGGGAGTACGGGGCAGCTCGGCAACGACTCCTGTTACGGCAGCCGCACCCGCGGCCGCGCCCGCCAGCGTCAGCAATCGTCGCCGAGACATGTTCCAGCGCTTCGCCATACCGCTCCTTTCGTGGCGGACACCATCATTGCGTCGCCGACACCAGCCTTCGATACAGGTGGCGCAGCTCGTCGGTGTCCTTCGATCGAAACCGATTACGCGCACTACCCTTCCAAGCGCCGATTACCCGGGTGTCACGCCGGTGTGACTGCACTGAACGACTAACCGTGTTGTCAAAGGGAATTCGGCCCCGATCTTGCCCGTTCTATCGTTCCAGGATCTTCGGGTTGCAGCTCACAACTTCACATCCGGATTCGGCTTTGGGCGGCCGTGGCGGTGCGCTTGTCGACAGCCGAGCCGGCGTGCAAATTTCTCATGGTGTTCGCTGCCCGGGTTCGCTGGTTAGCACGATAATGCGAGCGTGGTCGCGGAGCTGATCGAGCGGGTCGGCTTCTGCGAGGATCGAACGCAAGTGATGTACTACGCCGTCTTCGCCGCCCAAAGCGAGCGCGTAGGCGAAGGACCGGCCGACACCGACCGCCGTCGCGCCGAGTGACAATGCCTTCACTACGTCGGTCCCGTTTCGGATACCGGAGTCAAATAGTACGGGCATGTCACCGGCTGCGGCGACAAAGTCGGGCAAGGTCGCCAAAGAGGGCAAGCCACCGTTGGCTTGTCGGCCACCGTGGCTGGAACAACCTAACTGGGCTGCAGCTCGCCGATGAACTCGACGTGGAACAGCTGCTTAACGGATCTTGGTTCGTTGCAGCGCGGGTGCGTTGGTAAGAATCCGTCGCGCGGGATGAATACGGCTGGATCGAATATGGCGTGTTACCAGCAACGTTTGTCGGTGCCCGCCTCCAGACTTGCGTTCATGACACTGATCCGTGCGCAAGAACTCATCCGATGCTCACCCATCAATGGCTGTGGTCAACTCAAGCCACGGACAAAGATGGCGCGGTGTGGCCAGGCGGACCCGTTGTGCATGGCGTGCTACCAGCGAGCTCGCCGACTCCTGCAGAGTCCGGCGGAAATCCGTCGTGCCAACCTTTGGGCCAAGTACCGCATTACCCCCGAACAGTATGACGCGCTCCGGGCCGAGCAGAACTATCGCTGCGGTGTTTGCGGTACCAAAGAAGCCGACATAGACCTCACGAGGGTAGGTGGCCGTCCGCGCAGCGACGGCCAACCGCTGCTCAAGGTGCCACTTGCCGTTGACCACGACCACAGGACTCGTGCCATTCGCGGCCTTCTGTGCCCGTCGTGCAATGCCGGTCTGGGAGCCTTTGGCGACGATCCAAATCGGCTATACGCGGCGATCGCGTATCTCAATAATGCGTGGCTGGTCGTGCGCAGACCGGATCCCGGCGCGGGTGGTACAGAGGCGGAAGGGTGCGAACGCGCCTCGTAAAGGTGATTGAAGCCGAAGCTCGCTTGCTGGCGTGGATGTCAGGCTGTTGGACGATTCAGACGGCTTTCGGCGGAGCAATTGTCAATACACGGCTGCCGCATCAACGATGTCCTTTGCACTGCGGCCAGCTGGCCGCACGCGAACGAGCGGCTCCTCTAAGTCCCTGAGGGCCCGGTGTTTAGCTGTCGGCTTCGCGATAGCAGCCGGTCTAGGGAGTATCTGTTGTCGCGGCGGAACGCAATGACCGCAGCGAGAAAGATCGTGTGAACGAGCTGATCGCCGATAAGGTCGAAACGTTCAATCGACGTCGCGCCGAAGATCAGGATCATCATGACGCAGCTGGCCGCCAGCGCGGCCATACGCGTCATTGCGCCGGCCACTAACAGCAATCCGCTCAGCAACTCCACAAACGGCAAAACGTAGCCGCACCCGGAGACCAGCGCCCCAGGCAGAAGCGATGTGTGAAACTCGCTCATCAAGTGAGCGTGAAAGACACCCAGCTTCGGCAGCCGAACCAAACCATGCCCAAGCAGACTGACCCCAATGGCAAGGCGCACGACGAGATAGGCGAGAGTGCGATCTTCTCCTGCGGCTGACATCTTATTCTCCCCCACAGCATGCGACGGTGTCAGGACCGCACTGTCCCAACCGATTCCGACGGCGTGAACATCTATGCGCCGTTCCGACGAGCAAGCCCCGGTGCGCCGGCAACCAACATCAACGCCAACCTGGAGCCGATTCGCTGCGCCACTGGACGTCAAGTAATCACATCCTCGAATGCGTCCCATGAGCGGACCGTCTTCGTCGCGAAAAGGTCGTACGCGCTGTTCATCGTGTTCCCCTGCGGCCCAAGCCCTTCCGCTTGCTGAGGCTGCGACACGGCGCCGACGAACTGTGCCACCGCGGACACCGGATCAACCCTCGCCGGTGACCCGGACGCGTTTCACTTCGGCGTAGTCGACCGGCTCCCCGCAGGCGTCGCAGGTGTGACCGACCGACAACTCGTGGTCGCGATGACGCATCGAGATCGGCGGCTGCTCGACCGCCCACCGATTACCCCATTGGCGCAGCACCTGCAGCACGGGTATCAGGTCACGACCCGCCTCGCTGAGGTAATAGCCCCAGCGCGGCGGCGCCTCTTGGTACGTGGTGCGCTCGAGGACACCAGCGGCGACGAGTTCCTTGAGCCGGGCGGCCAGACGGTCTCGTGGCGCGGCGGTGCCCCGCGCGATCTCGCCGAAGCGGTGGTGCCCGAGATGGACCTCGCGAATGATCAGCAGGGACCACCGGTCCCCGACGATCTCCAACGCGGCGGCGATCGCGCAGGGCCTGCCCCGGACCGTCGGGGTCTGCAACGGTTCCGGGTTTTTGGCGGCACGTACGGACATACGCCCTAGGTTTGCATATCAAACCGTCGGGCCGCTAGTCTGCTGCCTGTGATGGTCCGGAAATCAAACCATGCAGCGGCGCGGTGGACCATGGCCACCGTGGTCGTGGCGGCGGTGTTCATGTCGAACCTGGACCTTTGGATTGTCAACGTCGCCCTGGTGGACATCGGGCGCGGCTTCGGCAACTCGCTGTCCGCCGCCTCTTGGGTGCTCAACGCATACGCCATCGGGCTGGCCGCGCTGCTGAT
>NZ_AUWQ01000073.1 GCF_000455205.1 Mycobacterium sp. UM_CSW | reverse complement strand
AGTTGACCTCGGGCGGTAGGGTCGCGTAATCCATTGCTAGGCGCCGTATCTATGCCTTAGATGGGGCGTCATGGGCGGCGGAGGAACTGGCCCACGATTCCGGGAGAGCCGGGTGACGGGATTGGGACCGAAGCAGGCATAATAGGCCATCCCTACGGCCGCCGCAGGCAGTCGGATCATCGCTTCACCCCCATTGGCACCGGACGTTCTTCGCTTCCAACGAAAACAACGTCCGCGCCGGCTGAAACGGGGTCACTTCCGACGAAGATGATGTGGCAGGCGCGTAATCATCACCCTGTTGTCCTTAACAATCACCCGTGGGGCGATTGTGGTCAGGCTGTGCCGAGACCAGAGTGGATAGCACAGAGTTCCACCGACGCACGGAGATTGGCTCATGGACGACGAACCGATCGACACCATTGCCGCTAAGGCCCTACTTGTGAGCCCACCACGAAGCGAGGGTGACGCGACCGCGGGTCGCAACTCCATCGGGTCTTGCAATAGCGGAGCAACCACCCTCGATATCCGTTTTCAGCGCGAAGTTCTTCCGTTCTCGGACAAGCTCTTTACGTCGGCGTTGCGACTGACCCGCAGCACTCAGGACGCCGAAGACCTTGTCCAGGAGACGATGTTGAGGGCGTACGCCGGCTTTCGCTCGTTCCAAGACGGCTCGAACCTCAATGCTTGGCTGTACCGCATCATGCACAACACGGTGATCAATCTGCACCGCAAGCGGAAATGTCGGCCGGCTGAACTGTTGACTGACGACTTCGTCGATCGCCAGCTAGCCAACAATGTGCTACGTGCGCCGACCGCCGAGGGGTCTGCCGAAGCCGCCGCGCTGGCGTCGCTGCCGGATGCCGAAATCAAGGCCGCTTTAACGGCGCTACGAGAAGACTGCCGCATGACCGTTTATTACTCGGACGTGGAGGGCTTCTCCAACAAGGAGATTGCGAGCATGATGAACTGTTCGGTCGGCACGGTCGTGTCACGGCTGCACCGAGGACGCAAACGCCTGCGTGTAGCGCTGCTTGGTGTCGCTCAGCAACGCGGGTTGTGCAAAGCGGCCTAGCGTGGACTCCTCGGTGTGCGCTAGCGCATTAAACCTTCGGCGACGTGACCGCTTTGGGTAGACCGGCGGCGTATGTGCGGTGCGGCATCGTGATGCCGTTCACGGGGCTTCCGCGCCCGGTTGCCATAGCGGCTCGGGCACCGTCATCCCGAACGGTTGACCCCACCGCTTCCTGCTACTCACCTCGTGGATGGGGTGCCGGTCGGCCGCCAGCCCCCAGCGTCCACGCGGGTAGCCGAAGGCGAGCATCGCCGTCATCGCCCACCCGGCCTCGGCCGGAACCTCGAGAAGCCGCATCACCCGGTCGGACTCGTAGCGCAGAACGGTGGTGATGACGCCGCCAATGCCTTGGGCGTGAGCCGCGAGCAGCGCGCTCCAGATCGCCGGGTAGATGTTGGCGCCGTTGTGATCGTCGATGGCGAATACGAACAGTAGCAACGGGATCTCTTCGAAATGCGCAGTAAAATAGTCTCCGGATGCCTTGATTCGGATGAGGCTGGCGGCGTGGGCCTGCGGGTCGTGGATCGTGGTCGCCAACTGGTCAGTCGCGATGTCGGCGTATTCACGGTCACGACACTGCCGATATATGACGGCTAGGCGACTCTTGGTCGCGTGGTCATCGACAGCCAAGAAATGCCAACGTTGGGCGTTTCCCCCGTTGGGGGCGCGGATGGCGGCATCGATGATCTGTGCTTGTGTATGAATCGGTATCGGATCAGGCCTGAGTCGACGCATCATCCTCGTGGTGTACAGCGCCTCCAACACGTCCATGTCCGGTCGCAGACTACTCGGGCCAACTGCTGCCGAGGATGATCTCCACGAAGTCGTCACGGACAAAGGACGGTTCGTAATGAGCGAGCACGTCTGCATTCATCGTCCCGAAGGTGGTGCGCGGACGATGCTTCATCCCATCCGTAAACGACCGCAAGATTTGACGTTTGAAGTCGGGCCGTGGATGGGCCGCGGTGACCGTCGCGACGGCTTCCGTAGGCAGGTCACCGCGACCGATGCCCAGCACATCGGTCTCGACACCTGCGGTTACAAGCGCGATTTCCGGGTCGAGAAACTGCGGCACACCGGGCGTCGTATGCAACGCGATGGCGAGCCATACCCTGCGGGCGTCAGGCGCATTCACGCCATGCTGGAGGAGGAAATCCCGTGCGGCGTTCGCGCCGTCGACCTCGAAACGCAAGTTGGACGATGTGGGGTAGGGGCCGGTGAGCCCGAGGTCGTGGAACATGGCCCCGACGTAAAGCAGTTCTAGGTTCGGTCGCAGACCGAGCCGTCGGCCGTGTAGTGCCCCGAACAAATAGACGCGGCGGGAATGCTGAAACAACAGGTCATCTTCGGCGGCCCGAACGATCTTGGTCGCTTCGCGCACCAGTGCCGTCTGGGGGATCGGAACGCCGGCAACAGAGTCGGGCAGATCACTACTCATTGAGCCACTCCCGTTGTGTCGAAGTGTATTCCCACTGTGCTGCACGGATCGTAGGCGTAACTATCACCCGAGGGATGAGATCTAAGGACTCAACGGGTGATAGGTGCCCTTCAACTACGCGACCCGGTGAGGCGGAATGGTCGCGGGCGAAGCGCAACCGGAGGTCGCCTGGGCGCGATCGCTGATCATTTCCGCAAGCTGCAACCGCGAGTTGATTCCGAGCTTGCTAAATGCGTTGCTCACATGGGATTTGACGGTGTGTGTCGACAGATGCAGTTGTTCGGCGACGACGGCGTTCGTCGCGCCGGTCGCGATCAGGTTGGCGACCCGGAGTTCGGCGTCAGTGAGACAGTCCCAACCCGCCTTCTGGTTATTAGGGATACTGATTCGCCGTCTCACCCCCAACTGGCGCAATCGCCGGCCCACCCGACGGGCATCTTCGGTGGCATGCGACTCAAGATACGTGTCGAATGCGATGGTGAATTGATCGATGGCCCCGGCGTTGTTGCCGGCGTGTGAGAGTTCGGCCCCGGCGTCCTCGGCCGCGGAGGCGGAAAGCAAGGGCCGGGACGCGCGCAGCGCGACAGCGGCCTCGGTCAGCGCCAAAGCATTACGCTCGAAAATCCCACAGACGTAGCGCTTCATCGCGGCGAAGAGGGCCACCTCGGCACTTTCGCGCTCGAGCAGCTCCACGCTACGGAGCACACGGGCCCGCATACCGGCATCGCTGGCCGCGGCCGCCACCCGCGTGGCCAAGACCAGCTGCTCGAAATGGTTCGGCCACAACGGATTGAAGACTTGACCGGTGTCGGGGCTGAGCCAGCGCACCGCCTGGTACAGGTCGCCGCACTGCCACGCCCCCAGGGCGAGGATGTACGCCGCCCCCCTGTTGACAAGGGTGGTCCCGCCGGGGTTGGCGGCGCGGGCGGCGCCCATCGCCGCCTGGAGCAGGTTGCGGTCACCGGTGCGGGCCGCCACTTCGGCGAGGATCAGCCAGCGGCCGAGGCTCATCTCGCTCTGGACGCCCCACCGCTGCTCTGGTACCGACTCGAGTGTCTTGCGCGCGGTCGACAGACGCCCGGCCGTCAAATCCAGTGTCGCGCGCATCATCGTCCACAGCGTGGTGGCCAACTCGTTGCGTTCGCGGCGTGCCGCCGCGTGTCCATCGGCTACCACCGCAGCAGCTTCGTCGGTGCGACCCATGACGATCAGCAGATTCGTCCGGTGAATCTCCGGCAGGGCGAAGGCGGAAGTCGCGGCGTCGTGGTGCGCCGTCGGGTCCAGCCGGTCGATGCGTTGCAAGGCTTCGCGGGCGTAGCCGTTGACGCAGTCAATTACGGCGCGGGATATCTCACAGATGTTGAGGGCTTCTCGGTCGCCGGTCGCCTCGGCTGCCGTGACGGCATCAGCGATGACCGACTCGTCGAGACACGTGCCGCTGACTGCGTGGTTACATGCCAGCCATGCGGAGTGCCGGGCCCGGGTGACCTCGCTGATGTTGGCGATCCGCAGGGCGCGGCGGTGCTCGGCAACCCGTTCCTCCAACGAGTCAGCGGCCGCCGGCAGGCGAAGGCGGGCCTGCGCCTCCTCTTCGGGCGACAACTGCGAGAGCATGCCTACGGCCAGTTCTTCGGCCTCACCGAAGCGCGCCGCCCGGTTCAGCAGGCCCACTGTTTCGGTCAGCAGGGCCCCCCGTTGTGAATCATCGGCGGGCAGGAGTTCCAGTGCGCGCTTGCTCAGGTCGGCTGCCGCGCTCTGGTCGCTGCTCGCCATGGACTGCGCGGCCTGGCGCAGGGCGGTGATCGCGGCCTGGTCTCCGACGTCGGCGCTGCGCGCCAGTTGCGCGGCAACCGCTTCGGGGGAGGCGCCCATCTGCAACATCGCCGACGCCGTCTGCCGTTCGATGGCACGACGCAAAGACTGCGGCAACGACTGCCGAGCCGCTTCACGTAGCAACTCGTGACGAAATCCAAGCTTGTCGCCCTCCGCGACGAGCAGGTCCGCTCGTACCGTCTCCTCGATCGCCGAGACCAGTGCCGCGGGCTGCCGTTCCAGCACCCGAGCGAGAAGTGCGGCGCAGAACCGGTCGGGCAACACCGCGGCCACTTGCACTACTTCTCGCGTGGGGTGCGAAAGCGCGTTCAGTCGGTGCCGCATGCTCACGGTCACCCGGTGTGGCAGCGTGTCGCCGGTGACGACCGCGCAGCCGCGGCGGACCTCGATGCGGTTCTCCTCGACGAGACCACCGAGGACTTCGATGACCAGAAACGGGTTACCGTGCGCCTTGTCGGCCATGTTGAGCAGCGAGACCTCGGCGCGGGCCCGCACGGCGTCCTCGACCATGTCTATGACGCCGTCGCGCGGCAATGCCCGTAGCCGCAAGAATGACTGCCTTCGCTCTTTGAGGTCGGTGAGCAGAGACTGCACGGTGGGTCCGCCGGCCCCGATACGGGCGGTGAAAACCCATAGCACCGGCGCGTCGTGCAGTGTCTGCGTTAGCGTCCGCAGCGCGAGGATCGTCGCGTTGTCGGCCCAGTGAATGTCCTCCAACAGAATCATCAGGGGAGTTTCGGCGGCGGCCGCCCGGATTCCGGCATTGAGCTCCTGCACCACCCAGAAGCGCAAGTCGGCCGAACCGCTGAGCCGCTGCAGGGCCTGCGCGTCTCCGACCGGCGGGTCGGCGTGCATCGTCGCCGTTAAGAGGGAAAAGAACGGCATCGTCTGCTGGTATTCGAACGCTTGCCCGCGCAGTATGCGCACCCCCGCGTCCGCCGCTCGCACGGTCAGCTCGGTGGCCAGGCGTGTTTTGCCGATACCCGGTGGCCCCTCGACGACCAAAACGGCGCCACCTCCTTGCACAAGCGACCGCAGCAGGGAGTCGCCGACCTTAAGTTCAGCCATGCGCCCCCGTATTGGGAGTGTGTTCACACGTGAAGCAAGCGCGCTTGTCATGGATTTCAGCATGCTCGCGTCCGTGCGTGCTCCGCATCCGCCAGTGCCTAGTCCGGTGTGGATACTCCAAGCACCCATATACCGCCCGAGCGGCGGGCGCTGGCATCCGCCAGTGCCTAGCTGATGCGGCTCAGTCGGTGCCTAGTAGATGGGGTCAGCGACGGAAATCACTTGTCAATCCAAGAAATCCCCGAGCTGACTGCGCGAGGAGATGCCGAGCTTTGTAAACACTTTCCGCAGGTGATATTGGACTGTCTTGGTGCTGATGAACAGGCGACCGCCGATCTCGGGATTGGAGAATCCGTCCCGGGCCATGCGAGCGACCTGGACCTCTTGAGCGGTCAACTGGGCCGACTCGGTCGTCGATGGCGCGCGTTGTCGGCGAGCGGCTTCACCTGAGGTGACTAATTCGCGTGCCGCCCTTCCTGCGAAGGCTTCCATACCCATGGACTCGAACATGTCCCGAGCCATGTGCAGCTGTTCGCGGGCGCGACCGCGACGGCCTTCCCGCCGTAACCATTCGCCATAGATCAGCCGGGCGCGGGCGAGTTCGGTGCGTACACTGCAACAGCCGAAGTGGCCAAGGGCTGCCTGGTACAGGCCGTCGGCCGTGTCTCCCTCGCTCTGCAGGGCGCGGGATCGGGCTTCGACCCCCATGGCCCACGCGGTGCCGCTGGCTTGGGTCATCTCGGTGAGCCAGTCGGTCGCGGTGGCGGCCGTCTGCAGGTCACCATTGCGAACCGCCGCCTCGATGAGTTCCGCCACCGCCCAATTGGCCACACCGGGGTAGCGGAACCTCGGATATTCCTGGTGATATAGGGCTTGCTCAGCAGCGGACTGCGCCTGGGCATAGTCGCCGAGGCCGTTGTGCAAGACGGCTTTCGTCCACTGCGCGACGGCAATCGAGATGCCCTCACCTCGCTGCGGGGCTTCGTTGGCCGTGAGTTCGATGAGCGCCATTGCGTCGGCTTGCCGGCCAAGGAGCGCGGCAAGGCGCATACCGGAGTAGGGCGCAAGGCTGCTG
Source organism: Mycobacterium sp. UM_CSW (assembly GCF_000455205.1). GTDB lineage: Bacteria > Actinomycetota > Actinomycetes > Mycobacteriales > Mycobacteriaceae > Mycobacterium. The sequence goes on along the minus strand of NZ_AUWQ01000073.1, from coordinate 18,881 downwards.
CCGGTCGCATCCGTGACCGTCCGCTGCTCATCGACCAGCATCTCGACGACGGTAAGGTCACCGGTGAACGACAACATCAGAGCACGCGTGCTCAGTGCCAGGGGCAGTTCGGTCAAGGCGCCCGCCTCGCGCACCAGCTCTAGATAGCGACGCGACAGCTTGTCCCAGTTGGTGTCGTCCCATAGGTGCAGAGCCGCCAAGTTGATGAGCCACATCCACCGCAGCTCTTCCTCCGTCGACATCCCGTCGCCGAACCCGACCAGAGCCCTTCGCAACGCGGGCACGCCCGCCGGATACCCCTCGACGAAGTTGCTCGCCAAGCCGTCGAGGAGGTAATCCGGCGAGAGAGCGGCGCGGCGGGGCGGGGGAGCCGTGGCCGCCGCCCGAGCGACTGTCAGGATATCTCCGCCTCGACTGGCCAACCGCCCGGCGAAGGCCGCCGCGTTGATCGCGTTGAGATATGTTGCCCGGGCGAACCCCGCGTCGATTGGCTCAAAGCGCTTAGCGGCTTGCAGCAGCAGTAAGGGAGCATCGCCGCCTCTGCTGGTGGCGAAGGCGAGCTGGCCCCGAACCAGATCGACCCGGGCTTGCTTGAATTCGTCCAACGGGTAGGACTCCGCCATGGCCAAGAGCTCGACTGACGCGCCGAATGCACCCGCCTCGAGCTTCCGCTCGGCCGCCGCCAACGCGCGCTCGGCCTGTCGCTCCGGATCGGCTGTCAGCCGCGCGGCTCTCTCCAGAAACGCCGCAGCCGCGGCCAGGCCACCCCGTGCCCGCGCCGTGTCGGCGGATCGAACTAGTTCGGCGGCCAGGTTCTCGTCGGGGCCGGTCGCCGCCTCCGCCAGGTGCCAAACGCGCCGATCGGGATCGCGTGTCGGGTCGGTCACCGCCGCCAGAGCGGCGTGCGCGGCCCGCCGGTCGGCCGGGGATGCCGACCAGTACGCTACCGAGCGAACGAGCGGGTGCCGAAATTGCACGCGTGTCCCCATCTCGGCAAGCCCGGCCTCCGCCGCGGCTGCCGCCGCGGTGACTCCTACGCCCAGCCGCTGAGCCGCGCGCCACACCAGCACGGGGTCACCGGTGGGGTCGGCCGCGGCGACAAGCAACAAGCGGCGCGTTTCGTCAGGAAGTGCCGCGCTGCGACGCCGGAAGGTTTCCTCCACCGCGTCCGATAGGACTGCCGCGGCGGGCAAGCCGAATCCGCCGGCCAGCTCCTGCACGCTCAAGCCTCGAGGCAATTCCAGTAGCGCCAGGGGATTACCCCTCGTTTCGGCGACGATCTGGTCGCGCACCCGGATGTCGAGCGTGCCGGGCAGAACCGTCTGGAGAAGTGCCTTCGCGTCCGCATAAGGCAGCCCGCCGATCATCATATCGGGAAGCCCACGCAATTCCGGCCCTGGCACCCGGGTGCCGAAGACGATTCCCACGGACTCCTCTCCGAGCCGACGGGCGACGAAAGCCATGAGCTGGGCCGAGGAGGCATCAAGCCACTGATGGTCGTCGATGATGCATAGCAGCGGTCGGTCTTCGGCGACGTCGGACAGCAGTCCAAGAACCGCCAAGCCGATGAAGAATGGGTCAGGGGTTGGTCCCTGGCTCATGCCGAACGCGGTTCGCAAGGCTTCTTGTTGTGGCGCCGGCAGGCCAGTTAAACGGCCGAGCATGGGTGCGCACAGCTGATGCAGACCTGCAAACGGCAATTCCATTTCCGACTGGACGCCCGCCGCCCGTGCGATTCGACACTGCGACGCTCGCCTCGCGAGGTACTCAAGTAATGCGGTCTTACCGACGCCGGCTTCTCCGTGCACCACCAGAGCTCGGCTTTGCCCCGCGCGCACCGCTGCCAGCAGCTGGTCGAGCTGCGATCGCTCAAGTCGCCGGCCGCGCAAAGTCACCGATGGACTCCTGGCGGGCCGTATCGACTGAGCAACGCCATCGCAGCAGGGTATCGCAGCTCAGGCAAACAGCGCTTGGTCACGTGAGTGCTGGTGATGGGCGTGGTTCATGTCGGTTGGCGACCCAGGCGGCCGCGATTGCTGGCCAGCGCGTGGGCAAGTTGGTGGCGGGAGCTGATGCCCAGCTTGGTGAAGACGTTTTTCAGATGATATTGAACGGTTCTGGCGCTGATGAAAAGGCGCTCGCCGATTTCGGGGTTGGTTAACCCATCCTTTGCCAGCCATGCCACTTGCGCTTCCTGCGGTGTCAGGTGTGCACTGCTGTCGGTGACAATCTTGTGGGTAATTTGCCCGGCCGCCAGCAATTCTCGCCGCGCCCGCTCGGCGAAACCGCGCATACCCATCGCGTCGAACATGTCGTACGCAGTTTGCAACTGTGCGCGGGCATCGGTGCGGCGGCGGGTTCGGCGCAGCCATTCCCCATAGACCAGGTGGGCACGGGCGAGTTCGGCACGTAACCGTGTGCGGCCGAGCCGCTGCACCGCCTCGCGATACAGCGGCTCCGCGATGTCGTGCGCGCTGAGTAAGGCGCGGGAGCGTGCTTGGATTCCAAGCGCCCAGTCGGTGCCGCTGACAGCCGTCGTCTCGTCAAGCCGCGCGAAAGCCTTTGCCGCGGATTCGCTGTCACCGGTGTGCACGGCGGCTTCGACGAACTCGCTCGCGACCCAACTCGAGACCCCGCCGAACACGTGCTCTTCGGCGGCACGCCGGCATGCGGCGCTGGCTTGACCATAGTCGCCGAGACCATTGTTGAGTACGGCGTTGGCCCATTCGGTGACGAGGAGGCCGATGCCCTCGCCCCGCACGATGGCATCCTTAGTGGCTTGTCCGGCCAGCTCCGCTAACTCGTCCCGGTCGGCGCGGAAAGCCGCGAGTCCGATTGCGCCATAGGGCGACAGGGCGCTGCCGGTTGCCTGTGTGACCATGCGGATTTCGTGCGCCAGAGATTCCGCAGCGTCGAGCTCTCCCGCGAATAAGTGCATCACCGCACGGGAACTAAGCGCGAGCGGCAGCTCGGTCAAAATGCCAGTGGCGCGGGAAAGTTCGACATGGCGGGTGGACAGGACTTCCCAGCTCTCGTCGTCCCAGATGTGTAGCGCAGTGATGCCGACTTGCCAAAGGCAGCGCAGCTGTTCGGGGTGGGATGTTCCGCGCCGAGCTGTGTCGACAGCGCGCCGCAGGGTGGGCAACGCAGCGGTGTTTCCTTCGATGAAGAACGTGGCAAGACCTTGCAGCAAAAGGTCAGAAAGATCCGGGGAAGTCACGCGGGGCAATTGCGCCACCGCCCTTGCGGTATCCAGGACGCCACCGCCGGCGGCTAGCCTTCCGGCGAAGATGGCTGCCGACATCGCCTCCAGGTAGGTTGCGCGCGACAGGGTTCGGTCGATTGACTCGAGCCGCTTCGCCGCCTTGAGCAACAGAGGCGGCGCGTCGCTGCCCCTGCCTGTGACATAAGCCAGTTGTGCCCGAACGAGATCGAGGCGCGCGCGTTGGTGATCGGTGAGGACTCCCTGCTCGGCGGCGGCGAGCAGATCTTTTGCCGTGTCGAACGATCCTGCAAGCGCATTGGCTGACGCAGCCCCGAGCGCCCGGCCGGCGAACAGAGCAGCGTCTGTCGTCAAACTCGTTGAGCGCTCCAGGAACGCGGCCGCGGCCGCTAGGCCGCCGCGTGCTTGTGCGCGGTCGGCCGACCGCTCCAACTCGGCGGCGACCTCCTCATCGGGACCCTCGGCGGCTTCGGCCAAATGCCAAGCTCGCCGGTCGGGATCACTGCCTGGGTCGGTCACTTCTGCCAGCGCTTTATGGACGCGCCGCAATTCCGCCGATCCCGTCGACCGGTAGATGGCCGAGCGCACCAGCGGGTGTCGGAAACGCACGCGGTCCTCGACTTCGATCAGGCCGCCCGAGACGGCCGGTGCTGCTGCGCCACTGCCGATCCCGAGCCGGGCGGCGGCCCGCCACAATAGTGTCGGGTCACCGGTCGGTTCGGCCGCCGCGATCAGTAAGAGTTGGCGTGTCCCTTCAGGCAACGCGGACAGCCGGTGTCGGAAGCTCTCCTCGACGCGACCCGACGGCCTCAACGCGGTGGGCATCCTGAACCCGCCGACCAGCCCCCGTGTACCCAGCCCGTGGGCAAGCTCCATGATGGCCAACGGGTTGCCGTGGCTTTCGGCGAGGAACTGTTGGCGGACACGCTCATCGAGCGGCGTCGTCCAGACTCTGCTCAGCAGTTCCCGTGCGCTGGACTCGGGCAAACCGGTGATTTCTACTGTGGGCAATTCGGCCATCGCCGGAAGCGCGCTTCGGGTTGCCATCACCATGGCAACCGATTCAGCGGCTAGCCGACGTGCGACGAACGCCAGCGCCTGCGCCGACGCGTCATCGAGCCACTGGACATCGTCGATCAGGCAGACAACGGGTTGGTCGTCGACGGCTTCGGCGAACAAGCTCAGTACGGCAATGCCGATCAGGAGTCGGTCAGGTACGGGGCCCTGGGTCAGGCCGAAGGCAACGCGTAGCGCATCGCGCTGGTTGACGGGCAAATTGTCGAGCCGGTTGAGGAGCGGTCGGCATAGTTGGTACAGCGCGGCGTGCGCGAGCTCCATTTCGGATTCCACTCCGGCGGCGCGAACGACGCTGCAATCGCGCGCCCGGGCGGCTAGGTAGTCCAACAGCGCGGACTTGCCGACACCAGGCTCGCCGCGGAGTACCAGCACCGCACTGTGGCCCGATCGGACGGTAGCCAGCACGTCATCTAGCTGGACGCGTTCGGCGTCCCGATCAATCAGACTCATGTCACGGCGGTGGTGTGGAGATTGGCCATCATGCTCCCCTTATGCGCTTGCGCCTGGTGTGCCCTCCATCGGGTCAGGAACCCCGTCGGGCGAGCGCCGGACCGTTGGAACAAAGCGGCTCGGTAACGCCTGTCATAGCGGCATGGCGATCTGATGGCGCTTGTGCCGAACCGCAACGTCGAGTAGCTATTCGCAGGCTACGCCGTCGTCGTCGCGGTCCAGCGCCGGCCGATAGCCCGGCTGGCCCCGACGGATCGGCGCGGCGCCGGCGACGCGGGCCGCGGCGCAGTTCGGTTAGTCGACGTCCGCAGCGCTCGTTGTTGGTGCCGGCTGGCGGGATATGGTGGTGGGCGCCGAGGCGGGTTGGGCGCCGCCACGATAGCCACTGTGAGTGTCGTTGCGATCAAAGCTGCACGCAGCATATGGAATCCCCCGGGAATGCAGTTGCTATGTGGGATTCAACTCGCTAATGGGGCAGGACGCTAGTGGCTGGAAGTCCCCATTTTCGGGACGGTCGGCCGTCGACACGGCATGGAATTGGGTTGATGACACGGATGAAACCGGGCAAAGTGCCAGCGGGGCTGAGCGGGTGCTTGTCGTCGCGGCCTCAAGGCCGTATCACCGCTGGCCGGTTGGCCGTCGCTTGTGGTGGGACGAGGCCGCCGACGGGTCTGAATTTTCTCGATCGGGCCAACCGTCAGCAAGCCGCTGCCGCCCGCCACCGGGACATTGTTCGACGCGAGCGCATTCGTTCGGTGGTGAGGGGTTACGCACCGGTCGCAAGCTGACCACCGGTAACCTGCAGGATCGCGCCATTCACATAGCTAGCCGCCGGGGAGGCCAGGAAGACGATCGCGTTGGCGATCTCGTCGGCCGCAGCGACCCGACCCAGCACGGTGTAGGCGGCGAAACCATCGGCAAGGCCCGGAGTGGCGGCAGTTCCACGGGTTTGGGTGGGTCCGGCTTGCACCGCGTTCACCCGGACACCTGATCTGCCGAACTCGTCGGCCCAAACACGCGTTAGGAGTTCGATGCCAGCTTTCGTGGCGCCGTAAATGCCCGCGTTGCGTGCCGGGATGGTGGCGGCGACGGTACTGAGGTTTATCACGACGCCCTCACCGCGTTCGGCCATTCCCGGCACCAACTGCTGCACCAGGATATGGGGGGCGCGCAGGTTGAGGTTGACATGCTCGTCGAAGAACGCATCGTCGGTGTCGGTGGTCGCGCCGAACTTATAAATTCCGGCGTTGTTGATCAAGATGTCTACTGGGCGTGCCTCGGCGGCCAGCCGGCGCACGTCGTCAGCGTCGGCGAGGTTGGCAGCGATGAAGCATGCCTTGCCGCCGGCACTTTGGATCTCCTGCTGTACTTGGGCGCCACGTTGGGCGCTGCGCCCATGAACTAGGACCTCAGCGCCTAACTGACCGAGTTGCAGTGCGACCGCGCGACCAATCCCGGCGGTGGCGCCTGTCACCAATGCGGTCGAGCCTTCAAGTGTTGCTGTCATCGGACCCGCTCCTTAGCCGAGGTACTACGGATGTCGCAAGGAATAACGCAGCGCCACGCCTGTTTGATACGTATCGCGTCCCAGACGGGCCGGCGATTCGAGAATTACTTCCGCGAGCTCGGTGAGCTGCTCGTCGAGCACGCGGATGACCCGCTCGGCAAGGTTCTGCACGAGCTGCCCGAATTCGGTGAGCTGGCAGACAAATACGGGTTGACGTATGGCAATCCGGACTGGATGGACGACATCGCGCGGCGATACGGGCTGAACTCGCCGTCGCACTGAGCCCGCCTACCCGGCGGCCTCCCTGTCGAACTCCGAGGCGATGTCGCGGGCGACCCGCTTCAGCAGGGGAGTGATCTCCGTGGCGGATTTCAGTGTGACCCGTGCCGCGGGGCCCGAGATCGAGATCGCGGTCAACGATGGCGCGTCGGGCACCGGCACGGCGAAGCACCGCACGCCGACTTCCTGCTCACCCTCGTCGACGGCGTAGCCGCGCGAACGGCACAGCTCGATGTCCCGCAGCAGCTCCTTCGGGGTCGTGTGCGAGTTCTCGGTCGAGGCGGGCATCCCGGTCCGCGCCACCAGGGCGCGCACCGCATCGTTGGGCAGCTGCATCAGCAGCGCCTTGCCGACGCCGGTGCAGTGCGGGTAGACGCGCCGGCCCACCTCGGTGAACATCCGCATCGAGTGCGGTGAGGGCACCTGCGCGACGTAGACGGCCATGTCGTTGTCCATCAGCGCCATGTTCGCCGTCTCACCGGTGCGCTCCACCAGCTCCAGCAGATGCTCCCGCGACCACGTGCCGACGAGCTGTGCCGCACTCTCGCCGAGCCGGATCAGCTTGGGCCCCAACGAATAATGCCGGTTGGGCAGCTGCCGCAGGTAACCCATGCCCACCAGGGTGCGCGCGAGCCGGTGGATCGTCGGCGCCGGCAGGTCCGAACGCGCCGCGAGGTCGCCGAGCGCGGCCGACCCGCCCATGGTCGCCAGGATCTCGAGCAGCTCGAACGCCCGCTCCACCGACTGAACGCCGCCCGTACGTACAGCTTCGCGAGCCATCACCGCTTCCGATCCAGCCCCGAGGGCCCGTCATCCCGCCTGCGCTTTTTCGTATCACGGAATTGACGTCGACAGCAAGCAGCGCGTCGGTCAGTCGGAGGGCAGCGTCGCGAGCTCGTTGTGTTCGGTGATGTTGTCGATCTCGGTGCCCATCGCGATGTTGGTGACCCGTTCCAGGAAGACCTCGACGACGACGGGGACCTTGTGTTCGCGCGCGAGCTGTTGCGCCCGGGCCAGAGCCGGGCCGATGCCGGACGGCTCGGTGACCTGAATCGCCTTGCAGCCCAGCCCTTCCACGACGCTGCGGTGGTCGACGCCGTACCCCTTGGGCAGGTCGGTGTCGCCGTCTTCCTGGGCGTTGATGTTGTCGAAGGCCAGCGAGACGCAGTAGTCCATGTCGAAGTTCAGCTGGGCCTGACGGATGAGCCCGAGGTAGGAGTTGTTCACCACCACGTGGACGTACGGCAGGTTGAATTGCGCGCCGACGGCGAGTTCCTCGATCAGGAATTGGAAATCGTAGTCGCCGGACAGGCCGACGACCGTGGCGGTCGGGTCGGCGGTGACCACGCCCAGCGCGGCGGGGACGGTCCAGCCGAGCGGCCCGGCCTGCCCACAGTTGATCCAGTGCCGGGGCTTGAACACGTTGAGGAATTGGCCGCCGGCGATCTGCGACAGCCCGATCGCCGTGACGTAGCGGACGTCGTGGCCGAAGGCGCGGTTCATCTCCTCGTACACGCGCTGCGGCTTGATAGGGACGTCGTCGAAGTGGGTCTTGCGGTGCATGGTCTTCTTGCGGCGTTGGCAGTCACCGACCCAGCCGCTCCAGTCCGGCATCGTGCCCGCGGCGGCCCGCGCCGTCGCGAGCGCGACCAGCAGTTCGAGTGCCGCCTTGGCGTCGGAGACGATGCCGAGGTCGGGCGGAAACACGCGCCCGATCTGGGTGGGCTCGATGTCGATGTGTACGAAGCGGCGGCCGCGCCGGTAGGTGTCGAGCCCGCCGGTGTGGCGGTTGGCCCAGCGGTTTCCAATCCCGAGCACGAAATCGGACTCGAGCATGCTGGCGTTTCCGTAGCGATGCGCGGTCTGCAGCCCGACCATGCCGGCGGCCAGCGGATGGTCGTCGGGGATCGCGCCCCAGCCCATCAGCGTGGGCACCACGGGGACGTTGAGCACCTCGGCCAGTTCGACGAGCAGGTCGCAGGCGTCGGCGTTGATGATGCCACCGCCCGCGACGATGAGCGGGCGTCGCGCCGTCTGCAACATGTCGAGCGCCTTGTTGATCTGCGCGGGGCCGGCGCAGGGTTTGTAGACGGGCAGCGGGGCGTAAGTCGTTGGGTCGAAGTCGATCTCGGCGAGCTGCACGTCGATGGGCAAGTCGATCAGCACCGGCCCGGGCCGGCCCGATCGCATCAGGTGAAACGCCTGGGCGAACGCGCCGGGCACCTGCCCGGGCTCCAGCACCGTCATGGCCATCTTGGTCACCGGTGCCGCGATCGCCGCGATGTCGACGGCCTGGAAGTCCTCCTTGTGCAGCTTGCTTACCGGCGCCTGCCCGGTGATCGCCAGGATCGGGATGGAATCCGCGCTGGCCGAATACAACCCGGTGATCATGTCGGTTCCCGCCGGGCCGGAGGTGCCGACGCAGACGCCGATGTTGCCGGGCGCGGCGCGGGTGTACCCCTCGGCCATGTGGCTGGCGGCCTCGACGTGCCGGGCCAGCACGTGCTTGATGCCGCCGTGGGCGCGCATCGCCGAATAGAACGGGTTGATCGCCGCGCCGGGCAGGCCGAACGCCTGTGTGGCGCCCTCGATCTCGAGAATCCTGACAGCCGCGTCGACCGTGCGCATCCGCGTCATCGGGCTAGCTTTCCCCGCGACCCGACAACCGCTCGACGCCCAGCAGCAGACCCGAGTGATCGAGGCCGCCGTCACCGTTGGCGAGCGCGGACGCCATCAGCTGCGCGACCACCGCACCGAGCGGGATGACGACGTCGGCCTCACGCGCCGCGCTGGTCACGATGCCCATGTCCTTGTGGTGCAGTTCGATCCGGAAGCCCGGATCGAAGTTGCGGGCCAACATCTTCGCGGCCTTCTGGTCCAGCACCGCCGAGCCGGCCAGCCCGCCGCCCAGCACCTTGACCGCCGCGTCGAGGTCCACCCCGTAGGCCCGCAGAAACGTGATCGCCTCGGCGAGGAGTTCGATGTTTCCCGCGACGATCAGTTGGTTGGCGGCCTTGACGGTCTGGCCCGCCCCGTTGGGGCCGACGTGGACGATCGTCTTGCCGACGACTTCCAGGATTGGCTTGGCGTCGGCGAAGTCGCGATCGGTGGCGCCGACCATGATCGACAGCGACGCGTTCTTGGCGCCGGCCTCACCGCCGGATACCGGGGCGTCGATCATGCGCAGGCCCCGTCGCCTTGCCTCCTCAGCCAGCTCCTTGCTGACGTCGGGGCGGATCGAGGAGAAGTCGATCACCAGGGTTTCGGGCTGGGCGTGCGCGAAAACGCCGCCCTCCGAGGACAACACGTCTTGCACGTCGGGGGAGTCGGGGACCATCACGGCCACCACGTCGGCGTCTTTGACCGCCTCTCCGATCGACTCCGCCGCGGCCCCGCCGGCTTCGACCAGCGCGCCGGTGCGCCCCGGCGAACGGTTATAGCCGATGACCGTGTGGCCGGCCCGGGACAGGTGGCATGCCATGGGGCTGCCCATGATGCCCAACCCGATGAAAGCGATGGTGCTCATTGGTTCCTCGTTCCCGCCCGTGCCGCAAGGGATTCGATGTTGAGGCCGCCGCGGCCCCGCTCGGCCGTCGGCAGCCAGTCGAAGGGGTCGGGCCGACTGGGCTTGTATTCCAGGCCGATATACCCGTCATACCCGCGATCGAGCAGTATTCCGACGTACTTGTCGAGCGCGATCTCGCCCGTCCCCGGTTCGCCGCGACCGGGTGCGTCCGCGATCTGGACGTGGCCGACCCGGTCGGCATGCGCATGCAGCGCGGCGGCCAGATCGTCGCCGTTGACGTACAGGTGGTAGAGATCGGCGAGCACGCGCAGGTTTTCGTACCCCGACCGGCTCCGCACGCGCTCGACGACCCGGACCGCGTCCGCCAGGGTCCTGAGGGGGTAGCGGGGCGCGCCGCTGACCGGCTCGATCAGCACCGTCGCGCCGATCCGTTGGGCGGCCTGAGCCGCGTACGCGAGATTCTCGGCCGCGATGTCGTCTTGGACCGCCGCCGAAAAGCCCTCGACGCGGTTTCCGTACAGCGCGTTGAAGGCTCGCGTGCCAAGCGTCTTCGCGATGTCGACGGCGACGTCCACGCTGTCCCGGAACGCGGTCACCGACGCGGGGTCGGACAGGATGCCCCGGTCGCCGGCGGGCATGTCACCGGCCGCGAAGTTCAGCCCGCTCAGCTGAACCCCGGCCTCGCGGATGGCGCGGACGAACGGTTCGACGTCACCGTCCGGCGGTGCCGCCTCGGCGAACGGCCACCAGAATTCCACCGCATCGAAGCCCGCCCGCCGGGCGGCCTCCGGCCGCTTGAGCAGGGGCAGATCGGTGAACAGGATCGAACAGTTCACCGTGTAGGTCGCTGGCGACACGACAATTCCCTCCGATAGTGGTGGTTCCGCAATACGAAATAAAGAAGTCGAAGTACGGAATCAGTGAAGGCCTTCCGCGAGCCGGTTGTCAACCGCCGTGGAGCCGCTTTCTGCGTGACGGCCGGTCAGCCGCGGTGCAGTTGGAGGCAGGACTTACTGACAACCCGGGTTTCCTTTGACAGTCAAACGTGAGCCATGCCACGGTGGCATTCACGAAATAACAATTCCGACATACGAAATGGAACTCGCCAATGACGGCACTGGACGAACGCGGCGGCGACCTGCTCACCAGCATCCCGAGCGTGGCTGTGCTCACCGACCCGGACGTGATCGAGAGCTATCGACAGGACCGGGCCAAAGATCCCGACGCCGGGCACCCGTTAGCGGTGGTGCGGGCCAAGAGCACCGAGGACGTTGTGACGGTGATGCGCTGGGCCACCGCGGCCGGCGTTCCGGTGGTGCCGCGCGGTGCGGGTTCCGGGTTGTCGGGCGGCGCCACGGCGCTCGACGGGGGCATCGTGCTGACCACCGAGCTGATGCGTGCCATCGAGGTCGACCCGGTGACGCGCACGGCGGTGGTGCAGCCCGGGCTCACCAACGCCCAGGTCAAACGGGCGGTGGCCGAGCACGGGTTGTGGTATCCCCCGGACCCGTCGTCCTTCGAATTCTGTTCCATCGGCGGAAACGCCGCGACCAACGCGGGCGGCCTGTGCTGCGTGAAGTACGGCGTCACAACCGATTACATTCTCGGGCTCGAAGTGGTCCTCGCCGACGGAACCGTCGTGCGCCTCGGCGGGCCGCGCCTCAAGGACTCGGCCGGCCTGTCGTTGACCAAGCTGTTCGTGGGAAGCGAGGGCACGCTCGGCGTCATCACCGAGCTGACCCTGCGGCTGCTGCCCCCGCAGCCGCCGGCCAGCACCGTGGTGGCCTCGTTCTCGTCGGTGCGCGACGCCACGGAAGCGGTCTGCAACATCACCCGCGTCATGCGGCCCGCGATGCTCGAGTTCATGGACCACACCACGATCGCCGCGGTCGAAAGCCATTTCAGGATGGGCCTGGATCTCGGTGCCCGCGCGATGCTCATCGCACAGTCCGACTCACCCGGCGACCGCGAGAGCGAAATGGCCTTCATCGCACAGGTATTCACGCACGCCAACGCGACGGACGTCTTCGCCACCGACAACCCGGACGAGGGCGAGGCATTCACCGCCGCGCGGCGGTTCGCCATCCCGGCCGTCGAGCGCCTCGGCGACCTGCTGCTCGAGGACGTCGGCGTGCCACTGCCGGCGCTACCCGCGCTGGTCGAAGGCATCGAGGCCATCGCCAAGGAGCGCGACATCGTCTGCGCGGTCATCGCGCACGCCGGCGACGGCAACACCCACCCGCTGATCGTGCACGACGCGAGCGATCCCGACCAGTCGCGCCGCGCGCACCTCGCCTTCGGCGAAATCATGCACCTCGCACTCGAACTCGGCGGCACCATCACCGGCGAGCACGGGGTGGGGCGGCTCAAAAAGGCCTGGCTGCCGGATCAGGTGGGCCCCGACGTGATGGAACTGACCCGCCGCATCAAGCGGGCCCTCGACCCGCAGAACATCCTCAACCCCGGGGTGGTGATCTAGATGTTTCAACCCGACTTCACCCCCGTCGCGCATTCCCTCGGCTGGAGCGCCGCCGTCGCCGCGCTGCCATTGGTCATCATGTTCGTCCTGCTCGGCGGCCTTCGGGTGCGCGCGCCCATCGCCGCGGCCGTCGGCGTCGGCACCGCGGCCCTGATCGCGTGGGGCGTCTATCACATGCCCGTCGCACAGGTCGCCGACTCGGCCGTGCTCGGGTTCGCCTACGGCATGTTCCCCATTATGTGGTTGGTGCTCAACGCGATCTGGATCTACAACCTGACCGTCCAGACCGGCCATCGCGACGTGCTGTGCAGGTCCATGGCGTCGATCTCCCCGGACCACCGGATCCAGGCCGTCATCGTCGCGTTCTGCTTCGGCGCGCTGATCGAGGGCCTGGCCGGCTTTGGCACCCCGGTGGCGATCACGTCGCTGATGCTGGTCGCGCTGCGCTTCTCGCCGCTGAAGGCCGCCTCGGTGGCGCTGGTGGCCAACACCGCGCCGGTGGCGTTCGCCTCCTTGGGAATTCCGATCGTCGCGCTGTCGGGGGTCACCGGTCTGCCGCTGGACACGCTCGGCGCCATGGTCGGTCGGCAAACGCCGATCCTGGCCTGCATCGTGCCGTTCATCCTGATATCCATGGTCGACGGCCGCAATGGCCTCAAACAGGCTTGGCCGGCGGCCGCCATGGGCGGCGGCGTCTACGCGATCGTCCAATTCCTTTGCTCCAACTTCTTTTCCGTGGAGCTCACCGACATCGCCGGATCGATCATCAGCGCCGGCTCCATCGTGTTGTTGCTGCGGGTCTGGCGTCCGAAGGCTCCACTGACCGGCGCGCCGGAAGAGGCGGCGGTAACACACGAAACGGAAAGCGCAACAGCGGCATTGGGCCGCCTGGATGGCGCGGTGCTGACCGCTCCCGCCGCGAGCGGGGTGCGCGACCAGGTCGTCGACTCCCGCAAGGACGTCCTGCTGGCCTACGCGCCGTACGTCATGGTAACGGCGATCTTCTCGCTATCGATGTGGAAGCCGTTCACCGCCCTGCTCAAGCACGGCGGCACCAGCATCGCCTGGCCCGGCCTGCACGTCGCCAACGCCGCCCACAAGGCCTCCCCGCTGACCACCTACAAGCTCGACTTCCTTTCCGCCGCCGGCACTTTGCTTTTCGTCAGCGGACTGCTCACCATGCTCGTGCTACGGACTTCGGTGGGCCAGGCGGTCCGGGCATACGCGCAGGCGGCGATCCAATTGCGCAGCGCCGCACTCACCGTCGGGCTGGTGCTGGCGCTCGCGTACCTGTTGAACCTGTCCGGCGAGACCACCACGCTGGGCCTGTGGATCGCCGGCGCCGGCGGCCTGCTCGGGATCGTCGCCCCGATCATCGGCTGGCTCGGGGTCACCGTCACCGGATCGGACACCTCCTCCAACTCGCTCTTCGGGGTGCTGCAGGTCAGCGCCGCGCACGCGGCCGGGCTGAGCCCGACCCTGCTGGCGGCGGCCAACTCGTCGGGCGGCGTGATCGGGAAGATGCTCTCGCCGCAGAGCCTGGTCATCGCGACCGCCGCGGTGCAGATGAAGGGCAAAGAGGGGGACCTGTTCCGCACGGTGTTCAAGTGGAGCCTGCTGCTGCTGGCGCTGATGTGTGTGCTGGTGTACCTGCAAAGCACCCCGTGGCTCGGCTGGATGGTCGTTTGATGGGCGGCCACATCGTCCTGGCGCCCGACAAATTCAAGGGATCGTTGCGCGCGGAGGAAGCCGCGCGGGCGATGGCGCAGGGCGTGTGGCGAGCCGATCCGCAGGCGACCACCCTCACCTGCCCCGTCGCCGACGGCGGCGAGGGCACCCTCGACGCCGTGCTGGCCGCCGGATACCAGCGCATGCACGCCTACGTCACGGGGCCAACCGGCGCCGGCGTGCACGCCGCCTACGCCCGGACCGGCACGCGGGCGGTCATCGAGATGGCCGACGTCTGCGGCCTGCAGCGGCTCCCATCGGGGTCGCCCGCGCCGATGACGGCCACCACCTACGGGTTGGGCAGCGTGATCGCTCTGGCGCTGGACGAAGGCTGCCGCGACATCGTCATCACCGTCGGGGGCAGCGCCAGCACCGACGGCGGCGCCGGCATGCTGGTCGGGCTGGGCGCGAAAATCCTTGACCACCATGGCAATCCGATCCCGCCCGGCGGCCGCGGCCTGGCACAGGCCGATCGGCTCGACCTGAGCGGGTTGCATCCGGCCATCGGCGAGAGCGTCTTCACACTGGCCGCCGATGTGGACAGCCCGCTGTGCGGACCGCACGGCGCGGCGATCGTCTACGGACCCCAGAAGGGCGCCCACAGCGACCAGATTGCGGCGCTCGAGCGCGGTCTTTCCCGCTGGGCCGACCTCGTCGACCGCGCGACCGGCACCGACTGCCGCAATCGGCCCGGGGCCGGCGCCGCGGGCGGCGTCGGTTTCGCGGCGCTGTCGGTGCTGGGCGCGCGCATGCGGCCCGGCATCGACATGATCCTCGAACTCATCGAGCTGGACCGAAACCTGGTGGGCGCCAAAGTGGTAGTGACGGGGGAGGGGTCCCTGGACGTCCAGTCGCTGCGTGGCAAGGCGCCCGTCGGGGTATCCCGATGCGCGCATCGGCACGGCGTGCCGACGTTCGCCATCGCGGGGGTTTCGACCCTGACCAGTGCCCAGGCCCGCGCGGCGGGGTTCGCCGCCGTCCGCACCCTCAACGAATTCGAGCCGGATCTGCGGCGCTGCGCCACGCACGCCGCAAGCTTGCTCAGCCAGGCCACCGAAGCGCTTATCCGGGAATGCACGCCGCGCCAGGGAGGAAACCATGACTGAGTACTACTACGACGAACGCACCGTGCTGCACTGGTACGACTTCGCGTGCCCGTTCTCCTATGTCGGGCAGCACCGGACCGCCATCCTCGCCGAGGCCGGATTCGACGTCGTCCTGCTGCCATTCCAGGCGCACCCCGGCATGCCGCCCGGCGGGCTGCCGATGCGGCACGGCCACGGGCCGAGGTACGCGACCATCGAGCGGCAGGCCCGGGCGGTGCGGATGCCGTTGCGCTGGCCCTCGCGGATACCGCACAGCCGCAGGGCTTTGGCGGCCGCCGAGTGGGCGCGGCTCAACCAGCCCGGCGCCTTCGCCGAACTGCACCGCCTGCTGTTCGACGCGCACTTCGTTTTCGGGGAGAACATCGACGACCAGGCCGTCATCGACCGGCACGCCTTGGCGGCGGGCGTCGATGTCGGCCGGATGCGTGCCGCCCTGGCCGACGGCAGCGCGGTGGCCGCCGTCGGGCAGGCCGAGTGGGTCGCGCGGCACCGCGGCGTCGACGGCACACCGGCCTGGCTGGTCGACGGGCGTTTGATGATCGGCCTGCAGCCGGTGCGCGACTTCGTGCATTGCGGCAACCTGCCGACCCGCGTGCACCGCTGAGAATGGCCTGGTCAGCCCGCGATTTGGCCGCCGCGACGCACGTTCGGTAACCTGTCATTTACCGACGCGGGGTGGAGCAGCTCGGTAGCTCGCTGGGCTCATAACCCAGAGGTCGCAGGTTCGAATCCTGTCCCCGCTACCATGTGATGTCTCAGGACATCGGAATAGGTCTGAACCTGCGTTAGGTTCAGGCCTTTTTCCGTGTGGGGCCTTTGGGGGCGCCGGTGGGTTGGTAGTCCTTTGTGGGGTCGAGGGTTAGCTCGCGTAGGAGTTGGCCGGTGGCGGCGTGGATGATTCTGATGTGTAGGTCCTGGATGAGGACTAGGACGCGGGTGCCGGTGTAGGTTCGTCCGACGCCGATGTGGTGGAGGCGTCCGGCGAGGCGCACGGTGATGACGCCGGCTTGGTCGATGCGGTCGCGGCGGACGCGGTTGTGGGTGTCGGTGCGGGTTGCTGGGTCGGCTTTGGGTCGAGTGGTGTAGGCGGTGGCGGGGGTGGCGTGCTGGGGCAGGGCGCGGTGGGGTCGGCGGTGGTTGTAGGCGTCGACGAATGCGTCGAGCTGGGTTTGTAGTTCGGCGATGGTGGTGGCGCGAGGTTGGCGGGTGAGCCACTTTTTGAGGGTTTGGTGGAAGCGCTCGACCTTGCCGCAGGTGGTGGGGTGGTTGGGGGTGGAGTTGATCTGGGTGACGCTGAGGCGGCGTAGTTCGTTTTCTAGCCCGTTGCGCCCACCTTTGCCGCCGGAGAGCCGGGTGGTGAAGACCATGCCGTTGTCGGTCAACGTTGAGGCCGGAATGCCGTGGATGGCAATGGCTTTGCGGAATTCGGTCAGGACGATGGGGCCGGTGACGCGGCGATGGGCGGTGACGGAGATCGCGTAGCGGGCGTGGTCATCGATCCAGCACAGGATTTCGGTGTGGGTGTGGTCGGCCAGCCACCAGTGGGTGAAGTCGGCTTGCCAGCGTTCGTTGGGTTGTTCGGCGGCGAAGCGGATGTAGGAGGATTTGGGGCGGCGCTGCGGTGTGGGTGTGACGAGGCCGGCGGCCCGGAGATGGCGGTGGATGGAGTTGACTGCCACGACTAAACCGTGGTGATGGCGAAGGTGCCAGGCGATCGTGTGCGGCCCGTGGTCGAGGCCTTTGCTGGCCAGTGTCTGGCGTAGTTCGACGATCAGGTCGATGGTCGTCTGCGGTAGCCGGGTGGGGCTGGTGTGTGGGCGCCGCGAACGCGGTGTGAACGCGCTCTCTCCCTCAAGGTGGTAGCGCTTGACCAACCGGCTAATCCAGGACTGGGAGACCCCATAGTCGCGGGCAACCTCAGATTGGCTGCGGCCCTCGACGATGACGGCGGTGATGACCAGGCGAGCCTTCGACACCCACCGACAGTCGCGCGACGACCTATTCGGATGTCTTGAGACACGCTATGCGCATCTCCTGGAACCACACACTGTCCCCGCTACCAGCGGAAATGGCTCCCGGATGGCTTTCCGGGAGCCATTTTTCATGTCTCAGGACATCGGAATAGGTCTGCACCTGCGTTAGGTTCGGGCCTTTTTCCGTGTGGGGCGGGGCTCACTGGTCACTTGCCGGCACTGCCCTACGGCAGAATCCCCGCGACGCGACACTGAGCCTGAACCGCTTCAGCGTGGGCGTCATGTTGCGCGTAGACGGCGCGACACCAGTCACGCGCGGCGGTACCACATGCGTGTTGGAGTGCGCCGCCCATCGAACTCGCGAACGTGACATTCACGCAGCCATCACCCGATCGGTCGTACGGGTCCAACGAGTGGTCGGTCAAAACCCATGCTGTCGAGCCGGCGGCAATAGCCCCGACGAAAACGACCACCGCTATCCGCATCGCACGGCGTTCGCCAGGTGTGAGCGGGTCGGTCGGTGGGGTCTTGCCTCTGTTGACCGTCGGTGGCTCCTTCGAGCGCGAAATCGATCGTTCCACAATAAACGGATTCCTTGGCCTCGCCATAGTGGCGCTGAGGGGCTCGCGTACTCAGGCAGCGTGGCTGACTGTCACGCCAGCAGCCTTCTCCCGGATGGCCTGCCGGGAGCCATTTTTCATGCCGTCGTTTCTCGTCTGCCGATGAACTCGTCGACGAGCAGCTGCAAACGCTCCGCCTCGTACTCGGGGCGCAGACGTCCGGTCCGGCCGAGGGTGACCAGCCCGTGCAGCGCGGCCCAGAAAACCTCGGTGAGCGTGTCGGCGTCCTGATCACCGGCGACCAGCGCGACCGCCCGGCGCAACGCTTCGAAGGCCGCAATCAGCTGGGGCGGCGTGTCCTGCGCGGCGAAGCGCAGGGTGGTCGCGCGGGTGAACATCGCGTCGTAGACCGCCGGGTTGTCGCGCGCGAAATCCAGATAGGCGCGGGCGATCCGGGTCAGGGTGTCGCCGGGCGCGTCGGTCTCGGAATGCGCGGCCCGGACCGCGTCGGCGAGCTCGGCGAACCCGTCGAGCGCGACGGCGTCGGCGATCTGTTCCATACCGGCGAAGTGCTTGTACAACACCGGCTGGCTGTACTCGATCTCGGTGGACAGCCGCCGCGTGGTGACGGCATCCCAGCCCTCGGCCTCGGCCAGCCTGCGCGCGGTTCCGACGATCAGCCGGCGGCGCGCGGCCCGATCGCGCTCACGACGCTCCTCGATGGGCATGCGCTCAAAGATATCACGGCTAGAAAAACTAGCAATGCTATTGACGTGCCGTCGACGATGGGTTAGCGTTGCTAACACTTACGGATGAGGGGAGTTACGACATGGTTCTGCACGACGTCACCCGGGCCGCCGCGCTGATCGCGGTGCTGGGCACCGCCGTGGTCTACGGCACCGACGTTTTCTGCGCGATGGTGATGCGACCGGCCCTGGCGTCGGTCGACGACGCGGCCCTGGTCGCCGTCATG
>NZ_AUWQ01000072.1 GCF_000455205.1 Mycobacterium sp. UM_CSW | reverse complement strand
CTCGGCGGCGGCACCGGCGGTCCCGGCACCGGCGGCACCGGGGCGGGCATCTACTCGCCCTACGTGGACATCACGCTGTGGCCCGGCCCCAACGGATACGACTTTGCGACGGCCGCCCACAACGGAGTCAAAAACGCCACGCTTGCCTTCATCAACGCCGACCCGAACGGCAATGCCTCCTGGGGTGGCTACTCGGCGTACGACGTAACGGGCGGCACCCAAAGCGCTTTCATCGATAACCAAATCGCCGACATGAAAGCCGCCGGCATCAACGGGACCATCTCGTTCGGCGGCGCGTTCGGCACCGATCTCTCTGCCGTCAACGGCCAGACCCCCACCGCGCTGGCGCAGCAGTACGCGTCGATTGTGAACACCTACAAGATCTACAACCTCGACTTCGACGTCGAAGGTGCGTTGCAGGGCAACACCCAAGCGATGAACACCCAATCGAAGGCCATCGCCATCCTGCAGCAGCAGGAGGCGGCCAATGGCACGCCCGTGACCGTCTCGTACACGCTTCCAGTGCTGCCGACGGGCCTGGTCGAGGGGCAGGGCGGCGGGCTGAACGTCCTGCAGATCGCGGCGACCAATGGCGTGAACGTCTCCCGCGTGAACATCATGGCCATGGACTACGGCAACGGTTTCGACCAGACCGGCAACCCCGGCATGGGCGCGTATGCGATCGATGCCGCGACGGCCACCCATACCCAGTTGATGACGCTCTACCCCTCGCTCACCAGCCAGCAGGCGTGGCACATGCTCGGGGTGACGCCGTTGATCGGAATCAACGACGACCCCAGCGAAATCTTCGGCCTCGCCGACGCGCAACAGCTCACCGCTTTTGCCGAGCAGCACGACATCGGGGAGCTGTCGATGTGGGAACTGCCCCGCGACCTCACGGGCACGTTGGGCGCGGTGGACGCCGTCGACGGCAGCGGAATTGTGCAAACCCCGTTAGAGTTCTCCGGAATCTTCGAGCAGATCGAAACCGCATCGCAACCCTGACGTCCGCCCCGGTTGGGCGAGCAGTCGCAAAAGCCCCCAATTATGTTGCGATATGGGGGCTTTTGCGTCTGCTCGGCGGTGGGGCCGGGACCGCCCTTACCCGTTCGGGGTGAAGGTGAGGTGGAGTTCGCTGAGTCCGCGCAGGATATACGTCGGCTCATAGGTGTAGCGACGATCGTCTGCGGGGCCGTGCTTGGCCTCGCTGATCGTGATGTCGCTCATCCGGTCCAGGATGCGCTCGATGGAGACCCGGCCCTCCACCCGGGCGAGCGGCCCGCCCGGACACGAGTGCACACCGCGCGCGAAAGCCATGTGCTCGCGGACATTCTTGCGGCGGAGATCGAACTCGTGCGGGTTCTCGAACCGGCGTGGGTCGCGGTTGGCGGCGCCGGGCAACACCATGACGACGGTGCCGGCGGGGATGTCGACGCCGCCGACCGTGGTGGCCCTGCGGGCCAGCCGCGAGTCGCTCTTGACGGGGCTGTCCATCCGCAGCGATTCCTCGATGAATCCGGGGATCAGGCTGCGGTCGTCGCGCAGCTGCTGCTGGATGTCGGGCCGCTCGCCGATCAGCTGCAGCGCGGCACTGAGCAGCTTGGCCGTGGTCTCCTGCCCGGCGGCGAAAAGGAATGTGGCGGAACGAACTACCTCGATGACCTCGGGCGTGGACCCGTCGGGATATTTAGCCGTGGCCAGGGAGGTCAGGACGTCGTTGCGCGGTTCGCGGCGCCGGTCCTCGATGTAGGCGCAGAACTTGTCGTCGAGCCACTCCAGTGGGTTGATGCCGACCGACTCGTGGTCCAGGGCGCCCACCCGCGCATCGGGACGGTCGGCGCCCAACACGACGCGGAACTCCTTGTGGTCCTCTTCGGGAACGCCGAGCAGGTCGGCAATCACCAACGTGGCGAACGGCTTTGAGTACTCGCTGATGAACTCGCACGCGCCGTTGGTCAGAAACTCGTCGAGCTGACGGTCGGCGAGGCGCCACATGAACTCCTCGTTCTGCTTCAGTCGGCTCGGGGTCAGCAGCTTGCTCAGCACCGAGCGCGCCCGGGTGTGTTCCGGTGGATCCATCGTCACCATGTGCTCGAACATCGGGAAATAACTGCGGTGCTGGTCGATCTGGGGGCTGATGTCGTCGCCGTCGGGCTGGAACGGCAGCGGCGGGAACGGCCCGCCGAGCGCGACGATGTTCGAGAACGTGTCGGGGTCCTTGTAGACCTCGCAGGCCTCCTCGTAGCCGGTGACGGCGACGACCCCGTGGTGCGGCAGCCGCAGTACCGGGTTTTGGCTGCGCAGGTAGTCGAAGTAGGGGTGCGGATCGGGCACCAGAGATTGATCGGTGAAGAAGTCGATCGTGTCGAAGGTGGTCATAGGACTGCGTCTCCCTGGGCTGGTCTACCGGTGAGGTTCGGCGGCAAGCGGCACCGCCGCCCAATTCCGAAAGCCAAAAATGTGCTGAGCACCTGCTTAGCATGGCGGTATTGTCAGGGTCAAGGCCGCAACGCGGGGCCGCGCTACGATCCGTGGGGTCGGCACCAACGCAGAAATACGGAGCAGGGATATGACTTCGGCCCGCAGGATCGGGGCGCCGGACGCGAAGAATCGCGCCCTGCTGCTCGACGCGGCCGAGCGGTTGATGATCGAAGAAGGATACGCCGCGGTGACGTCGCGCCGTCTGGCGAGCAAAGCGGGCTTGAAACCACAGCTGGTGCACTACTACTTCCGGACCATGGACGAGTTGTTCCTCGAGGTCTTCCGCCGCCGCGCCGAAGAAGCACTCGAGGTGCACGCGCAGCTGATGAAGTCGCCGCAGCCGCTGTGGGCGCTGTGGAGATTCGGCACCGATCCCGCGTTCACCCGCATCTCAATGGAATTCATGGCACTGGCCAACCATCGCAAGGCAATGCGAGCCGAAATCGCTTATTACGCAGAGCGTTTGCGCGAAGGGGAGCGACAAGCGGTGACAACTGCGTTACAGCAGTATGGGGTGGGCAGAGAACAGATGCCGCCGGCGGTGGTGGCCGTGCTCATGTCCAGCCTGTCGAGATTTCTGGTGCTCGAGCAGGCGATCGGCATGTCCAACGGTCATGCCGAAACCGTGCAATTGGTCGAAGATCATCTACGTCGCCTCGAAGGCGAGCCGCGGCCCATCGAGGGCGTGCCGCAAAGCTGGATGGTTCACCAGGTCCGCAGCGAACAGAGTGCGCCCTTGGGGCCGATGTTGGAGACCACGACCTTGCCGTCCACCGACAGGTCGCACTGAATGCCGCCCTGTGCCAGCGGTTCGCGACCGGTGGTGGCGGTGACCATCGCCCACTGATCGGGGTTCAACAGGTTCACCGGCTGAACCCACGGCTTACCCGGGGCGACGTCGGCGTGCACCTGCGGGGTGAATGAGTAGTTGTTGTGGCTGTAGTCGGAGAAGAGCGTCGGATCCTGATCCTGGTAGAAGATGTCGACGTAGGCCGGGCTCTTGGCCGAAACGATGTACACGACCTGATGCCAGACCGGGTCGGCATGTGCGCGTCCAGGGCTGACCAACGGACCCGTCAGCCCCAGCAACATCGCCGAGCCGACGCCCCACAGTTTCTTCGCGGTGCTGATCATGTCGCTCCTTCGGCTGCCGGGCGCGGACTGGCGGTGCGGTTCATCACCCGCTCTGCGGCCTGCCAGTGGGCGTCGGCAACCCACAGCCGTGCAAAGGATGCTATCGCTTCGTCCGCGGAAACGCCGCTGATTACCCGCTTTATCTCGGCCGCCGGGTGGCGGGCCAGCGACGTGGCGATCGATCGCCAGCCGTCGTCGAAGGAGGCGCGCGGAATCACCAAGTCCACCAAGCCGATCCGCTCCGCTTCGGCGGCGTCGAGGGCGGTTCCGGTGCCCGCCAACAGCAATGCCTTGCTCTTGCCGACGATCGCCGCCAGCCGTTCGGCGCCGCCCCACGCCGGCATGATCTCCAACGCCACCTGATTGAAGGCGATCTTGATGTCGTCGGCGGCCACCCGGATGTCGGCCGCCACCGCGACTTCGGCGCCGCCCCCGAAGGCGTGGCCGTTCAGGACGGCGACGACGGGGGCGGGGAATGCGGCGAGCTGATCGCAGATGGACCGCATCCGTTTCGCCATCGCCGCGGCGTCTTCTTCGGTCCGCAGCGCGCTCAGCTCCTTGAGGTCGCCGCCCGAGACGAACGCCCGGTCGCCGGCGCCCTTGATGACCAGGGTTCGTGCGCCGGCCGCGGCATCGATCGCCTTCTCCAGCTGCCCCATGGTGTCGGGCGCGATGGCGTTGCGCGCGTGGGGGCGGTCGATGGTGAGCACCGCAAGTCCATCATCGAACTCCAGGTCCACCATGGGTTATCGCTCCAATAAAAGGACAGCCGAAAAGCCGATATTGGCATTCTCTTTCGGGGAGAATAACATCATCGCAGCAGGTCCAGAAGCTCGTCGCCCAGGATCGAGGTGGCCCAGTGGGTAACCGAATGGTGGTCGTCGCCGCCGCCGCGCTTGCCGTCGCCGGCCTCGGCGCCTGCAGCCCCAAGGCCCAAACCCAGCTCTCCAGCACCGCGTCGGTGACCGTCAACGGAAACGACGCGAAGATCAACGTCGTCAAGTGCAGCCAGTTGGAGTGGTACCGCACCATCGACATCGGCGGCGACTTTGCCGGGGCCAAGGTCGTCATCGACCAACGAGCGCAGCCGCTGACCGCCCAATCCGTGCGCATCCAAAACCTGGGTGGCTTCACCGGCATGTATTCGAAGGACGACGGCGGCAACGCCGACATGAGCTTGAGCGGCGAGAAATTCACGATTACGGGTACGGCCAACGGCTTCAAGACCGACAAGCCGAACGAACCGGCTTCCGCCTCGTTCAAGATCATCGCCAACTGCTGACCGCGGAGGACAGAGCGCCCCGAGAGGGGCACGTTGCGAACGAGCGCCTCGAGAGAATAGTATTCTCGCAAATTGCGAAGGAGGATCTCATGGGCCAGTTGTCACATCGGGAGGACGTCCCGTTTCCGATCTTTGACGCGGATAACCATCTCTACGAGCCGCCGGAGGCGCTGACCAAGTTCCTGCCCAAGGCCTACAAGGACTACGTCCAGTACGTGCAGATCAACGGGCGCACCAAGATCGCCATCCGCGGCCACATCAGCAACTACATTCCCAACCCGACCTTCGAGGTCGTCGCCCGGCCGGGCGCCTGGGAGGAGTACTTCAAGTACGGCAACCCGGACGGCAAGAGCAAGCGCGAGCTGTTCGGCGAGCCGATGCGCGCGATCCCGGCGTTCTTCGAGCCCGGCCCGCGCCTGGAGAAGATGAACGAGCTGGGGTTGGACCGCACCCTGATGTTCCCGACCCTGGCCAGCCTGCTCGAGGAGCGGCTGCGCGACGACCCGGTCGCCATCCATGTTCTGATCCACGCGCTGAACGAGTGGCTCGACGAGGTCTGGGGCTTCAACTACCAGAACCGGATCTTCACCACCCCGGTCATCACCCTGCCAATCGTGGAGAAGGCGATCGAGGAACTGGAATGGGCCGTCAAGCGAGGGGCCCGCTGCATCCTGATCCGCCCGGCCCCGGTCCCCGGCTTCCGTGGCCCGCGGTCGTTCGCGCTGCCCGAGTTCGACCCGTTCTGGGAGCGGGTCGTCGAGCACGACGTGCTGGTCGGCATGCACTCCAGTGACAGCGGCTACTCCCGCTACACCTCGGAGTGGGACGGCGCCGAACAGGAGATGTTGCCGTTCCAGACCAACGCGATGGGCATCCTCAACGAGTGGCGGCCGATCCAGGACGCGGTCGGCTCGTGGGTGATCCACGGCGCGCTGTACCGCCACCCGAAGCTGAAGGTCGCCATCGTCGAGGCCGGTTCGAAGTGGATGACCCCGCTGCTGGACGGCCTGGCCGAGGTCTTCCGCAAGGCCCCGGAGGCGTTCCCCAGCGATCCGGTCGAGATGGTCAAGAACCGGATCCACGTGAGCCCGTTCTTCGAGGACGGCATCGACGATCTGATCAACCTCGTCGGCGTGGATCAGGTGCTCTACGGCTCGGACTGGCCGCACCCGGAGGGACTGGCGGAGCCGACGTACTACGTCAACGCGCTGTCGCACCTGTCGGTCGACGACCAGGCCAAGATCATGGGCGGCAACCTCGGCCGGCTCGTCACGGTGTAATACGCGCTGAAGAGTCCTTGGCAGACCATCCCCGAGATGGTCTTGAGCGCGGCGGACGGTTTCGGTGACGCGGAAGCGGTCGTCGACGGTCCGCTGCGCTTGACGTTCAACCAGGTCGTCGAGCGGATCCGTTGCGCCGCAGGCGCGTTCGCGAACCTCGGTGTCGACAAAGGTGACCGCGTCGCAATCTGGGCGCCCAACTCGGCGGAGTGGATCATCGCGGCGTTCGGGCTGCTGACTGCGGGCGGCGTGCTGGTGCCGGTCAACACGCGGTTCAAGACCGAAGAAGCCGGCGACATCATCGCCCGCAGCCGAGTCAAGGCCGTCCTGGTGCAGAAGGGCTTTCTCGGCCAGGACTACACCGCACCGGCGGGGACACCCGTCATCGACCTGAAGTCCGACTTTCTTTCCAGCGGTGCCCCGTTCGAGCGGGCGGTCAGCGGCAACGACATCTCGGACATCATCTTCACCTCGGGCACGACCGGCCGTCCGAAGGGCGCGATGATGAATCATCGCCAGACGCTGCGGATGTACGAGGAGTGGGCCACGCTCGCCGATCTGCGGCGAGGCGACCGCTACCTGCAGATCAATCCCTACTTCCACACCTTCGGACTGAAGGCGGGACTGGTCACCTCCTTCCTGCGCGGCGCGACGATGCTGCCGGTCGCGGTTTTCGACGTCGACACGGTGGTGGATTTGATTGCGCGCGAAGGCATCACGATGCTGCCCGGGCCGCCGACGCTGTACCACTCGCTGCTCACGATTCAAGACAAGTCCAAGCTGTCGACGCTGCGGGCCGGTGTGACCGGTGCGGCGGACATCCCCGTTGAGCTGGTCCGTCGCATCCACGACGAATTGCCGTTCCAGACGCTGATGACCGGTTACGGGCTCACGGAGGCCGGCAACGTCACGCTGTCGCTGCCCGGCGATTCCTTCGAGGACGTGGCCACCACCGCCGGCCTGCCCTGTGAGGGAGTCGAGGTGCGCATCGCCGACGACGGCGAGGTACTGGTTCGCGGCTACGGCGTCATGCAGGGCTACCTCGACGATCCCGTCGCCACCGCGGAGGCGATCGACGCCGACGGCTGGCTGCACACCGGAGACCTGGGCAACTTCACCGATTCGGGCCGGCTCCGGATCGTCGGGCGCAAGAAGGACATGTTCATCGTCGGCGGATTCAATGCCTATCCCGCCGAGATCGAAGGCTTCCTGATGAACCACCCGGCCGTCGCGCAGGCGGCGGTGATCGGCGTTCCCGACGAGCGGCTCGGCCAAGTGGGCAAGGCGTTCGTAGTCCGCAAAGACGGCGAATCCACCGTCAGCGCCGACGAATTGATCGACTGGTGCCGCGAGCGCATGGCGGGCTTCAAGGTGCCGCGTTCGGTGGAGTTCTTGGAGGCCCTGCCGCTCAACGCCACCGGCAAGGTGGTCAAAGACTTGCTGCGCTAGCCGCGTGCGGCCTCACCGTATGTCCGATTAGAGAACCCCATTTCCACAGCTTGTTTGGCATTTGTACAGTGGCGCCGCAGTGGTACGGGCGGAGCTCTCAGGCGAAGGTGATAACGTGGCTCTCCTGGTCGTCGCGACATTCGCGGCGGAAGAATATCGGCGCAGATGCTCGCCGCTAATGCGCATCCCGAGTATGGTGGCCCAACGGCGACGACGCCCTGCTGGGACGCCGTGGCCAGCGCGGGCAAGCGGTAGAGGAGTTTGGCATTGAGTCACGAGCAGCCTCGTTCTCGGGCTGGTGAACGGTGAGTGGCGGCGCCCGCCAGAATGCCGCTGACACGAAATTGGTTCCGGTGAACGAGGACAAGACCCCAAGCACTGCCGCCGAAATCCGGGCGCTGGCCGAACAGGCCGAGGCGGAAGCCCAAGAAGCGGAAGCCCTTGCCGCCGCCGCCCGCGCCCGCGCCCGCGCTATCCAGTTGCGCCGCGAGGCCGAACTCGCGGAGGCCAAGGTCTCCGAAACCAAACAAGCAGCCACCGCAGAAGCCGTCGCAGCAGAAGAGGCGGCGGACGTGACAGAATCCGTCCAACCCGAGGCGTCCGACGCGGCGCCCGAGGTGAAGGCGGACGAGACCGAGACCGCCGAAGCTGAAGACACCGAAGCTGCCGACACCGAAGAGCCAGTTGCCGACGCCGACGAGGCCGAGGCGCCGGTGCCGGCCGGCCGCCGGCTCCGCCTAGCCCGACGGCTTCGCCGCCCCAAGTGGTCCACCCTCGCCGCTTCCGTGGCGATCATCGTGATCCTCGTCGCGCTGGCGGGCAGCGGCTACATGATCAAGGAGCACCGCGACGCGGTCCGGCAGCGACAGCGCGCCGCCGAGTTCGTCGCCGCCGCGCGCCAGGGCGTCGTGACGTTGACGTCGCTGGACTTCAACAACGCCAAGCAAGGCGTGCAGCGCATCCTGGAGAACTCCACCGGCACGTTCAAGGACGACTTCCTGAAGATGGCCGACGATTTCACCAAGGTGGTGGAGCAGTCGAAGGTGGTATCGCAGGGCAGCGTTCAGGCCGCGGCCGTGGAGCTGGACTCGATGACGAAGGACTCGGCGGTGGTGCTGGTGGCCTCGACCTCCGAGGTCACCAATGCGGCCGGCGCCAAACAGGATCCGCGTAACTACCGGCTCATCGTGACGGTCACTCGCGACGGTGGCCAGCTCAAGATATCGAAAGTCGAGTTTGTGCCGTGACCGCAGACGAAAAATCGGTCCAAGACACCACGGAAGTCGAGGAGACGGCGGAGGCCGAAGAGGCGACCGAGGTAGCAGAACAGGCGCAGCCCGCCGAGGACATCGACGATCACGGTAAAGCGCCCGGCCGCTGGAAGCGCCTTGCCGCCCAGGCGAAGAAACGGTCGGCCGGCAAGGTGGTCCCGGCCGTGCTGGCCTTGCTCGTGATCGCCTCGCTGAGCCTCCTGGGCTGGCAGTACTGGTTCTCCTATCGGCCCGACCGGGCGACCGATGCGTCGGCCGCAAAGTCGGCGATCTCGGCCGCCAGCGACGGAACGGTGGCGGTGCTGTCGTATTCGCCCGATACCCTCGACCGCGATTTCTCTTCCGCGAAGTCACACCTGACCGGCGACTTCTTGTCCTACTACGACCAATTCACCCAGCAGATCGTCGCCCCCGCGGCCAAGCAGAAGTCGGTGAAGACCAGCGCCGTGGTGCTGCGCGCCGCGGTGTCCGACCTGCGCCCGGATTCGGCCACCGTGCTGTTGTTCGTCAACCAGAGCACGCAGAGCAAGGACAGGCCGGAGCCGACGTTCACCAACAGCAGCGTGACGGTCACGCTGACGAAAGCCAATGGGAAGTGGCTCATCTCGTCGTTCAACCCGATTTAGGACAGCCACGTTGAGCACCGGTGACATTCACTCGATGGTGATCGCATCGGACTATCGCGTCCCCGACCCGACCCGGGTGTGGCCGCTGCTCGAGCGCAACAAGGCGGCGCTCGCCGACATCGGCGCCCACCATGTGCTGGTGTACACGTCCACCCACGAGCACGGGCGCGTGCTGGTGATGATCGGGGTGCACAGTCGCGAGCCCATCGTGGAGCTGCTGCGCTCGCGGGTCTTCTTCGACTGGTTCGACGCCGCCGGCGTCGAGGACATACCCGCGGTCTTTGCCGGCGAAATCATCGACAGATTTGTTCCGCAACCGTCGTCCAAACCGGCCGCGCCCGGCGTGGTGGTGTGCGCGATCGCGTCCGTCGAGGACGTCGCGACCCTGACCGCGGGATTTCGCTCGGCCATGGACGGGCTCGCCGGGGCCGGCGTCCGAAAGACGTCGGTATTCCAGGCTTTTGACGACGACCACGAGGTGCTGATCCTGTCGGAGTTTCCCGACGAGGTCGCCGCCCAGCGGTGGATCGACCATCCCGACGCCGCGGCGCAATGGATGTCGGGCGTGGGCGTCGGAGCCCACCCGCCGGTGTTCCTCGGCCGGCTTTACGACACGATGCGCATCGAGGACGACTGAGCGCGGCTGATGTTCGTCTGCCTGTGCAACGGCGTCACCAGCCATACGGTCGCCGAATGCGTCGCCGCCGGGGCGTCCACGACCAAGGAGGTCGCCCAGGCGTGTGGGGCCGGGGCCGATTGCGGGCGCTGCCGGCGCACCGTGCAGGCGATGCTGCGCTCGTCGACCCCGGACCGGACGGGGCGCTCGCGCTAGGCTTTTGAGCGGCGAGCGTTGCCCTCCGGCGACATGGATCCGACGAGTTGGCCGAGCAGACGCGGGATCTCCAGCCGCGGCAGGACCACCTCGACGAAGACCATGCGGTCCTGATGCTGCGCCGCCGCGGTGAACGCGTCGTCGAGTTCGCCGTAGGTCTGGGCGCGGAACGCCAGGTGGTTGGAAACCCCCAGCGCGCGCGGGACATCGGTCCAGCTCCAGCTCACGATGTCGTTGTAAGGGGCAGTCTTTCCATGGATCGCCCGTTCGACGGTGTAGCCGTCGTTGTTGACGACCACGATGACCGGCGACAGTCCCTCGCGGGAGAAGATGCCGAGTTCCTGCACGGTCAGCTGCGCCGCACCGTCGCCGATCAGCAGCACCGTCCTGCGGTCCGGATGCGCCACCGCGGCCCCGACCGCCGCGGGCAGCGTGTAACCGATTGAACCCCAAAGCGGTTGGCCGATGAAGGTGACGCCGTGCGGCAACCGATGATCCGCCATTCCGTAAAACGAGGTGCCCTGGTCGGCCAGCACCACGTTGCCCGGTGTGAGCGCAACGCACAGCCGGTCCCAGACCATTTGTTGGGTGAGTGGTTGATCGCGCGACGGGGGCGGTGGCAAGGGCTCGGCCGGCGGGGCCTGCACGGGGGGTGACGTGATCCCGCGCCCGACCAGGATGTCGGCCAGCGCCTCCAGCGCGGCGCCCATCTCCAACGGCGCGAAAACCTCACCGGCCACACTGCTTTGGTACTGCCCGACGTCGATGGTCCGCGCCGGGTCGATCCGCTGGCTGAAGAAGCCGCTGACCATGTCGGTGAATACCACCCCGGCCGTCACCAGCACCGGCGCGTCCTCGATCGCCGCGCGCACCCCTTCCGCGCTGGCCGAACCGGCGTAGATGCCAAGGAAATTCGGGGAGCTCTCGTCGAGCAGGCTCTTTCCCCACATCAACGTGGCGTGCGGCACCACGTCCGCCGCCAGCAACGCCTCGAGCTCCTTGATGGCTTGCAGCCGGTGCACCAGCAGATCGGCCAGCACGGTCAGCTGATGATCGCCGATGAGTCGCGTCGCGGCCTCGATGAACAGCGACAGTGCGCGGGGGCTGGTGCCGCCGGTGTAGCGCGGCAGCGGCGCGTCGGGCGGTTCGGTGGGGAAGCGGGCCACGTCGGTGGACAGCAGCAGGTACCCGGGCCGTTTTTGCTCGCGTACCTCCGAGAGCACCCGATCGATCTCTCGGCACGCGGTGGCCGGCATGAGATTCGCCTGGGCGCAGGTGATTTCGCGGCTGATCCGAAAGAAGTGCTCGAAGTCGCCGTCGCCGAGGGAATGGTGCAGCGCGCGCCGGGCGCCCTGGGCGTCTTTGGACGGGCCGCCGACGATGTGCACGACGGGCACGTGCTCGGCGTAGCTGCCGGCGATCGCGTTGGTGGCCGAGAGCTCACCCACCCCGAATGTCGTTACCACGGCCGACATTCCGCGCAGCCGTCCGTACCCGTCGGCGGCGTAGCCGGCGTTGAGCTCGTTGGCGCTGCCCACCCACCGAATGGTCGGATGGGCGACGATGTGGTCCAGGAATTCCAGGTTGTAGTCGCCGGGGACGCCGAAGATCTCGGAGACACCGAGTTCGGCGAGGCGGTCCAGTAGGTAGTCGCCGACGGTGTAGACGAGGGGATCAGTCACAAGCACGACGGTACGCCCGGTCCAAACCGTTCCAGCCGACACGCCGCTTCGCCTATTGTGCGGGCATGGCTATCAAAGAATCCCGCGACATCGTCATCGAAGCCAGCCCCGAGGAGATTCTGGACGTCATCGCCGACTTCGAAGCGATGCCCGAATGGTCGGACCCACACCAGAGCGCGGAGATCCTCGAGACCGGGGACGACGGGCGGCCCAGCAAGGTGAAGATGAAGGTCAGGACCGCGGGCATCACCGACGAACAGGTGGTGGCCTACACCTGGAGCGGCAACGACGTGAGCTGGACGTTGGTCAGCTCGGGCCAGCAGAAGTCACAGGACGGCAAGTACACGCTGGTGCCGCAGGGAGAGGCGACTTTGGTCAAGATGGAGATCCGGGTCGACCCGAACGTGCCGCTGCCCGGCTTCGTGCTCAAACGGGCCGTCAAGGGCACGATCGATTCCGCGACCAAGGCCCTGCGCGAGCGGGTGCTCGCGGTCAAGAAGGGCAACTAGTCGCGGTGACGAGCGAGGGCCCCCTGGCCGGCGTGCGGGTGATCGAACTCGGCGGCATCGGGCCGGGGCCGCACGCCGGGATGATGCTCGCCGACCTCGGCGCCGACGTGGTGCGGGTGCGCCGGCCCAGCGTGGCGATCGCGAGCGCGGCGAAGCCGGGCGAAGCGGGTCGCCACCAAGGGGGCGGGCTGACGATGCCGCCGGAGGACCGCGACCTGCTGCACCGCGGAAAGCGGATCGTCGACCTCGACGTCAAGTCGCAGCCACAGGCGCTGCTGGAGCTCGCCGCCAAGGCCGACGTGCTGCTCGACTGCTTCCGGCCCGGCACCTGCGAGCGACTCGGCATCGGACCCGAGGACTGTGCGGCGGTCAATCCGCGGCTGATCTTCGCGCGGATCACCGGCTGGGGGCAGCACGGTCCGGTGGCTCACACGGCGGGCCACGACATCAACTACCTGTCGCAGACCGGTGCGCTCTCGGCGCTCGGATATCGGGACCGGCCGCCGACGCCGCCGCTGAACCTGGTTGCCGACTTCGGCGGCGGCTCGATGCTGGTGCTGCTGGGCATCGCCGTCGCGCTGTACGAGCGGGAACGGTCGGGCCGGGGCCAGGTCGTCGACGCCGCGATGGTCGACGGCGTCAGCCTGCTCGCCCAGATGATGTGGACCATGAAGTCGACCGGTTCGCTGCGCGACGAGCGCGAATCGTTCCTGCTCGACGGCGGCGCCCCGTTCTACCGGTGCTACGAGACCGCCGACGGCAAATACGTCGCCGTCGGCGCCATCGAGCCGCAGTTCTTCGCGGCGCTGCTCGACGGGCTCGGCCTGTCGCCCGCCGAGGTGCCTACCCAGCTCGACATCGGTTCGTATCAACGGATGTACGACATCTTCGCGAAGCGCTTCGCCAGCCGGACCCGCGACGAATGGACGGAGATCTTCGCCGGCACCGACGCGTGTGTCACCCCGGTGTTGACCTGGAATGAGGCGGCCGCCGACGACCATCTGAACGCCAGGTCGACGTTGATCACCGCGCACGGCGCGAAACAGGCCGCTCCCGCGCCGCGCTTCTCCCGGACCCCGGCCGGACCGGTCGGGCCGCCGCCCGCGGCAACCACTCCGCTCGACGAAATCGGCTGGTAAGTAGAGATTTACGCGAACCTCACCCGCGTATGGGGCGCTGGGGTTACTTTGTTCTGTAGTGGCCGTAAAAGCATCACGGGAATTCGTCGTCGACGCGCCGCCGGAAGTGGTCATGGAGGCGCTGACAGACGTCGGCGTCCTTTCCTCCTGGTCGCCGCTGCACAAAGACATCGAAGTGATCGACCGTTATCCCGACGGGCTCCCACACCACGTCAAGACGAAGATCAAGATTTTGGGTCTGGTCGACAAAGAGATCCTGGAATACCACTGGGGCCCCGACTGGGTCGTCTATGACGCGAAGGGCACCGCGCAGCAGCACGGCCAGCACATCGAGTACAACCTCAAGCCCGAGGGCCTCGACAAGACGCGCGTGCGTTTCGACATCACCGTCGAGCCGGCGGGGCCCATTCCGGCGTTCGTCGTCAAGCGGGCCACCGAACGGGTTCTCGACGCCTCGGTGAAGGGGCTGAGCGAGCTGGTGGCGGGCGGTCGCGGATCGGGCGGTGCGACTTAGCCAGTGGCCGTACAAGCATCGTCGGAAATCGTCATCGACGCGCCCCCGGAAGTCATCATGGACGCGCTCGCCGACATGGAGAACGTGCCGTCGTGGTCCGCGGTGCACAAGAGGGCCGAGGTCATCGACACCTATCCCGACGGGCGACCGTGCCATGTGAAGGTGACGATCAGGGTGATGGGCATCTTCGACACGCAGTTCCTCGAGTACCACTGGGGCCCGGACTGGATGGTGTGGGACGCCGAAAAGACCATCCACCAACACGGCCAGCACGGCGAGTACAACCTGACCCGCGAGGGCGACGACAAGACCCGGGTGCGATTCGGCATCACCGTCGAACCGTCGGCGCCGCTGCCCGAGTTCGTGATCAGCCGGGCCCGCAAGAAGATCCTGCATGCCGCGCTGGAGGGACTTCGGAAGCGGGTTATGGGCCCCGCAGCGCCGCCAGGCGCCTGATTGCCTCGTCGAGGGTGGCCTCGCGTTTGCAGAACGTGAAGCGCACCAGGTGATTCCACACGTCGGCATGGGGTGCCGCCGGATCGCAGAACGCCGACATCGGGATGGCGGCCACGCCGACCTTCTCCGGGAGCGCCGCGCAGAAGGCGGTGCTGTCGTCGTAGCCGAGCGGGCGCGGGTCGGCGCACAGGAAGTAGGTGCCGTCGCTGTCGTGCACCGCGAAGCCGATCTGGCTCAGCCCGGCGGCCAGCCGGTCCCGCCTGCCCTGCAAGGAGCGGCGAAGCTCGGCGACCCATGCGTCCTCGGTATCCAGCGCGAGAGCCACCGCGGGCTGGAACGGCGCGCCGCCGACGTAGCTCAGATACTGTTTGGCCGCGCGCACCCCGGCGATGAGTTGCGCTGGGCCGCAGGCCCACCCGATCTTCCAACCGGTGCAGTTGAACATCTTGGCCGCGCTGGAGATCGTGATGGTGCGCTCGGCCATGCCGTCGAAGCCGGCCAGCGGAAGGTGGCGGTTGGCGTCAAACACCAGGTGTTCGTACACCTCGTCGGTGATCACCAAAAGGTCGGCGGCCACCGCGATCTCGGCGATCGCGGTGAGATCCGTCGCGCTCAGCACCGTGCCGGTGGGGTTGTGCGGCGAGTTGACGATCAGCGCGCGGGTCCGTGGCGTCACCGCGCGCCGCAGGGCGTCGGCGTCCAAAGCGAAGCCACGGCCGTCGGGCACCAGCGGCACGGTCACCCGGTGCGCGCCGGCCATCGCGACCACGGGCGAATAGGAATCGTAGAAGGGTTCGATGAGCACCACCTCCGAGCCCGGCTCGACCAGCCCGATCACCGATGCGGCGATGGCCTCGGTGGCCCCGACCGTCACCAATATCTCGGTGTCGGGGTCGTAGTCGATCCCGAAGTGCCGCCGGCGATGCGCGGCGACGGCCTGGCGCAGCGGCGCGATGCCGATGCCGGGCGGGTACTGGTTGACGCCGGCGGCGATGGCGTCCTGGGCGGCCTTCAGCAATGCGGGGGGCCCGTCCTCGTCGGGGAAGCCCTGGCCGAGGTTCACCGCACCGATCCGCGCGGCCAGCGCCGACATCTCGGCGAACACCGTCGTCGCGTAGGGCCGGAGTCGCGACACCGTCATGGGGGAGGAGCTTAAGGCCGCGCCTTAGCGGGCTTGTCACAGGCGCCACATTGGCCCCTGGCCGGAGTACCACCGCTTGTGCCCGCCTCAGAACGACAATGCGCGCGGGTTCTTGGCGGTGTCGCTATGAGGCGGGCAGTTCGGGTATCGGCCGGCGCAGAGAGTGGAGAGACTGATGTGACTAGCGCGGCCAATGCGGCCAGGTGTCAGCGACGAGTTGACTGCACCGTCGCGTTCGTCCCTCTGACCAGCAGGATCCCGCCCAACCAACAGGTTGGACGGGCGCCCTGTTAGGGTGGCCGGTACTGGACCTAGTGTTTTAGGACGGACCCAAACCAATCTTCGAAGAGGAAGTCGACATGTCCGAAGAAGCCTTCATCTACGAGGCGATCCGCACGCCCCGCGGCAAGCAGAAGAACGGGTCGTTGACCGAGGTCAAGCCGTTGAACCTGGTCGTCGGTCTGATCGAGGAGCTGCGCCGGCGCCACCCCGACCTGGACGAGAGCCTGATCAGCGACGTCGTATTGGGGTGCGTGTCACCCGTCGGTGACCAGGGTGGCGACATCGCCCGCACCGCGGTGATCGCGGCCGGCATGCCCGACACCGTCGGCGGCGTGCAGCTCAACCGGTTCTGCGCCTCCGGCCTGGAGGCCGTCAACACCGCCGCCCAGAAGGTCCGCTCCGGCTGGGACGACCTGGTGCTCGCCGGTGGTGTGGAGTCGATGAGCCGCGTCCCGATGGGCTCGGACGGCGGCGCCATGATGGCGGACCCGGCCACCTCGTATGACGCCTACATCGTGCCGCAGGGCATCGGTGCGGACCTGATCGCCACGATCGAGGGCTTCTCTCGCGAGGACGTCGACGCCTACGCCCTGCGCTCGCAGCAGCTCGCGGCCGAGGCGTGGTCGGGTGGCTACTTCGCCAAGTCGGTGGTCCCGGTCCGCGACCAGAACGGCCTGCTGATCCTCGACCACGACGAGCACATGCGCCCGGACACCACGATGGAGGGCCTCGCCAAGCTGAAGCCCGCTTTCGAAGGCCTGGCCGCGATGGCCGGCTTCGACGACGTGGCGCTGCAGAAGTATCACTGGGTCGAAAAGATCAACCACGTCCACACCGGCGGCAACAGCTCGGGCATCGTCGACGGCTCCGCGCTGGTGCTCATCGGCAACGAGAAGGCGGGCACCTCGCAGGGCCTGACGCCGCGCGCCCGCATCGTGGCCACCGCCACCACCGGCGCCGACCCGACCATCATGCTCACCGGCCCGACGCCGGCCACCCAGAAGGTGCTCGACCGGGCCGGGCTGACCGTCGACGACATCGACCTGTTCGAGCTGAACGAGGCGTTCGCGTCGGTCGTGCTGAAGTTCCAGAAGGACCTGAACATCCCCGACGAGAAGCTCAACGTCAACGGCGGCGCCATCGCGATGGGCCACCCGCTGGGCGCCACCGGCGCCATGATCCTGGGCACCATGGTCGACGAGCTCGAGCGCCGCAATGCGCGTCGCGCGCTGATCACGCTCTGCATCGGCGGCGGCATGGGCGTGGCCACCATCATTGAGAGGGTTTAAGACCATGGCAGAGAACACCATTCAGTGGGATAACGACGCCGACGGCATCGTCACGCTGACGCTGGACGACCCCACCGGGTCGGCCAACGTGATGAACGAGCACTATAAGGAGTCCATGCACAAGGCAGTGGAACGCCTTGTCGCCGAGAAGGACTCGGTCACCGGTGTGGTGATCACGAGCGCCAAGAAGACGTTCTTCGCCGGCGGTGACCTGAAGCACATGATCAACGCCGGCCCGGAGAACGCGGGCGAGGTCTTCGCCGAGGTCGAGGACATCAAGCGCGACCTGCGCACCCTGGAGACCCTCGGCAAGCCGGTGGTGGCCGCCATCAACGGCGCGGCGCTGGGCGGCGGTCTGGAGATCGCGCTGGCCTGCCATCACCGCATCGTGGCCGACGTCAAGGGCGTCCAGATCGGGCTGCCCGAGGTCACGCTGGGTCTGTTGCCCGGCGGTGGCGGCGTCACCCGCACGGTGCGGATGCTGGGCATCCAGAACGCCTTCGTCAACGTGCTCAGCCAGGGCACCCGGTTCAAGCCGGCCGCGGCCAAGGACAACGGCCTCGTGGACGAGATCGTCGGCAGCGTAGACGAATTGGTGCCGGCGGCAAAGGCGTGGATCAAGGCCAACCCGGAGGCGCACACCCAGCCGTGGGACGTCAAGGGCTACAAGATTCCGGGCGGCACCCCGTCGTCTCCGGCGCTGGCTGCCATCCTGCCGTCGTTCCCGTCGCTGCTACGCAAGCAGCTCAAGGGCGCGCCGATGCCGGCGCCGCGGGCCATCCTGGCCGCGGCCGTCGAGGGCACGCAGGTGGACTTCGACACCGCCACCCGCATCGAGAGCCGCTACTTCACCGAGCTGGTGACCGGCCAGGTCGCCAAGAACATGATCCAGGCCTTCTTCTTCGACCTGCAGCACATCAACGGCGGCGGGTCGCGGCCGGACGGCATCGAGCCGGTCAAGATCAACAAGATCGGCGTGCTGGGCGCGGGCATGATGGGCGCCGGCATCGCGTACGTGTCGGCCAAGGCCGGCTTCGACGTGGTGCTGAAAGACGTCAGCATCGAGGCCGCCG
Source organism: Mycobacterium sp. UM_CSW (assembly GCF_000455205.1). GTDB lineage: Bacteria > Actinomycetota > Actinomycetes > Mycobacteriales > Mycobacteriaceae > Mycobacterium. The sequence continues at coordinate 1,098 of NZ_AUWQ01000072.1, read as the reverse complement.
AGAAGGGCAAGAATTACTCGGAAAAGCTCGAGGCCAAGGCGCTGGAGCGGGGCAAGACCACCGAGGAGAAGAGCAAGGCGCTGCTGGACCGCATCACGCCGACGGCCGACCCCGCCGACTTCAAGGGTGTCGACTTCGTAGTCGAGGCGGTGTTCGAGAACCAGGACCTCAAGCACAAGGTGTTCCAGGAGATCGAGGACATCGTCGAACCCAACGCGCTGCTCGGGTCGAACACCTCCACGCTGCCGATCACCGGTCTGGCGACCGGTGTGAAGCGGCAGGAGGACTTCATCGGGATCCACTTCTTCTCCCCGGTCGACAAGATGCCTCTGGTCGAAATCATCAAGGGCGAGAAGACTTCTGACGAGGCGCTGGCCCGCGTGTTCGACTACACGCTGGCCATCGGCAAGACCCCGATCGTCGTCAACGACAGCCGCGGCTTCTTCACCAGCCGCGTCATCGGCACGTTCGTCAACGAGGCGCTGGCGATGCTCGGCGAGGGCGTCGAGCCGGCGTCCATCGAGCACGCCGGTACGCAGGCCGGCTACCCGGCGCCGCCGCTGCAGCTGTCCGACGAGCTCAACCTCGAGCTGATGCACAAGATCGCCACGGCCACCCGCAAGGGCGTCGAGGATGCCGGCGGCACCTACGAGCCGCACCCGGCGGAGGCCGTCGTCGAGAAGATGATCGAGCTCGGCCGCCCGTCGCGGTTGAAGGGCGCGGGCTTCTACGAGTATGTCGACGGCAAGCGCACCCAGCTCTGGCCGGGGCTGCGCGAGACGTTCAAGTCCGGTTCGTCGCAGCCGCCGCTGCAGGACATGATCGACCGGATGCTGTTCGCCGAGGCGCTGGAAACTCAGAAGTGTCTCGACGAGGGCGTGCTGACGTCGACCGCCGACGCCAACATCGGGTCGATCATGGGCATCGGGTTCCCGCCCTACACCGGTGGTAGCGCGCAGTTCATCGTCGGCTACTCCGGTGCCGGCGGAACGGGCAAGGACGCCTTCGTGGCCCGGGCCCGCGAGCTGGCCGCCAAGTACGGCGACCGCTTCCTGCCGCCGGACTCGCTGACGTAGCCACCAGACGCGAAAGCCCCCG
>NZ_AUWQ01000071.1 GCF_000455205.1 Mycobacterium sp. UM_CSW | reverse complement strand
CCGGCGGCCCCGCCGTTGCCGCCGTTGGGGTGGGAGGGCCCACCCGAGCCGCCCGCCCCGCCGTTGCCGATCAGGATTCCGGCGTCGCCGCCGTTCTGCCCTGTTCCCGGGGCGCCGTTGGCGCCGTTGCCGACCAGCGGGCGTCCGAACAGCGCCTCGGTGGGCGCGTTGATGGCGTTCATCAGTGTCTGCTGGACGTTCGCCGCCTCGGCGCTGGCATACGAAGCGGCGCCCCCGCCCAAGGCCTGCACGAACTGGTCGTGAACGGCCGCCGCACGGGTGGTCAGCGCGTGAAAGTCCTGTGCCTGCCCGGAAAACAGCGACGCGATCGCCGCCGACACCTCGTCGGCGCCCGCGGCCACCACCCGCGTCGTCGAGGCCGCCGCGGCCGCGTTGGCCGTGTTCACGGCCGCCCCGATGCGAGCCAAATCGGAAGCCGCCGCCCCCAGCGCCTCCGGTCCCACGATCACAAACGACATGCCCCCGCCTTTCATCAGTCGCTGTCAGGACGGACGTTATCCGCATCGACGGCCTGCCGCACTGGATCAAGCCGGTCGGGACCGGCGAGTAGCCTGACCCCGTGGACTACGCCGCCGAGTTCCTCACCGAAAACCGGGCCTTCGCCGAGCTTTTCCGCGGTGTCGACGAATCCACGCCCGTGCCGACGTGCCCCGGCTGGAGCGTCAGCCAGCTGTTGCGCCATGTCGGGCGCGGCGATCGGTGGGCGGCGCAGATCGTGCGCGACCAGCTCCAGGAATACCTCGATCCCCGCACCGTCGAGGGCGGCAAGCCGCCACCGGATCCGGCCGACGCGATCTCCTGGTTGCACGGCGGCGCGCAGCGGCTGGTGGACGCCGTCGAGTTGTCGGGCGTGGAAACACCGGTGTGGACCTTCCTCGGCACGCGCCCGGCGAACTGGTGGGTTCGGCGCCGGCTGCACGAGACCGCGGTGCACCGCGCCGACGCCGCCATCGCGACCGGCAGCGAATTCACCCTGGGCGCCGAGATCGCGGCCGACGGGATAACGGAATGGCTTGAGCGCGTGGCCATTCAGGCCGGAAGCGACGGGTCGCCCCTGCCGCTGGAGGCTGGCAGCACCCTGCACCTGCACGCCACCGACCCGGGGCTGGGCGACGCCGGTGAATGGACGATCGGTGTCGACGGCGGCGCGATCACCTGGTCGCACGAGCACGGCAAGGGCAGCGCGGCGCTGCGCGGCGGCGCCACCGAACTTTTGCTGGCGCTGCTTCGCCGGGTCTCGCTGGCCGACACCGGCATCGAGCTGTTCGGGGACGACGCCGTGTGGCAGAACTGGCTGGACCGTACGCCTTTGTAACTCGGGCGGACACGGTAGCTTGCTGACCATGACCACATCGGAGATCGCCACCGTTCTGGCGTGGCACGACGCCCTCAACGCCTCGGACCTGGAAACCCTGGTGGCCTTGTCCAGCGAGGACATCGAAATCGGCGACGCTCACGGCGCCGCGCAGGGTCATGAGGCGCTGCGCAGGTGGGCCGGTTCTCGCGAAGGCACGGCCGAACCCGGACGCATGTATGTGCACGACGGCGTCGTCGTCGTCGAAGAGAAGGTCAGCACCCCGGACGGGGAGGTCACCAACGCCGCGTCGGCATTCCGGGTGGTCCGCGATCACGTCACGTCGGTGTTCCGGCACGAGGACCTGGCAGCGGCGCTGGCCGCGACGGAACTCACCGAGTCCGACCTCGTAAATTAGGCCCAACAGAGAGGCACCTATGCGTGGGATCATCCTGGCCGGCGGGTCGGGCACCCGTCTGCACCCGATCACGATCGGCATCAGCAAGCAGTTGTTGCCGGTCTACGACAAGCCGATGGTGTACTACCCGCTGTCCACGCTGATGATGGCCGGCATCCGCGACATCCTGGTGATCACCACCCCGCACGACGCGGCCGGCTTCGAGCGGCTACTCGGCGACGGCTCGCAATTCGGCATCAACCTCAGCTACGTCCAGCAGCACGAACCCGAAGGCCTGGCACAGGCTTTCGTGCTCGGTGCCAACCACCTCGGCAACGACTCGGCCGCGTTGGTGTTGGGCGACAACATCTTCTATGGCCCCGGCCTGGGCACCAGCCTGAGCCGCTTCCAAAACATAAGCGGCGGAGCGATTTTCGCGTACTGGGTGGCCAACCCGTCGGCCTACGGTGTCGTCGAGTTCAGCGACGACGGCATGGCGCTGTCGCTGGAGGAGAAGCCGGCCACCCCGAAGTCCCAATACGCGGTGCCGGGCCTGTATTTCTACGACAACGACGTGATCGAGATCGCCAAGAACCTGAAGAAATCGGCGCGCGGCGAGTACGAGATCACCGAGGTCAACCAGATCTACCTCAACCGTGGCCGGCTGTCGGTCGAGGTGATGGCGCGCGGGACGGCGTGGCTGGACACTGGCACCTTCGACTCGCTGCTGGACGCCAGCGACTACGTCCGCACGCTGGAACGGCGGCAGGGGCTGAAGGTCAGCGTGCCCGAGGAAATCGCCTGGCTGCAGGGCTGGATCAGCGACGAGCAGCTGGCCAAGCGGGCGCATACCCTGGTCAAGTCCGGTTACGGCGACTACCTGCTGGGGCTGCTGGAACAGCGGCGCTGACCGGGGCCGGCTCTAAGCCCGGTTTCGCCAGCACCGCCGCGATCGCCGTCGTCAACGGCACCGACAGCGCCAGCGCGATGCCGCCGACCGCGGAGCGGGCGAGTTCGATGGCCACGCTCTCGCTGATCAGCACGTCACCCAGCGAGCGATTCGAGACGCTGAACAGCAGCAGCAACGGGAGCGACGTGCCGGCGTAGGCCAACACCAGCGTGTAGACCGTGCTGGCGATGTGATCCCGGCCTACCCGGATGGCGCCTAGGAAGATCGCCCGCCGGGAGCCGCCGAGGTGCGCGAGCTCGAACACCGTCGACGCCTGGGTCACGGTCACGTCGTTGAGCACACCGAGCGAGCCGATGATGAACCCGGCGAGCAGCAGCCCGCTGATCGACACGTTGCCCAGATACGCCGAGACCTGGCCGTTCTGGTCGTCCGACAGGCCGGTGAGATGGGCCAGATCGACTGCGGCCCAAGATAATCCGGCGGCCAGCAGCAACGCCGACAGGGTGCCCAGCAGGGCGGCGCTGGTCCGCAGGCTTACCCCGTGGGCCAGGTAGATCACGGCATAGAGGATGACCGCGGACGCCACCAGCGCGACGGGGACGGCAGGGGCGCCGTCGCGCAGCGCCGGCAGCAGGAACACCACCAGCACCAGGAACGCGACGACGATGCCGACCAGCGCGAGCAACCCGCGCCAACGGGCCACGGCAACGATCACCACCGCGAACGCGACGGCGAGCGCGACCAGCGGCCAGCCACGTTCGAAGTCGTAGAAGGCGTAGCTGGTGGTGCCCTGCTCGTCGACCTGCCGGACCAGCCGGACGCGATCGCCGGCCCCGAAGTGGGGCTGGCCGGGACCGGGGGAGGACTCCAGCAGCGTCTTGGCGCCCGCGTTCGGTCCCGAGTCGATGGCGATCAGCGTTTGGATACATCGCCCGGCGCCCGGGGCCGCCGGTTGCGGCGCCGTCGTGATCACCTGGCCCGCCGACGGGCTGCCGCAGTCACCCAGCGCGCTGGACAGCACGTGGCCCTTCTGTGTGCTCACCGCGCCGCCGGCCGCGTTCTGGAACGGCATGGGGATATCGACGTGCTGGCGGCTCGGCCAGAGCAACACCGCACCGGCCAGCACCGCCACGCCGATGGCGATGAGCAGCCCAACGACGATCTTGGCGGGAAGCGGATCCAGCCCGGACGGGGCCCCGGGCGAGCCGCGGAGGCTGTGCGAATGTGAGTGCGCCACCCGGTCGAGGGTAGAGGGCGGCGCCGGCACCCTACGGCAGCCCGGGCATTCCGTATGGCGGCTTCACTGGCTGGGCGCGCGCCGTGTGCATTTTCATCAGTTGTTGGTCAGGTCCCTTCCCCATGCGGCGCCCTTGGGTTGGGTGAGTATGCACCAAGCGTTTCGAGTACACGCACTCACGACCTTCACAACCTGGCCCTTTTTGAGCATGCCAATCACACGCGCGTCACCGTTGTCGTTTGACTTGTCATACAGATCGGTGTCGGCGTTCACCGTGGCGGTCAAGGCAACGGGCGCCGGCGGCACGGGCGCCTGTGGCGAGGCCTTGCACTTAATGCGATCGCTGAACTTCGTGTGCCAGCCAGTAGTGGCGTTGTTCCCATTGCTATTGGTGACGGTGCCGCTGGCGGAATTGTCAGGATTGACCTGGCCCTTGTAGTTGCTGAAAAGAAACGGACCACTCCAGGTCACGTGGATCTCGATCGTGTTGCCCGTGAGGTTGCCGTTGGCGACCCCCTTGGTGAAGCCATTTTGGCCGGGGCGCGAGTAGGAGGCGTCCCCCTGGATCGTCGTCGGTCCGTTCGACGGCAAGACGACCTCGAGACCGTCGTCCTGATCGAGCACCTGAACCGCCGTAGTGAAGTTGCAGTCTTCGGCGGGAGCGAGCGGCGTCATCGGGAGCGCCCGGGCGGGGGCCGTGAGCGCAAGGAGCAGTCCCGCCGCCCCCGCCGCCGCGGCAACCGGTCGGAGGAAGTGTGCACCCGGGTGGTCCGCTGTCGTCGGCTTGGGTTTCCAAGTCCTGCTCGCCGGTCGCATGGCGCGAGCGTATCGATGAACAGGGCCGGAGAAATCAGGGATTTCCCTAATGTTTCAGCACACGTAGCCGGTCGCGGGCCCACCGGCTCCATCCGTAGAGCGGATGCCGGAAACCCTTTACTGCCGGTAACTGGCCAGGAAGTTGCCCAGCCGCTCGATCGCGGCGGCGAGATCGCGGGACCACGGCAGGGTCACGATGCGCAGGTGATCCGGCGCCGGCCAGTTGAATCCGGTGCCCTGCGTGACGAGGATCTTCTCGGACAGCAGCAGCTCGAGGACGAGTTGCTCGTCATCCTCGATGTCGTAGACCTCGGGATCCAGCCGGGGAAACGCGTACAGCGCGCCCTCGGGTTTGACGCAAGACACCCCGGGGATCTCGTTGAGCTTGGTCCAGGCGACGTCGCGCTGCTCGAGCAGCCGGCCGCCGGGAAGCACCAGGTCCTCGATGCTCTGGTGGCCGCCGAGGGCCACCTGGATCGCGTGCTGCGCCGGGACGTTGGGGCACAGCCGCATGTTGGCCAGCAGGCTGATCCCCTCGATGAAGCTGCTGGCATGCTCCTTGGGCCCGGTGATCGCCAGCCAGCCCGCCCGGTAGCCGGCGACCCGGTAGGCCTTCGACAGGCCGTTGAAGGTCAGGCACAACATGTCGGGCGCCAGCGTGGCGAGGCTGATGTGCTTGGCGTCGTCGTAGAGGATCTTGTCGTAGATCTCGTCGGCCAGCAGCAGCAGCTGGTGCTTGCGCGCCAGGTCGACCATCTGGGTGAGGATCTCGCGGCTGTAGACGGCGCCGGTGGGGTTGTTCGGGTTGATCACGACCAGCGCCTTGGTGCGCTCGGTGATCTTGGATTCCAGGTCGGCGATGTCGGGCTGCCAGTTCTGGGTCTCGTCGCACAGGTAGTGCACGGGCGTGCCGCCGGCCAGCGAGGTCGACGCCGTCCACAGCGGGTAGTCCGGCGCCGGGATCAGGACCTGATCGCCGTTGTCGAGCAGGGCCTGCAGCGTCATCGTGATCAGCTCGGATACCCCGTTGCCCAGGTAGACGTCGTCGACGTCGAACCGCGGAAAGCCCTCGACGAGCTCGTAGCGGGTGACCACCGCGCGCCGGGCCGGCAGGATGCCCTGCGAGTCGGAGTAGCCCTGGGCGTAGGGGAGGGCCTGGATCATGTCGCGCATGATCACGTCGGGCGCCTCGAAGCCGAACGGCGCCGGGTTGCCGATGTTGAGCTTGAGGATGCGGTGGCCCTCGGCCTCCAGCCGCGCGGCGTGCTGGTGCACCGGGCCGCGGATCTCGTACAGGACGTCCTGCAGTTTGGACGACTGGGCGAAGGACCGCTGCCGATGATGGCCGGTGATGTGCGCGGGCAGCTGGTGAGTACTCACGCCACTATGGTGCCATCGTTGTCCAACGAAATTTGCTGACCGGTCGCGAAACCCCAACGGCGTTGCATGCAACGACAGTTTCATGCAACATGGGGGCATGGCCAGGACATCGACTGGGCGAGCCAGCGAATACCGTCGTCGCATGCGTGAACGCGGGTATCGCCCCGTCCAGATGTGGGTGCCGGATGTCCGGTCGGCCCAGTTCGCCGCGGAGGCGCACCGGGAAGCACTGGCGCTGGCCGAAGCCGACCGGCACAGCGACGATATGGACTTTGTCGAGGCGATCTCGGACGATCTGACGTCACTGGACGACGACGGGTGATCCGCGGCGAACTCTGGACGGTCTCGGGGGGCGTCTACGCGGCCAAGCCGCGTCCGGCGATCATCATTCAGGACGACCTGTTCTCGGCGACGGAATCCGTCGTCGTCATTCCGCTGACTGCGACAGCGGTCGCCGGTGTGGCGGTAGCGCGAATCGCGGTCCCGACGACAACCGGCATCGCACAGCCCAGCTTCGCCATGATTGACAAGATCACAACAGTTCGCCGCTCAAACCTCGGAACGCGGATCGGTCGCGTGTCCACGACGCTCATGGCAGACATCGAACGGTCGCTTATGGTGTTCCTCGGCTTGGCCTCCTGAGCCCAATCCGTGATCAGCGCTTGCCCGGGGGGCGGGCGCCGCGCGCGATACCCAGGCCTTTAACGGGTGCCGCGGGCGGTGCTGCGTCACCGTCGGGTTGCGCCGACGGCTCCGGCTTTTGCTCGGGCTCGGCCTTGGCCTCCAGTTGCTCGGCCGGAGCCTCGGCCTCGGCGGGCTTCGCGGCGGGCGCGGCCTTCTTGGCGCCGGGCCGCTTGGCGCCGGCGGCGATGCCGAGGCCCTTCACCGGTGCGGCGGGAGCCGCTGGAGCCTTGGCCTCTTCGGCGGGCGCGGCCGGTGCGGCCGACTGAGCGGCCGGGGCATCGGCCGCAGAAGGGGCCTTCGCCGCCGGGGCCGCCGACTTCTTGGCGCCGGGTCGCTTCGCGCCGGCCGCCAGGCCCAGCCCCTTAGCCGGTGCGGCGGGCGCCGCGGGAGCCTTGGCCTCTTCGGCCGGTGCGGCCGGCTGAGCGGCCGGGGCCTCGGCCGCAGAAGGGGCCTTCGCGGCGGGCGCGGCC
>NZ_AUWQ01000070.1 GCF_000455205.1 Mycobacterium sp. UM_CSW | reverse complement strand
CGGCGCCATCCGGACCCCGACCCTGACCCGGGTGGCCCGCAACGGGTTGACCTACAACCGCTTTCACGTCACCGCGGTCTGCTCGCCGACCCGCGCGGCGCTGCTGACCGGGCGCAACCACCATCGGGTCGGGTTCGGTTCGGTCACCGAGTTCCCCGGCCCCTTCCCGGGCTATTCGTCGGTCCGGCCGCGCAGTTGCGCCGCGCTGCCCCGCATCCTGCGCGACAACGGTTACGTGACGGGCGGTTTCGGCAAGTGGCACCTGACCCCGGACAACGTCCAGGGCGCGGCGGGCCCGTTCGACAACTGGCCGGTGGGCTGGGGCTTCGACCACTTCTGGGGCTTCCTGTCCGGCGCCGCCGGCCAGTACGACCCGATCATCACCCAGGACAACTCCGTCATCGGCGTGCCCCAGGGTAAGGACGGCCGGCCCTACTACTTCCCCGACGACCTCACCGACAAGGCCGTCGAATGGCTGCACGCCGTGCGGGCGCAGGACGCCGAGAAGCCCTGGCTGATGTACTACTCGACCGGCGCCACCCACGCGCCGCACCACGTGTTCGCCGAATGGGCCGACAAATACCGGGGTCAATTCGACGAGGGCTGGGATGTCTACCGGCGCAAGACATTCGAACGCCAAAAGCAGCTCGGCGTGATACCGCCCGACGCGCAGCTGACCGAGCGGCCCGATTTGTTCCCGGCGTGGGACGGCCTGTCGGACAACCAGAAGAAGCTCTTCGCCCGCCAGATGGAGGTGTTCGCCGGGTTCTCCGAGAACGCGGACTGCAACGTCGGCCGACTGCTCGACGCGATCGAGGATCTCGGCGAATCCGACAACACACTGGTCTTCTACATCTGGGGCGACAACGGCGCCAGCATGGAGGGGACCGTCACCGGCTCGTTCAACGAGATGACGTTCCTGAACGGGGTGCTGCTCGACGCCGACCGTCAACTCGAGCTCATCGAGCAGTACGGGGGAATCGAGGCGCTCGGAAACGAGTTCACCGCACCGCATTTCGCGAGCGCCTGGGCGCACGCCAACAACACCCCGTTCCAGTGGGGCAAGCAGATGGCCAGCCACCTCGGCGGCACGCGCGACCCGATGGTGGTCGCCTGGCCGAGCCGGATCCGTCCCGACGCCGCGATCCGCGGCCAGTTCACCCACTGCATCGACATCGCGCCAACGGTGTTGGAGGCCATCGGTTTACCGCAGCCGGTCAGCGTCGACGGCTTCGAGCAGGAAGCGATGGACGGAACCAGCTTCGTCCACACCTTCGACGACCCCTCGGCGGAAGAGCGCCACACGGTGCAGTACTTCGAAATGTTCGGCAGCCGGGCCATTTACCAAGACGGGTGGTGGGCGTGCACCCGGCTGGATAAGGCGCCGTGGGACCTCTCACCCCAAACGCTGGCGCGGTTCGCGCCCGGAACGTACGACCCGGACAGCGACGTCTGGGAGCTGTACTACCTGCCCGACGACTTCTCCCAGGCGCGCAACGTCGCCGCCGAGCATCCCGACAAGGTCGCCGAGCTCACCCGGCTCTGGTGGCAGGAGGCCGAACGAAACCGGGTGCTGCCGCTGCTGGGTGGCCTCGCGGTGATGTTCGGCAGCCTGCCGCCGCTGCCGACGACCACCCGGTTCACCTTCAAGGGCGACGTGCAGAACATTCAGCGCGGCATGGTGCCCCGGATCTTCGGGCGCTCCTACGCGATCGAGGCGCGGCTGGTCGTTCCCGACGACGGCGCGCAGGGCGTGATCGTCGCCGACGCCGACTTCATCGGCGGGTTCGCGCTATGGGTCGACGAGCGCCGGCGGCTGCGCCACACGTACTCGTTCCTCGGCGTGGACACCTACAAGCAGGTGTCCACCGAGCCGATTCCCACCGGGGACGTCACGGTGCGCATGCTCTTCGAATCCGATCAACCCGTCCCGGGTTCGGGTGGGCGGGTGACGCTCTGGGCCGACGACCGGCTGATCGGTGAGGGCTCGATGGCCAACACGGTGCCGCTGGCCTTCACGTCGTACGCGGGGATGGACATCGGGCGCGACAACGGCCTCGTCGTGGACCGCGACTACGAGGACAGGGCACCGTACGCGTTCACCGGGACGGTCAAGGACGTCGTGTTCGACCTCAAACCCGTTCACCCGGACGCCGAACAGGCGCTGCACGAGCACGCGGCGGTGCAGGCCGTCGGGCGCGGCGCCGCGGGCTGAAGGCCGCTACTGCTGGGCGCGGGCGACGTTCCCGCCGCCGAGGCCGGACTGGATGCCCCGGTTGATCTGGTCGGCGACGGAGGATCCGCCGTTCGAGACCGTCTGCGGGCAGCTGCAGGACAGATCGTTGAACACGCTGGGGTCGGCGCCGGCCGGTGAAGCTACCGAAATCGCCATCCCGACTGCGACTGCGGCGCCAACTAAAATTCTCGATACCACGTAATCAGTTCTCCGAGCTGGTAGGTGATAGCGGGAGTGTAGGGCCGGCAGATCTCGTGAGAGCGACCGTGCGCGTTGCCGTCACGTTAAGAAAAAAGCACCGTCGCTGTGAGGTCAGGACGCGTACTTGGGGCAGTACGCACGGATGCTGGCGCCGACGAAGTAGCCGGCGTGGTAGCCGTCGAGGCTGCTGTTGCTCATCACGGTGGACGCGACCTGGTTCACCGTCCGCCCGGTGTCCAGCTCGTCACAGACCTCGTGGCCGGCGATCAAGGCCTTGTCGGGCGAACCGAAATGGATGCCCTTGGCGGTGAGCGCCGCCAGGAACGCGTCGTCGGCGGCGTCGGCGCGTGCGACCGCGGCCGTGGCCGCCAAGGGAGCGAACGCGGCCAGCACGACCAGGAGGGCGATGCGGGCGATCGTCATTTCGCCTCCCTCCCTCGTCGGCACCATTGCCGAGCCGCGAATTGTCGGACATTACAGCTTTGCACAATGCGGCGATCGACGAATTGAAATCAGGGCGACACGAAAGGCGTTCGGGCCGCCGGATTCTGCGATTTGAACCGGCGTTATGCCGTTACGACGGCACGTCCGCGTATTGCGGGCAGTACGCGCGTTCGGCCAGGGCCACGAAGTAGCCGGCGTCGTCACCGTCGATGCCGCTGCTGTTCATCACGTCGGTCGCGATCTGTTCCTGCGTCTTGCCCATATCGAGTTGGTGGCACACCAAATGCCCGGCCGCGATCGCGGATTTGGGCGACTCGTGCTCGATGCCGTGGTTGTGCAGCGCCGTGATGAACGCGTCGTCGGTGCCGTCGGCGTAAGCCGGCGGGGCCGCCGTCACCGGACCGAGCAGCGCGACCGCCGGGATGAAGCCGGCAGCCAACAGCGGCAGCAGCCGGCGAGGCTTGCGGGTACCGGTACTCGTCATTTCTAATACCCCCAAGGTTCTGAAGTTCCGTTGTTTGACGACTGAAGGTTCGGCCGCCAACGTTGCAAGCAGGTTACAGCTCGCCATCATCTAATCATCGCGGATATTGCGAACAACGCAACAATGGTTCCCGCCGGCCCTACCCGCGCTGGTTTTCGCTCCTCGTGCTGGCGGCCTGCGCGGTCGGCGTCGCGGGCTGTGACGTGCGCCACGTCTCGGCGGCCAGCGCCCGGGATCTGGCCGGCACCTTGCGTTCCGGCGGCATGGACCGCACCTACACGTTGCACGTGCCGCCCGGCGAGCCCGTCGCGTTGGTGCTCAGCCTGCACGGCGGGGGCGGCACCGGAACCGGCCAGCAGGGCCTGACCGACTTCGACGCCGTCGCCGACGCCAACAACCTGCTGGTGGCCTATCCCGATGGCTACGACAAGAGCTGGGCCGACGGGCGGGGAGCGTCCCCGGCCGATCGTCACCACGTCGACGACGTCGCGTTCCTGGTCGCGCTGGCGGGCAAGCTGCAAAGCGACTACAACATCGCGCCCGGGCACGTCTTCGCCACCGGCATGTCCAACGGCGGCTTCATGTCCAACCGGCTCGCTTGTGACCGCGCCGACGTGTTCGCCGCGATCGCGCCGGTGGCCGGCACGCTGGGCGCCGGCGTGGCCTGCCACCCGTCGCGTCCGGTGTCCGTGCTGGCGGCCCACGGGACCGCCGACCCGCTGGTGCCGTTCAACGGCGGGAACGTGCGCGGACGGGGCGGGGTCAGCCATTCCATCTCGGCGAACAGCATGGTCGACACCTGGCGTTCGGCCGATGGGTGCCAGGGCGATCCGTCGACGCAGGTGCTGCCCGGCGTGGGCGACGGCACCGTCGTGCACCGCTTCGATTCCGCGGCCTGCGCGGCGTCCACCGAGGTGATCTTCTACCGGATCGACAACGGCGGGCACACCTGGCCGGGGGGCAAGCAGTATCTGCCCCAGGCGATCATCGGGCGCACCTCGCGCGCCCTGGACGCCTCGGAAGTCATCGCCCAGTTTTTCCTCGCGCACGGCCGGAACTAGCGGAAGCGGTTAGTATGCTTCATGGCCGTGACGAGGGCATCCCTTTGAAACCCAATCGATTTGGTGCGGCGGTGGCGGTCCTGGCCGCCGGTGCGGTGATCCTGTCGGCGTGCGGCAGCGACCACCACGCCACCGGTCCAAGCGGCACGAGCAGCCCGCCGGTGAAGGTGGCCTGCGGCGGCAAGCCGACTCTGCGGGCCAGCGGCTCCACCGCCCAGGCGAACGCGATGACCCGTTTCGTCAAGGCCTTCGAACAGGCCTGCGGAGGCCAGTCCCTCAATTACACGCCCAACGGCTCCGGCGCCGGCATCGGCGAATTCGTGGGCAATCAAACCGATTTCGCCGGCTCGGACTCGCCGCTGAGCAAGGAAGAGTACGCACGCGCGCAGCAGCGCTGCGGCTCGCCCGCGTGGAACCTGCCGGTGGTGTTCGGCCCGATCGTCATCGGCTACAACGTCAACGGCGTGAGCGCCCTGAACCTCGACGGCGCGGCCGCGGCCCGGATCTTCAGCGGCGGCATCACCGGCTGGAACGATCCGGCGATCGCGGCGCTCAACCCCGGCGTCACCTTGCCGGCCGAGCCGATTCGCGTCGTGTTCCGCAACGACGAGTCCGGCACCACGGACAACTTCCAGCGGTATCTCGACAGCGCGTCCAACGGCGCGTGGGGAAAGGGCGCCGGCAAGACGTTCAACGGCGGTGTCGGCGAGGGGGCCAAGGGCAACGACGGCGCCGCGGCCGCCGTCAAGACCACCGAGGGGGCGATCACCTATGTCGAGTGGTCGTTCGCCCAGGCGCAACACCTGAACACGGCCAAGGTCCTCACGTCGGCCGGCCCGGACCCGGTGACGATCAGTGCCGAATCCGTGGGCAAGACGATCTCGTCGGCCTTCTTCATCGCCAAGGGCAACGACCTCGCCCTCGACACCATCTCGTTCTACCGCCCCAACCAGCCCGACGCGTACCCGATCGTACTGGCGACCTATGAGATCGTGTGCTCGAAATATCCCGACCCGCAGGTCGGCGCGGCGGTAAAGGCGTTCCTGCAGAGCACGATTGGGGCCGGCCAGGACGGCCTCGCCGACAACGGGTACGTCCCGATTCCGCAGGAGTTCAAGTCCCGGTTGTCGACCGCGGTCGACGCGATCTCATGACCCGCGATACCGCGGGCAGTACGCGGCGATGCTTGCGCCGATGAAGAAGCCGGCTCGGTAGCCGTCCAAATTGCTGTTCGTCATCACCTCGGAGGCAATGTCGGACTTCTGTTTGCCAATGTCGAGTTCGTCGCAGACCTCGTGACCGGCGACGATCGCGGCCTGCGGGGTGGCGAACTCGATGCCCTTGTTCTTCACCGCCGTGACGAACAGGTTGTCGACCGCGTCGGCGCGCGCGGCCGGCGAGACCGCCACCGCGAGGCTGAGCATGGCCAGGGCGAGGCCGACCGATAGGCGCGTTCGGGTGGTCGTCATCGCTGGGACCTCCCGTCCGGTTGTGATGGGGCCCGTCCGGCCCGCGGTGCACAGAGATCATTGCATGCCGACCTGGCAGGAGGGGCACCAATACCTGACCCGATCGCCGCCGTCGTCGTAGCGGATGCGGGTGCCGCAGCGACGGCAGGGTTGCCCGGCGCGCCCGTAGACCCACAGCTGCCGGCCCGGCCGGGTGTCGCCGGTGGTGCAGCGGTCCCAGCGGAAGCGGTTGGCCCACAGCATGTCTCGGGCACGAGCGACGAGCCGGCGCGGGTCGGCGACGGCGGAGACCGGCGCGGTGGGCAGGCGGCCGCTGACGAAACACAGTTCGTTGCAATAGACGTTGCCGATGCCGGCCAGCACCCGCTGGTCCAGCAGCGCCTCGGCGATCGGCCGGTCCGGGTGCGCCGCCAGGTTGGCGGCGGCGAGGTCGGCGTCCCAGTCCGGGCCCAGCAGGTCGGGTCCCAGGTGCGCGACCGCGTCCTGGTCGGCGTCCCGATCCAGGATCTCCAGCACGCCCAGGTCCACGCCGACCGCGCGAATGCCGTTGGCTTCCAGGATGATCCGCGCCCGGTGATCCACCCGCACCGGGCGCCCGCCGACCCGCCAACTGCCGTCCATCTTCAGGTGCGAGTGGATGCTGGCCCGCCCCACCCGGATGAACAGGTGCTTGCCGCGGCTGAGCACCTCGTCGACGGCCTGCCCGGTCAGGTCGACGGTGGCGAACCGCGGCACCCGCACGTCGCAGCGCGTCAGCGTGCGTCCGGCCAGGTGCTCACGCAGCACGGCGGCGGTGTGCCAGACGGTGTCGCCCTCGGGCATGGGTTATCGCAGCCGCATTCCGCGTGGGGTGCGGGCGAACCCGGCCTCGGCCAGCGCCTCGGCGGCCGGGTTCGGTCCCCCGGCCTGGGGTTGCAGCGCCGGCGTGCCGTCGATGCGTTCGACCAGGATCGACGCGACGCGCCGGGCGGCGACCAGGTCGGCCAGCGCGACGGCCGCCGCATGGGCGGCCGTGGGGTCGCCGGTGAACGTCAGCAGCGATCGGCCGCCGCGCTCTAAGAACCAGGCCAGCTCGCCGTCCACCAGCACGACGAGGGCGCCGGCCTTGCGGCCGGGGCGCGCGCCCTCGGCGCTCGAGGCGGGCCAGGGCAGGGCGGCGCCGTAGGGGTTGGCGGGATCGGCGGCGGCCAGTGCGACCGCCCGGTACTCCGGGCGCTCCTGATCGACGTCGTCGGTGTAGCTGCGCAGCCGGTCGACGGTGGACGCGACGGCGAACTGGGCGCCGCCCAGCGACTCGACGAAGTAGCCGCGCTGGCACCTGCCGGCTTCCTCGAACGTGCTCAGCACCTTGTAGAGGGTCGCGAATCCGCCCGGCACGCCCTCGGCCGCCACCGCGCCCCGGGTCAGCACACCGTGGCGGCCCAGCAGCAGCTCGGCCTGGTAGTGGGCCCGCAGCGTGGAATCCGGCTCGGGCGCCGGCAGGGCCGACCATCTCCCGGCCACCGCCGGGTCGGTGCTGCGGTGCTGGGCGTATGCGACGCTGTAGCGGCTCAGCCGCGGCGGGCGGCGGGTGCGGTGCGCGGGGACGGATCGCTTACGGGCCCCGGCGCCGGTCAGCAGGGCGCGCACCGGGGCGAACGTGTCGCCGGTGACCCAGCCGGCCCAGATCAGCTCCCACAGCGCGGTTTTCAGCTCCGACTCGGGGATCGCGTCCTGGGCCAGCTGGCGGAAGAAGTAGGCGCCGCCCCCGGCCAGTGTGTCCAGGATCGCGCGGTGCGCGTCGGTGAAGTCGAGCTCGGCGGGGCCGGCCAGCGTCAGCGGAGCGGAATCGCTGGCGTGCAGCGCGATCCAGCCGTCGCCCGCCGATATCGACCCGGCGCCCGACCAGGTCACCTCGCCGGCGGCGAGCAGTTCGTCGAGCATCGCGGGGGAGTAGTCGCGCACCCGCGGGGCCAGCACGAGCGGTTCGATTGCCGAAGCCGGCATCCGCACGCCGGCCAGCTGATCGATCACGGCGACCAGGCCGTCGAGACCCGACTGCGGCGACGACACGTGGTGCCAGGCCGGCAGGAACCGCCCGTAGGCGGCGGTGCTCACCGGCTCTACCTGCGCGCGCAGCGCCGCCAGCGAACGCCGCCGCAGGATGCGCAACACGTCGGCGTCGCACCACTGCTCGCCGCCGGCGCCCCCGGGCGGTTCGGCGGCGACGAACTCGCCGCGCACCAGCCGGCCGTCGGCCGCCAGCCGGCCCAGCACGTCGGCCGTGACGCGCAGCCCGAGGCCGAACCTGGCGGCGGCCTCGGCCGTGGTGAACGGGGTGTGCGTGCGCGCGTAGCGGCCCAGCAGCTCGCCCAGCGGGTCGGCCACCGCCTCGGTGAACGCGGCCGGGACGCCCAGCGGGACCGCCGCCCCGACCCCGTCGCGCAGCCGCCCGATGTCCTCGACGGCCACCCACCAGCTGCGGCCCGCGAACGGTACGGTCAGCGCGCGCCGGGCGGCCCGCAGGCCCTCCAGCCATCCCCCGACGTCGGCGCCGCCGGCCCGGGCGGAGACCTCGTCCTCGGTCAGCGGGCCCAGTAGCCGCAACAGGTCCGCGACCCCCTCGGCGTCGCGGGCGGCCCGGTCCGCCGACAGGTGCTGCAGCTGCCGGCCCGTCGCGGCGATGATGTCCGGGTCGAGCAATTCCCGCAGCTCTACGCGGCCCAGCAGCTCGGCCAGCAGCGTGCTGTCCAGGGACAGCGCGGCGGCCCGGCGCTCAGCCAGCGGGGTGTCGCCCTCGTACATGAAGGCGCCGACGTAACCGAACAACAGCGACGCCGCGAACGGCGAGGGCCGCGCGGTTTCCGTCTCGAGCACCCGCACCTTGCGCTGGGCGATGCCGGCCATCAGCGCGGTCAGCGCCGGGACGTCGTAGACGTCCTGCAGGCATTCGCGAATGGCCTCGAGCACCACCGGGAAGTCGGGGTATTTGCGCGCCACGTCCAGCAGCTGGGCCGCGCGCTGGCGCTGGTGCCACAGCGGCGAGCGGCGGCCGGGGTGGCGGCGCGGCAGCAGCAGCGCGCGGGCCGCGCACTCCCGGAACCGCGACGCGAACAGCGCCGAACCGCCCACCTCGGCGGTGACGACGGGGTCGATCTCGTCGGCGTCGAAGACGAAAAGTTCTGCGCCGGGCGGGGTTTCGTCCAAAGTATCGGGCAGGCGCACCACGATGCCGTCGTCGGAGGCGGTCGGCTTCTCGTCGAGGCCGTAGCGCTCGCGCAGCCGACGGCCCACCGCCAGCGCGAGCGGCCCGTGCACCCGCAGCCCGTACGGCGAATGCAGGATCACCCGCCAATCGCCGAGCTCGTCGCGGAACCGCTCGACCAAAAGGGTGGTGTCGGTGGGGACCACCCCGGCCGTGGTCCGCTGCTCGTCCAGCAGCCCCCACAGGTTGTCGGTCGCGTATGCGTCGAAACCCAAAGCGGCGCAACGATTATCGAAGGCTTGGCGGCCGAGGCCGGCCAGCTCGCCGGTGAACGCGCCGAGCGCGGCGCCCAGCTCGGCCGGGCGGCCCACGTCGTCGCCGCGCCAGAACGGCAGCCGGGCCGGCTGTCCCGGCGCGGGGATCACCAGCACCCGGTCGTGGGTGATCTCGGTGATCCGCCAGCTGGTGGCGCCCAGCGAGATCACGTCGCCCGGTCGGGACTCGTACACCATCTCCTCGTCGAGTTCGCCGACCCGCGAAGGCTTTTCGGCCTCGGAAGCGAGATACACGGTGAACAGCCCGCGGTCCGGGATGGCGCCCCCGGACGTGACGGCCAGCCGCTGCGCACCGGGCCGCGCGGTCAGCGTGCCGGTGTCGCGGTCGTAGACCAGGCGCGGGCGCAGCTCGGCGAACTCGGTGGACGGGTACTTGCCGGCCAGCAGGTCCAGGGTGGCCTCGAACACGCTGCGGGGCAGGGTCGCGAAGGGGGCGGCGCGCCGCACGGTGTCGAACCACCGGTCGGCGTCCAGCGGCTCCAGCGCGGCGGCCGCGACGGTCTGCTGCGCCAGGATGTCCAGCGGGTTGGCGGGCACCCGCATCGTCTCGATCTGCCCGTCGAGCATGCGCTGCACGGTCACCGCGCAGCCGATCAGGTCGGTGCGGTGCTTGGGGAACAGCACGCCGCGCGAGACCTCGCCGACCTGGTGGCCCGCCCGCCCGATCCGTTGCAGCCCGCTGGCCACCGACGGCGGCGCCTCCACCTGGATCACCAGGTCGACGGCGCCCATGTCGATGCCCAGCTCCAGGCTGGAGGTCGCCACCACCGCCTTGAGCAGTCCGCGTTTGAGGTCCTCCTCGACCAGCGCGCGCTGCTCCTTGCTGACCGAGCCGTGGTGGGCGCGCGCCAGCAGCGGCGGCGCGCCGAAGCTCTGGCCGCTCCCCATCAGGTGCGCCGGGGCGCCGCCGGCCACTTTCGGGTTGGGGTCGGTGTCCAGCGAGATCCCGGCGCGTTCGGCGTGGATCTCGTTGAGCCGGGAGGTGAGCCGCTCTGCCAGCCGCCGCGAGTTGGCGAACACGATGGTCGAGCCGTGCGATTCGATCAGGTCCACCAGCCGGGCCTCGACGTCGGGCCAGATGGAGTTGTTCGCCAGGTTGGCCATGTCGGGCACCGGGACCTGCACCGTGAGCTCGATGGTCTTGGCCGACGGCGGCGCCACCACCCGTGTCCGCGTCGCGGGGCTGGCGCCCGACAGGAAGCGCGCCAGCTCCTCGGGCGGGCGCACGGTGGCCGACAGCCCGATGCGCTGCGCGGGCGGCGCTTGCGACGAGGCGAAGCGCAGGTCGTCGAGGCGTTCCAGGGACAGCGCCAGGTGGGCGCCGCGCTTGCCGCCGGCGATGGCGTGGATCTCGTCGACGATCACGGTCTGAACGCCCGCGAGGGTTTCCCGGGCTGCCGACGTCAGCATCAGGAACAGCGATTCCGGGGTGGTGATCAGCACGTCGGGCGGGTGCGCGATGAGCTGCCGGCGGGTCGCGGGCGGGGTGTCGCCGGAGCGGACCCCGACGCTGATGTCCGGCGGGGGCAGGCCGTGCCGCTCGGCGATGCGGGTGAGCCCGGCCAGCGGGGTGCGCAGGTTGCGTTCGACGTCCACCGCCAGCGCCTTGAGCGGCGACACGTAGAGCACGCGGGTGCCGGCCGGCCGCTCGGCCGCCCCGGCGCGGGAAGCGGGGTTAGCCAGGGAGGCGAGGTTATCTAGGGCCCACAGGAACGCCGCGAGGGTCTTGCCGGAGCCCGTCGGCGCGATCACCAGGGTGTTGTCGCCGTCGGCGATGGCCTCCCAGGCCTGCGCCTGCGCGGTGGTCGGGGCGGCGAACGTGCCGGTGAACCACTCGCGGGTGGCCGCGCTGAACCGGCCCAACGGGTCGGGTGACCGGGAGTCGGTGCGAGTGCTCACCCAACCATGGTGCCAACGGGCACCGACAAATCGGTCGGCGAGCGCCTTCTCACAGCCTCGCTGTCGCCATCGCGTGCGCCAGCTCCGGCGGGATCTCCGGCACCCGGGCGATGGAGTCGAGCAGCGTGTGCGCGCAGGCGTCGGCGAGCCGGTCGGCGTCGGTGGTGGGGTCCATGATCCGCTGCCGGCAGATCTCGAAGGTGAACGCGAGCCAGCCCTGGATGATCACCCGCAGGTCCCGCTCGACGCTCGGTTCCAGCGCGCTGGTGTCCGGCATCCCGCTCACGACCTCGCCGATCCGCGACATGATGTGTTCCATCTGGCGGTTCTTGGCCTCGTCGTCGATGCCGAGCAGGACCGGGTCCGACCGGCCCAGCCCGACGTACGCGGCCCAGGCGGCCTCCGGGTTCGACTGGTGATAGGCCATGTAGGCCAGCACGCCGGTCCGGATCTCCTCGAACATCGTCATGCCGGGCTCGGGCGGGTTGTTGGTGGCGTCGTAGAGCCGGTCCGCCTCGTCCTTGACCACCGCGGCGAAGAACGCCCGCTTGTCCGGGAAGTAGTGATACATCAGCGCGCGGGACACGCCCGCGCGTTCGGCTATCTCGTCAATGCGGACCTCGTCATAGGGTCGCTTCCCAAAGACCTCTGCCCCCAAAGCGAGCAGCTCTGCGCGGCGATCCTCAGGGGATAACCGCCTTCTGGCTGTCGGCATGTGTCAGATAGTACTCACACGGTATGAGACGCCCGCCACATTGGCTCAACCAAACGTCACGCCCTGCGCCAGCGGTAACGCGTCAGAATAATTGACGGTATTGGTACTTCGGCGCATGTAGGCCTTCCACGCGTCCGAGCCGGACTCCCGCCCGCCGCCGGTTTGCTTCTCGCCGCCGAACGCGCCGCCGATCTCGGCGCCCGACGTGCCGATGTTGACATTGGCGATGCCGCAATCGGATTCGTCCAGGAAGCGCTCGGCCTCGCGCAGGTCGGTGGTGAAGATCGCCGACGAAAGTCCTTGCGGCACAGCGTTGTTGAGCGCGATCGCCTCGCCCAGGTCGTCATAGGTCAGCACGTAGAGGATCGGCGCGAACGTCTCGGTGGCCACGATGTCGGTCTGTGCCGGCATGCGGACGACGGCCGGCTCGACGTAGTAGGCGCTCGGGTGGGCATCCCCGCCGAGATGGAAGCGCTCGCCGCCGAAGACCTCGCCGCCGTCGGCGCGCGCCTGCTCGAGGGCCCCGACCATGTCGCGGTAGGCGGTCTCGTGGATGAGCGGGCCGACGAGCGTGCCCGGCGCCGACGGGTCGCCGATCGCCAGCCGCCCGCACGCGTCAACGACCCGGGCGACCACCTCGTCGGCCACGGAGCGGTGCACGATCAGCCGACGCAGGCTGGTGCAGCGCTGCCCGGCGGTGCCGGCGGCGGCGAACACGATGGCCCGCACGGCCAGGTCCAGGTCGGCCGACGGCGTGACGACGGCCGCGTTGTTGCCGCCCAGCTCCAGCAGGGCCCGCCCGAAGCGCGCGGCGACCCGGGGGCCGACGGCCTGGCCCATGCGCACCGAACCGGTGGCGGACACCAACGCGATCCGGTCGTCGTCCACCAGCAGCTCGCCGAGGTCGCGCTCGCCCAGGACCAGGCCACTGACCGCGGCGGGGGCCCCGACGTCCGCGGCCGCGCGGCCGATCAGCGCCTGGCAGGCCAGCGCCGTCAGCGGCGTGAGCTCCGACGGCTTCCACACGACGGTGTCGCCGCACACCAGCGCCACGGCGGCGTTCCACGCCCACACGGCGACCGGGAAGTTGAACGCGGTGATCACCCCGACCACACCGAGCGGGTGCCAGGTCTCCAGCAGGCGGTGCCCGGGGCGCTCGGACGCGATGGTGCGGCCGTACAGCTGGCGCGACAGGCCCACCGCGAACTGGCAGACGTCGATCATTTCCTGCACCTCGCCGAGCGCCTCGGAGCCGATCTTGCCCACCTCGACGGTCACCAACGTCGCCAGGTCGTCCTTGTGGCGGGTGAGCAGCTCGCCGAGGCGGGCCACCAGCGCGCCGCGCACCGGGGCCGGCGTGGCGCGCCACGCCGAGAACGCGTCGGCGGCGTCGGCGATGATCGCCCGGGCCTGCTCGGGCGTGGTGTGGCCGACGGTGAACAGCACCTCGCCGGTGATGGGCGTGCTGGCGGGCAGCCCGTGCCCGGCCGGGTCGCCGAGCGTGACGCCGACGCCGATCGCTTGATAGGCCGCGCGCACCCGCGACCGCAACTCCTCGGTACGCTCGGTCTTCATCGGGCTGCCTCCTCGTAAAGTGCGTACGGGTCGTGGATCTCGCGGCCGATTGCCCCGGCCAGCCACTGAGCGTCGTAGCCCGAGTCGTCGGCCGCCGCCCGCGCCCGGGTTTCGCGGTCCAGGTTGGAGCGGAAGATGCCCGCCGCCGACGCCGGCAGGAAGTCTTCGTAGACGACCGGCGCCGACGGGTCGCCGCCGCGATAGTAGGCCAGCCCCCCGGCGGCCATTTCCGCGTCGGTCGGCGGGAAGTGCCGGTGCCACGCCGACGCCGGGTCGGGCGCGCCCATCGCGGCGTCGTAGCGTTCCCGGCCCTTGCGCGTCAGCGCGACCCCGCGGGCCTCGACCTCGCCGAAGCGCACCCGCACGCTGCCCGCGGTGACGCGGCCGTCGCGGCCGCGAAACAGGCAGGGCTCGGCCAGCGCGCGAAAAGAGGTCTGGCGCAACAGGACCGCGGGTCCGTCGGTGCGGGGCGGCCCCTGGATGGCGTCGATCATGGTGATGCCGCGCGCGGTCATCCGCCGATACAGCTCGTCGATGTCGAGCACCCGCGGCGTCAGGTGGTTGATGTGGGTGGAGCCCACCCCGGCGATGTCGGCGGCCACCGCCGACACCCGCGACAACTCGTCGTACCAGGCCTTGTCGATCGGCTCGCGCGACAGCGCGAACGCCGCCACCGCCGCCGAGACGAACGCGCCCGCCTCGTCGGCGGCGCAGCCGCCGTCGGCCGCAATCGTTCGCGCCCGCTCGACCAATGCGGGGTCGAAGAGCCGCCGGCGCGCGACGAACGTCTCCACCCGGGCCCGCAGCTCCGGGGAAAAGTAACGCGCGTCCCGGCTGGCGAGCATCGAGGTGAACACCCGAAACGGGTTGCGCGCCAACTCATTCGCGTCGAGGGGACGAAAGGCCGTGGCCACCACCGGAATCGGCGAGGCGGCGCGGCGCAGGTCGTAGTAGCCCACCGGGTACATGCCGAAGGCGGCGAACAGGTCGGCGACGGCGGCCAGTTCGGCGGGGCTGCCGACCCGGATCGCGCCGTGCCGCTCCGCGGTGACCCGATCCAGCGACCCCAGCCGTTCGGCGTCGGGATGTCGCGCCACGTAGGCGGCGTTGACCTGGCCGCTCACCTCGACCAGCGTGCCGTAGGCGGGAACCTCCCCGGCGTACATGGCGGACAGCCCGCCCGCGAATCGGGCGCGCAGCTGCCACGCCGCCAGCGTGCCCTGCCGGGGGCTCATGGCGCGCCGCCGATTTCGGCTTTGCTGCGATAATCTCCGCCCATGGGTGACGCGCTCGACGAGATTGACCGGACCCTGGTGCGCGAGCTGGTCGCCAACGGTCGCGCGACCCTGGCGGAGCTGGCCGCGAAGGCGGGCCTGTCGGTCTCCGCGGTGCAGTCCCGGGTGCGCCGGCTGGAGTCGCGCGGCGTGGTGTCGGGGTATTCCGCGCGGATCAACCCGGAGGCGGTCGGGCACCTGCTCTCGGCGTTCGTGGCCATCACTCCCTTGGATCCCTCTCAACCCGATGATGCGCCCGCCCGCCTGGAACACATCGCGGAGATCGAGTCGTGTCACTCGGTGGCCGGCGAGGAGAGCTATGTCCTGCTGGTCCGCGTCGAGTCCGCCCGGGCGCTCGAGGACCTGCTGCAGCGGATCCGCACGGCGGCCGACGTCCAGACGCGAAGCACCATCATCCTCAATACTTTTTACAGTGATCGGCAATACATACCATAATATTTCCTGTAAATATGCCATAACACCGTAAGAATCACGCTAGGATGGGCGGCATGACCACCGCCGTTACCGACCTGGTCCCCGAGACGTTGTCACGCAGCATGCTGGTCGACGGGTTCGACCTGGTGCTTGACCTGACGCGGTCGGCCGGCTCCTACCTGGTCGACGCCCGGGACGGCCGCCGCTACCTCGACATGTTCACGTTCGTCGCGTCGTCGGCGCTGGGCATGAACCACCCGGCGCTGGCCGACGACGAGGAGTTCCGCGCGGGGCTCCTGGCGGCCGCGCTGAACAAGCCGAGCAACCCCGACGTGGCCACGGCGGCGATGGCCGGTTTCGTCGAGACCTTCGTCCGGGTGCTGGGTGATCCCGCGCTGCCGCACCTGTTCTTCATCGAGGGCGGCGCGCTGGCGGTGGAGAACGCGCTCAAGGTCGCGTTCGACTGGAAGAGCCGCCACAACGAGGCGCGCGGGATCGACCCGGCGCTGGGCACGCGCGTCCTGCATCTGCGCGGCGCGTTCCACGGTCGCAGCGGCTACACGTTGTCGCTGACCAACACCAAGCCGGTCACCGTGGCCCGCTTCCCGAAGTTCGACTGGCCGCGCATCGACGCGCCCTATATCCGGCCGGCGACCGACATGGATGCGCTGGAGGCCGAGTCGTTGCGGCAGGCCCGGGCGGCGTTCGACGCGCACCCGCACGACGTCGCGTGCTTCGTGGCCGAGCCCATCCAGGGGGAGGGCGGCGACCGCCACTTCCGTCCCGCCTTCTTCGCCGCGATGCGCCGGCTGTGCGACGAACACGACGCCTTGTTGATCTTCGACGAGGTCCAGACCGGCTGCGGGCTTACCGGAACCCCGTGGGCCTACCAGCAACTGGGCGTGCCACCCGATGTGGTGGCGTTCGGCAAGAAGACGCAGGTGTGTGGGGTGATGGCCGGCCGCCGGGTCGACGAGGTCCCCGACAACGTGTTCGCGGTCGCCTCCCGGCTCAGCTCGACCTGGGGCGGCAGCCTGGCCGACATGGTGCGGGCCCGCCGCATCCTGGAGGTGATCGAGGCCGACGGGTTGTTCGACCGCGCCGACGAGTTGGGACGCTACCTGCTGGGCCGGCTGGTCGAACTGGCCCACGACTTCCCGGCCTTGGTTCTCGACCCCCGCGGCCGCGGCCTGATGTGCGCGTTCAGCTTGCCGAGCACCGGCGCCCGTGAGGCGGTGATCGCCCAGCTGTGGCAACGCCGCGTGATCGCGCTGCGCTGCGGGGAGGACGGCGTCCGGTTCCGGCCCGCGCTGACGGTCACCCGGGGGGAGATCGATGCGCTGGTTTGCGCCCTGAGCGGCGCTTTGACGGCCGTGACGTGGGCCTGAGGGCGGTTTACCGTGGTAAGGCGGAGGGTATCCGGATCTGCATCATCGTGGCGCGTAACTAATGCGGCGCAGCGAACGATTAACCAAGAAATCAGGGCCGGCACACGGGGGACGACTATGCAAACGGCGGGTCAGCGGTCGCCGGGTGACCGCTTAGGGCAGGAGGACCGCGAGGTGCACGCGGCCATCCGGTTTGCCGCCCTGGCCGCGGTCGCGGGCATGGGCTTCTTGGTTCTTGCCGCGCTGTGGGTCAGCACCTGCCCCGGGACGGGCGTCGACACGGCGGCCTGTGGCACGCCCCAGCGCACGATGCTGGCGCTGGGCGGTCCGCTGATTCTGCTGGCCGGGGCGCTCTGGGCGTTCCTGCGCACCTATCGGGTATGGAAGGCCCACGGCACCTGGTGGGGATGGCACGGCGCGGGCTGGTTCCTGCTGACGCTGATGGTGGTGGCCCTCGGTCTGGGCGTATCCCCGATCGCTGGGCCGGTGCTGGCCCTATGACCTGCGCCGACTAGACGCGCGAGTCCCTGGCGCCCTCCGTCCGGGGGACGAAGTGCCATTGCTCGTCGATGCGGCCCACGCGGCGATGCTCCGCGACGAACCACAACGCCCCGGCGATCGTCCCGAGCACGGCCACCAGGCTCGTGGTGGCGACCCATTCGTAGTGGCCGTAGGCGGCCGCGGCCGTCGTGCTGATCATCCCGCCCACCGCGACGAGGAACAGGATGAACCCGGGCCAGTACAGGTTGTCCTTCATCGAGAAACCGGCGTGCGGTTGCGTCGTCCGGAAGTGGTCCGTCGGATCGCGATGCCTGTCGCTCATCACCCCTCCTTCGGTCGTTTCAGGTCGTCGAGTCGGCCGTGTCGCGAACCGGCGCCTCGGGCAGCGAAATCGCTCCGATCGTGGTCACCAGCCACACGATGATCGTCGCGGCGAGCCAGGAGGCGGCGCCGCGGATGGACAGGCCGTGGGTGAACGCCGCGGCCACGCTCAACGCGACCAGGGTCAGCACCAGCCCGGCGCCCCCGAGCAGCAGCGACGCGTAGGCCCGCGGCAACTTCACGATCAGCAGCGACAGGCTTGCCTGCGCCACCGAGAACACCAGGACGGCGACGATAAACCCCGACGCCGACACCGAAACGCCGGGCACGACCCAGGCCGCCGCCAGCAGGCCGACGGCCCACGACGCGAGAAGCACAACCGCTCGAAGCAGAGCCTGCTTCATGCCAATAAGTGTAGGTCGCGGGGTAGACGGTGTTAAGGGTCCGCCGACGGGGTTATTCGCCGCGGCAATTGGGTATCAGCTGTAAACCATGATGAGTGCCGGAAGGGTTGCGTCAGCGACGCCGACATCGATGCCCACTGCCACAGAGATGACCAGCGGCGGCGATTGTGACTAATCGATTGGAACCCACGGTCGACGGCGGGCTGCGCGGCAATAGTAATGTCAAGCAGACATTGCCGGGAGACCATATGACCGATCCGGGAGTTCGCGCGAACACGCGTCAACGCGGCCACCGTGCCGTCGAGCTGCACGTTGCGGCACGCCTCGAGAACCTGGCGATGCTGCGCACGCTGGTCGGTGCCATCGGCACCTTCGAGGACCTGGACTTCGACGCGGTCGCCGACCTGCGCCTCGCGGTGGACGAGGTGTGCACCCGCCTCATCCGCTCGGCCACGCCGGGCGCGACGCTGGTGGTGGTGGTCGACCCGCACGATGACGAGTTGGTGGTCGAGGCCTCCGCGGCGTGCGACACTCACGACGTGGTGGCGCCCGGCAGCTTCAGCTGGCACGTCCTGACCTCCCTGGCCGACGAAGTCCAGACCTTCCACGACGGTCGCGAACCCGATGAGACCGGCAGTGTCTTCGGTATCACGCTGACCGCGCGACGGGCGGCCTCTAGCAGGTGACAGCGCGAGCTGCCGGCGGTTCGGTTTCGCGGCCGAACGAGTATGCGGACGTCCCGGACATGTTCCGGGAGTTGGCCGGCGTCCCCCCCGACTCGATGGAATTCCAGCGCCAGCGGGACAAGATCGTGGAGCGGTGCCTGCCGCTGGCCGACCACATCGCCCGCCGTTTCGAGGGCCGCGGCGAACCGCGCGACGACCTGGTCCAGGTGGCGCGGGTCGGCCTGGTCAACGCCGTCGTCCGCTTCGACGTCGAGACCGGGTCGGACTTCGTCTCGTTCGCGGTGCCCACGATCATGGGCGAGGTCCGCCGCCACTTCCGCGACAACAGCTGGTCGGTCAAGGTCCCGCGCCGCCTGAAGGAACTGCACCTGCGGCTGGGCACCGCCACCGCCGATCTGTCCCAGCGGCTCGGCCGGGCGCCGACGGCGAGCGAACTCGCCGTCGAACTCGGCATGGAGCGCGACGAGGTGGTCGAGGGCCTGGTGGCGGGCAGCTCCTACAACACGCTGTCCATCGACACCGGCGGCGGCAGCGACGACGACGACGCCCGCGCCATCGCCGACACGTTGGGCGACGTGGACGCCGGTCTCGACCGCATCGAGGATCGCGAGGCGTTGCGCCCGCTGCTCGAGGCGCTGCCCGAGCGGGAACGAATGGTGTTGGTGCTCAGGTTTTTTGAGTCGATGACGCAGACGCAGATCGCCGAGCGGGTCGGCATCTCACAGATGCACGTGTCGCGCCTGCTGGCCAAGTCGCTAACGCGGCTGCGGGACCAACTGAAGTAGCGGCCGCGACTCGTCGCGCTCGCTCTTGGTGGGGCGCAGCAGCGGCTCGGCTTGCGGCGTCGTCACCGGCAGGGTGCCGTCGGGGTCGCAGATCCTCAACAACCGCGCTACGGCCGGGCTCGGCACCATGGCCCAGTGCAACTGGGCGGCCGAGCACGTGACGTTGATCCGGTGCAGGGCCGAAAAGCCAGCGGTACCAATGAATTCCAGGCCGCGCAGGTCGACGATGATCCGGCGGGCGCGCCGGACGCTGCGTTGCGCGTAGATGGCGAGCTGATCGGCGTTGGCGGCGTCGAGCTCACCGTCGACGGTGATCACCGCCCCCAGCGCGCTCAAGCGGGACGTGAATTGGGCGGTTCGGCTTTGTTGCCAAGATTGGGCCACAGACATGCGTGTCTCCGTCATTTGGAGGGTGTTGCTGCGGACGACGCCAGGTGGCCGTGAAGCTCGAGATCGGGGAGTTTGCCTTCCCGCTTGCCTGACGTGATCCGGGCGGCTGTGAACTCAACCTGAAACCGACCCTACCCGCGCCGGGGCGGGTCGGACAACGCTATTGACGTTTCTTCTGAGTTTCTTCGTGTTATTTGATCTCGGCGAGGACCGTGCCCTGGGTGATTGCCGCGCCCGCCTCGACGGCGAGCCCGGTGATGGTGCCGTCCTTGTGCGCGGTGACCGGGTTTTCCATCTTCATCGCCTCGAGGACTACGACCAGGTCGCCGGCGGCGACCTCCTGGCCCTCCTCCACCGCGACCTTGACCACGGTGCCCTGCATGGGCGCCGTCACCGCGTCGCCGGAGGCGGCCACCCCCGCGTGCGACCCGCGCTTGCGCGGCTTGGGCTTCTTGCGAATCACCCCGGCCGGGTCGGCGGAACCGTTGGCCAGGGCCAGGTCGCCGGGCAGCGAGACTTCGAGCCGGCGCCCGCCGACCTCGACGACCACCGTCTGCCGGGGCCGGGCGTCCTCCTCGTCGATCGGCTCGCCGCCGGTGAAGGGCTCGATGGTGTTGTTCCACTCGGTCTCGATCCAGCGGGTGTGGACCGAGAAGCCGTTCTCGTCACCGATGAACGCCGGGTCTCTCACCACGGCGCGGTGGAACGGGATGACGGTCGCCAAGCCTTCGACGTGGAACTCGTCCAGGGCGCGGCGGGAGCGGGCCAGCGCCTCCTCGCGGGTGGCGCCGTAGACGATCAGCTTGGCCAGCATCGAGTCGAACTGGCCGCCGATCACCGATCCCGCCTCGACGCCGGAGTCCAGCCGGACGCCCGGGCCGCTGGGCGTCTCGTACTTGGTGACGGGCCCCGGGGCGGGCAGGAAGCCGCGCCCGGCGTCCTCGCCGTTGATCCGGAACTCGATGGCGTGCCCGCGCGGGGTGGGGTCCTCGGTGATGTCGAGCTTCTCGCCGTTGGCGATCTTGAACTGCTGCAACACCAGGTCGATGCCCGCGGTCTCCTCGGTGACGGGGTGCTCGACCTGCAGCCGGGTGTTCACCTCCAGGAAGGAGATCAGGCCGTCCTGGCCGACCAGGTACTCGACGGTGCCGGCGCCGTAGTAGTGCGCCTCCTTGCAGATCCGCTTGGCCGACTCGTGGATCTCCTTGCGCTGCGCGTCGGTCAAGAACGGCGCCGGCGCCTCCTCGACCAGCTTCTGGAAGCGGCGCTGCAGCGAGCAGTCGCGGGTGCCGGCGACGACGACGTTGCCGTGCTGGTCGGCGATCACCTGCGCCTCGACGTGGCGGGGCTTGTCCAGGTAGCGCTCGACGAAGCACTCGCCGCGGCCGAACGCCGCGACGGCTTCGCGCACCGCCGACTCGTACAGGTGCGGGATCTCCTCGAGGGTGCGGGCGACCTTCATGCCGCGCCCGCCGCCGCCGAAGGCGGCCTTGATGGCGATCGGCACGCCGTACTCCTTGGCGAAGGCCACCACCTCGTCGGCGTCCTTGACCGGGTCCGGGGTGCCGGGCACCAGCGGCGCCTGGGCGCGGGCGGCGATGTGGCGGGCGGTGACCTTGTCGCCGAGGTCGCGGATCGACTGCGGGCTGGGGCCGATCCAGATCAGGCCGGCGTCAATAACCGCCTGCGCGAAGTCGGCGTTCTCGGAGAGGAAGCCGTAGCCGGGGTGGACGGCGTTGGCGCCGGACTTCTCCGCGGCGTCGAGGAGCTTGCCGAAGTCCAGGTAGGACTCCGCGGACGTCTGCCCCCCCAGGGCGAACGCCTCGTCGGCCAGCCGCACGTGCGGCGCGTCGGCGTCGGGCTCGGCATACACCGCCACGCTGGGCAGGCCCGCGTCGCGGGCCGCACGGATCACCCGGACGGCGATCTCACCGCGATTGGCGACGAGCACCTTGGAGATCCTCGAGCTGGCGTGACTAGCCACTTCGCCTCCTGTTCGGCTGGACGTCATATGCGTCTCTAAGAGAAATTCTTACAAGTCTTGTCCCGGGGAAGTTTAGGCGGCGCGCCGTAGGGGCTGATACCCGGTCTCCAAATCCGTTCCTGATCAGGTCGTCTCGCGCAATCGCCGCTTGATGCGGGCCAGCATCGCCGACATGCCGCGCAGCCGCAGCGGGCTGATCAGAGCGGCCAGGCCCAGCTCGGTGTAGAAGTCCTCGGGCACCGCGAGGATGTCGGCGGCCGGTTGCTCGTCCAGACCGGCGGCCAGGATCGACGCGAACCCCCGGGTGGTGGGCGCCTCGGCGGGCGCGCTGAAGTGCAGCCGCACCCGGTTGCGGTCGCTGGCGTCGACGTGCAGGAACAGCGGCGACTGGCACTCGGGCACCGGCTCCATCGCCGCCTCCTCGAGGTCGGCCGGCAGCGCGGGAAGGTCGTTGGCGAACTCCAGCAGCAGCGTCAGCTTGTCCTGGCCCTGGACTTCGGCGAAGTCGGACACCACCTCGGCCAGCGGGGCGGGCATGCTCATCAGACCGGAACGGCTCCCGGCTGCTCGCCCGCGACGATCGGCACCCGCACGGTGTTGCCCCACTCGGTCCACGATCCGTCGTAGTTGCGGACTCCGGGCTTGCCCAGCAGGTGGGTGAGCACGAACCAGGTGTGGCTGGACCGCTCGCCGATGCGGCAGTAGACGACGGTCTTGTCGTCCGGCTGCAGGAAGCCGTAGAGCTCCTCGAGCTCGGCGCGGGGGCGGAAGCGGCCGCTCTCGTCGACCGCCTTGCCCCACGGGATCGACACGGCGGTGGGGATGTGGCCGGCCCTCAGCGCCCCCTCCTCGGGGTAGTCGGGCATGTGGGTGCGCTTGCCGGTGTACTCGTCCGGCGAGCGCACGTCGATCAGCGGCTCGGAACCGAGGATGGCCAGCACGTCGTCCTTGTACGCGCGGATGGGCGCGTCGTTGCGCTGCACGACGGGATAGCCGCTCGACGTCGCGGTCGGGACGTCCAGGGTGGTGTCGCGGCGCTCGGCCAGCCACAGGTCGCGCCCGCCGTTGAGCAGGCGCACGTCGGGGTGGCCGAACAGCGTGAAGACCCACAGCGCATAGGCCGCCCACCAGTTGCTCTTGTCGCCGTAGATCACCACCGTGTCGTCGCGGGCGATGCCCTTGCGGTCCATCAGCTCGGCGAACTGCTCGCCGTTGATGTAGTCGCGCACCCGCGGGTCGTTGAGATCGGTGTGCCAGTCGATCTTGACCGCGCCGGGAATGTGGCCGACGTCGTAGAGCAACACATCCTCGTCGGACTCGACGATCGCCAGGCCCGGGGCGCCCATGTTGGCGGACAGCCAGTCGGCGGTGACCAGTCGTTCGGGGTGGGCGTATTCGGTCAGGGACGGGTGTGGATCGGGGGGTAAGGACACGACTTCGAGCCTACCGCCGGGCCCGCGACCCCCGCCGCCACGCTCACCGTCCCGCGACACTTACATGGCTGCGGCGACACGCCGAGGCGGGTCGCACAGGATTAAGTCTCGCGGATCTTGTCGGCCCACAGCGCGGCCACGGACAGCCCGGCCCGGCCCAGCAGCTCACGCAGCAGCGGCAGGCTAACGCCGATCACGTTCGACGGATCGCCCTCGATCCCGTCGACGAACCAGCCGCCCAGCCCGTCCAGGGTGAAGCCCCCCGCCACCCGCAAGGGTTCGCCGTCGGCTACGTACGCCCGCAGATCCGCCTCGGCCGGCGCGGCGAAATGCACTGTGGTGCAGGCGGATTGGACCTCGCGGTGGATGATCGCGCCGTCACGCAGCCGCAGCAGGCAGTGCCCGGTGTGCAGCCGGCCCGAGCGGCCGCCCATCAGCCGCCACTGGCTCACCGCGGCCTCGGGCGATCCGGGCTTGCCGCACAGCCGGCCGTCGACGGCCAGCATCGAATCACAGCCCAGCACAACGCAATCCGCCGCGGTGGCGCCGTCGAGCCGCCCGGCGACGTCGTCGGCCTTGGCCGTAGCCAGCGCGCAGACCACCTGGTCCGGCGGGGCGTCGGACGCCAGGCCAGCAGCGATTAGGTCCTCGTCGACGCCGGACACCACGACGAGCGGATCGAGGCCGGCCTGGCGTAGCACCTTGAGGCGGCCGGGCGAGGCCGACCCCAGCACCAGCCGGGTCAATGCCTCATGTGTGTCATCTGCTGCATGGTCAGCCGCTGGTAGTTCGACATCGCGTAGCGCAGCCGGTCGACCGGGAGCCCCCAGCGGGTGCTCTCCGGCTGAGTGGGCTCGGGCGAGGCGGCGCCGACGCCGCCGAGCACGGCCACCAGCGCCGCCAGCTCCGCGTCGGTCGGGTTCCCCTTGAGTACCTGGATGTGCGGCTCGTGCTCGGTCACAGCGGAATGTTCCCGTGCTTCTTGGGCGGCAGGTGGCTGATCTTGCGTTCCAGCAGGCGCAGCGCCGTGCCGATGTAGCCGCGGGTGTACGACGGCGGGATCACCGCGTCGACGTAGCCGCGCTCGGCCGCGACGTACGGGTTGACCAGCGTGTCCTCGTACTCCTGCTGCAGCTGCAGGCGCAGCGCGTCCACGTCCTCGCCGTTGCGCGCGGCCTCGGCCAGCTGCTGGCGGTACACGAAGCCGACCGCACCGGAGGCGCCCATCACCGCGATCTGGGCCGTCGGCCAGGCCAGGTTGACGTCGCAGCCCATGTCCTTGGAACCCATGACGCAGTAGGCGCCGCCGTAGGCCTTGCGGGTGATGACCGTGATCTTGGGCACGGTCGCCTCGCCGTAGGCGTACAGCAGCTTGGCCCCGCGCCGGATGATGCCGTTGTACTCCTGGCCGGTGCCCGGCAGGAAGCCCGGGACGTCGACCAGCATGACGATCGGGATGTTGAAGCAGTCGCAGGTCCGCACGAAGCGGGCCGCCTTCTCCGAGGCGTTGATGTCCAGGCAGCCGGCGAACTGGGTCGGCTGGTTGGCCACGATCCCGACCGGCCGGCCGTCGATGCGGCCGAAGCCGACGACGATGTTCTGCGCGTAACCGCCCTGGATCTCCAGGAACTCGTCGTCGTCGAGGATCCGGGTGATCACCTCGTGCATGTCGTAGGGCTGGTTGGGCGAGTCCGGGATCAGCGTGTCCAGCTCGAGGTCCTCCTCGGTGAGGTTCTCCTCGATGGGACCCGCGGGGGCGGGCTCGGCGTACCGGGGCGGGTCGGTGGCGTTGTTCGGCGGCAGGTAGCTCAGCAGGTCACGGACCCAGTCGAAGGCGTCCTGCTCGCCGGAGGCCACGTAGTGCAGCGTGCCCGACTTGGTCATGTGGGTGTGGGCGCCGCCGAGCTCCTCCATGGTGACGTCCTCGCCGGTGACCGTCTTGATGACGTCGGGGCCGGTGATGAACATCTGGCTGGTCTGGTCGACCATGACCACGAAGTCGGTCAGGGCGGGGGAGTAGACGTGCCCGCCGGCGGCCGCGCCCATGATCAGCGAGATCTGCGGGATGACCCCCGACGCGATGATGTTGTTGCGGAAGATCCGGCTGTACAGGCCCAGCGAGACGACGCCCTCCTGGATGCGCGCGCCGGCGCCGTCGTTGATGCCGATGAGCGGGCGGCCGGTCTTGATCGCCAGCTCCTGCACCTTGACGATCTTCTCGCCGTACACCTCGCCGAGGCTGCCGCCGAACACCGTGGCGTCCTGGCTGAAGATGCACACGTCGCGGCCGTCGATGGTGCCGTAGCCGGTGATCACGCCGTCGCCCAGCGGGCGGTTCTTGTCCAGGCCGAAGTTGGTGCTGCGGTGGCGGGCCAGGGCGTCGAGCTCGACGAACGAGTCCTCGTCGAGCAGGGCCAGGATGCGCTCGCGGGCGGTCAGCTTGCCCTTGGCGTGCACCTTCTCGACGGCCTCTTCGCCGACCGGGTGCAGCGACTCCTCCCGCCGCTTGTGCAGCTCGGCCAGCTTGCCCGCGGTGGTGTGGATGTCGATGGTGTGCTCGGCGGCGGGCTCGGCGGTGTGGTCGGTAACGCTTGTCATGGGACTCGATGGTATCGGCAGGCCCGGCGCCGGTGCTTAGGCTGGGTGGAGTGACGGACCGCGATTCGCTTCGGCAACCGCTGGATCAGGCCGCGCTGCGCGCCGAGCTGATCGGGACCGGGCTGGGCTGGCGCCAGCTCGACGTCGTGGACCAGACCGGCTCCACCAACGCCGACCTCTTGGCGCGCGCGGCGGCGGGCGACGAAGTCGCCGGGGCGGTGCTGATCGCCGAGCACCAGACGGCCGGCCGCGGGCGCCACGGGCGCGGCTGGACGGCCAGCCCACGGGCCCAGATCACGATGTCGGTGGGCGTCAGCGTCGTCGACGTGCCCACCGAGGGCTGGGGCTGGCTGTCCCTGGCCACCGGGGTGGCGATCGTCGACGCGGTGCTGGCCGTCACCGGGGTGCAGGCGGGCCTCAAGTGGCCCAACGACGTGCTGGCCGGTCCGCCGGATTCCCCCGGCAAGCTGGCCGGCATCCTCGCCGAGGTGGCCCGCCCGGTCGTGGTGATCGGCTTGGGGCTCAACGTGACTCAGGCCCCCGACGAGGTCGACGGGCCCGGCGCCACGTCGCTGTTCGACCTCGGCGTGCCCGAGCCGGACCGCGGCCGGCTGGTCGGCGCGGTGCTGACCGAACTGGGCAGGCGGATCGTGGCCTGGCGGGCCGCGCGGGGGGCGGACTGGGCGCTGGCGGCCGACTACCGGGCGCGCAGCCTGACCATCGGGCGCCCGGTGCGCGCCGTGCTGCCCGGCGACAAGGAGGTCGTGGGCACCGCGACGGCGGTCGACGACCAGGGCCGGTTATGTCTGGAGGCCGGCGGCCAAACCGTCGTGGTTTCCGCCGGTGACGTCGTGCATCTGCGCCAGCAGCGGTAGCTTTTTTCACGTGAGCTATCCGGACAACGCCCTGGCCGCCGGCGAGCAGGTCGTCCTGCACCGCCACCCGCACTGGAAGCGGTTGATCTGGCCCGTCGTGGTGCTGGTGCTGGCGACCGCCCTTGCCGCGTTCGGCTCCGGCTACCTCAACTCGACGCACTGGGAGCAGCTCGCCAAGAACATCATCTACGGCGTCATCTGGGGCGTCTGGCTGGTGATCGTCGGCTGGCTCACGCTGTGGCCGTTCCTGGGCTGGCTGACCACGCATTTCGTCGTCACCAACCGCCGGGTGATGTTTCGGCACGGGGTGCTCACGCGCAGCGGCATCGACATCCCGCTGGCGCGCATCAACAGCGTGGAGTTCCGGGACCGCTTGAGCGAGCGCATGTTTCGCACCGGAACGCTGATCATCGAGTCGGCGTCACAAGATCCGTTGGAGTTCTACAACATTCCGCGGCTGCGCGAGGTGCACGCGCTGCTGTATCACGAAGTCTTCGACACCCTGGGTTCGGAGGAGTCGCCGAGCTGACCGGACCGGCTCGCCTTTTTCCGCCACGACCGCAACAGGGTGACGTTCCCGACCTCCAGCTCGTCCTCCAGGACCTCGGCGAAACCGCCTGCGGTAAGGGCGGATTCGATCGCCTTGTCGGGGTTGCGGGCGAACTCGTCCGGAAACACCCAGCGCCGGAACGCCCAGAAGCGGAACGCCATCTGCAGCAGGTTGCCGATGATGTAGGCCGAGATGAAGTCGGTGATGTTCTCCAGCGTCAGCGACACCTCGGGCACCCGAAGCTGCAGCACGTAGTGCGAAAACCACAGCGGCGCCATGGAAAGCAGCACGCCGACGCCGCTGAAGGCGAAGAACAAGAACGCCTCGTGGTGGCGCTCGCGGCCGCCGCGGTCGCGGAAGCTCCACTCCCGGTTCAAGACATAGGAGGCGATGACCGCGACGATGCCCGCGATCACCTTGGCGGTCACCGGTTTGGGTTCGAGGATCGTCAGCTTGAGGGTGTAGAAGATCGCGGAGTCGATGACGAACGTGGTGCCGCCGACGATCGCGAATTTGATCAGCTCGTGATGGCGCAGCAAATGAGGCTGAACGGCCTCTGGCAGGCGCGAAATTACGGCATCGGCGAAGGACACAACACGTCAGTGTACGGACGGACGCGAAAACGACGCAAAATCTGCTTCGCCGCGGGCCGTGACACCATGATGGCCGTGCCGAACAAGCGCTCACCCAAGGCCGCCCCCGTCGTGGCGATGGTCGGCGGCGGTCAGCTCGCCCGCATGACCCACCAGTCCGCGATCGCGCTGGGGCAGACGCTGCGGGTGCTGGCGACCGCCCCCGGCGAATCGGCCGCGCAGGTCAGCCCCGACGTGATGATCGGCTCGCACGCCGATCTCGAGGACCTACGCCGGGTCGCGGCCGGGGCCGACGTGCTGACCTTCGACCACGAGCACGTCCCGACCGAGCTGCTGGAGAAGCTGGTCGCCGAGGGCGTCAACGTGGCGCCGCCGCCGCACGCCCTGGTGCACGCCCAGGACAAGCTGGTGATGCGGCGGCGGTTGGAGGCGCTGGGCGCACCGGTGCCGCGGTATGCCGGCATCGGCAACCTGGACGAGCTCGAGGCCTTCGCCGCGCGGGTGGGCGGCCCCGTCGTCGTCAAAGCCGTCCGCGGCGGCTACGACGGGCGCGGGGTGCGGATGGCCCGCGACCCCTTGCACGCCCGCGAAATCGCGGCCAGCTTCCTGGCCGACGGGGTGCCGGTGATGGCCGAGGAGCAGGTGAACCTGCGCCGCGAACTGTCCGCCCTGGTGGCGCGCTCCCCGTTCGGGCAGGGCGCGGCCTGGCCCGTGGTGGAGACGGTGCAGCGGGACGGGATCTGCGTGCAGGTGATCGCGCCCGCGCCGGACCTGGACGACGGCGTCGCCTCCGGGGCCCAGCAGCTGGCCCTGCGGTTGGCCGCCGAACTCGGTGTCGTCGGCGTGCTGGCAGTGGAGCTGTTCGAGACCGTCGACGGCGAGCTGCTGGTCAACGAGCTCGCGATGCGGCCGCACAACTCCGGGCACTGGACCATGGACGGGGCGCGCACCAGCCAGTTCGAACAGCACCTGCGCGCGGTGCTGGACTATCCGCTCGGCGACACCGACGCCATCGCGCCGGTGACCGTGATGGCCAACGTGCTGGGCGCCCGAGAGACCCCGGCGATGAGCATGGACGAGCGGCTGCACCACCTGTTCGCGCGGATGCCCGACGCGCGGGTTCACCTCTACGGAAAAGAGGAGCGGCCCGGCCGCAAGATCGGGCACGTCAACTTCCTCGGCGCGGACCCGGCGGGGCTGGTCCAGCTGCGTGAACGCGCCGACCTGGCGGCACACTGGTTGTCACACGGGCAGTGGACGGACGGATGGGATCCACATGCGCGCCGGTGACGATGCAGAGCGAAGCGATGAGGAGGAACGGCGCAATATGGGTAACGCTCCTCGGGTCGGCGTCATCATGGGCAGCGACAGCGACTGGTCGGTGATGGCCGACGCCGCCGAGGCGCTGGCCGAGTTCGACGTCCCGGCCGAGGTCCGGGTGGTCTCGGCGCATCGCACGCCGCAGGTGATGTTCGACTACGCGCGCACGGCCGCCGACCGTGGTCTGCAGGTGATCATCGCCGGCGCCGGCGGCGCCGCGCACCTGCCCGGAATGGTCGCCTCCGCGACGCCGCTGCCGGTGATCGGGGTGCCGGTGCCGCTGGCCCGCCTGGACGGCCTGGACTCGCTGCTGTCGATCGTGCAGATGCCGGCCGGCGTTCCGGTCGCCACGGTCTCCATCGGCGGCGCCCGCAACGCGGGCCTGCTCGCGGTGCGCATCCTGGCGTCGTCCGACGCGGCGCTGCGGGCGCGGCTCGTCGCGTTCCAAGACGAGCTGGCCGAGAGCGTGCGTGCCAAGGATTCGGCGCTGCAACAGCGCCACGGTAAAGTTACCGGCGAGTAGCTTAGCGAGTGCAAGGAGGCCGACCATGGCTGGATGGGCCGGAAACCCGTCGTTCGATCTGTTCCAACTGCCCGAGGAACACCGGGAGCTGCGGGCGGCGATCCGCGCGCTGGCGGAGAAGGAGATCGCGCCGCATGCGGCCGACGTGGACGAGAACGCGCGGTTCCCGCAGGAGGCGCTGGAGGCGCTGAACGCGTCGGGGTTCAACGCGGTGCACGTGCCGGAGGAGTACGGCGGGCAGGGCGCGGACTCGGTCGCGGCGTGCATCGTCATCGAGGAAGTGGCCCGCGTCGACGCGTCCGCCTCGTTGATCCCGGCGGTGAACAAGCTGGGCACCATGGGCCTGATCCTGCGCGGCTCGGAGGAGCTGAAAAAACAGGTGCTGCCCTCGCTCGCGGAGGACGGCGCGCTGGCGTCCTACGCGCTGTCCGAGCGGGAGGCCGGCAGCGACGCGGCGTCGATGCGCACCCGCGCCAAGGCCGACGGCGACGACTGGATCCTGAACGGCGCCAAGGCCTGGATCACCAACGGCGGCAAGTCGACCTGGTACACGGTCATGGCCGTCACCGACCCCGACAAGGGCGCCAACGGCATCTCGGCGTTCATCGTGCACATCGACGACGAGGGCTTCACCGTCGGCCCTAAGGAGAAGAAGCTCGGCATCAAGGGCTCGCCGACCACCGAGCTGTACTTCGAGAACTGCCGCATCCCGGGCGACCGGATCATCGGCGAGCCGGGCACCGGCTTCAAGACCGCCCTGGCCACGCTGGACCACACCCGTCCCACCATCGGGGCCCAGGCCGTGGGCATCGCCCAGGGCGCGCTGGACGCCGCGATCGCCTACACCAAGGACCGCAAGCAGTTCGGGGAGTCGATCAGCAGCTTCCAGGCCGTGCAGTTCATGCTGGCCGACATGGCGATGAAGGTCGAGGCCGCGCGGCTGCTGGTCTACCAGGCCGCCGCCCGGGCCGAGCGCGGCGAACCCGACCTCGGCTTCATCTCGGCCGCGTCCAAGTGCTTCGCCTCCGATGTCGCGATGGAGGTGACCACCGACG
This sequence comes from Mycobacterium sp. UM_CSW, assembly GCF_000455205.1. GTDB lineage: Bacteria > Actinomycetota > Actinomycetes > Mycobacteriales > Mycobacteriaceae > Mycobacterium. The sequence goes on along the minus strand of NZ_AUWQ01000070.1, from coordinate 5,806 downwards.
CCGTGCAGTTGTTCGGCGGCGCCGGCTACACCACCGACTTCCCCGTCGAGCGGATGATGCGCGATGCCAAGATCACCCAGATCTACGAGGGCACCAACCAGATTCAGCGCGTGGTGATGTCGCGGGCGCTGCTGCGCTGAATGCGGGACTCTGTTTCCGAAGGCGTCGGCGCACCGAATAGGATCTCCGACAGCAACGAGATAGGCCGGTAAGTCCGGCCCCAGCGTCGGTAAACAGGCACCGGCCATCCACTCCGACCGTCGTGCAAGAGCAAAGTCTTATCGCGGCCGCGGGAGCGTCCAATTGCTTAACATGGCTTCCCATGGGTTTCCATGGTTGACCGGGAATTGACGTGCATGCGCTCTTCAGCCAAGCCACTCTCGCTGCTGTTGGTCGAGGACGACCGGGCCGACGCGTTGCTGGTGGAGGAGCTGATCGCCGAAGCGGTCGCCGACATCCGGCTGACTTGGGCGCAGTCGATCGCGCAGGCCGAAGAGGAGCTCGCATCGGTGCGGCCCGACTGCGTGCTGCTGGACCTGAACCTGCCCGACGCCAGCGGGATCGACGCGCTGGACCGCATCGCCCAGCGCGACGCCGCGGTCCCCATCGTCGTGCTGACCGGGTTGAACGACGAATACTTCGGGGCCTCCGCGGTTGCCGCGGGCGCGCAGGACTACCTCGTCAAGGGGCGCGTCGAGCCCGAGATGCTGCGGCGCGCGCTGCTCTACGCGATCGAGCGCAAACGGGCCGAGCTCATCGCCGCAGACCTGCACGCGAGCCGGCTCCGGGCCCGCGAGAACGCGCTGCTGGAACGCGGCCTGCTGCCGTCGCCGCTGCTGCTCGACGAGCCCGGCATCGACATCGTGGCCCGGTACCGGCCGAGCCGCGAGGACGCCCTGTTGTGCGGGGACTTCTACGACGTCGTGCAGACACCCGACCGGGTCGTGCACGTCCTGATCGGCGACGTCGCCGGGCACGGGCCGGACGAGGCGGCGCTGGGGGCGGCCCTGCGCATCGCGTTTCGCGCGCTCACCTTCGCCGGGGTGCACGGCGTCGAGCTGATGCCGAAGCTCGAGCGGGTGCTGCAGTCCGAACGCACCGGCAACGGGATCTTCGCGACGGTCCTCAGCCTGGAGATCCACCCCGACGGCACCGCCGTCACCGCCGTCCGGGCCGGCCATCCGGGGATGCTGGTGCAAGACGGCGAGGCCGTCGAATGGGTGGAGCCGCCGGGCGGCCCGGCGCTGGGCCTGGGCGGCGACCACTGGCCGCGGCACGAGCTGCGCCTGCCCGCGGGGCAGGGGCTGCTGCTGCTGACCGACGGGCTCTTCGAGGGGTATTCCGGGGAAGGTAACAGGCGCCTGGGCGAGGACGGTCTGCTCGCGCTGGCCCGCAAGCATGCGAGGCTGCCCGGACCGGCGTTCGTCGACGCGCTCATCGACGGCGCCGAGGAACTCGCCCGCCCGCGCGGTGGGCTCAGCGACGACATCGCGGTGGTGCGCGTCGAGCGGACCACGACGTGAGCCCCGCCCTTCAGGTACCGCGCCTTAACCAGCTGACCGTGCGCGGCTGGCAGTTCCTGGTCCTGTCCACCATGGGCGTGATGGTGCTCGCCGGCGCGGTGGTCGGGGCCGTGCTGCTGCAGCGCTCCGACGGCATGCTGCGCGCGCTGGTCGACGGAATCCAGCCGTCGCGGGTCGCCGCCTATCAGCTGCAATCGGCGCTGCGCGACCAGGAAACCGGCGTGCGCGGCTACCTGATCGCGGCCGATCGCCAGTTCCTCACGCCGTACTACGACGGGCAGCACGCCGAACGCGAGGCGGCCGATGACATCCGACGACGGTTGGCCGAGCGCCCGGACCTGCTCGCCGACCTGGACGCGATCGAACAGGCGGCCGCCAACTGGCGCGCCAACTACGCCGAGCCCGCGATCGCGAGCGTGGTCCCCGACGCCCGCAACGTCATGAGCCGGCCCGCGGCCGAACGCGGCAAGGCCCAATTCGACCACCTGCGTGCCCTTTTCGACAGGCAGAACGCGAACCTGACCGCGGCGCGAAACCAGGCGGCCGACGAACTCAAACGCACCGACGCCTGGCGGGACCGGGTGCTCATCACCATGGTGCTGCTGTTCTTCGGCACGGCGGCCGCGCTGGGGATCCTGGTACGGGACGCGGTCACCCGCCCGATCGCGACGCTGGCCGCGGCCTGCCGGCGGATCACGCAGGGCGACTTCGGCGAGAGCATCGCCCCGCCCAAGCGGCCCAAGGACATTCGCAGCATGGCGATCGACGTGGACAACATGCGGCAGCGCCTCGTCGAGGAGCTCGAGGTATCCCGTTCGGCCCGCGCGCTTTTGGACGAGCAGGCCGTCGAATTGCGGCGTTCCAACGCCGAACTCGAGCAGTTCGCCTACGTCGCGTCGCACGACTTGCAGGAGCCGCTGCGCAAGGTCGCCTCGTTCTGCCAGCTGCTCGAGAAGCGTTACGGCGACCAGCTCGACGAGCGCGGGATCGAATACATCGGCTACGCCGTCGACGGGGCAAAGCGCATGCAGGTGCTGATCAACGACCTGCTCACGTTCTCCCGCGTGGGCCGCCTGGCCACCATGGAAACCGAGGTCGACCTCGGCACGGCGCTCGACGCCGGCCTGGCCAACCTCGCCGCCGCCGTCGAGGAGACCGACGCCGAAATCGTGCGGCCCACGCAGCCGCTGCCGGTCATCATCGGGGATCCCACGCTGCTGACCATGCTGTGGCAGAACCTGATCGGCAACGCGGTGAAGTTCCGGCACAAGGACCGCCGGCCCCGCGTGGTCATCGACTGCGAACGACGCGCCGATGAGTGGTTATTCTCCGTGTCGGACAACGGCATTGGCATCGCCGAAGAATTCACCGAGAAGGTTTTTGTCATTTTCCAGCGGCTGCACGGCCGGGACGTGTACGCCGGAACCGGGGTGGGCCTGGCGCTGTGCAAGAAGATCGTCGAGCAGCACGGCGGCACCGTCTGGGTCGACTCGACCTACACCGACGGGACCCGGCTTCAGTTCACCCTGCCCATCGCGACGAAAGAAGGAGGCCACGATGACATCGCCATCATCGGCCGGTAGAGCGATCGAGATCCTGCTCGTCGAGGACGATCCGGGGGACGAGCTGATCACGCGAGAAGCGTTCGAGCACAACAAGCTCAAGAACAACCTGCACGTCGCCCACGACGGGGAGGAGGGCCTGGACTTCCTTTACCGGCGCGGTCCATACGCCGACGCGCCGCGACCGGACCTCATCCTCCTCGACCTGAACCTGCCGAAATACGACGGCCGACAGCTGTTGGAGAAGGTCAAGTCCGACCCGGACCTGGCGCGCATCCCGGTCGTCGTGCTGACCACCTCCTCGGCGGAGGAGGACATCCTGCGCAGCTACCAACTGCACGCCAACGCCTACGTCACCAAGCCGGTCGACCTCGACGCGTTCATCACCGCGGTTCGCCAGATCGACGAGTTCTTCATTCAGGTGGTGCGGCTCCCGGGGCTCTAACCGGTGAGGAACTCCTCGTTGTGCTGCCCGGGCGCGGGTGGGGGTTCGGTGGCCCAACCGGCCGACGCGGCGTCGAAGCTGTCGTAGCGCGCCGGCATGCGAACGACAGTGATCGCGTCCTCGCCGCTGCCGACCCGCAGGGCGAGCTCGTTCTCGGCGAACAGCGGGGTGCCGACCACCTGCTTCCAGGTGTAGGCGTGGCAGGCCATCAGGCCGCCTTCCTGCAGCAGCTCGACCCATTCGGCCGCGGTCTTGGCCGCCAGCGCCGACTCGAGTTCCTCGGTGAGCTCCGGGTAGTTGAGCGCCCGGGCGCGCTGGTCGATGAACCGCTCGTCGGTCAGCAGGTCGGGGCGGCCGATGATCTCGCACAGCTTCGCCCAGTGCTTGGGCACGTACGCGCTGATCACCAGGTAGCCGTCGGCGGCCTTGAACGCGTCGGACGGTTGGGTGGCGAAGCCAACTCCCTTGCGCTTCTTGGGTTTCGGCTCCGCGTCGGGCTTCGGCTCGCTCGGCTTGTTGAGGTGGATGGTCAGCTGGCTGGCCTGCAGGTTGACCGCGACGTCGTACATCGCGACGCGCACGACGTCGGCCACCCCGTGGCGCTCGCGGTTGAGGAGCGCGGCCAGCACCGCCTGGGCCAGCACGTGACCGCTGGCGGCATCGACGAGCTGGAAGGGGATGATCTGCGGCTTCCCGGTCGGGGTGGGCATCCCGGTGGTCATGCCCGATTCGGCGGCGACCATCAGGTCGACGCCGGGCCGGTTGCCCTGCGGGCCGTTGCCGCCGTAGGCCGACAGCCGCGCGTAGATCAGCTTCGGGTTGCGCGCTCGCAGCTCGTCGGGCCCGAGCCCCATCCGTTCCATGACCCCGGGCCGAAAGCCATCCAGCACAACGTCGGCGGTGTCGACGAGCCGCAGAATCCGCTGCTTGCTCTCGTCGTCGGTGAGGTCCACCGCCACCGATTTCTTGCCACGGTTGTGGGGCAGGAACAGCGTGGGCAGGGGCGGGCGCCCGGGCAGGACGGCGGTGATGTGCCGGGCCGCCTCGCCGCCGGGGGCCTCCACCTTGATCACCTCGGCGCCCAGGTCGGCCAGCACCTGTCCGGCCAGCGGCCCGGCGATGTTCTGGGTGAAGTCCAGGACCCGATACCCGTCAAGTGGCTTGGCGGGCTTGCTGTTCGGCATGTGCGGCCTTCCTCTAAGCTGCCCGGTCCAGCACCGCGGTGCAGTAGTAGTTGCTGGAAAACGGCGTATTCTCGTCGGTCGACTGCAGCGGTAATCCGTTGTCGCCCAACAGCTGATTCAGCGATGTGCGCACCGGGCGCCAGCCGCGGTCGGCGAGGTAGGTCGCCACGTCGTTGCGCTCGCCGGGGAAGCCCAGGTTCTGCAGCTCGACGTCGAGGCCGTTTTCCTGCCACTTGCGGGTGGCCGCGTTGAGTGCCTGCAGGTTGGTCCCGGAGTTCATGAACACCTCGGCCACCAGCCGGCTGCCGCCGGCGGACAGCGCGGTGGCGTTGTCCAGCAACCGATCCTGCGCGTCGCCCGGCAGGAACCCGAGCAGGCCTTCGGCCGCCCACGCCGCCGGGCGCGCGGTGTCGAACCCGGCCGCGCGCAGCGCCGAGGGCCAGTCCTGGCGCAGGTCGATCGGCACCGCCCGCACCTCGGCGGTCGGCTTGGCGCCGAGTTCGGCGATCGTCTCCGTCTTGAACTCGATGACTTGCGGCTGGTCGATCTCGAACAGCGTCGTTCCCGCCGCCCATGGCAGCCGGTAGGCGCGGGCGTCCAGGCCGGCGGCCAGGATGACCACCTGGCGGATGCCCGCGCTTTGCGCTTCGGCGAAGAACGCGTCGATGTAGCGGGTGCGCGCCCCCTGGATGTCGGTCATGCGCTGCATGCCCCATGGGGCGCCGGGCACGTCGACGACGGCGGAGTCGAGCTCGCCGGCGGCCCACCTGGTGAAGAAGTCGATGCCGACAGCGCGCACCAGCGGCTCGGCGAACCGGTCGTCGATCAGGCCGTCGTGGGTGGCCCGGGCCCGCCCCGCGGCCACCATGGTGGCGGTGGCTCCCACGCTGGTCGCCAGGTCCCAGGTGTCGTTGTCGGTGCGCGCCATGTCGTCCCTTCTCCCCGCTACTGGTTAGCCACAATAACGACGCGGCTCAACCGCCGACCGCCCGCGGGTGCCGTGTGTAAGGGCCCGGACACGGTTGTGTTACGTCGGTGCGTGCCGGTTCGCGGCATCGCCCCGCCGTCGCTAGCCTCGCGTCAGTGTCAGGG
>NZ_AUWQ01000069.1 GCF_000455205.1 Mycobacterium sp. UM_CSW | reverse complement strand
TCCTTCTGTCACGCGGCTCTGCTTCGAACCGCCATAGAGGATGCTCTTGAGGCGATCTAAGCAAGATCGGCTTCATATATGCGATTGAAGCGTTCTACAGATCGAGCACGAGGCGAGGCGTGCGCGAGCGGGAGACGCAGATCGCCATTGACGACTCCGAATCGTGCTCCTCGGCCGACATGATGGAGTCCCGGTGTTCAGGCGTCCCCTCGAGAACTTGCGTCTCGCACGTGCCGCACATGCCCTCTTCGCAGGACGTGATCACGTCTACGCCCGCGTCCCTTGCGACCTGCACGATCGACTTATCCGACGGCACGGTGAGAGTGAGGTCGCTTCGCGCCAATTCAACGTCGAATGCATGATCCGGGTCATGCTCGATTTCCTTGGGCGCGAACCGCTCGACCTGCAGCTGCCCGACCGGCCAGTCCGTGATGGTTCTCTCGACGGCGAGCAGCAGGGGTTCGGGACCGCAGCAATATACGAGCGCCGTCGGATCGTCTAGCACCTGATCGAACGGTATGAACCCGCGCGTGTCCTCCGGGTAGAGCTCGACCCGATCGCCATACGCCTCCAGTTCAGAGGTGAACGCCATCGTCTCGAGCGCGCGACCTCCGTAGTAGAGCCGCCAGTCGGCTCCAGCGGCTGCGGCGGCCGCGACCATCGGAAGGATGGGTGTGATGCCGACGCCGCCCGCGATGAAGACGTAATTCTTCGCCGGCCTGAGCTGAAAGTTGTTGCGTGGACCACGGATTGTCACGAGTGAACCGGCAAGGAGCTTCTCGTGTACCTCGATGGAGCCCCCCCGGCTGTCGGGGGCGAGCAGCACACCGAGCCGATACATACTGCGGTCGGCGGGATCTCCCGCGAGCGAATACTGCCTGACCATTCCCGACGGCAGGAGGAGGTCGACGTGGGCACCGGGTTGCCACGCTGGCAGCGGTCCACCGTCCGGCGATTCGAGGTGCAATTCCACCACGCAGTCCGAGGCAGCAGCGCGCCGCGCGATCACAAGCTCCCGGACAAACTCGTCTGGGGACAGGCCCACCTGCAGCACGTTACTGGGCGAGTCGGTCATGCAGGCGTCCCCGCGGCGTACCGCGTGAGTGCGTCAAGTCCTCCCGTTGCAGTGAGTCGCGGGGTGTAGATCTCCGCGGCGTTGCCGAACAGCACACGCTCGCGCTCGCTATCTGTGAATCCCTCGAGCACCTGATCGGTGCCCATCGACGTCCAGTGCGGGTAGTTGCTGCCGAACATCAGCAACTCGGATGCGCGGCTGAGCTTGGCCCACACCTCGTCCGCTCCGGCCGGCCCTTCCAACCGGCTGGTGCGGAAGCGGAAATGGTGGAGATAGTCACCGGGCGGCTTGGTGAGCCATGGCACCTCGTGGCGGGCGATGGGGAAGTCTGCGTCCATGCGCCACATGAGCGTAGTGACCATGTCGTGGCCACCGTCCGCGAAGAAGACGCGCAGGTTCGGCAGACGCTCGAAAACGCCCTCCATGATGAAGCTCGCCGCGTGGTAAGTGAAGTTGATCGACTCCTGCGATGCGTAGTCGATATGCTTGCGGGGGTAGCCGACCATTGTCGGGGCGAAGTTCGCCGACGCGCCGCCGTCAGCATGCACGGCGATCGGAAGCCCATACCTGGCCGCAGCGTCCCAGATCGGGAAATAGTTGCGTTGGCCGTACGGGCGCCAGGCGTCAAGCGGCACGCCGACCTGCACCATCCGCGGGTGGTCAGCCCATCGCTCGATTTCCTCGACCGCCGTGTCCGGGTCGGCCGGATTCACGCGGATCGTGCCCAGAAAGCGTCCATCTGCCTCAGGGACGTCGAGCCACGTCTTCGACAGCCAGTCATTTGTCGCAGAGCAGATCACGCTCGACATGTCCTGGTCGGGCTGCGGCCCGCGGGTGAGCGGCATGAGGATGCCGAGCCGCGAACCGTCCGCGTCCATCTTGGCGAGCACCTTCGCCATGCTCGAGCCTGGAAGAGCGCGCGGATCCCCATCGGGACGCGCCTCCTCGAGGTATTCGCCGTAGGGCGGGATGCCGGTCGGTGCCGAGTACATCTGGCGAAGCATCCCGGGTAGCTGACGCTTACTCTTCCACGGTTCCGGAATCCATTCGTGAATCTCCAGGTCCGTCCGCCAGAACGGGGTGATGCATGTGTCGATCGCGCCTCGGCTCTTCTGATCCATTGTCACGCCGCTCCGATCAAAATGACGTTGCCGTCCTCGACGATGACCTCGTAGGTCCGGACTCTCACGCGGGCGGCGACTGCCTCACCCGACACAAGGTCGTACTCCCAGCCGTGCCAGGGACACTTGATGAATTCATCGTGCCGGGTGAAGACCTGGCTGTACGGCTTCTCCCCGGCGGAGGTCTCGCCCGTGAGGTGACCGACGCACATCGGTCCGCCCCGGTGTGGGCAGTAGTTCGCGATCGCGGTGAATTTACCCTTCACGTTGTAGACACCCACCCCGAACTTTCCGACAGGGACAAGGCGCATCGTGCCTGGTGGCATGTCCTCGACGGCAGCGACATATGTGCGCAGGTTCCTCTGCTGCAACGGCGCCATGGTCAGTCGGTCGCCACGAAGTCATCGAATGATGCCGCGGATTTCGCAGTCGTGATTAGTTGGCCGTATGAATCCATGTGCTGGGTCGCCGGCGCCTGGTGCCGGTAGCGTGTCATCGAGTCAGCCTCGAGGTCGAGGGCATCCACCGGTCGTGTGGCCGGAAGGCCATACAGGTCACACGCATTTTGGAACATCACTTTGTCACGCCATTCGGCAGGCAAGCGTGAAGCGACGTGGCGGGGGTCGTCGTAGTCCCAGTGCGGGTAGTCACTGGAGAACATCAAAATGTCCTGGCCGTTCATTGCCTCGATGATGCGAACGAGGTCGCGGGGGTCCTTCGGCTCCTCGAGCGGCTGGGTGGTGATCCGAAGCTGGTCGCGGGCGTACTCGCTGGGCTTGCGCTTAACGTGGGGAACCTCCGAGCCGAGTTCAGCCCAATACTTGTCGAGGCGCCAGAGCAGCGGCGCCGCCCAGGTGAATCCGCCCTCGACGAAGACCACCTTGAGCTCGGGCAGCTCGCTGAAGACACCGTCGAAGATGAGGCTCGCGAGGTGGGCCGCGTAGTACATCCCCCACGAGCCCATCGCCTCGATGTGGTACGACGAGTAGCCGACCGGTGTCATCGACTGCATCGACGTCTCGCGGGTGATGTGCATTGCGACGGGAAGACCCTGCGCAGCCGCTTCACGAAAAACCGCTCGGTACATCGGGTGCCCGGCCGGCGCCGTCAGCACCTCGGGCGCGAATTGGACCTGGCAGAAGTATGGGTGTCCAGCCCACTTGCGGATCTCTGCCACCGCGCGATCCGGGTCACCCGGAGAAACGCGGATGCCCGAAAGATATCGGCCGTGCCAGTTGTTCTCGGTGCCGAGCCATTCGCGCGCAATGTAGGTGTTGGTGGCCGACGATTTGGCGGACTCCCACTCCGGGTCCCACCACTTGCCGCGCGACAATGGCAGCAGCACCGCATAGTCCGTGTCGGTCTCCTGGAGCACCTGCTCCGCGTAGAGCGCCTTGTCCTCGCCCGGCCGCTTGCCGGTGATGGTTGCGTCAATTCGAGCCGATGTCGGCGGAGCATAGAAAAATCGACCGTTCTCGACGTCATGGGGCCGGTTCTTGTAGTACATCGAGCGCCACGGCTCCGGCACGTCATCGATCATTACGTCGATGAAGGTATCGGGGTGTGTGTCGGTGTCGACAACTCCGACGGTCTTGGTATCCCCAAGTTCGAGCTTCGTGTTCTTCTGTGAATTCACGTCACTTGTCCTTTCCTGAGAATCATTGACCCGGGAGCAGCAGCCGGGTCGCGGCCAGGCTGGCCCGCGACGCGTCACCGGGCTCGTCGTTGCCGTTGACCAGCAGGGGGCAGACGCCGAGGCGGACGATGGCGAGCCCAGTCGTCGCCGCACCCCCGACGGGCACGTCGAACCTCCCGAGTACGCTTTCGCTCCCGAGTAGGCTTTCGCTTGAGTGCCGCTGCCCTCCAATGGTTGTCAATCGAGCGTAGGCCCGGCGGCGCTCGTAAAACAGAATCCTGTTATCGAAGGGCGTGACGGGGTGAGCGACGAGTTTTCAGACTTCAAGGTGGGCGTTTCCCTTGCCGACAAGATCACCGAGGAGATCAACGCGGCTGGCTGGCCCGTCGGCAAGATGCTCGGCGTCGAGAGCGAACTCATGATTAAGTACTCGGTGAGCCGGGGCGCCCTGCGCGAGGCGATACGCCTAGTCGAGCAGCAGGGCATCGCCGAGATGAAGCGCGGCCGAGGTGGCGGACTGCAGGTCACCGCTCCCGACGACTGCGGGGTGGTGAAGTCGATGGTGAACTACCTGACCTTCCGGCGAATACTCCCCGAGCACCTGCTCGAGGCGCGGCGGGCGGTGGAAATATCGCTTCTGCCGATGGTGATCGACCGCATGAGCAACGAGAACGAGCGTCGACTACGGCAGTTCCTGGCTGAAGAGTCACAACAGGTGGTGAACAAGCAGGAGTCTGTTCGCGTCAAGTCGCGTGGATTTCACACGCTGCTCAGTTCGATGAGCGGGAACCCGGCGCTGGACCTGTTCGTTCGCGTCATCGAGAAACTCGTGAACAGGGCCTACTTCGCACGGCGTTCAGAGTCCGAGCATGCTTGGATCCTCGCCCAAGTCCACCGCCGTCATGTGGAGGTCGCTAACGCGATCATCGCGAAGGATCTCCCCCTCGCTGTGCGCCTTTTCGACGAGCTTTTGACCTACACCGCTGCGTTCTATTCGGGCGACTGACCGGGGTTTTTTTAATCCTGACACTGATAAACGTTCTTCGTTGACGGTCTGATCCGCGCCCACTTAGCGTATTTTTCATGGACGCGGCGGTGCGTTGCCCTCGCGAGCGAATCCGCGAACGGTTCGCTCGCGGCGAGCCGTCATTCGGTTCATGGCTGACCCTGGGGTCCCCCGACCTGCTCGAAGCCCTCACCCAGACGCCGTTCGACTATGTCGGAATCGACTGCCAACACGGCGCCATCTCGGAGTCCGACATCCCGGGCCTGCTGGGCCGCCCGACCGAGATGCCGCGGTTTGTGCGCGTGTCCGCCAACAACCCGGCACTGATCGGCAAAGTTCTCGACTCCGGCGCAGACGGCATCATCGTGCCCATGGTCAACAGCGCGGCGGAGGCGACCGCCGCCGTCGCCGCCGCGACCTACCCGTCTGAGGGCGGCAACCGCAGCTACGGTCCGATCGCCGCCTATCTGCCTCGGGAGCCGGAGGGGCTGGCGGAACGGTCGATGATCTTGGCGATGGTCGAAACAGTCGATGGTGCGAAAAACGTCGATGAAATCCTCGGGGTGCCGGGAATCGACGGCATCTACATCGGCCCGGCCGACCTCGGGATCGCGCTCGGACTCGGGCATCGGCAGTTTCCGCCCAGTGAGGAACTGTGCGAGGTGCTGACCACGTTTGTCACCGCCGCGAACAACGCCGGCAAGATTCCCGCCGTTCACGCCGCCCTCGGACTGGCCGCACCCCGGTTCTTGGAGCTGGGCTTCATGTTCATGACCCTTGGTACCGAGCGACTGCTCCTTGCGCTCGGCGCGGCTGCCGAACTGGAGCGCGCCCGCGGCGTCACCGCACCTGCGGCAGCTGTCTCCGGAATCGCGGGGCCCTATTGAACACGGAGGCATTGAACACGGAGGCGGCGCAGATCAAGAGTGTCACCGAGGTGGTCGTCGAGTACGCGCGCCGCTGGGAGGAGTTGGAGCCCGCCCGGCTCATGGAACTGTGGACGATGGCCCCCGACGTCGCGTATATCGCGGTTGAACTCGACGATGTGCTTGTCGGATCCGACGCCATCCACTCGCATCTGGCGCGAACGCGTTCCCGTCTCACGAGTGTGTCAGTCGACCTCCCGCGGCTCTGGGTGCGGCTGGTCGCCCCCACCATCGCCATCGCGGTATTCGTGACGCGCTGGGAGTTGCGCCGGGTCGAAACGAGCACGGTCAGCGAGACCCACACCAGGAGCACCGCGGTGCTTCGCCTGCGCGAAGGCCAGTGGCGGTTCATTCACTACATGGAAGAGCCGTACTACGTAGAGCCTGGGGAGACGGAGTTCTCGAACTTCCTCGATGACATCGCAAGCCCATTCCGCCCGCCCATGCCGTCGTCATCGGAGGCATCGTGACGAGCCCGCCTTTCACAACACCGGTCGATACCGTCGATCGGTCACTCGCGAGCCTCGGGCTGAGACGGTGGATTAAAGCCTACATAGTCGAAATGAAGGAGAACGCGAAATGACGGTAACGGCGCCTGTTTCATCACGAGATGCAATCGATCCACAGACCTTCTTGATCGACACCGACGTCCACGAGATTTTAACCGACAGGACGCAGCTGCTGCCGCACCTCGACCCAGTTTGGCAACGACACCTCACCGAGCTCGGCGGCGTTTTTCAGGGGCCTGGCCTGTCGATCCCCAGCATGTTTCCGTATACGACCCCCGGGGATTTCCGACAGGACTGGATAAACGACGAGGGTGGTGTCGTCCCTGCCTCCAGCGTCGAGCTCACCCGTCGGCAGTTACTGGAGGGGGAGGGCGTATCGATCGCCATCCTGAACGGTCTGTGCCAGATGTCGAACATGCCAGGCAACTACGACTACGCGCGGGCGTTGGCGTCTGCGTACAACGACTGGCAGATTGAGTACTGGCTGGATAAGGAGCCGCGGCTCCGAGGTTCGATCCATGTCGTCGCAGACGATCCAGCCCTAGCTGCCCGCGAGATCGATCGGGCGGCTGCGCATCCGCAGATGGTTCAAGTCTTCCTACCCACGATCAGCGACCGTCAGTATGGCGACCCCAGGTACTGGCCTATCTATGAAGCCGCCCTGCGCAACGACCTCGTCGTCACCTTCCACCATGGTGTGCATAGCAAAACAGGGCTCGGCTACCCTCGCACCTGGTTCGAGTGGCACAGCATGACTCCTCCCCACTCGGGACAAAATCAGATCCTGAGCCTTATCGGTAACGGCGTCTTTGATAAATATCCGGAATTGAAAGCGGTGTTCCTCGAGTGTGGCGTCGGCTGGCTGCCGTGGTTCATGGCCCGAACCGACGAGCAATACCGCGAGACCCGCATGATCATCCCCTGGGTCAAGCGCCTTCCTAGTGAATACATGCGCGACAATATCCGCCTGTCGACCCAACCGATGTCGGATATATCCCGCAGCGAGTTCTCCAGGATGATTGAAGAGACGCGTGCCGAGGACATCTTCATGTTCTCGACTGACTATCCGCACTACGACGCAGATTCGGTGCACATTGTGTTGCCAGAGAGCATGGACGAAAGCCTTCGTCTCCGTCTTCGCTACCAAAACGCACTGGCGACGTACCCTCGTCTGGCGTCACTCGCATGAGCAAGCATCAGCTTTTTCCCGAGTCGGAACTCGAGCCCGGCGGTATGCGGGAGGTGACGGTGGGGCCGACGAGCTTCGTCATCATGCGGACACGAGCGGGAGATCTTCACGCGCTGCGGAATCGCTGCCCGCACATGGGTGCGAAGTTGTCCGACGGGTTTTTCAAGCAGAAGATCGTCGCCGACGCGGTCGGCTGCCCAAGGCTCGACGACCGTGAGTACGTGGCGATCTGCCCTTGGCACGGCTTCGAGTTCAGCCCCGAGACGGGCGAATGTTCAGCTGACCCGCGGACGCGCGTACGCAGCTACAAGGTCACGGTCGAGGACGACATGATCGTCCTCGACCGCTGAGCGGCACAGCCCGTCCGACGTCCGTGATTTCAGTGTCCGCGAGAGTCGAACGCGTCGGGTCAGGGAGAGTTCTGGCTATTTCAGTTGAGGACGATGGGCCTGGGTTATCCGTTGATGAGCTCTCAAATATGAGGGTTTGAACTGCGATGAGCTTGTCGGCGGTGTTCGGGCTGGAGCACTTTATGGCAAGGCCAAATAACCGACCGGATAGGACTATGGATGACCGCGACACGAAGCCTGGAAGCACCGATCACCTCACCGGACCACTTCTTCATCGGCGGTGAGTGGGTAAAGCCGTCGACGCGCGATCGGATCGACGTCGTCGACCCCGCGACCGAGGAGGTGTTCTTTCGTGTGGCGGAGGCGCAGGTGGACGACGTGCAGCGGGCGATCGCGGCGGCGCGCACTGCGTTCGACGAGGGCCCGTGGCCGCGAATGAAGCCGACGGAGCGCGCCGAGTACCTCCGCGCGATCGCCGAGGGGCTGAGGGAACGCTCCGCCGACCTAGCCCAGATCTGGCCGCGCCAGTCGGGAGTTCTGCACAGTGCGGCGAAGGTCATCGGGGCCGGCGCCGCGCAAACATTCGAGTACTACGCCTCGCTCGCCGAAACCTTCGAGTTCGAGGAGTCGGCGACCTCGAGCACGCCGGGAACGTTCAGTTTGCTGGTACGTGAGCCGGTGGGCGTGGTCGGCGCGATCATCCCCTGGAACGCTCCGATGCTGCTCGCCGCGTACAAGGCAGCGCCGGCGCTGCTCGCCGGGTGCACCGTCGTGCTCAAGGCCTCGCCGGAAGCTCCTGGAGAAGCCTACGTCCTGGCCGAGATCGCCCAAGAGGTCGGGCTTCCACCCGGTGTGCTGAATGTCGTGACCGCGGACCGAGAGGCCTCGGAGAGGCTGGTCACCTCGCCCGATGTCGACAAGATCTCGTTCACCGGCTCGACAGCGGCCGGCCGCCGTATCGCGACACTGTGCGGCGGCCGCATCGCGCGTTACACCCTCGAACTCGGCGGGAAGTCGGCCGCCGTGATCCTCGACGACATGGACCTCGACATCGCCGCTCGCCAGCTCGCATCCGATGAATGCGTCATGACCGGTCAGGTCTGCGCCTCCCTCACCCGGATCATCGTGACGAAGGACCGGCACGACCCGCTCGTCGACGCACTCGCCGCTGCGTTCTCCGCCAAGCGTGTCGGGGACCCGTTCGACGAGCAGGTCGAGATGGGTCCCCTGGCCATGCGTCGCCAGCTCGAGCGGGTCCAGGGCTACGTCGAGAAGGGTGTCGCCGAAGGCGCGCGCCTCGTGACCGGTGGTGGACGCCCGGCGGGTCTCGACCGCGGCTGGTTCTTCGAGCCGACCGTCTTCGCCGACGTCGACAACCGCTCGACCATTGCGCAGGAGGAGATCTTCGGCCCGGTGCTCAGCGTGATTCGGGCCGAGGACGAGCGAGATGCTGTGCGTCTGGCGAACGACACCATCTACGGGCTCAATGCTTCGGTCTTCACCCCCGACATCGACCGGGCGCGAGCCGTTGCCGGCTCGCTTCGCAGCGGGACGGTGGGGCACAACGCGTTCCGCAGCGACTTCGGCATCGCATTCGGTGGCTACAAGCAGTCCGGCGTTGGCCGCGAGGGCGGGATCGAGGGCCTGCGCCCCTATCTCGAGGTGAAGACCGTGATTCTCGATGAGGCGCCAAGCGAGTGGCGCGGCTGAACCGGCGAAATACCACACCTCGAAGAGGAAAAAGGTGAGGAACCAAACTCGAGCGGCGGTCATGTTCGAAGCGGGCAAGCCCTGGGAGATCGTCGACGTCACGTACGACGATCCGCGCGCCCACGAGTTAGTGGTGAAGCTCGAGGCGGCCGGCTTGTGCCACTCCGACGATCACCTGCGGACCGGCGACACTCCGATGGGCTACCCGATCATCGGCGGCCATGAGGGCACCGGCGTCGTTGAGCGGGTCGGCCCGGGCGTGGAGCGGTTCAAGGCCGGCGACCGGGTCTTGGCGACGTTCATCCCGGCTTGCGGTCAGTGCCGGGCCTGCTCCACCGGCAAGCAGAACATGTGCGACAAGGGGCTGAACGCCGGTTCGGGTCTGATGCTCGACGGCACCTACAGGATGCGAATCGGCGACCTGGAGCTCGGCGGCTTCTGCGCGCTCGGCACCTTCGCCGAGCACATGGTCGTCTCCGAATACTCTGTGCAGATCCTGCCCGACGACATCGGGTTCGAGGCTGGTGCGCTGCTCAGCTGCGGCGTCCCGACCGGCTGGGGGAGCGCGGTGCGCGCCGGAGGGACCCAGCCAGGCGACACGGTCGTCATCTACGGTGCCGGTGGCGTTGGCTCGAACGCTGTCCAGGGCGCGGCTCTGGCAGGGGCGCTACGCATAGTCGTCGTCGACCCCAATCCGCTACGGCACGAGAGCGCGCGGGTCTTCGGTGCGACACACACGTTCGGCACGCACGAGGAAGCCCTCGAGATGGTGACCGCGGCGACGTGGGGCCGGCTCGCCGAACGCGCCATCATCACCACCGGCGTACTGACGGGCGACACCGTCGAACAGGCGCTGAGCATCGTTGGCAAGCGTGGCCGCGTCGTCGTCACGGCCGCCGGTCGGCACGACGACCGCCAGATTTCGACGTTCGGCAATCCGATGACCGCTTTCGAGAAGACGATCCAAGGCGCCCTATTCGGCTCGTGCCAGCCGCTCAGCGACCTCTCACTGCTCATGGACTTGTACCGGAGCGGCCAGCTCAAGCTCGATGAGCTGATCTCCCGCACCTACCCGCTCGAGCAGGTCAACGAGGGATACGACGACCTGTTGGCTGGGCGCAACATCCGAGGCGTCCTTCGCATTGGGTAGCGTCGGGGTCATCGACCGCGCCGCGCGGCTGGTCGGGGTGATGGGATGCGGGTGATGGGCCCGGGCATCGCCGTCAGCCCGCTGGCTGGGCAGGACGGAGTCGTGGTCGAGTCCAGCATGGACCTTGCCAAGGCCGCAATGCACTGCTGGCTGCGGGCGCAGGACCGCGCGGGCGGTGATGCCGAACTGCTCCGCGAGTACCTCGACCATCTTTCCGACCACGGTGTCGAATACGGCTTCGACGAGGCATGGCGTCAGTATCGGGCGGCAGCGGCCTACCTTGCGCTGCTGCCGGTCATGGCGCCACCTACGTGGGACGCGGTGCCGGAGCGCTCCCGGCAACTCTGTCTGAGGTTGGTGGACCGCGCCGTGGCGGCCATCGACGAGGTCGGCGCACTGGAGGTGTTTGCATGACCCGAACTGCGCGCGAAGTGGTCGAGCAGTACAACCTCGTGGTGTGGAATGAGCGCGACTTTGCACTTGCCGAGGAGCTTATTGGCGAGAACGTGATTCGCCACGACGTGGGTGAGGCTACCGTGCTGAGCCGCGAGCAGGCGGTGGCCCGCATCATCGATCACTGTGCGTTGTTCGAAACCATTCGCTTCGACCTAAACCTCGTGGTCGCCGGTGACGACGGTGAATACGTCGCGATCGCGTATCAGTCGCCGATGAAGTTGAAGATGGCACGGAGACCACCGTTGCCAGCATGGAGATCTTCCGCATGGTCGACGGGCGCATCGTCGACGTCTGGAATTGTGGGCTACAAGCAAGGAGTTTGGGTGTGACTGAGCGTGTTCTGGACGAACTGGGCTGCTACTTGCTTGCTGGAGCGGGCGGTGAAGGTCCCGCCACGCTGATGGACGAAGCGCGCCGCGGCGAGGAACTGGGCTTCGGCACCGGGTTCATCTCCGAGCGGTGGAACGTCAAGGAAGCGTCCTCGCTCACCGGTGCGGCGCTGGCCGTGACCACCCGGATGCAAATCGCGACCGCTGCAACGAACCACAACACCCGGCATCCGCTCATCACCGGCTCGTGGGCGACCACGATGCACCGCCTGTCGAAGGGTCGCTTCACCTTGGGCCTCGGACGTGGCTTGGCGGTGATATACGGCGCGTTGGGAGTACCTCCGGTGACGACCGCGCAGATGGAGGACTTCGCACAGGTCATGCGCAGGCTGTGGCACGGCGAGCTGATCTTCAACCACGATGGACCAATCGGCAAGTACCAGTTGCTGTTCCTCGACCCCGACTTCAAAGAGGACATCCGGTTGGCGATCGTGGCCTTCGGCCCGCAGACGCTGGCACTCGGCGGCCGTGAGTTCGACGACGTGATCCTGCACACCTACTTCACGCCAGAGACGTTGCAGCGGGCCGTGAAAACCGTGAAGGATGCCGCCGAGCAGGCGGGCCGCAATCCCGATGAGGTCAAGGTGTGGTCCTGCTTCGCCACGGTGGGCGACCATTTGCCCGAGGAGCTGAGGCTGAAGAAGACCGTCGCGCGGCTGGCCTCGTACCTGCAGGGGTACGGCGAGCTGTTGGTCAACACGAATGGCTGGGATCTGTCAGTGCTGCAACGCTTTCGGGAGGATCCGGTGGTGCAGTCGGTTCCGGGCGGGATCGACCACAAGGCCACGGCCGAGCAGATCGAGCATATCGCCACTTTGCTTCCCGACGAATGGCTGCAGCACTCGGCGACGGGATCGGCGCAGCAGTGCGTCGACCGCATACGCAAGGAGTTCGAGTACGGCGCCGATGCCGTCATCATGCACGGCTCCACCCCCGACGAATTGGAGCCGATCGTCAGGACATACCGCGCGACTGTCAGCTGATTACAGAATGCATTCCGCGAGATTGCAGAAGACGACGAGGTCCGCCGCTGAGGCCAGAACTGAGAGCTGGCTTGACTCACGCAGCCCACGCACTGGCGAGGGTCAAGGTTCAGGCGATGCGGTGTTGCGCTTCGGCCCTAGCCGCGTCGACTTCAGCGCCGGTGGCCGCCGCATTGGCGGCCGTGAGTCAGTCAATTGCGAAATCGGATCTTGGTGTGGGTGATGGATGAATTGATGTCGGCGAATCGATCACCGAAGGCAGCGATTTCGGACAATTCCGGTTCCAGGTGGTGGCTCTCAGCAGCTGGTGGGCTCGGTGAATTCAACGGCCGCCAACACAATCACCTTTGCCAGTGGAATGAAACTTTCGATAGCCCTGATCGGCCGGCGGCCGATACGCCGAGACCGTCGAACGCACAAGACTATCCTTATCGCACCGGTCAGGCCCGCGCGACATGGCGCTTCGCGCGTCTGGCATCCGCCTGCTCAACTGGATGGCTGTGCGGTTCGTCGACCGAGAAACACTCCGAAAGAAGGCAACTGACACTATGAGCGCCGCGAGCAGGATTCCCCGCTATCCCTCCGATGTCACCATTGCCTGGCTGGCGAGCGCCCTCGACGGCGCCGGCGCCCGCGTGGAGGTGGAGAGCATCGACGTGACACCCGTAGGCACCGGTCAGGCGGGCGCCACCTTCCGGTTGACGGTCACCTATGCCAGCAACCCCGACGGCCTGCCCACCAGCTTCGTCCTCAAATTGCCCACCGGAGACGACGCGGTGCGCGATCAAGTGACGATGGGTTACCGCAGTGAGTGCGCGTTCTATCAATCTGTCGCTAATCTGGTGACGATCCCGGCCCCGCAGTGCTACCACGTCGAAATCGCTGAAGAGGGAGCCAGTTTCGCGCTGCTGCTGGCCGACCAAGCCCCGGCCGTCCAAGGGGATCAGATCGCCGGCTGCGGCGTGACCGAGGCCCGGCTGGCGGCGTGTGCCCTGGCTGGCCTGCACGGGCCGACCTGGTGTGACGAGCGGTGGCAGACCTTCCCCGGACTGGCGATGTCGATCGTCGGCGAGGACGCCATCCGCGGCATCGGGGATGCCGCTAAGATGGCCGCAGGCATCACCATCGAGAAACTCGGCACTCGGCTCAACGCCGAGGATGCCGAAACTCTCTCGTTGGCAATGGATCTCGTGACTCCGTGGCTGCTGAACGCGCCAGATCGGTTTGCCTTGTTGCACGGTGACTACCGGTTGGACAATCTGCTTTTCGACGGTGACCGGGTCAGCGTCGTCGACTGGCAGACCCTTGGGGTCGGACTGGCCGGACGCGACCTGGCGTACTTCACCGGCACGAGCCTAGAACCCACGCTTCGGGGCGAGGCGGAAAGAGATTTGGTTGCGCTATACCATCAGGCCTTGCTCGACACCGGAGTCAATGACTACGACGCGGCGGACTGCTGGCATGACTACTTGTTGGGAATGATTCAGGTGCCGCTGATTTGCGCGTTCGGCACCGCGTTCGCAAAGCAGACCGAACGCGGTGACGACATGATGGCCACGATGCTGCGCCGTGGCTGCTCGGCGATTCGTGATCTCCGCACACTCGAGCTCATTTGACGCTCGGAGCAATGCAGATGACGGTGTACCCGATGCTCGACGATCGAACCGGTGAGCTTTCCGAGATCAAGCGGCGGGTTATATGGGGTGGCCGCGACAATCAGATCGCATGGCAGTGGTATCTGGCCGGCGCCGATCCGGTGACCGCGGCACGGGCCCGCTGTATCGACCTTTCCGGATTGCCCGCGGCATGGATCGGCGTTGGCAGCCGCGATCTGTTCTATGAAGAAAGCCGTGCCTACAGCGAACGAGTCCGCCGGGCCGGCGTTCGGGTGCATGAGGAGATTGCCGACGGCGCTTTTCACGCGTTCGACGTCATCGCGCCCAATGCCTCTGTATCTCAATGCTTCTTCGCAAGCCCGTGCCGCGCGGTCCGGCCGGGTCTCGTCGACGACCACGTGAAGTGTTAGGGCGGCCATCATGCTGAGCCAAACAGCTGGCAGCCAGCGACAAATCCCACGCCAGGGTGATGGGTCGCCGATCCTCGACCTGCGACCACTGCTATTCATCGCTGACCGACTTCTCGCGGCGATCCCAAACGCCCGGCGCGCGATTCGTGCCGACAAATCGAAGGGAGTTCGCTGATGTCACAACGGCATCCGTCCGTGGGCATTATCGGTGCGGGTATGTCCGGTATCTGCCAGGCCATCCTGCTGCGGCAAGCCGGTGTCACCGACGTCACCATCTACGAGAAGGGCGCCGACGTCGGCGGAACCTGGCGTGACAACACCTATCCCGGTTTGGCCTGTGACGTGCCGTCACGGCACTACCAGTTCACCTTCGCAATGAACCCGAGTTGGACGAGGCTGTTCCCAACCGGGCCAGAAATACACGAGTACTTCCGGGCGCTCACCGAGCGCTACCATCTGAACGACAACATCCGGTTCAGGACCGACATCGTCGACGCGCGATTTGCTGACGGCCGTTGGCATCTGACCACCGGTACGGGGGAGCAGGCGTCGCACGACTTCCTGATCGCGGCCACCGGCCTCCTGCGCGAGCTACACACTCCCGCGATCAAGGGCCTGGCCGATTTCGACGGGCCCGTCATGCATTCCGCGCGATGGGACCACTCCGTCGACATGACCGGAAAGCGGGTTGCCGTCGTCGGGACCGGGTCGACCGGTGTCCAAATCGTCTGCGGCCTAGTAGATTCCGCTGCCCGCCTCGACGTGTTCCAGCGCAGCCCGCAATGGATTCTGCCGGTTCCCAACCCGCGGTACTTCCGCTGGATGCATCCGGTCCGCCGCCGCGTGCCCAGGCTGAGCGCGATGGCTTACCACGGCTACGATTTTGCGGTCGGGCAGGTCTCCGCTGCGATACTCAAGCCGGGTTGGCGGCGCCGGTTGATCAACGGCGTGTGCCGGGCGAACCTGCGCACCGTGCGCGACCCCGAGCTGCGCCGCCGGCTGACTCCGGACTTCCAGCCGATGTGCCGACGGCTGATCATTTCGTCGGGTTATTACCCGGCAATGCAGCGCGACAACGTCCACCTCGTTGATAGCGGCATCGACCACGTCGAACGGCGCGGCATCGTCACGGCTGACGGCGAATTGCGCGAGCTGGACGCGATCGTGCTGGCCACCGGCTTCGACGCACACGCGTTCATGCGGCCGATGTCACTCGTGGGTCGCGACGGGCTGACCCTGGAACAACTCTGGGCACAGGGCCCCAGGGCTCATCTGGCTGTGGCAATGCCAGGCTTCCCGAACTTCTTCATGCTGATGGGCCCGCACAGCCCGTTCGGTAACTACTCGCTCACCGCCATCGCCGAAGCGCAGGCCAACCACATCACCGGCTGGATCACCCGCTGGCGCACCGGGGAATTCGACACGGTCGCCCCTTCGCGTCGCGCGACCGACGACTTCAATGCCAGCATGCGCCGGGCTATGCCTGGCACGGTGTGGACGACCGGCTGCAACAGTTGGTACCTCGGCGCCGACGGTGTGCCCGAACTGTGGCCGTGGTCGCCGCGCGAATACCGACAGCGAATGGCCGCCACACCCGACATCAACGACTACGACATCGACGTCCTGGCGAGGACGGCATGAAGGCGACAGTGAGCGGGCGAGTCGTGGCTGTCACCGGTTTGGAGCATCAAGAAATTCGTGAGAACCGCCCGCCGATACCGCACCGTGAGAATTCAAGCCGGCAATCAGACCCTCACCGCTGCCGATCCGCTACCCGACGACCTACACGCCGCCCCCATCAAAATCCGCGCAGACCGTGCGCACTAATTTGAGCCAAGTCGGGTCTGCTCCGTGAAGTGCGACCCTTCCGGATCTACGACGGCCAAACAATATCCCGCGCCGCCCGCTTCATCGGCCATCGCGCGCCGGTGAAATTATAAGCGTCGAAAGTCACTGTCAATCACAGTAATACGGTGTCGTATCTGGCTGAAGACGTCGCGAGTCCACGCCGATGCGGTTTACCCTAGCGCAGCGCGAGACCCTCCGAAGTTAGCGGCGATCAGTGGCGGGTGGTCGCCGAACGCGTTCTAGCGTTCGCTCCAGCCACTGATGTCGAGACAATGCGATGTGATCGCCGAACATCAGCCAGCTGAGTAGACGTTCGCGTGCGCCGCCCGCATGACCTTCTTGTCGAGCTTGCCCACGCTTGTGCGCGGTAGCGACCCCTGCTGAATGATGACGTCGGGCAGCTGCCATTTGGCAAATTTTCCTTCCAGTAGGGCGTGCACCTCATTCAGCGGCAGATCATCGCCGTCCTTCGTGACGACCACCACCACCGGACGCTCCTGCCACTTCGGGTGCGCGACACCGATGACCGCCACCTCCATCACATTCGGATGCGCGGCGATGGCGTTTTCCATGTCAATCGAGCTGATCCATTCGCCGCCGCTCTTGATGACATCCTTGAGGCGGTCGGTCAGTTTCAGATATCCGTGCTCATCGATACTTCCAATATCACCACTACGCCAATAGCCCTCGAAGAAGCGGGAGTCATTATCCTCCAGGTCGTGGTACCTTTCCGCGATCCATGGGCCGCGCAGCAGTACCTCACCGGTCGACTTGCCGTCCGCGGGCATGTCTTTCCCGTCGGCATCCACGATCCGGATGTCGACGCCGGTGGCGATCAGTCCTTGATAGCGCTTACGGTCCCAGCGCTCCTCTTCCGGCAACCCCTTCAGCGACGGTTTGATGGCCCCGTTGTGGGCGACGACAGGCGTGGTTTCGGTTGCACCGTAGCCGTGGGCGATGTCGGCTCCCGTGAGCTTGTACAGACCCCGCATCATCGTCAGCGGCGGTTCAGAAGAACCACTCAGAAAACGCGCACCCGTGAAATCGGGTTTTTCCGAGAGGGTTTCGATGTAATGCAAAATCGGCTCGAAGATCGCCGGCGATCCGTTCGCAACGGTCACATGCTCCGCAATCATCACGTCGACAAGCACCGAAGTGTCATCGGCAGTGAACCGGCCGGGCAGCACGAAGCGGGTGGCGGCGAAGACACCGGCCTGAGGCAACCCCCAGCAGTTGCCGTGGAACATCGGGGCGATCAGCATGATGGTGTCGTACGGAGTCATCGTCAGCGATTGTGCCCGCGACATCGAATGCAAATAGATGGAGCGATGCGAGTAGTACACTCCCTTGGGCTTGCCGGTGGTCCCTGTCGTGTAACAAGCACTGTAGGCTGAAGTTTCATCAATCACCGGGAAGTCAATTTCGTCTGACGCGCCGGCCATGAGCTCATCGAATGAAAGCGGATTCGGCAACGTGGTGCTGATCTCCCAGAACTGCTTGTCAGTCATCACAACCCACGTCCTCACGCCGACTCCAGCTGCGGCCAGCTTCTCCGCGATCGGTAGCAGCGTCTCGTCGACGAAGATGGCTTTTGCATGACTGTGATTGACGGTGAACGACAGATCCTCTGCCCCGAGGCGCAAGTTCATCTGTAACATTGCTGAGCCCAACGACGGTATGGCCCAATAGAGTTCGAAATGTCTGCGGCTGTTCCAGTCGAGCACACCGACCATATCTGCAGGTCCAATTCCGAGTCCGCGCAACACATTCGCGAGCTTGCACACCCGCCGGTAACAATCGGCGTAGGTGTATTTGTCCCAGCCGCCATCAGAGGTTCGGTAGACGATCTCGTGTTCGGGATAGCTGCGCACCGCGTGCTGCAGCAGGGTGGTGGTGTTGAGCTGGTAGTGGTCGCCCATCGTCGATGGCAGACCTTTGACGATGTCGTTCAACTTTCTCGCTTTCCAGATATTTTGCTCCGGCGACTCTTTGCAATTTAATGATATTGACCTGGGGCACCACGAATCTCCCAGGCACTCAGCCGCTTATGGGCTCGCAAAACAAATGCGCGTGTCCCGAGCTCCCATGACCTGACTTGGCTCACGATTCGGGATTGACGGTGTCCGCGGCGGTTTGACCTGGGCATTCTGTGTTGGCTTGTCCGGGATTTGCGCACTAATCGGGGCCGTAGGCTGCCCTGGTCGCCTACGTGCGCACCGTGAAGACCGCATCGGGAGCGAGCGCGGTGCAGATCGTGTGGTCCTAGCGGCGCGGGGCGCGATCAATCGAGCACCTGTGTGGGCTGGCGCGATGGATGCTGCGCGGTCGTGGGGTCGCCGCGGTCATCCCGCAGAAAAGTGATGGGGTCGCCGCACGGTTACGCCGTGGACGCCGAGGTGGGGGACCCCCACCGCAGGGCACGCCGACCTCAAAGCCAGAGCCGGCCCCCGCTGGAATCCGAAGAGCCAGTTTTCTGGCCGTAGTCGGCATGGTCTCCCACTGAGCAGCGCTCAGGGCAACATCACGCTATTTATCATCACACTATTTATCAATTTGGAAAACGAAACTAGCAGTCGGCGGGATCTGTTACGTAATGTCGTCGACATGAGCCATGACCTGGTCATCCGTAACGGCACCATCGTCGACGGCCTCGGCGGTGCGCCCTATCCCGGTGACGTCGCCGTGTCCGACGGCGTCATCGCCGCGGTGGGCACCGTCTCCGGGAAAGGCGACCGCGAGATCGACGCCGCCGGACTGCTCGTCACGCCCGGATTCATCGACCTCCACACGCATTACGACGGGCAGGCGATCTGGTCGGATCGGATGACGCCGTCGTCGGCGCACGGGGTGACCACGGCGCTCATGGGTAACTGCGGCGTCGGATTCGCGCCCTGCCGTACCGACGACCACGAGGTCCTGGTGGACCTGATGGCCGGCGTGGAGGACATCCCAGGTGTGGTCATGGTCGACGGTTTGCCCTGGACGTGGCAGACGTTCCCTGAGTTCCTCGATGCCCTCGAGGCGGGACGGCGCGACATCGACGTGGCGGCGCTGCTGCCGCATTCGCCGCTGCGGGTGTACGTCATGGGTCAACGCGGGGTAGATCGGGAGGTGGCGACCGCCGAGGATCTGGCGCAGATGCGCAAGCTCGCCGCCGAGGCGGTCTCGGTGGGGGCGTTGGGGTTCGCATCGTCGCGGGTGGCGTTTCACAAGTCCGAGAGCGGCAAGCTGATCCCGAGCTACGAGGCCGCTCAGGATGAAATCGAGGCGATCGCCCGTGGCGTCCACGACGCCGGCGGCGGCCTCATCCAGTTCGTGCCGGATCTGATCTCTCAGGACTCCGAGCCGGCCTTGCGGGCGGTGTTCGAGGTGGCCGCAGAGGTGGGTCTGCCGGTGACGTTCACGCTTGCTATCGGCAATGCCGGCGAGCCGTACTTCCTCAACGCGCTGACGATGGTCGAGAAGGCCAACGCCAACGGCGGCGATGTCACCGCGCAGACCTTCCCCCGGCCGATTGGCCTGCTCGTCGGCTTGGAGTTGAGCGGCAACCCGTTCGTGCTCTACCCCAGCTACCGGGAAATTGCTAATCTGCCGCTGGCCGAACGGGTGGCTGAAATGCGTAAACCCGAAGTGAGGATGAGGATCCTTAACGACAAGCCGTCAGGCGAGGGGCATCCGTTGATGTACGCGGTGCAGGATTGGGAGTACATATATCCGCTCGGTGAGCCGCCGAACTACGAACCCGACCCGTCTGAGTCCATCGAGGCGCGCGCACGCGCGCGTGGGGTGAGTCCGTTGGAGGAGGCCTACGACCGGCTGCTCGACGACGACGGCCGCGCGATGTTGTTGGTGGCGTTGGCCAACTTCCGCGACAAGTCGCTGGACACGGTGGCCGAGTTGCTCGGCCGTGACGACGTTGTCCTCGGCTTGGGCGACGGCGGCGCGCATTACGGAATGATTTGCGACGCAAGTTTTCCCACATATCTGCTCACCCATTGGGTGCGCGACCGGGCATCCGGGCGGCTCAGTGTGGCTGAAGCCGTCCGCCAGCTGACCTCAGTGCCGGCGCGAGTCGCCGGACTGGCTGACCGTGGCCGAATTGCAGTGGGCTACAAGGCCGATCTCAATGTCATCGATCACTCGGCGCTGGCGCTGCACCGCCCGGTGATCGCTCACGACCTGCCCGGCGGTGGTCGACGACTCGACCAGACCGCCGCCGGCTACGTGGTGACGATCGTTTCCGGTGTCGTGATTTCGGAGAACGGCGTGCCGACGTCGGCACGGCCGGGACGGCTGATCCGCGGCCGTCAACCCGCACCCGTCGCACGCGGGTAGCTGCGCCCGATCAGGTCGCTTTTCTGAAGTCCCGACGAACTCCAACCCGCCGACGCTGAGCTCCGCATCCGCCGTGATGACCTGTCACTTATTGACAACTGTCACCTCTGACCATAGAGTTTGTCATGGATGATCGGGATTGATCGCCGGATGCGCTGGCAGCGCTGACCGATGCGACGCGCTCGTAGTACCCAGAGCATCAAGTCTTTCCGCGGATCCTCGGTTTCGGCGCGCGGCGTCATCGGATAACTTGGAAGGGACGTCAACATGGCAGATTTGGATGGGTTTCTGGCTGAACTTGTCGCCGAACACGGACGTCCGGCAACGGTGACATTCATCGATGAACCAGAAACCGAGTCGCTGTTTTGCCCAATCGTCTCTGTCGACGACCACGCACTGGAGCCCGGCGACCTCTTTACCCAGCGCGTTCCGTCGAAATTTCGCGACTCGGCGCCGTTTCTGCGCGAGGAGGCCGATGGTGCCCCGTGGTGGCACATCGATGGCGACCGAGTGCCGATCCTGCTGGTTAACGGCGCGTCGGGCCGCCCAATGAATGAATGGACGGTGACAGCAGCGCGATTCGAGGAGTTTCGACGATCGGTCTGGGACCCGAAGGCCCGACTGGCCGATATGGACCAGGGTGGAGTGTGGTCAAGCCTGTGCTTTGGCTCGCTGATTTGGGGCTTTGCCGGAACCCGATTCTCGAAGATCAGCGATCCCGACCTCGGCTTGGCATGCCTGCGTGCCTACAACGACTGGATGATCGACGAATGGTGTGCCGCCGACCCCGACCGTTATATTCCGTGTCAGATGCCGTGGCTGGCCGACCCGGTGGTCGCGGCCGATGAGATACGCCGCAATGCCGCTCGCGGGTTTCGTTCGGTGAGCTTCTCGGAAAACCCTGAGGGACTCGGGTTCCCACACATCTACGATCCAATCTGGGACCCATTCTTTGGCGCCTGCGAGGAGACCGACACGGTCGTAAACCTGCACGTAGGATCGTCCGGCCGGACCGCGAAGCCTTCATCGGTTTCCGCTGAAGAAGTCATCACCGCCCTGTTCCCGGTTAACGGCTTGGAGGCGCTGTTGGACTGGGTTTACTCCGGAATACTATTCAAATTCCCCAAACTGAAGGTCGTCCTGTCGGAGGCAGGTGTCTCATGGGTACCAATGGCCCTGGAGCGATTGGCGCGTGCCTACCGTCATTCCGGAGGTTATGGCAAAGGATGGCCATCGGATCAGCCCACGCCGGTGGAGATCGTCCGACGGAACTTCTACTTCACTTCGATCGAAGATCCCTCGGCGTTCCACATGCTTCATCTGATCGGTGAAGACAACATGATGGTGGAAACCGACTTCCCCCACTTCGATAGCACCTGGCCGGAATGTCAGGCGATGATTCGGAGCGAGATGGCACACCTGCCCCCCCAACAGGTGCACAAAGTGTGCTACCAGAATGCCGTCCGCATCTACAATCACGTCCCGCCGCCCGATGACTGGCTGGCTCGAGCTGAGGTTTCGTTGCCAGCCCCCGCCGGTTCGCACTGACTGTCTCCGATGCTGCAACCAGAAACTAGTCTCGTAATCGATGCCCAGGTGCATATCTGGGGCCGGCTTTGATCGTGACGATTCGGTAGCGGCGAGCGGTGCGACGAACTTCTTTATGCTCCAACCGATTTGGTGCTCGATCCAGTGTGTTACGGCCAGCCCAGCGAACACCGTCGTGAGGTGCGCGTCGATTGATTCGCGTTTGTGGTGGTAGATCGTGTTTGGACATTCGGAAGCTCTTCTCGATGCGCCACAGATTGCCGCCGTCGCTCGCTGGGCGGCCACCACCAACTCAGGCCTGCAGACACAGATCAGGCCCGGCGACCTGCCCATTTCCGGAGGACAATGATTAAGGTCGAGTCGCGGGCCGCCCCGCAAATCTATCTGCTCGCCGACAATATCGGTGACGTGGTGCGCTTCGCGGGCGGTTGGACATTTGACCAGGTATGTGCCGGGTTCCGGGTCGCCATCCTGGCGAAGAAGACAGGCAATAGTCAGGCCGCGCGAATCCTGGGCGCTCAAATCCTTGAACTTCGCGAGGCACTGGACAACTGCGACGAGCGTCCGATTGCCGTCGTTGTCGCATCGGATCTGTTCGTCACCGACACCAATGTCGCCAAGCACGTACGAAAGGTCATAGCCGAGCGGACTGCGGTGGTGGCGACGTGGGGGAGTCCGGGGCGCCCCTTCGCCAGGCATGCGATTCCGGTTCAGCACCGGCTAAGCACTGCCGCTAACCTGTTCAAACGCCAGGCCTTTGCCGCGGCGGGACTCAGTGCAGCCCCGGACCGAGTCGAGTCCTTCATCGCTGCCAGGCGCAGCCCGTCCACCGGGGTGGCCAAGGTGTTATTCACGGATTGATGCGTCGCGCCGGCACTTGACTGCGGCCACTTTCTTGAACGTCGCCGCCGCTGAAGCCCGCTCGATGACCCGTTTGACCATCGTCTGGGAGGTATCGCACAGCTCGGCCGTATCGCGATACGACCCGACTTGGTATATGCGCGCGCTGTAGGGCCAATATGGGGCCAAACCCGTGGAGTAGGTGCTTCAATTCGTGTGGTTCGTTGCCTCTGGCCCGTTCTGAACAGTTGAAACATGTTGATGTGAGCCAAAACTCCGCCTCGATGCATCACGACATGACCGGCGAGCCGGGATCGATGAAAAGTGAATCGGAACTGTTGAATCGGCACCAATCACTGACCACCGCGTGAGCCCCAGTCCTGACGCTCTCACCGAGGGCGGCCATTGAGGTCAGGGCCGTCAGCCTGCCAGCACGGTGTCATAGGCCCTGTGCGCCATCGTGATCGCGGGCTCATTGCGTCCGACGAGAACGCGGTCGAGTAGCCCGGTGTCAAGGTTGGCCTGAGTGCGGGAGGCGGTGACGAAGTCTTCGTTGTTGATGACGTTGTAGAGGAACTCGTTGAGGAATTCGGCTCCGGCTTGGGCGTTTTCGTCATCGAGTGGGGTCCAACTGTAGGTCGTGAACCGGAACGTCGACTTGTTGGGCACTGGCCCGGGATCGAGCCGCGTCAGTGCCACCATGGCATTGGCCACCACAAGTCCACTGCTGGGGAAGATGTTGTAGATGAACTGCAGATGGTCCCAAGGCTCCCACTGATCCTCGGGGGTTCCGATGAGGTCGCGAGCAGCCGGCGAGACCGCGGTCATTCGGTGGTTGTAACCGTAACGGCGATACAGGCCGGTGTTTCCGATGTTGGCCGGCCCGACGGAGTTCTTGTGTAGGTAAGCGACGTGATACAGCTCGAAACCCGTGTCATTGCCCAACTTCCAGTTGATGTCAACTTCGGTGGTGCGTTCGGCGACCCGATGCAGGGAAGCGAAATTGAAATCTGCGAGTTCGGGACCCAGGTCGGCCAGCATCGCGTCAACGTCGATGCGTTCACCGGGTGTTGGCGTGACGAACAGCATTCCGTGGCGTTCGGCCGATGGGAGTTCGATAAGGCCATTCACGTTCTTATCGATCTCGCCGAAAGTCGATGCGTGCGCGACACCGACCAGTGCGCCGCGCAGATCATATGACCAGGCATGCCACGGGCAAACTAATCTTCTGGCCTTCCCGCAGCCTTGCGCCACGGCGGTGCCGCGGTGGCGGCACGCGTTCAAGAATGCGTGGAACTGACCTTCGTTGTCGCGGGTGAGCAACACGTGCACTCCCGCGACCGTCTGTGTCGAGTAGCCACCAGGTTCGAGGTCGGAACTCATCCCTACGACCTGGGGACGGTGCAAGAAGAGCGCCTGGCGTTCGTGGGCAAGCCGTTCAGCGTCGCAGAACCGAGAGGCATCCAACGCAACTGCCTCGTCGATGAGTGTCGTCGTTCCAGCGCTGTCCAACTCGAGAAGTTCCTTTAGTGCGGTCATCATGTCGTCGCGCTGCATGGCACTCTCCTCATAGTTCATCGTTGGCGCGGGCCCAGATGTGGCAAATCTGACATAATTCCGGCGGCTACGCCATGAGCCTGACGACACTGCTATTAGTTGTCAAGCGCGTGTTCGGCCCGCGCGTTCTCCCCTTCGCGTCGTCGGCGTTCCGCGACTTACTGGATTCCGTCGGCAATGGTGCGCAGCGCGATATCGATGAGGCGTTCGAGTTCGTCAAAGTCGCCGTCGGCGGTGGCGAGCCAGATATTTAGCGCAGTGAACATCGCGGCGCTGATCATCTGGGCGTGCAGCCGGTCGCGCAGCAGAATCGTCGTGTCGTCGGCGTCGGCGGTTGGCGTGCGCCGCCGCAGGTGCGCCTCGATCTCGTCGGCGAACGACGCTTGAAGTCGCATCGTATGGGCGCTGATGATGTCAGCGGCCAATTCGCGAGTGCGCAGGTGCGCGATTTGCTGCAAGGCGTCGTTGTAGGGGAAGGACTCTACCGCGGCACGCACCGAGACCGTGATGGGTTCGCGCGGCGGCCGCACCCGCAGCGCGGCGCGAAACCAGTCCAGGCGATCGTCGTAGTCGCTGAACAGGACGTGTTCCTTGGACGGGAAGTAGCGGTAGAAGGTTCGTTCGCCCAGGCCGGCGTCGGCGACGATGTCTGCCACCGTGGTAGCCGCCACCCCCTGATTGAGAAAGCGCGCAAGTGCGGCGGTCACGATGGCGTCACGGGTGCGTTCGCTGCGTGTGGACAAGCTGCTGGTCACGCGCGTCAGCATAGGGCTCCTGGTGGCACATGTACATCTGCAAAGTGCACTATTGACATAGAAATGGCAGATATGCCACTGTGGCCGTTGTCCCGATCGTGATTGCAAGGAAGTGGTGTCCACATGGCTGATTACGACGCAATCATCATCGGAGCTGGTCACAACGGTCTGACAGCCGCTAACGTGTTGGCCCAGGCGGGCGCGCGAGTGCTGGTGCTCGAGCGGGCTCGATTTGTTGGCGGGATGGCGGCCACTCGGCAGCTGTTCGACGGTTTCAAGCACAGCGTCGGCGCCTGGGCGGTCCTGGTCTGGTCTGAGGTCATGACCGAGCGTCTGCAGCTGCACGATTGGGATTTTGAACTCGTGGAGCAGTGGGCGTCGGCGTGCACGTTCGGCGACGAGGGCGATACGCCGTTCGTGATGTACAACAACCCTGATCGGATGGCCCGCCACATGATGGAGGACCACAACGCCGACGTGATGATGGGGCTGGGCGGACTCTTCGCCCACATGATGAAGTTCGAGCCGTACTTCGCACAGGCGCGTTTCGACAGCAACATCGACATCTTCGAGGTCATCGCCGCACAGGCCGATGCCGAAACACGTCACGACTTCGCGCAGATGTGGTTTGGCAGCGCGATGGACACCGTGCGTCGGTTCCTGCCCGCCGGAGTCGGAGGCCCGATCCAGGGCTCAATGGCGGCCATGGCCATCGACGGTTTCGACGGGGGTCCCTGGACGCCGGGTTCGGCGGTATCGCTGCTCTATCACTACATGCTGCGCAGCCCCGGGGAAGCCACCGATCGAATCCTTATGCCGCGCGGCGGGATTGGCTCGTTGAGCCACGCCCTGCAGCGGCGCGCAGAATCGATGGGTGCCGAAGTGCTGCTCAACACCGAAGTCAAGTCGATCGTCATCGACAACGGCACCGCGACGGGTATCAGCCTGCGCGATGGCAGCACAATCACGGCCGACGTGGTGCTGTCCAGCCTGGACCCACACACCACGTTCCTGGAACTGGCCGGCGCCGAGCACCTCCCGCCCGATTACGTGCGCAAGCTCAAAGAGATCAACTACAACCTGGGATACCTGCAGGCGCACATGACTATCGAGGGCGAGCCGGAATTCGTCGACTGGCTGCAGCCCTTCGTGCACGACGAAGGACACACGGTTCCAACGCTGGCCTACCTGCCCTCAGCCGAGTACGTCTCTGACGGCTGGGACGAGTACCGTTACGGCGCGGTGCCCTCCAAGCCGATTTGCTATCTGTATCTGCCCAGCATCGTCGACCACACCCTGGCTCCTGAGGGCTATCACAGCGCGACGGTCTACGCGCCATATTTTCCCTACGGCCTTGACCCCGACACGCATCGCGACCTCAAGGAAAGCTACGCCGACGCCTGCATCGCGTCGATCGACAAGTATTCACCCGGGTTCTCCGAACGTATCGGCCAGCGAGTGGTGATGTCGGACCGCTACTTCAACAGCGCGTTTAGCGCCCACAACGGCGACTTCACGCACGGGACGTTGTCGCCGCTGCAGCTGTGGTCCAACCGGATGGTTCCCGGCGAACCTAAATACGGCACACCAGTGACAAATCTATTTATGTGCGGCCAGGGCACCCACTGCGGTCCCGGCGTCACCGGCATCCCCGGGTGGAACGGCGCCCAGGAGGCCGTCCAGATACTCGACGCGCGCAGCAGCCTCGGCGTGCTCTAACGAGCCTGATGTCCTCTTGCCGCGGCAGCAAGGATTGAGAGGGGGCCGCACATGACGTACGTCATCACCGAACCCTGCGTTGACATCAAAGACAAAGCGTGCATTGACGAGTGTCCCGTCGACTGCATCTACGAAGGCGCACGCATGCTATTCATCAACCCCGACGAATGTGTCGATTGTGCCGCGTGCGAGCCGGTGTGCCCGGTGGACGCGATCTACTTCGACGAGAACGTGCCCGACGAACTCGACCATTACATTCAACTCAACGCGGACTTCTTCGCCGAAATCGGTTCACCAGGTGGAGCATCCAGGCTCGGTGTGCTCGACCAGGATCCCGAACACATCAGATCGTTGCCTGCGCCAACAACATGATGGTCAATGCGCCGAACGGAATTCCGACTACGATTCATCGCGCCCATGGCACCCAGCGATCAGTCTCACCGCGTCTATGCTCAGATCACGCGCGAAGGCAGCCTCTGACGTGGGTACAACTCCGCAATGCGTTTTGAGTGCAAACGTTTTCGAGTAAGCGCTCTTCGGGGGTCGAATGCCGAGACATGTGTTTAAGGTCAACCGGCCGCTGCCCGCGGCGCATCTGTGTTGTGGCGACTGATGTGCGCGGGAGGAAGTGCCGATGCTCGAGGTCATTGACGAAGGTGGCGGCACTGCGTCCCGCGCAGCGCCGCTGCTCTTTGTCCACGGAGTTGTCACGAAGTTGTCACAAGACGTGCAAAACACGCTGACGCTTCTCCGGACGACCGGGGAACATTTTCCGAGCTCAACGAGATTCCAGAGATGGATCGGGACACCCCGGAGCCCGCAAGCCGGACTGGGGGTCAAGTGGTCGCAGGTTCAAATCCTGTCAGCCCGACAATTGTCATGTCTCGGGACATCGTTGACAGGTGTCCCGAGACATGGTTTACACCTTCAGCCTGTTTTCTGGTGAGTTTCCGCATTGACGCCGCGCCCATCTGGGCGCGGACAACGAGGTTGGTGATCAATCAAAATTCAGGCAGGCGTTGCTTTTCTGCCATTCCGATTCGGCGTAGCGTTTCGAGGGTCAGCACGGCAAAGGAGGAAACATGTCTGACGGACCGAGTGCGCAAGCGGAACCACCGGTCGAGAACCGGCCGTCACCCAGCCCATTTGACGTTCCGACGTTGCCCGACGCCAACCAAAAAGGGTACATCGAGGTAAGCACAACTGTGCCGCCTCCTACGACAGGCCCGTTCTCTCCGCCACCGCGGTTGACCGATCCGACAGCGCCTGAAGCTACGAAGACGGAAGGCGATTAGCTTTTCGAAATAGTCTCGACTTGTAATAAGGACGGCCTGGTTTGCCGACGACTCTCCTCGCGTTCATATTGTTTTTTGCTTTGTGACGGCCGGCTTTGTTTTTCAAATGCTACGAGAGCGGCGTCATCCCCCGCGTAGTTATAGCACGCTAATGGAGACAAGCATTATCGTTGTCTCAAGTGTGGCTTTCTCCATGCCCGCTATGTTGGGACTATTTGCGTTGCAGGGACATCATTTTCCAGGTTTTCCCGATCTCGAGCAGCTAGCAGAACAGCCGGCAAAATATGCTGCCGCGCACCTGGCGGCCATCGTCTTAATGATTGTGCTAAGTGTCGCGGCCGCCGTTGGGTTGGCTTTCGCCTGGGACTGGGTGCTTCAGAAGAAACGCCCTGCCCCCTTAGTCACGCGTGATTCAGTTTGGTTCGAAGTTCTAGTCGGAAGGGCCCGTCACAAAAACTCAAAGGCCGCCATTATCACGGTCGAACTGAAGGATGGAGGGGCTGTCATGGGTGCAGTAAAGGCTCACGGATTGAATGATGACTCCGAGTTAGATTGGATCGTTCTTGACTCGCATTCTCAATGTCCGCTGCAAAGCCGGAGTAAAGCCGGCGATTTTCGAATTCTCGGACGCGAATGGCCTTACTACGTCATTTCGGGAGGTGAAATTCGCGCAGCAACCGTTGGGTATGCAGACACCGCCCAATAGCCCGCGTTCCCGGCGATTCACGCGTTGCTTGGCGATGACTACCCGTGACGCCGATCGGTGACAGGTCCACCGTCACAACATCTGCCCCGTATGCCCCCAGACGTTCACCCCTCTGGATGGGCGCGGACGGCAATGGACTTTAGGTGGTACGAAACTCCGAGCGAGGCGACTTGTTCCACGTATAAGCGTCGGTATGTCAGCGGAAGATCGCCTTGGCCAACCGGCGAACGCGAGGGGTGCCCTACTTTGCAGCGCCCCGAGGGTCTGTATCGTCACCGCCGGATTGGCCTGCGGGAAGAGCTCGTTGGTGATTGACGGCGGCCCCGTAGGTACCGATGTATTGCCACTATTCATGGGCGAACTCGTCGTGGTGTTTCTATATGCCGCCGAGCCCGCGACAACGGCAGCGGCGGCGACCCGATGCAGCAATCGCGCACCACACGTCGGCGCTCCCCGCATTCGTATCAATCCCACCCGTGCGACGGTATTACCGATCGTGTGAGAAGGATCGTCCGTCCGGAGCGGCGGTGAACTACCCCAGGTTTTGGCTGCGAGGGCCAGGGCTCGCTGGCTCGCTGGTTGTGAGGCGCAGGCGACCGCCGCCTCGAACTCGTCGGGTGAAAGGTAGCCGACGGCTTCGCGCTGGCGTTCCTGGTTGTACCAGGCAACCCATTGGTGACCTTGGCGCCGCAACCGCGCGGTGGTGAACGACTCGATCGGATTGGTTTAGTCGCAACCGTCTCACAACTTCCTCACCGTCGACTGATGGTATGAAATGACGTGCGTGGGCCTTCTACTCACCTGTAAGGCGTTGATGATTAACAACTTTGGCTTATCGAGCAACAATTGCCTTGTATCGATTGCGATTTCAGCAGAGTTGCCGCGGCCTATGCGCTGAATTCGTTGTCAACTCACAGCTACTCGTAGGTCACCTCGGAGCTTTCGTGCTTAGCGTCGTCGGGAGCCGCTCTTGGTCACGGAATTTTGGGGGATCGTCGATGAGTCGGGCGCAACGCATTTCGAATTGGGATCCCGAGGACCTCGCGGCTTGGGAGGCCGGCAATAAGAAGATCGCTCGGCGGAACCTGATCTGGTCTGTGTTCGCGATGCACGTCGGCTACTCGGTCTGGTCGATCTGGTCGGTGATGGTGTTGTTCATGCCCAGATCTGTGTACGGCCTTTCGCCGGCCGACAAGCTTCTGCTGGGCGCCACCGCAACCCTCGTCGGAGGCTGCCTGCGCATCCCGTACGCGGCGGCGGTGGCCAAGTTCGGCGGCCGCAACTGGATGGTGTTCTCTTCGCTGGTGCTGTTGATCCCGACAGTCGGCACGATTCTGCTGCTGGCCGATCCGGGTCGGCCGTTATGGATGTATCTGGTGTGTGCAGCGCTAACCGGTATGGGCGGCGGCAATTTCTCCGCGGCGGTCGCCAACGTCAACGTCTTCTACCCCCAGCGACTCAAAGGCGCGGCGCTGGGGATCGCCGGTGGTGGTGGGAACATCGGGGTACCGATGATCCAGGTCATAGGTCTGGTGGTGCTCGCGACCGCCGGCAACCGGCAGCCCTACTGGGTATGTGCGATCTATCTGGTGCTGTTGTCAGTGGCCGCGCTCGGGTCGGCATGCTTCCTGGACAACATGGAATTGCCCCGCGCCGAACACAAACCCACGCGAGCGGCTCTGGTACGGCGCGACACCTGGATCCTGGCGGCACTCTACGTCGCGACCTACGGCTCATTTATCGGATTTTCGTTCGCCTTCGGCGAGGTGCTGGAAATCAACTACATGGCCGCAGGGCAAGGTGCGCTGCAGGCGTCGTTGCACGCCGCCCGGGTCGCCTTCCTCGGACCGCTGCTCGCGTCGCTGGCCCGGATATACGGCGGCAGGCTCTCGGACCGCCTCGGCGGAGGCACCGTCACCCTGGGAGCCCTATTCGCCATGATCGCTGCCATCAGCGCGCTGATCGTGGTGAGCGCACACGCCGACAATCGCTCCGGTCCCTTGAGCGTCACCACCATGACCGGCTACATCGTCGGTTTTATGGCACTTTTTGTCTTGTGCGGGATCGGCAACGGGGCCGTTTACAAGATGATCCCGGCGGTTTTCGAATCGCGCAGCCACTCCATCAAAGCCGCCGAGGCCGAACGCCGCCACTGGGCCCGTGCGATGTCCGGCGCCGTGATCGGAATAGTCGCCGCGGTCGGCACGCTCGGCGGTGTCTTGATCAATCTGGCACTGAGACAGTCCTATCTGACCACAGGCTCGGAAACGACGGCGTTCTGCTTTTTCTTGCTGTGCTACCTCATCGGGTCGGGGCTGACGTGGTGGGTCTACGTGCGACGCCCCTCCGCCGGGGCGAAATCAGAACTCTGCGAATTACCGCTCGCCGAGACCAGTAGTTCATAACGAAGGCAAACTGGCGATCGCGACGGTGCGCCGCAACTTGCTCACCGGCGGAGGAACTTTTCGCGGTCGACTATCACGCGATCGATTTCGCCGCGAGCAACAAGCTGTCCCGAATCGTCAACCGCCTGCACTTCGAACGTCAGGAGTCGCCCCTCGCCCGGTGATCGCGCCTCGGCGGTGACCTCGACGCTGCCGCCTACGTGGGTCGCGCGCCGGTGCTCGATGCGCACCGCGGTGCCAACGGTTGTCTGGCCAGGACCGGTGAAGGGCGCGGCGGCTTGCACCGTGGCCGCTTCCAGCCATGCGATGAGCCGTGGAGTCGCGAGCACCGGCACATCGCCGCTGCCGATCTGTGCGGCGGTGTCGGCGTCGGTCACTTGGTAGCGCATCACTACACGCTAGCGCGCCCGGGAATATGCCTGGCGCCGCTAAGCCATCGTCGACGGCGTCACCGACGAGTATCTCGCTGCAGCGAGGAAGTCTGGTCAATGACGGCTAGCCAATCGGGTCGGCGCATGATGACTGTCATGGACGCTGAACTGAAACGCTGGCTGGACTCGGGCAAGCACTTCGACTACCTCGGCTTCGACATCTTCTACCGCGTCGAGGGCAGCGGGCCTCCGCTGCTGCTGATCCACGGGTACCCGTTCAATTCCTTTGACTGGGCGCCGATCTGGCCCACGCTGACGAAGCGGTTCACCGTCGTCGCGCCGGACATGATGGGCATGGGATTTTCCGCCAAACCGACAAACTACCAATACTCGGTGCACGACCACGCCGACATGCACGAAGCGCTGCTGGCCCACCTGAACATCAGCAACGCGCACATCCTGGCCCACGACATCGGCGATTCCGTCGGCCAAGAACTGTTGGCCCGCCACGAGTTCGGCCAACAGACGTACGGCGAATGGCGCATCGACTCGATCACCTGGCTCAACGGCGGCATGTTCATCGAGGCCTACACGCCCCGGGCGGCCCAGAAATTGATGTCGGGCACCCCGCTGGGCGACCTGTTCAGCCCTGTGCAGGGCAGCCCGCTGGCACGACGACTGCTCGAGCCGACAATGCGCGAGATGTTCGGCCCCAACACCAAACCGACCCCGCACATGATGACCGTGTTCAACCAGATCCTGGACTACAACGACGGGCGCCGGGTGCTGCACAAGGTCGGCCGATTCATCAACGACCGCTACACGCATCGCAACCGGTGGGTGCGCGCCATGCGCCAGACCACGATCCCGATGCGGTTGATCGACGGGCCCGTCGACCCCAACTCCGGTGCCCACATGGCGCGCCGCTACGCCGAGGTGATCCCCGACCCCGACGTGGTGATGCTCGCCGACGACATCGGGCACTGGCCACAAATCGAGGCGCCCGACGAAGTACTACGGCACTTCCTCGCCCACATCGACCGAATCGCGCGGCTGAACGAATAGGTACTCGTCTGCGGGCCTCCTCGCATCGGAAGGCTCGTAATCCACAAATGGCGGCGCGATCGCCGAACACGACATTTGTTGCGCCGCGCGGTCGGGGTGTCCTTGTACACATCGAACACGCGAATATCGTTGATGCTAATGGGGGTGCAACAACTGCCGGCGAGTCAGCCCGAAGCCCGCCTTCGACGAGTCGTATCTCGGCCACGCAGTCAATTCGACGGCCCGCCTACGTACCAGAGGGAAGCGGTGGCCTCGATGTCACGCGTGCGCGGAGCTTGGATCCGCGACAGCACTTCCGCCGCTTCACATCTCCGCGAGGCTGGCGAAGGTGCGGGCTTGTTGGGTTAGGCTATGAGCTGCGCTGATCCGTAGCTTTAGCGGCTGTCGCGGGGGTGTCAGGTGAGCTTGAGTGATTTGGCGGCGAGGTTTGTGGCGTTCATTCGAGCCGGCTACCCGCACGGCATCCCCAAGACCGACTGCAGAGCGCTCCTGGCATTGTTGCGGCGTCGGTTATCCGAGGACGAGGTAGCTGCAGTGGCCAGAGACCTGGTGGCTCGCGGCGAGTTGAAAATCGCCGATATTGGCGCGACCATCGCGTGGTTCAGTGACAAACCGGCCACAGCGGCAGACCTTGAACGTGTCCAGCGCCGCCTTAGGGGTGATTGGCTGTCGCGTTGATCCCGACCAATTCGGCGTAGGTGTTGCTCGGCGGTTTTCCATCACTTGTGAGCTTCGCAGTGGAGCACGCCGGCGGGTGGGGCCGCGTCGCGCGCACTGGTACATGCTGCGGGGAACGCCGCTCCATCGAGGAACGCGAGGAACTGCTCGACGAACGCCTGAGATCATCAAGTCACGCCGCGACGGCAGCTAACTCAAATCTCGTCGTCGACGAGTTCGCCGATAATCAGCGAATGGCGAGAGTGGGCGGATCTGTCCTCACCGGCTGACGTCAACCCTCGCCGGCCTCAGGGTGACGGGCAACTCCTTGATCCCGCGCAGCAGGGTGCTGTCGTTCGGGATCGGCTCGCCGGCCAGGGCCAGCTGGGGGAAGCGTTCGAACAGCGCCTGCAGGCCGATCTGCAGTTCCATGCGGGCGAGCGACGCGCCGAGGCAGCTGTGGATGCCGCTGCCGAAGCCGATGTGTTCGCGGGCGTTGCCACGGGCGGTGTCGAATTCGTTGGGACGTTCGAAGACGGCCGGATCGCGGTTGGCCCCGCCAATCAGAAGGAACATCGTCGAGCCTTCCTGCACGGTATGTCCGTCGATCTCAACGGTTTCGGTAGCCACCCGGGCCGCGATATGCGCCACGGAGTCGTAGCGCAGCACCTCCTCGACCGCGTTCGGCCAGCCCTCCGGATGCTCCTGCAGCCGCGCGAGCTGATCGCAATGCCCGACCAGCGCCACCACCGCGTTGCCGAACGCATGGGTGGTGGTGATGAACCCGGCGCCCAGCAGCAGCCCCGCGAACATCCTCACCTCGGTCTCGGTGAGGTCGCCGTCGTGCACGACGGCGGACAGGATGCTGTCCTCGGCGCGGCCCCGACGTAGGCGCTCGATATGCGCGCCGAGGAAGTTTTCGAACTCGCGCAACGCCGCGACGGCGGTCCGGTACTCGCGCCAGGACGGGGACGTGCTGTTAAGGATTTTGGTGCCGGGCTCGGCGAATGTTTGGAGGTAGGGCGCCTCGTCGCGCGAAATGCCCAGCATCTCGACGATGACGGCGATGGGGATCTGGGAGGCATAGGCGGCGATCAAATCGCATTGGTTGCTGCCTTCGAGATCGTCGAGCAGGGCGTCGGCGATCTCCTGAATACCCTGACGAAGTCCCTCAATCGCCCTAGGGGTAAATGCCCGCGACACCAAGCGCCGCAACCGCGCATGCTCGGGTGGATCGGCAACAAGCAAAGACGGCGGTTCCACGCCATTCAGCACGCCAGGGTTGGTTTTCGCGAACATCCGCTGAACGACGGGAAACGGCGACCGGTCCCATGGTTTCGGGGTCCGGAACCTGTCGTCGCGCAGCACGTCGCGGACAATCCGCGCGTCGGCGGTGACCCACCCGCCCACCACCGCGCAGATACGTCCCCGTTGGCGTATCTGCTCGATACGGCGATTCACTTCGTCGGGCTGACCGCTTTGGATTAACAGCTGGGAAAAAGGATCGCCCCGGCGCGCGAGCAATTTCAGCGTCCAACGCGGCAGTCCATATCCCAGCAGCCAATGCACCCGGGTCTTGATGTCGGCATTCATATTCGCCCCTGCCTCCGGCTACCGATGAGGCTAGCGGTCAACCAGCGACGATACGTGTCAAAGAAACGCGCCGGAATCTAGCGGGATCGCACAATTGCGGCGGGCCATTCTGAGGGGGCGCGACCGGTCGAAGCTCACCCGGACGATCCACCTGCGTCCGCACCGGGTAGCTATACCGGTGTGATGGACAAACAGGAGTTGGCTCGGGAGCTCGGCCACCCCGACGCCCAGAAATTGCTTTCCGGTTCAATGGCCCGGCTCGCCTACAACGGCCACGATGGCTTCCCGCGAGTCATCCCCGTCGGGTTCTACTGGACCGGCGAACGCATCGTCATCTCGACGGCACCGACCTCCCCGAAAGCCCGCGCGCTAGCCTCCCGTCCGAAAGTCGCGCTGACGATCGACACCGGCTCCACCCCCGAAGAGGCGAAGGCGCTGTTGGTCCGTGGCCTTGCCACACTGCAAACCGTCGACGGCGTCACCGACGAGTACCTCGCCGCGGCGAGGAGGTCGATGGACGAAGCGCAGCTTGCCGAGTTCGAACGCAACGTGCGATCGACGTATCCGGAGATGGTGCGGATCTCGATCGAGCCGCATTGGGCGCGGTTCTATGACTTTGGCGCCGGCCGGGTACCCGCGTTCCTTGCGGAGCTTTCGCGTTGAAACTCGCCAGGCGAGTCACTCGGCGCCGAAGGCGAAGACGGTTGTCGAATCGTAGCTCTGGCCCGGCTCGAGCGTGGTGCTCGGGAAGTTCGGGTGATTCGGAGAATCGGGGTAGTGCTGGGTCTCCATCGTGAATCCGGCGCCCTGCCGGTAGCTGTGCCCGCTGGTGCCCGTGAACGCCCCGTCGAGGAAGTTGGACGTGTAGAACTGCACGCCGGGCTCGGTGGTGGAAACCGTCAGGGTGCGTCCCGACTTCGGGTCTTGGGCCCTGGCCGCCTGCACCAGCCCGGTGTTGTTGCCGCGGTTGATCACCCAGTTGTGGTCGTAACCGTGGGCGAGCAACAACTGCGGGTCATTCGTGGTGATACGCGCGCCGATCGCGGTCGGCGAGGTGAAGTCGAAGGGTGTGCCCTTCACCGGGGCGATCTGCCCGGTCGGGATCTGCGTGGGGTCGGTCGGAAGGTAGCTGTCGGCATTGATGGTGACCTTCTGGTCGTAGACGTCGAGCGTGTCCTCACCTGCCAGGTTGAAGTAGCTGTGATTGGTCAGGTTGATCACGGTCGGCGCGTCGGTGGTCGCGTGGTAGTCGATGCGCAGTTCGTTGTTCTGGTCGACGGTGTAGGTGACGGTGGTCGTCAGCGTTCCGGGATAGCCCATTTCGCCTGCGGGGCTGACATATTGGAGCTTGAGGCTTACGCGGTCGCTACCGTTCTGCTGACTTGCCTGCCACACCTTTGTATCGAAGCCCGAGGTGCCGCCGTGCAGGCTGTTGCCGTTGTTGTTGGTGGGCAAGTGATACTCGTTGCCGTTCAACGTGAATGCGCCCTTGGCGATCCGGTTGCCATAGCGGCCCACGATGGCGCCGAAATAGGTCTTGGCGGATCCCGTGTTGTTCACGTAGCCGGCCAGGGTCGGAAAGCCCAGCACCACATTACCGACGTTTCGGGCGCGATCGGGGATCTCGATGGACTGAATGATGCCGCCGTAGTTCAGGATTCGCACACGCATGCCGCGCCCGCTGGCGAGCGCGTAGCGGGTCACCGGGTTGCCATCCACCTGACCGAACGGCTCGCTGGTGATCGACGGCGGTCCGGCGGGGATCGAGGCGCCGCCGTTGCCCGTAGTGGAGTTTGTCGTCGGGTGGCTACACGCCGCCAAGCCCGCTACACCGGCGATGGCGATCGGTCGAAGTAACCGTCTGCCGCGCATCGGCTCTCCTCGCACTCGTCCGACCCCGGAGGAGGATAGCGCTAGCAACGCACGGATCGACCTGATCGGCACACTCAGTCTTGGCGGCGTCGACCTCGTGCATCCTCGGTTACGCTCACCCTCGTGTCCGCCGGATACATCAGGGCTACCGACAGTGACCGCGACGAGACCGGACGGGTGCTGGACGCGGCGCTGAGCGACGGCCAGCTCTCGATGGAGGAATACCGCCAGCGGGTAAGCGCCGCGCGCCGTGCCGCCACCGTCGGCGAACTCGGGTCGCTCGTGGAAGACCTCCAGATGCAGACCGCCCCTGCCCAACCCCCTACGCCGACCAGTCGACGGGGCATCCTGATAGCCGGCGTTGCTGTGTTGGCGCTCGCGGGCCTCGGTATCGGCTGGAAATTGCTCGGCAACAACACTTCGCCGTCGCCATCCGCCTCGCCTCCAACCGCCACCAGCACCGCGGCGATCACCCCGACGACGCCGCCGCCACCGCCGCCACCGCCACCACTGCAACTGCAGACCGTCGACGGGCTGACGGGGCTGTTGGCGCAAATGCGAAAAGAGATCGGTGACACCATGGGCTACCGGCTGGTGGTCTACTCGGATCATGCGGACCTCGACCGTCCCAACCCCCAGGACGCTCACGACGCGGTGACCTACCACTACACCAGGAGCGGCTGGTCGCAATGGGGTGCCAGCGCCATTCCGTCCACCTCGACCGCGGGTGACTTGAGCAAGTTCAACGTGCAGGAAGTGCTGAACGTAATGCGCGGGGCTGCGCAGACCCTCTACGTCCCCGGCGCCAACAACACCTACCTGATGATCGAATCCGCCAAGGACGGCAGCCTCGCCCTTTCGATCTACGTGTTTAGAGACCGCGACGGCGGCTACATCGAGCTGAACGCGGACGGCACCGTCCGGTCGATCAAACCTCTCACCAACTGATCCACCTTCTAGGATCTTCCCGTGGCCACCGCAAACACCCGGGCTACCGACAGCAACCGTGTCGACACCTGCCAGCTGCTGGATCTGGCGCTGAGCGACGGCCAGCTGTCGATGGAGGAGCACCGCCAGCGGGTAAGCGCCGCGACCAACGCCACCACCCTCGGCGAGCTGCAGTCGCTGGTATCCGACCTGCAGATCCGCCGCGCCCCAGCCCAATTCCCCAGCCTCAAATCGCTAGCCAGCCGCCGGGGGATACAGATCGCCGTGCTCTTGGTAGTCGGGGTACTGGGCGTCGGCATCGCCTGGGGTCTGTACGGCGACACGAATAACGCAACCCCCGATAACGGCGCCCAGCCAGCCGTCGCCAGCCCGGTGGTAGTCGCGCCGCCGCCGCCAACGGAGGCACCAACCGTCGCATCGCCGCAATCATCGACACAGCCTCAGACACCCACGCAACTGATGACCCTGGGCGGGCTGTCGGGCTTAGTTGCCGAAATTCGGACGAAATTCGGGGACACGATGGGCTACGAGCTGGCGGTCTATCCCGATTACGCCATCATCACGCGCCCCGACTCGATCAATGCGCACAAAACCGTGGAATTCATGTTCAAGGGCGGGTGGAGCACGTTCAGCACCACCACCATCCCGATGGACACGGCCCTTGGCGACATTGGCAAATTCGACGTCCAGGCCGTCATGGGTGCACTTCACGCGGCGCCCCAAACACTCCATATAGACGGCGGCTACCCCAAGTACATCAGCATTCAATCCGCCCAAGACGGGACCCTGCGCATCGAGCTCTACATCGCCAACGGTCAGACCGAGCGCTACCTCATGGTCAACGCCGACGGCAGCATCCGGCCGGACTTCTGATCGGGCAGCCGCACTTATTGGCCGAGGTGTATCTCGCGCGTGACCTTCCCGCGACTGCGACGAAGGACGCTGATCGTCATGGCGGTATTGGCGCTACTGTGCGCACTCGCAACCGCGACATGCTTCGGCTACTACCTGGGTCGGCGAGCCGGCTCGCGGCCGCCGACCTGGAAGCAGCGCACGAGTCGGGTGGCGCTGGGCAGGCTCGCGATCAGCCTGCTCGTGGCGGTCACCGCGCGTCGCATCCTGAGGCTGAGAACCGTTGGGCCCGTTGA
This sequence comes from Mycobacterium sp. UM_CSW, assembly GCF_000455205.1. Lineage (GTDB taxonomy): Bacteria > Actinomycetota > Actinomycetes > Mycobacteriales > Mycobacteriaceae > Mycobacterium. The sequence continues at coordinate 27,370 of NZ_AUWQ01000069.1, read as the reverse complement.
TTTTCTGCGCGCCAGCATGGCGCGGATCGTCTCGTACTGAGGGCGCGATGTAGCCTTTGAAGCCCGTCACCGCACCAAGAAGGGCCGATATGTCAGCACTGCAAGGCAAGGTCGCGTTGGTCACCGGCGCGTCGTCGGGCCTGGGCGCGGAAACCGCCCGGCTGTTTTCCCGGCAGGGCGCAACGGTTTTCGGCATCGGCCGCGACACCGAACGCCTGGCCGCGGTATTCAATGACGTGGAACGCGGTTCGTACGCCTCGGTGGACGTCGCTTCGCCGCAGGCCTGCAGGGACGCGGTCGAGCAGTGCGTCCAAGAGTTCGGCGGACTCGACGCCCTGGTCAACGTCGCCGGCAAGCACCAGATGCGCCGAACCGAGTCGATGACCGACGACGACTGGGCACAAGATCTTGCGGTCAACCTCAACGGACCGTTCTACCTGTGCCGGGCCGCGCTACCCCATCTGCTCGAACGAGGCGGCAACATCGTCAACGTCGGCTCGATTGCCGGTGTCGAGGGCCAGGCGTACTCGGCCGGCTACTGCGCCGCCAAGCACGGGTTGATCGGACTCACCCGCGCGCTGGCGGTCGAATACACCGCAGATCGCTTGCGCGTCAACGCCGTATGCCCGGGCGGCATGCTCACACCGCAAATCGAACACTTCAGCGCGCCGGAGAACCCCAACTACGACCTGATCCTGCGCACGGCCTCACCGCGCGGCATGATGCAGCCCCTCGACGTCGCGAATGTGATCGCGTTCCTCGCCAGCGACGCCGCGGCCGCCGTCCATGGCGCCGTCTATCGCGTCGACAACGGCAAGGGTGCCGGCTAGTACTACCCGGTGGTGCCGTTCACTGCTTGGTGCCCGCCAAGGTGCTAAGGCACTTAGAAGTCTGATATGTGACGTCGCGGATGACGGTGCGACCGCCTTCGGTGGCGAAGACACCCCGCATGGTGCCGCCCCCTCTTCCGGCGGGCCCGCCGCTGGCCTGGAATGATCCATCGGCGTTCAGGGTGCCGGTGAGAGCGAACCCAGCGTCAAGATGGAGGGTCAGTGCGCTGCCCTCATGAGTCACGGTCATCGTGCGGTCGCTCAGTGTTCCCTGGCAGCTGTCGCTCAGCCGGTGCATCACGTAGGTGCCGTCAATCTCGAGCTGGTTCGCCGGTCCGGGTGGCGGGTTGGGCGCGGGTTGGGGCGGTGGGAGGGGTTGGCTGCGTGGGGTGTCGTCGGCGCCAATGGTTCCTGCCGGCCGATTGAAGGGTTGCCCGGTGACGACGTCGATGAGGACGAAGACGGTGATGGTCACGCTGCTGGGCTGGACGGCGGCGAGCGCCGTGGGCTTATAGCCAGCCCAGGCCGTGCCGACAGGTTTCGGATCGCCTGACAGAGCGGCCGGCGCGGTCAGGGGGTTGCCGCAGTAACAGCGGGCGCGGGGAACCCCGTGGGCGTCGACGAACACCGCGGTGCCCGCTTGGAAGACCGATTGCAGGGTGGTGGGGTGTGTTCCGTCGAATCCGTGGTTGGTGACCCGGGTGTCCAACCGCAGCAGCACGGGGGTGAGTTCGCGCAAGTAGGTAGGGATGTCGGCGGGGGCCAACGGACGTCCACCACTCCAATACAGGGTGGGGTCGGTATTGAGCGCCTCGACGAACGCGCCGGCCTGGGCAGGGTGGCCGCCCAGAAAGGCGATCATCTTTTCGCGGTCGCACTCGGCGTTGTTGAGGGTCCCGCCGTAGAGGCCGTCGCGGTCGCCGGGCAGTGGCTGGGTGGCCACCGGGGCACCGCCGCCCTGCGGCTGGAGTGTGGGCGGCGGCTGCGTGTTGGTCGGCGGCGGCGATCCCGCGGGGGGCATGAACGCGTTCGCCCCGGGGTCGGTGGCCCCGGTGAGCACCAGCTCGGCGGCGGTTGCCGTGGGCGACATGCCATTTCGGAGCAGCACCACGCCGACACCCGCACCGGCGATCAGCAGCACCACCGCCAGCGCGATCAACCCCTTGCGCTTCGACCGGGTCGTCGGTGGCGGCGCGCCAGCGACCCCGTGCGTGGGGGTGTCCCGCGGCTCGGGCGCCTGGCGCAATTGGGTGGGAAGCTGCCCCGGCGAGAGCGTGCCGTTCTGCGCGACGACGGTCGCGTCCGATCCGGCGGAGTCGAGGGCGTGTTGTGCGGCGGAGGCCAGTGCCGCGCAGGTGGGGTATCGCTGGGTGCGGTCTTTGGCAAGCGCGCGTTCGATGACCCCGTCCATTTCCGCGGGTATGCCGGGGGTTTGGCTGGGTCGCGGGGGAGGCAGGTACAGGTGGCCGTGCATCAACTGTTCGGGGGTATGGCCGGGGAAGGGCGGAGATCCGGTGAGCAGGCTGTACAGGGTGCAGCCGAGGGCGTACTCGTCGGCGCGCGCGTCGAGGATGATCGCGGGGTCGAGTTGCTCGGGGGCCGCGTACTGCAGGCTGCCGTGGAACATGCCCGTCGCGGTGAGTCCGGTGCGGTCATCGAGGGCTTTGGCAATGCCGAAGTCGGCCAGCAGAACTCGTTCGGCCTCGCCGGCGGCGGGTCGGGTGAGCATGATGTTAGCGGGCTTGACGTCCCGGTGCAGCACGTCGCGGGCGTGCGCGAAATCGAGTGCCTTGGCGGTCTCGGAGATGATCCGGACGGCGCGCGCCGCCGGCATCGGACCGTCGCGTACCACCGCCGCGGCGTCGGAACCATCGATGTACTGCATCGCGATCCACAACTGCCCGTCCTGGTCACCCCGGTCGTAAACCGCGACGATATTCGGATGGTCGAGGCGGGCAATGTGGTCCGCCTCGCGCAGGAAGCGGGCACCCACGTCGTCGTCGTCCGTCACGGCGCGGGTGAGCAGCTTCAGGGCCACCAGTTTCGGCAGGTTGGGGTGGCGGGCGAGGTAGACCGCGCCCATTCCGCCGGCGCCGAGCAGTCTTTCGATTGTGTAGCCGGCGAAGACCTGACCGGGCTGCAACCGTGCTTGTGCCATGACCACCGCCTCGCCGGTTACGATCGCTCGCCCCTATGGTCGCACCCGACGACGGTTGGACAGGCCTGTTTGCGCGGGGCGCCTACGCTTCAATGGACACGTCCGAGGAGGCCTATGCGACACGCGAGCTATGTCATCGCCTCCACCCCTCGTTCGGGTAGTTCGTTTTTGGCCGCCGGGCTCGTTGCGACGGGAGTTGCCGGACGTCCCGAGGAGTATTTCGCCGCAGACCACATCACGGCCTACAAAGAAGACCTGGGGCTGCCGGTGGACTGCTCGTGGACCGAATACCTGACAAGGGTCAGAGCGTTCGCGGCGACGCAGAACGGCCTGTGGGGCTTCAAGATCCACTGGCGGGACGTCGTCTCGCTGGCACAGGCCCTAGGGTTTCGTGCAGATCCGGGCGCGGTGCTCGAGACGCTTTTTCCGACAGCGGTTTTCGTGAACATCGTCCGCGTCGATCGGCGCGCCCAGGCCATCTCGCTGTTTCGCGCCGAGACGACGGGCGAGTGGTTCCGTTCTCCGGGACCGCCGACGACGGAACGTCCCTGGGGGCTATATCTGGGCAGGCCCACGCCGCAGCGGCCCGCGGTCGACCTCGCCGCCGTCGCGCCGACGCGCGAGCAGATCACCGAGATGGAACGCAGCCTCGGCGCCGAACAGGCGGCGTGGACCGACTACTTCACCACCCGGCGTCCCGAAGTTCTCACGGTCCAGTACGAAGAGCTCGACGAGAACTATCCCAACGAGATCGCGCGCGTGCTGCAATTCCTCGGCGTCGACCCCGCACATGCGACCGGTGTGCCCAAGCCTCCGCTCGAGCGTCAGTCCGACCACATCAACGAACACTGGCGGCGACGGATCGACGACGAGGAACGCCGCTACCCGGTGCAGTGAACCTCGACGACGCTGCCGGACGAGACCTTGGCCAGCGCGCCCCGCTGAGCGGCTACCGGGGTCAACCCCCAGTCGGCGCCCCAACCGCGGGGCCCGAGAGCCAAGGCGGTGCAACCGTTTCGGGCCCATGACGCGACCGTGCAGCCGGCGCCGTGCCGCTGGCAGTTGCCCAGCGCGATGTGGGTGGCCTCCTCCATGGTGCTGGCGTTGTTGGCCCAGCCCGTCCAGCCGGTCACGGGGGAGTAGGCGATCACGGCGAAGCGGTCGACGGCCGCGGCCTGCGCGGCGGGCGATGACATGAACGCAGCGCCGAAGAAAGCGAGGGCGGTCAAGACGATCAGGGCGTAGATGCGGTGGCGGGTCATAGCGGAACCTCGTGAGTCGTTTCCAGTGGACGAACTCACCATCCGCCGCGCCGCTTGGCGGATCCTCAACAAATCCTTGGCGCTACCGCGCCTTTCGCAGATCGGCGAGCGAGTTGCGCAACCCACCGTCCAACCGGATCTGTATGGCCGCCACCGCGAGCATCACCGCGGCGGTCACCAGGTGCACCACCGCGTCGGTGGTGTTGTTGGGGAAGGTGAAGACGAACGCAACCTGATGCGAGAAGAACGCCCAAATGCCCGGCAGCGCACCGGCAATCGCCGCGGCGATCAGATACAGCACCGCCCACGACTTGCGCAGCGCGAACACCAGACCCGGGCCGAACAGGGCCAGGCCGGCGACGGCGTGCCAGCCGTTGTAGTCCATGCCGAGCAGCTGGACGGTCGGCGCATTGGGGCCCGTCGCGAAGCTGGGCTCCATGACGAACCCGACCACCGCCTGGATGACGTGCAGGACACAGATGATCAGCAGCCCGATCTGGGCGAAACTCCACCTCACGTTGCACCTCCTTGTGCACGGTGGGATGCCCTAGATACTACGCTCGGTAGTAGACGCTGACAATGACGACCTGCGCGCCGAGACTGCAACTACGCACACTCGTTTCGGCGTGTCGTGTGCGTGGTGTAAGTGTCGCGATGGCCTGTCAGAGGCCGCCGAAGGCCGGACCCGTCACTTCCGCCCGGGAAGCTTCATCATTGTGCGCACGACGGGCACCAGCGACTTCTGCCAGAGGGTCGGCGGAATGCCGCGCGGCGGGTCGAGATTGAACACCCGCGCCGCGGCGATCGTCTGCGATTCGGTGTACTTCAGCAGGCCCTCGGCACCGTGGCGGCGCCCAACGCCGGACTGGCCCATCCCGCCCATCGGGGCGCCGAGGCTGCCCCACGCGAACGCGTAACCCTCGTCGACGTTCACCGTCCCCGAGCGCAGCCGGGCGGCGATCTCCTGGCCCTCCGCGGTGGACCCGGCCCACACGCTGGCGTTCAGGCCGTACTCGGTGTCGTTGGCCTTCTCGACGGCCTCGTCCACGTCGGCGACGGGGTAGATCGAAACCAGCGGCCCGAACGTCTCGTTGGCCGCACACTCCATCTCCGGTGTGACGTCGGTCAGCACCGTCGGCTCGTAGAATAGCGGTCCGATGTCGGGTCGCGGCTTGCCGCCCGCAATCACCTTGGCGCCCTTGGCTTTCGCGTCGTCCACGTGGTCGGTCACGGTGTCGAGCTGGCTCGCCGAGATCAGACTGCCCATGTCGACCGAGAAGTCATACGCGGTGCCGAGCTTCATGTTTCGCACCGCGGCGCCGAACTTGTTGGTGAACTCGTCGGCGACGTCCTTTTCGACGTAGATGCGCTCGATGGAGATGCACAGCTGACCCGCATTGGAGAAGCACGCGCGGGTGGCCGCCTTGGCGGCCTTGTCCAGGTTGGCCCCGCGCGTGACGATCATCGCGTTCTTCCCGCCCAGCTCGGCCGAGAAGCCGATGAGCCGACGGCCCGCGTGCTCGGCGAGCTGCCTGCCGGTGGCCGTCGAGCCGGTGAACATCAAGTAGTCGCAGTTCTCGATGATCGCGGTGCCGACCACCGAGCCCGGCCCGGGCACGATCGCGTACAGCGCCCGCGGCAGCCCGGCCTGGTACAACAGCTCGGCGCACGCCAGCGCGCAGTACGGCGTCTGACTGTCGGGCTTGAGCACCACCGCGTTGCCCGCCACCAGCGCGGGCACCGAGTCGGACGCGGTGAGCGTCATGGGGTAGTTCCACGGCGAGATCACCCCCACGACGCCCTTGGGCTGGTAGATGACGGTCGTCTTGCCGACCGCCGGGAGCAGCGCCTGCACCTTGCGCGGCTTCAACAGGTCGGCGGCCACGTTCACGTAGTAGTTGGCGTTGGCCATCAGATCGACGATTTCCTCCTGCGCCGCCCAGCGGGCCTTGCCCGCCTCGGCCTGCAGGAGATCCATCAGGAACTGGCGGTTCTCGATGACCAGGTCGCGGTAGCGACGGATGACGTCCACCCGCTCGGCGACCGGGCGCTTCGCCCAGTCGATCTGCGCCGCGCGGGCCTCGGCGAAAGCGGCTTCGACGTCGGCGGCCGTGCCGATGGGGATCGTGGTCAGCGGTTTACCGGTGAAAACCTCGTCGATCGTCTTGGTCTCGCGTGCGGTGATGTCCTTGATCGCGACCAGTTGACGCAGGCGGTCGAAGACCTCAGCTGACGGTGCGGGCATGGCGTTACCTCTCGAAAAAGCGCAGGCGTGCAAAACACCAGCCTAGGCCCGGCGGACCCGGGCCGGTAACGGTTGGGGCACGGTCCGGTTGCCCCGCGGCACGCCACACGGCCCCGCGGCCCCCGGGAATGACAATGCGGGCATGACGCAATCGCGGGAGCCCTGACGATGGCGCGTGAGATCTCCCGCCACGCGTTCCTGCGCGGGGCCGCCGGCGCGTTGGCCGCCGGCGCGGTCTTCGGCCCGGTGCGGGCGACCGCGGCCCCGAACCCCTCCGGCTGGGACGGCCTGACCACCGCCATCGGCGGGCGGGTCGTGCTGCCGCAAGATCCTCAATTCGCCGGCGCGAAGCAGGTTTTCAACACCAACTACAACGGGTTCACGCCGGCGGCGATCGTCACCCCGACGTCGGCGGCGGACGTGCAGAAGGCGATGGCCTTCGCCGCCGCCAACAACCTGAAGGTCGCCCCCCGCAGCGGCGGGCACTCCTACATTGGCGCGTCGACCGCGAACGGCGCCGTGGTGTTCGACCTGCGCCAGCTGCCCGGCGGGATCAACTACGACGCGTCCACCGGGCAGGTCACCGTGGCGCCCGCGACCAGCCTGTACGCGATCCACGAGGCGCTGGCCGCGGCCGGACGGGGCATCCCGACGGGTACCTGCCCGTCGGTCGGCGCCGCGGGGCACGCGCTGGGCGGGGGATTGGGCGCCCAGTCGCGGCACGCGGGCCTGCTGTGCGACCAGCTGACGGCGGCGTCGGTGGTGCTGCCCGGCGGCCAGGCCGTCACCGCGTCCGCCGCCAACAACCCCGATCTGTTCTGGGCGCTGCGCGGCGGCGGTGGCGGCAACTTCGGGGTGACGACCTCGCTGACCTTCGCCACGTTCCCCACCCGCGAGGTCGACGTCGTCAACCTCAATTTCCCGCCGCAGGCGTTCGCGCAGGTCCTCCTCGGCTGGCAGAACTGGCTGCGCACCGCCGACCAAAGCATGTGGGCGCTGGCGGACAACACCGTCGACGGGTTCGGTACGCATCCCCGGATAATGGCGACCTGCCCGGCCGGATCGGGAAACAGCGTCGCGGCCGCCATCACCAAAGCCGTTGGGGTGCAACCGAGCGGGACCGAGAACCACACGTTCAACTACATGGACCTGGTGCGCTACTTGGCCGTCGGCAACCTCAACCCGTCGCCGCTGGGATACGTCGGCGGCTCCGACGTCTTCACGGCGATGACCCCGGCCGCCGCCCAGGGGATCGCGTCGGCGGTCGAGGCGTTTCCGCGTGGCGCCGGCCGCATGCTGGCGATCATGCACGCCCTCGACGGCGCGCTCGCCACCGTGGCGCCGGGTGCGACGGCCTTCCCGTGGCGCCGGCAGGCCTCGCTGGTGCAGTGGTACGTCGAGACGGGCGACCCGGCGGCGGCGACGAGCTGGCTCGCCACGGCACACCAAGCGGTGCAACCGTATTCGGTGGGCGGTTACGTGAACTACATCGAGGCGAACCAGCCGGCGTCGCGCTACTTTGGGCCCAACCTGTCGCGGCTCGGCGCGGTGCGGCAGAAGTACGATCCCGGCCGGGTCATGTTCTCGGGGCTCAACTTTTAGCAGTCGTGGCGCTAGCGCAGGCTGACGGTGCTCACGTGGCCGGCGTGGCCGCGCGAACCGGCAGCGGACGGGACCGCACCAGCGTCGGCCACCAGAACCACGGCCCGAGGATGCGCAGGATGCAGGGCACGACGAACGACCGCACGATCAGCGTGTCGAGCAGCAGGCCGATGCAGACGGTCGAACCGACCTGGCCGACGGTGCGCAGATCGCTGCTCAGCATCGCCAGCATGGTGAACGCGAAAACCAAACCGGCAGAAGTCACTACACCACCGGTGCTGCCGAGGGCGCGGATCAGACCGGTGTGGATTCCGGCATGCAGCTCCTCTTTGACCCGAAGGATCAACAGCAGGTTGTAGTCCGAGCCCACCGCCACCAGGATGATGAACGTCAGCGGCAGAATCAACCAGTGCAGCGGCAGTCCGATGAGGTGCTGCCAGACGAGTATCGAAAGCCCGAACGCCCCGGCATAGGAGAAGGCCACCGTGCCGGGGATGACAATCGCCGCCATCAGACTCTTCGTGAGGAACAGCATGATCAAGAAGATCAGCACGAAGGCGGCGATCGCCACGATGAGGAGATCGGACGCGGCATATTGCTTGATGTCCTTGTTGGTGGATCCGGAACCGCCGATATAGACCTTCGAGCCGGCCAGCGAAGTCTCTTTGAGCGCAACGGTTATGGCGTTGGGGAACTGTTCGACGTGCTGCACGCCTTCCGGACCGTTGGCGTCTCCCTCATGGGTGACGATGATTCGAGCGGCCTGGCCGTCCGGTGACATCAGCAGCTGCATGCCGGTCTTGACGTCCTCGTTGTCGAAGCCCTCGTGCGGGATGTAAAAGAAGTCGTCGCTGCGGGCCTGGTCGAAGTCGAGCCCGACATTGATCTGGTCGTCAAATGTCTGGTTGGTCTGGGTGGTCTGCAGAGCCGACTGGCCGTAGGTGCTGACCAGAAGGTTGGCCAAGGCTTCCGAGTCGTCGGCCGTCAGCTTCAGCTGCACGATGATTTGCGGCACGATCTTGTCCATCTCCTCGAGGGAGAGCTTGGCTTGGTTGATGTCAGCCGCCAAATGGTCGATGTTGTCGAGCGTGTCGAACAACGACCTGAACGCCCAGCACATGGGGATATCGAAACAGTGCCGCTCCCAATAGAAGTAGCTCTTGATCGGTCGGAAGAAGTCGTCGAAGTTTGAGATTTCCTGGTTCATCTCGTCAGTGACCCGTTGCAGATCTTCGACGGTGAGAACCGTCTTGTGCAGCTCGTCTGAGAGGTTCTGGAAATAGTCGATCTCTTTGCGCGTGACCTCGACGGTGTGCTGCGTGATCTGCGCCTGCTGGTTGGTATTTGCGTTCTGCTGCTGATTGAACGGGAGCTGCTGGCCGCTCCCGCTGCCCTGTGTGGTGAACAGATACGGAATCGTGGCGTGTTCCAAAGCTCGACCCATCGGCCTGGTGATGCTTTGCACCATCGCGACGCCCGGAAGGCGCTCGAGCGCCTTGGCCGCGCGATCCAATGAGATGAAGTCGCCCGAATTCCGCATGTCGTGATCGGTCTCGATCATCAGCATCTCGGAGAACAGCTTGCTCTTCGGGAAGTGTCGATCGGCCGCCTGGAAGCCCAAATTCGCGGGCGCGTTGTGGGGCTGGTACTGGCGGTCGTCGTAGTTCTGCCGGTACGTCGGCACGAAGATCGCCCCGAGCAGAACCGCGGCGGCACTGGCGAACAAGATCGGCACCGGCCACCGGACCACGCTCGCTCCGATCCGCCGATACAGGTGTGCCTTGGCCTTGCTCCTCGGGTCGAAGAGCCCGAACAGGCTGCCCAGCGTCAGGAAGGCGGGGCCGAGCGTCAGCGCCGCCGCGATGGTGAACAGCATGCTGATCGCGACCGCCGGGCCCATGGTGTGGAAGTAGTTGAGTCGCGCGAACGTCAGGCAGTAACACGCCCCCGCGATTGTCAGTCCCGAGCCGAGGATGACCGGCGTGACGCTCTTGTACGCGGTGTAGAACGCTTCCTCCCGGCTCTCGCCGTCGTGTCGCGCCTCGTGATAGCGACCCATCAGGAAGATGCCGTAGTCCGTGCCGGCACCCAGAGTCAGCGCGACGACGATGTTCACGGCGAACGAGGAAAGTTCGATGTACCCGAGATGCCCGAGGGTCGCGATAACCCCCTTCGCGACCAGCATCTCGAACAGCACCCCGGCCAGCGGCACGAACAGGGTGACGATGGAGCGGTACACCAGCAACAACATTCCGATGATGAGGAAGATCGTCACGATCGTGATGTCGTTCAGACTCGAATTCGCAATCGCCACCGTGTCCGAGGCGAGCGGGGCCGCGCCGCTGACGTAGACCTTGAGCCCGGGCGGCGGCGTGTCCTTGGCGACGATGTCCCGAACGGCGGCAACGGACTCATTCGCTTGCATCTGGCCGATGTCGCCCGCGAGGCGCAACAGTACGTAGGCGCACTTGCCGTCGAGACTCTGCGCGCCGGCCGCGGTAATCGGCTTCCCCCACAGATCCATGGCGTACTGCACGTGCTTGGGGTCGCCCTTGAACCGGCGCATCAAATCGTCGTAGTACTGGTGATCCGCGTCGCCCAGCGGCCGGTTGGCCTCCAGCACGATCATGGCCAAGCTGGTCGAATTGGACTCGCGGAATTTCGCACCGATGGACAGCAGCGCCCGCTGCGACGGCGCGTAGTGCGGGACCAGCGGGCCCGCGAGCTCCTCGGCGACCCGCTCGACCTGGGGCATGAAGGTGTTCGTCGACACGGCGAGCAGGCCCCAGAAGGCGATGATCGGAATCGCAAGGGCGCGAACCATTCTGGGGACGAACGGGCGCTTCGTCCGATGTTCCGCGCGTGGCTCGCTCATGCGGATTTCACCAGGCAATAGACGTGGGCATCCTGATTGGTATCGGACTGTTCAGCGCGGATGACGCCATTTACCCGCAGTCGGCAGCCGACTTGACCGCCATGCACCTGCGCCGAGAGGCTGCCGGACACCACGGTTAGCGTCGTCGCCTCCGTATGCGACCACGGCAAGGCCGTGAGATCGACCCGATGCGGATGTCCGTTTATATCCACCCAGACGAGCATCCCGCCTTCCCCGACGGAACCGAACAATTCGTATGTGAGCCGCTTGATGCTGAACTCCGGCGGTGCCGCCGGCTGATTGACGGTGATGACGGGCGGGGGCTCCGAGAACTGGTGCACCTTGTACATGGCCACCCCGCCGACAACGAGCGCGATGACGGCAACGAGCGGCAGCCAGATTCGCGCCAAGACCCGCCTGCCCACCGGACGAGGGCTCATTCGATCACCTCTCGTAACTCGCTCGGGCCACCGTCTTCTCCCCCCGGCCCCACCCCTAGGCCAACTGCAGATAGTAGACGGTCATGTACCCAATGGACAGATGATCGTGCAAGAGTAGCGACCTTGCAGCCGGAACGCGACCGCAACGACCTGCGGGAGCACGCTCCGGTGGCTCACGGCAGCGACTTCAGGAGATCTTTTGCAGACGCCGTTTCAGTCTTGCGCTGCGGATGATTTGAGTCGTGAGATTTATGGACGCCAAGATCGGGAACAGCCCGAGAAACGTCCGCTCGGAGGGCGTCGCCCCATGCAAGTGGTAGAGGCTTCCGAACACGTAGAAGCAGCCGAGCGAGAACAACGCGCCCGGGATGCAGAGCGTCAACACCGAGCTACGGGCGCCGAGGAGGTGCCTTGCGTAATCCAGCTCCTCTTGTGACATGGGTTCGCGCTTGCGCACTTTGCGCGTAACGGCTTTGGCGCTGCCGATTTCGTCGCTGATCGGGGGAGGCGGCCGGCCCTCCAGCCGCTTGACGTGTACGGCGGCAACGGCGGCGAACAGCAACGCGAACATCAGGGCGAGCAGCGTCAGGAAACCGAACAAACCCGAAGTCACCATTTCCGCTCCTTCGCTCACCGATAGGCCATCAAAAGCCGCTTCAGACGCTACGCCACCCGCCGCGCCCGTAGCGGACGACCGAAGATAGGTGACCGGTCGGCTAACATAGTTGCCATGCCCCGCCCACCGAACCCCGAGGTGCGGTCCCGCCTGCTCGCGGCGGGACAGGAACTCCTGCACAAGCGCGGATTCGCCGCCAGCGGCGTCAAGGACATCACCGACGCGGCCGGCGTCCCGAAGGGGTCGTTCTACGCGTATTTCCCGAGCAAGGAGGCCTTTGCCGCGGCGATCCTCGAGCATCACTGGGCAGACATCGAGGCGCGGTTGCTGCCACTCCTGGAGGCGGACGGGCCGGCGCAGGAGCGGGTCAGGCGCTTCTTCCACGCGCTGGCCGACGAACACGAGGCCGGCGATTTCCTGCTCGGCTGCCTGGTCGGCAACCTGTCGCTCGAACTCAGTGGGACGAGCGAGCCGGTACGCAAGGAGCTCGTGAGCATCCTGGACCGCTGGGGTGCGGCCCTGGGCGAGTGCCTGCGTTCGGAGGTTCGGGGCGACCTCGAAGCGGGGGACCTCGCCTTTCGACTGATCGAGGCGTGGGAAGGCGCGGCGCTGCGCGGGAAAGTCACTCGCAGCCGCGTCCCGTACGACCGGTTCGAAGCGGTCACCGTTCCGGCGCTTCTGCACTGATTTATAGCTCCGGGAATGGCGGGATTGATAGCCTTGTTAAATAGACGACTGGTCATCTATGCTACGTACGCTAGACGGACCGGCTTCGATACGCAGGGAAGGCTCGATGACAGACCTGAGCGACTACGCTGAACCCCAGAATCCCGCCCTGCCGTATTCCGGCTTCACGCTCGACCTCGAGCACGCCGCACTTGTTCTCACCGATCCGCAGATCGATTTCCTTAGCCCAGAAGGCGTTGCATGGCCGGTGTTCGGTGACAGCATCCGTGACAACAACGTCGTCGCTCATATCGGTGAGCTGCTGCACGCCGCCAAGCTGGCGGGCATCACCGTCGCGGTGTCACCGCACTACTTCTACCCGACCGACAAGCAATGGCTGTTCGGTGATCCGCTCGAGAAATTCATGGGCGCCGCGGGCATGTTCGGTCGCCAGGGTGCCTACACGACCGAGGGATTCGCCGGATCCGGTGCAGACTTCCTGCCCGCCTACCGGGACCACATCCACGACGGGCGAACGGTTATCGCCTCCCCGCATAAGATCGTCGGCCCCGAATCGAACGACCTGGTGCTTCAGTTGCGCAAGCGCGGCGTCAACCAAGTGATCCTGGCGGGCATGGCCGCCAACCTGTGTGTCGAGGGCCATCTGCGCGAACTCATCGAGCAAGGCTTCGAGGTCGCGGTCGTCAAGGACGCCACGGCCGGCCCGCGCCTCCCCGAAGGCGACGGCTACCTCGCCGCCCTGGTCAACTTCCGATTCCTCGCCAGCGCGGTGTGGACCACGCCCGAGGCCGTCACCCTGCTTACCAAGCACGTCGTCACCAACAACAAGGAGGCCGAAAAGCCATGGCGCCGAACGAGAAACTAAACCAGCACAGATTCGCCTTGAACGACGGCAGCGGCGCGATTCCGGCGCTAGGCTTCGGCACGTCGCTGTCCGATCGCACCGAGACGCGAAACGCGGTCAAGGCCGCGGTCGAGATCGGGTTCCGCCACCTCGACGCGGCCGAGCGGTACCGCAACGAAGCGGACGTCGGCGCGGCGCTCAAAGAGTTGTTCGCCGCCGGGACCGTACGTCGTGACGAACTGTTCGTCACCACCAAGCTGTGGAACAACAATCATCGGCCCGAACGGGTGAAGCCCGCGCTGCAGGCCAGCCTGGATAAGCTCGGCCTCGAGGCGGTCGATCTGTACCTGGTGCACACGCCGTTCGCGTTCCGGCCCGGCGACGACCAAGACCCCCGCGACCGGCACGGAGCCGTCGTCTACGACGACGGGGTCACGCTGGAGGAGACCTGGGCTGCGATGGAAGCCCTTGTGGACGAGGGCCTTTCGCGGTCGATAGGTCTGTCGGACATCGACGCCGCGGGCACCCGGAAGATTGTCGAAACCGCCCGAATCAAACCGTCCGTCGTCGAGGTCGAGTCGCACCCTTATCACCCGCAATGGGAACTCCACGAACTGTGTAAGGAGCACGGGATCATCCTGTTGGCCTTCGCCTCGCTGGGCCATGCGCTCGAACCGCGATTGCTCGACGACCCCCTCATCGTCTCGATTGCTCGGCGCGTGGGAAAGACGCCGGCGCAAGTGCTTTTGGCGTGGGGCATCCAGCGCGGCTCGGCCGTCCTCACCGCGTCGGTCAAACCCGCACGGATCGGCGAAAACTTCGACGTCACCGCCCTTCCTGAGAGCGCGATCCAAGAGATCAATGAAAGTCTGGTAACTCGATACCGGTTCAATTCCGTCGTCGACGCCGGACAACCGGGCTTTGCCGAGGTGCCGCGATGACATCGAGCGTGGGTTTCCACGCCGGTGAGTTGGCTGTTCAACGACAAGCCGGCGTCGAGGCCGAAGCCGCCCGGCTCGCCGCGATGGTCGGACGTGGACAACTACGCGCCGGCATGGCCGCCTTCCTCTCCGAGGCGCCATTCGCGGCCATGGCCGCCCGAGATCGGTCCGGACGGCTTTGGACCTCACCGCTGTTCGGCGCACCCGGGTTCCTGCGGGCGGCCTCGCCGACCGCCCTGGAGATCGGAGCGGAGCTGCCGAGTGCCGACCCGCTCCACGACCTACCTTCCGAACAACCGGTGGGTGTCATCGCCATCAACTTCCTCACCCGAAGGCGCGTTCGAATCAACGGTCTTCTCAGCTCCACCGAGCCCGGCGCCCTGACCGTCGACGTGGACCAGGCCTACGGCAACTGCCCGCAGTACATCCACCAGCGCCGCGTCGACGTCCATGGGGCGCCCGCCGACGACCGGAGGCGGTTGTACTCTGGAAAAGCGTTGCGAGCCGAGGACATTCGTGTCATCGAGGCGGCCGACACCTTCTTTCTGGGAACCACCCACCCCACCGCCGGCAGCGACGCCTCCCACCGCGGCGGCCCCCCGGGGTTCGTCCGGGTTGCCGAGGGCCGCCTGTGGTGGCCCGACTTTCCTGGCAACAACATGTTCAACAGCCTCGGAAACCTCGCCGCGGACCCCTCCGCTGCGCTGCTGTTCGTCGACTTCCGCGCCGGCATCACCCTCCAGCTCTCCGGCCGCGCGAGCGTCCACTGGGACGACCCAGGCGACGCCGGCACCGGACGCCAGGTGCAATTCGTCCCCGAGTGGGTAATCACCACCGCAATACCCGCCCTCGGTGACACCGACCACACCCCGTACCCGGCCAACCACCGAGCCTCAAACGGAGAGCCGGAATTTAACAATTAGATTTGGAGCTATGGGGCAACACGACCGGGACGACGTGAGTTCCCAGCTGGACGAGCTGGCGGCTGCTCGCGACCAGTTGGAACACCTGGTCCGGGTCATCGTCGAGATCAACGCCGACCTGGATCTGGATTCGACGTTGCATCGAATCGTCAACGCGGCGATGGAGCTGACCGACGCCCGGTACGCGGCGCTGGGCATTAGGGCGCCCGACGGCACGCTGGCCTCGTTCGTTCAGGCGGGCATCGACGCCGACACGGCTCGGCGGCTCGGCGACCTGCCGGTGGCCGACGGCCTGCGCGTCGACGATCTGAGCGCCCACCCGGCGACCGCCGCACTGCAGCCGCGCGACCCGAAGCTGCGGGCGCTGCTCGGCATACCGATCACCGTGCGCGCGGCTGACTTCGGCAGCCTCTACCTCGCCGACGATCGTCCGGGCCGGGTGTTCACCGACTCCCACGAATCCGCGGTCCGGGCACTGGCCACGGCGGCCGCGGCCGCCATTGACAACGCGCGCTTGTTCGAGCGGGAACGCGAATCGTCGAAATGGACGAAGGCCAGCCGGGAAATCACGACCGCGCTGCTGTCCGGTGACCCACAGACGGGGCCGTTGCAGCTCATCGTGAACCGGGCGCTGGAGTTGGCCGACGCCGAACAGGCCATCTTGCTGGTCCCACGGGAGCCCGATCTGCCCTCCGATCAGGTCGACACCCTGGTCGTGGCCGCGACGGCGGGCCGGTACGCCTCGGAGGTGATCGGCCGGCAGGTGCCGATGGACGCCTCCACCACCGGCGGCGTGGCGCGTCGCGGCCTGCCGCTGATCACCGATTCCTTCCAGTATCCGATCGAGGGGTTCACCGACGCCGGTGAACGCTCGGCGATCGTGATGCCGCTGATCGCCGACGGCCGGGTGCTCGGGGTGATTGCCGTCGCGCGCCACCCGGGGCGGCCGGCGTTCGGCAACGATTACCTCGAGCTGGTCAGCGACTTCGCCCGGCACGCGGCCATCGCGTTGGCGCTGGCGGCGGGCCGCGAACACGCCCTCAACCAGGAACTCGCCGAAGCCGACAGCGTCGAAGATGCCGTGCATGCCGCGGCCGAGGAACTGCGCCGGCTGTGGCGGGCCCGCCGCGTCCTGGCGGTCACCTTCCCGACCCGCGACTCCACCGCGGAAACCGCCTCTCGTGAACCGTCGGTGGAATCGGTCGGCGAGTCGGCGCAGTGGGCGGACCTGCCCTCCGAAACGCGACAGATGCTCAGCTCGTTGCGCGATGGCGATCTGCTCACCCCGAACGCAGCCGAGCCCGGCACCGCGGGCATCGCGCTGCAGCATCCCGAGGGCGTGCTCGTCGTGCGGATCGACCTGACCGAGCGGCGGCCGTTCACCCTGGAAGACCAGACGCTGCTGACCGTGCTCGCGGGCCGTCTCGGTCAGGGGCTGCAACGGGTGCACCAGGTCGACCAGCAGCGCGAAACGGCCCTCGCCCTCCAGCACGCCATCCTCGGCCCCGCCGACTTACCCCACGGGTTCGCCGTGCGCTACCAGGCCGCCAGCAGGCCCCTTCAGGTCGGCGGCGACTGGTACGACGTCGTCGACCTGGATGACGGGCGCATCGCGTTGATCGTCGGGGATTGCGTCGGCCATGGCCTGGCCGCCGCCACCGTAATGGGGCAGGTGCGCAGCGCTTGCCGCGCGCTGCTGTTCGAGAACCCCAGCCCCAGTGCCGCCCTGGCGGGCATCGACCGCTTCGCCGCGCGGCTGCCCGGCGCGCAATGCACCACCGCCGTCTGCGCGGTGCTCGACCCCGAGACGGGTGAACTGGTCTACTCGAGCGCGGGGCACCCGCCACCCGTCCTCGTCGACGCCGACGGCACCACCCGAATGCTCGACGACGGCCACACCATCGCGCTCGGAGTTCGACCCGACTGGCCCCGCCCCGAAGCACGGGTGACCATTCCGCCGCGCGCCACGTTGCTGCTCTACACCGACGGACTGGTCGAACGTCGCCGTCGACTGCTGCACCAGGGCATTTCGCGCGCGGCCGCCCTCGTCCAGGACGGGCGCGACTCCACACTGGACGATCTGGCCAACCAGATCATGGCCGGTCTGGCGCCGGAAGGCGGCTATCAGGACGATGTCGTCCTGCTGCTTTACCGCCATCCGGCCCCGCTCGAGTTGGAGTTTCCGGCCGACGTCAGCCAGCTCGCGCCCACCCGCACCGCACTGCGCCGGTGGCTGACCCGGGCCAAGCTGGACGCGGATCAGACGATGAACGTGCTCGTCGCCGCCGGAGAGGCCGTCGCCAACGCCATCGAGCACGGTCACCGCCACAGCCCCGGGGGCACGATCAGCCTGGGCGCCACCATCTTGGTCGACCAGGTGCGCTTGACGATCACCGACACCGGCTCGTGGAAACCTCCGCAGCCGGCTGCCGAGACGAATCGCGGCCGTGGCATCGCTTTGATGCGGGGCCTCATGCAGGACGTCACCATCAACCCCGAGGCCGCGGGAACTACGGTTCACCTATGCGCGAGGATCACCTGATGCCCACGTCGCTGACCCTCGACACCGCGCGCCGCGACGACGGGAAGCTCGTGCTGACCGCGACGGGCGAAATCGACCTGAGCAACATCGACGAGTTCAACGACGCACTCAGGAGAGCCATCGCCGAGGCCGCGAACAACAGCGGCACGTTTACCGTCGACCTCAGCGCGGTGGAGTACCTGGACAGCGCCGCCATCAACGCCTTGTTCGCCCGGGCCGCCCACATCGATGTCATCGCCCACCCGCTGGTGATGCCCGTCCTCACCGTGAGCGGCATAACGGAGCTCGTCACCGTCGAACCGGCAGCCGAACGCTGACCCGATGCTTCGCGGAAAGTCGGTACTCGTAACGGGTTCCACGTCCGGTATCGGCCTCGGCATCGCGCGCGCCTTCGCCGCCGAGGGCGCGAACGTGACCCTCAACGGCTTCGGCGACCCGGAGGCCGTTGAGGCGCAGCGGCGCGACATCGAGGAGACGTTCGCGGTGACCGCGGCCTATTCGGGCGTCGATGTGACCCAGCCGGACGAGGTCGCCGACATGATCGCCGCCGCCGAAAAGTCCTTCGGCGCAATCGATGTCCTCGTGAACAACGCCGGCATCCAGTACGTGGCGAAGCTGGAGGAGTTCCCGGTCGAGAAGTGGGACGCCGTGATCGCGACGAATCTGTCGGCCGTGTTCCACACCTGCCGTTGCGCGCTGCCCGGGATGAAACGCCGCGGCTGGGGCCGAATCATCAACATCGCCTCGGCGCACGGCCTTGTTGCCAGCGCCGAAAAAGCGGCATATGTCGCGGCCAAGCACGGCGTTGTCGGACTGACAAAAGTGGTGGCCATCGAAACCGCCAACCACGGCATAACATGCAACGCGATCTGTCCCGGCTGGGTGATGACGCCCCTGATCGCCCAGCAGATCCAAACGCGCGCCGACGCGGCGGGCAAGTCGTTCGACGAGGTCAAACCGGAATTCGTCGCCGAAAAGCAACCGATGGCCCGCTACACCCAACCGGAGGACATCGGCGCGCTCGCGGTCTTTTTGGCCGGCGATGCGGCCGCCACCATCACCGGCGCCAGTTATTCGATCGACGGCGGGTGGACGGCCCAGTGAGCCGAAATCCCCGACGGCCCTGAGATTTTGGGCGGCGAGCGCAATCAACCGTCTTCGCCGGCCGCCGCCCGCAGTTGAGGCTCATTTGGCCGGTGTCATTACTGAAAAACGGGGTTTTCGTAGGCGTTTCGGCGATATCCCAGTACGCTCTTATTGCTGAGTCATCGGGCGACTGTCGCAGCGGATCGGCGGGAGGCGCGTTTTGTCATATCTCGTGACGGCTCCAGAGCAGCTGCAGTCTGCGGCCGAAGGTTTGGCAGGCATCCGCTCATTGCTGTCCGGGTCCGCCGCGTCGGCCGCGGCGCCCACGACGGCCGTGGCCGCCGCCGCTCAGGACGAGGTATCGGCTTTGGTCGCAACGTTATTCAGCGATTTCGGCCAGGAATTTCAAGCCATCAACGCCCAAGCCAACGTGTTTCACGAGGAGTTCGTCGGCCTGATCAACGCGGGCGCGGGCGCCTACCTCGGCACCGAGCTCGCCAACGCCGGGGCCGCGGCCGCCGCTGACTTGAACCTGTCGTCGTTCTTGGGCGGCAGCGCGAGCCTGAACCTGAACGGTGGACTGGTGACCCTGCCGCCGATCCTTGGCGGTGGCGTGCTGAGCGTGCCGTCGTTCATCACCGGGGGTGTGCTGGATCTGCCACCGATCTTGGGCGGTGCGGTATTGATCGTGCCGCCGATCTCCAGCGTCGGGTCCGCGATCGTCACCGCCGCGAGCCCGATCATCAACGGCGGCGTAGTAGAACTGCCCGCGTTCCTGGGCGGCGGGGAGCTGACCGTGCCGTCGATCCTCACCGGCGGCGTGCTGGACCTGCCCGCCAGCCTCGGCGGTGGCGTGGTGGGGTTGCCTTCCATCATCACCGGCGGTCTATTGAGCCTGCCCTCCAGCCTTGGCGGTGGCGTCTTTACGGTGCCCCCGATCACCACCATCCTGACCCCGATCCTGGACGGCGGCGCGGTGACCCTGCCGCCGGTCCTGGGCGGCGGACAGTTGAGCATCCCGTCGGTCCTGACCGGTGGGGTGTTGGGCCTGCCGCCGATCGCCGGCGGCGGGGACGTCAGCATCCCGTCGATCCTCACCGGCGGCGTGCTGAGCCTGCCCCCCAGCGTCGGCGGCGGGGACGTCGGGATCCCTTCGGTCATCACCGGCGGCACGCTGACCCTGCCCCCGAGCCTGGGCGGCGGTCAGCTGACGGTGCCCCCAATCCTCACCGGTAGCTTGCTGGGCCTCCTCGGCGGCTGACCGGAATCCCGAAGGCGCCGTTGATCACTCAGACGGCGCGGGCGTCATCGACCCGATGTAGTACGTCTCGTGACCGGTCGGGTAGCCGCCGCCGTTGGTGGCGATGTGAACGTGGTCGTAGTGGTTGAGCGTTTCGTTGCCCAGGTTCGACATCCAGCTCGGCGCGCCGACGCCCGGGTAGATCTTCTGGCGCCAGATCACGTGGTTGATTCCCCACCGTTTCGCGTTCGCCAAGGCGTACCCGGCGATTTCGTTACCGAGTTGGATGCCTTCCGGGCTGGCGTGATTGGGGATCATCACGTCGATCGCCAGCCCGTTGGGATGCCACGGCAAGGGATCCTCGCGATACCCTCCGATGGTGGTGATCTCCGGGAACAGCACGCTGATGGCGCGCGCCGCCCAGATGGTCTTGACCTGCAACCGCTGCTCGTTCGCGACGCCGGGAGACAAGGGGAACAGGAATTGCTGGGCGGCCGCGGGGGCGCCCGCCGCCAGCTTCTCCACCTCCGCGGGACTGGCGATCTGCGGCGCCGGACCCGCCGGCGGCGCGGCGGTCGGACCGGGCGCCGCCGCGGCGATCGGCGGCACGGACGGCCCGGCCGCCTGGCCTGCGGCCGGCTTGTCAGGGCAGCACGGCTGTGTGCCTTGGGCGTTGATGCCTTGGGCGTAGATGATCGCGGCCGAGACCACCAGCGAGGCCGCCAACGCCAACCACCGGCTTCGCCCGATGGCTAATACGCCTTTGCGCACGAACAGCAGCTTAGTGCGGTCCGGGACGGCCGTGGCAATCTTTTGCGAAGATTCAGGGCACCATCCAGGACAGCACCGACGCCTGCAGCCCGGACAGGGCGCAAATGAACGCCAGGAACACCAGGCTCCAGATGAACACGCGGCGGAAGATGTCACCTTCCTTGCCGTGCACGCCGACCGCCGCCGCCCCGATGGCGAGGTTCTGCGGCGAGATCATCTTGCCGAGCACTCCGCCGGAGCTGTTGCCGGCGGCCATCAACACCGGGGATAGTCCCGCCTTGGTCGCCGCGGTCACCTGCAGCGCGCCGAAGAGCGAGTTCGAGGACGTGTCGGACCCCGTCACCGCCACACCGAGCCATCCCAGGATGGGGGAGAGCAGCGCGAACGCGCCTCCGGCCCCGGCCATCCACGTGCCCAGGGTGATGGTCTGCCCGGATGCGTTCATCACGAATGCCAGTGCCAGCACGGCCATTACGGTGACGATGGCCCATCGCAGCTGGTGCAGCGTCGCCCCGTACGCCCTGACCGCGCCGCCCACCGACAGGCGCAGTGCCACCATGGTGAGGACCCCGGCCACCAGCATCTGCGTGCCCGGCGTGGTCAGCAGATTCAAGGTGAAGTTGGGCAGCGACGACGGGGCGCCCTTGGCCGTATAGAGATGCAGCCCCGGCCAATGCACGACGAAGGTCGCCTTGTCGAGAAGCTTCTTCACCCAAGAGATCTGGCAGATCACGAAGACGGCGATGACGATCGCGTAGGGCGAGTACGCGCGCAGCACCTGCCCGCGCGGGTCGGGATCCGCGACGCGCTCGGAGAAGTCGGGAGCCGGCGCCTCCGCGGCCCCGCCGGCGATGACCGGCGCGCCAACGTGTTCGGGGCGCGACGGCCTGATGCGAACCACCGAGACCACGGCACCTGCGGACAATAGCGACGCGATCACGTCGGCCAGTGGCACCGACACGAAGTTCGACGTCGCGTACTGACCCAGGCCGAAAACCACGCCGCCCGCAATCGCGGGGATCCACGTTTCGCGCACGCCGCGCCGGCCGTCGACGATGGCGACCAGTGCGAGGGGGACGAAGACCGCCAGGATCGGGGTTTGGCGCCCGACCATCGCGCCGAGCGTGTCGGTCGGCAACCCGGACGTCTTGGCGAGCGTGATGATGGGCGTGGCCATCGCGCCGAATGCCACCGGTGCGGTGTTGGCGACCAGTGCCAGCACCGCCGCCTTGATCGGTTTGAAGCCCAGCGCGAGCAGCATCACCGAGGTGACCGCCACTGGCGTGCCGAACCCGGCCAGCGCTTCGAGCAACGCACCGAACGAAAACGCGATGATGATGGCCTGGATCCGGTGATCGTCGCTGACCGTCGCAAAGCTGCGGCGCAGCACGTCGAAATGGCCTGTCTCCACCGTCATCTGGTAAACCCAGATCGCGTTGATCACGATCCACAGGATCGGGAAGAACCCGAAGACGGCGCCCTCCGCCCCCGCCAGCGCCGCCTGGCCGACCGGCATCCCGTAGACCGCGACCGCGATCACGAGCGCGACGGCCAGCGACGCAAGCGACGCCATCCAGGCCCGGACCCGCAACACACCGAGCATCACGAACAGCGAAGCCAGAGGCAGCGCCGCCACGAGTGAACTCCAGGCCAGCGAGTGGACGACGGGATCGAGGATCTGGCGATACATGTTGCGCACCTTCCGGACGGATGGGTGTGGAGGGCGTTTCTGGCCGCGAATCTCGTTGTGCTGCAACGGGAGTCGGTGGCCAGCCTCCGGCACGCCACCATGGCGACCGTCGTCGTTGTCGTATCAGTGCTCTATGCAGCACTCTATATCCGCGGGCATCGGTCGCGGCGTTCTGATTTCGCGCGGCGCGCTTGTCGCGGCACCGTTAGCCGTTGAGACCCTCGGTATTCACCTCGAATTAACCTGGTGGACTGGCTCTTTGCGGCGCCACAGGTATATGCCGAGCGCGAGGATCACCACGAACGGTATGTCGGTGAGGAACTTGCTCCAATAATGGTCGATCTCGGTAGCCGCCTGCACGGCCATCAATGCCCCGTGGACCAGATTGGCCCACATGGTGAAGTCCAGGAACGAGGCGTAGCGTGGAGGGTCAGCCACTGCGCGCAGCAGGAAGACTCCCCACACGATGTAGATCACCATCAGCATCGGCGGAACATGCAGATGCTCGCTGCCGCAGCGCACGTCGTTCCATATCGTCCAGTTCAACGCGCCGCCATGCTCGGCCAACAACGGCGACTGCGTAAGAAATCCCACGAACAACGACACGAAGATGGCCAACGTCAGCACGCCGTAGACGCGCAGGAACACCCGGAACGCCCTCATGACAGGGCCGCCGGCAGATCGAAAGGTCCCAATGCGCCGACGTCCATGAACGACACGATGCGTGAGATCCCATCTGGCGCAACGGTAAGCACCTGCAGCGAATGCAACCGGCGCTTCCCGTCCTCGGAACCGGTGTAGAGGGCTAGCGCGGGCTGCCCATTGGCCGAAGTCCGCAGGACCGATGCCTTGCCCAACTCGCGCATCTTCGCGCCCAAGAACCCACCGATGTCGTCCACGCCCCGAAACCAGGTGACAAGCGGCGGCATTTCGAACGTCGCGTCCTCGGTCAACACCGCCATCAGTCCGGTCACGTCGGCGTTTTCGAATGCGGCCACATAGCGGTCGAGCAACTCGCGTTCTCGGGTCTCCGGCGGTTCGACAAAGGTGTCATGGTCGGCCGGCAGGCGCGATCGGGCCCGCTGCAGTGCGCTGTTGACCGCCGCGACGCTCAGATCCAGCACCGCGGCGACCTCGGCCGCATTCAGGCTCAGCACGTCGCGCAGGATCAGCACGGCTCGCTGGCGGGGCGTAAGCACCTGCAGCGCCGCAACGAACGCTAGCCGCGCCGTGTGCCGCGCGGTGACCACCGCGGCGGGGTCCGCGAAGGTGCCGATCAGCACGGAATCGGGCGCCGGTTGCAGCCACGCCAGCTCTGCCGAGCCGGCCTCCACCGCGGCAAAGGCATCCATCGCCGGGTCGGTGAGGTCGGACGGCAGCGGGCGCCGACTGCGTCTCTCCATCCCCTTGATGAAGGCACGGGTGGCGATCCGATACAGCCACGTGCGCAGCGACGAGCGTCCCTCGAAGCCGTCGTAGGCGCGCCACGCTTCGAGGTACACGTCCTGCACGATTTCTTCGGCGTCATCAAGTGACCCGAGCATTCGGTAGCCGTAGGCGATCAGCTCCCGGCGGAACGGCTCGGCGAGTCGCCCGAAGTCCTCGTTGGTGTCAGTGGTGGTGGGCATGGCCGCCGTCCGATGCTCCGTAGGTGTCGTGCCAGGGCCACTCGTTGATGTAGCGCTGGCGGCCGAGCGGGGTCAGGTCCAGGAACCGGTAGGTGCTCAGCATGACGTCGGCGCCGACCCCGTAGGCGGAGTAGGTGTGGAAGACCCTGCCCTCGTTCTGGACGAAGACGCTGATGCCCTGCCCGTCGGTGCCGTCGGTGGCGACGTAATCCAGTCCCTCGCGCAGCAACGTGGCCTTGTCCTTGTAGTTGTATTCGATTGGCGCGATCGACTCGTCGCTGGTGACGTGGAAGTCGTAGTTGAAGTCGCTACCGTAGGACGAGTAGAAGGGCAGTTGCCAGCCCATCCGCGCTTTGAATTGGCTCAGCCGCGGATAGGGCGCCCGCGACACGAGCGCCAGGGTGGTGTCCGCGCCTTCGTTGAGGTGGATCGGGTTGGGCATGTTGTCCGCGGCGAAGGAGCAACTGGGACAGCCTTCGTCGAGGTCGTGCAGCCACATGAAGTGGTAGACGATCAGCTGGCTGCGCCCGTCGAACAAGTCGATCAGCCGCGCGCCGCCGTCCGGGCCTTCGAAGATGTAGTCCTTGTCGACCGGCACCGCCGGCAACGCGCGGCGCTGCTCGGCCACGGCGGCCAGCTGCCGGCTGGCGGCCTTCTCCTTGGCGAGCAGATCGAGACGCGCGGCGAGCCACTCGTTCCGGTCCGCGATGTGTGAGATCTTCATCGGTGTTTCCGTCCTTTCAACACATACTGAGGACCCGGCACGCAGAAATTCATCGATTCCGGCCGAAGTAGGCGCCAATGAGCCTGGCGCGGCTGACTATCGGCGGCGTTGCCAGCCGCTGTTCGAGGTCACGGTGAAACTTCCGGTCGGCTTCGCAATCCGCGAACGCGTCGCTGGTGCCGTCGAACACCGCGACGTGCAGAAAGCCCGTTCCGTCCTCGAACTGGAGCACCTGGTAGTCCAGCCCGCCGGGATCGCGGGCCGTGAGCTCGGCCAGCACGTTCTCGATCAACGCCCGGTTGTGCTCGGCCGAGTCGGCGCTGGTGTGGTACTGCACCACGGCGGCCCGGTGCATTTCCGTCACCCCCGTCCGTCCGTCCGCGCCAGCCAGCGCCGCACGTCCTCGACATCGGGGACGAGTTCGCGGGTGCGCGCGAAATCGGCTTGATAGGCCGGTAATTGGGCCAGCCATCGGAACATGGCCTTGAGGTCCTCGTCGTCGCCGAGGGCATCCGGCGGCAGTGAAACGTAGCTGGCCGGCGATCCCGACGCGTGCGAGATTCGCTGCGCGATCTGCTCGCCGGTCAGCTCGTCACCGGCGATCTCGACCGGTGCCGCCAAAGGATCTCCGTTCAGCAGCAGCGCGGCCGCGGCCCGCCCGATGTCGCGCACCGAAATCAGCTGCACCGCAATGTCTTCTGGCAATGGCATGGCCAGCTCGATGCGGTCGCCGTCGCATCGGATCATCAGTCGCAGCGTCTCCATGAAAAAGGTCGGCCGAACGAAGGTGACCGGAACCGCCTGCCGCAGAAGTTCCTCTATGACCTGCTTGCTCTCGAAATGGGGCACACCGCTGCCACGGTCAACACCGCCGACCGAGCTGTAGAGCAGAAACGGTAACCGCGCGGCCGCGGCCGCCGCCGCGATCACCCGCCCCTGTGCGACTTCACGTGCCGGGCCGTCGGGCCCGTCGTGGGTGGTCATCGCGAACGCCGCCGCGGCACCGGCGAACGCGGCCCTCATCGACCGCTCGTCCTCGGGGTCGGCGTACACCACCTCGATCCCGCGCTGAGCGAGCGCACGTGCCTTGCCGCCGTTTGGGTTACGCGTCGCCGCCCTGACCGGGACCGCCTGGTTGACAAGAGCGTCGACGACGGCGCCGCCTTGCTGGCCGGTCGCGCCGATGGCGGTGACTGGGCCGTCGAATACCGTCGTGGCTTCGCTAGGCATCTCGGTGGGCCTCCTGGAGTGCGCCGAACGAGGCTCGGTGTTGGCGAATGAAGGCTTCCAGCGACTGGGGCGCCACGCCGCCGATTGATTCGACGACGTCGGTCACGGTGTCGAAAACACCGCGTTGGTGGCTCTCGGCCACCCGTGACAGGTGCTCGATCAAATACGGCGTCATGACGTCGACCTGTGCGAGCGCCTGCCTCCAGGCTTCGCCCGGAACGTTGACGTATTCGACGGGGCGGCCCAACACTCGGCTGAAGACGTCGGCCTGTTCCGTCATCGTCAACGAAGCCGGCCCGGTCGGCACGTACGTCTTGCCCCGGTGCGCGGCCGGATCGGTCAGGATCCCGACGACCACGCGCGCGATGTCTTCGCCCCCGATCGGGGCGTGGGCCCCGTCGCCGTAAGGAAGGTAGATCTTGCCCTCGGCGCGAACGGTCGGGGCAGCGACGTTGAAGAGATTCTCCAGAAAGAACGGCGGCCGAAGGTGCGTGACACCGATTCCGGACCAGTCCAGCACTCGCTCGGCCAACCAGTGCGCGCGGGCTGCGGGGCTGCGATGATCCGGGCGCGCGGTGATCTGGGACATGTTCACCACCGATTGCAGGCCCGCCTCCGCGCCGGCCACGGCGAAGGTCGCGGTGGCCTCTAAGAGGCCTTCCGCCAGCGGATACGTGAAGTAGGCGCCCTGGATCCCGTCCAGCGCCGCGCGCACGTCGCGGTAGTCGCGGAGGTCGCCGACCGCGATCTCCGCGCCCAGCTCCCTGAGTTGGTCGGCCCGATCATCGGCCCGACGAACGAACGCGCGAACTCCCAGCCCGCGTGCGAGCAGCTGTCGCGCCGCGTAATTGCCCGTGGCTCCATGGCTTCCACCCGCGCCCGCTATGAGGTAGCGCGTGGGTGTCTGCTGCGTCATCTTCGTTTCCTTTCGTGGGCAAACGGTGCGAACACCTATACAGAGGCGCCGTGCCGCCCAAACTCATCGGCGCCGGGAAGGAGGCCACCATCTGTGGCCGGCGCAAGGAATCTCAATGAA
>NZ_AUWQ01000068.1 GCF_000455205.1 Mycobacterium sp. UM_CSW | reverse complement strand
CCGGGCGACGCCGGACAGTTGAGCCAGCGTCTGGTGCAGCTTCTCGCCGTTGCCGTCGCCCAGCGCGTCGGCGGCGCTGTCGATGAACCGCGCCACCGACGGGGTGGACACCTTGCTGTTGGGGCCCAATTCCGTTGCGAGACGCATCAATTGCTCTTTGACCTGATCCCATTCGACGGGCACCGCGGTCCGTTCGATCGGTATCACCGCGCCGTCATGCATGGTGGGACCACTCGACCGGTAGGCCGGCGTGAGCTGCACGTAGCGCGCCGCCACCAGGTTTTGCGCGACGATCACCGCCTTCGCTTCCGCCGGAATGGGCACGTTGCGATCGACGTGCATCACCAGCTTCGCCCGCGTCCCCTGCGGCTGAATGGACGAGATGGTGCCGACCTTCATGCCGGACACGCGCACGTCGTCGCCGGGATAGATCGCGGTGGCCGTGGGGAAGTAGGCGGTGATCGTCGTCGGGCGAAAGAAGGTGTTACGGATGGCGATCGCCGCGCCGACCACGAGCAGACCCGCCAGCACGATCGCCAGCCCCACCTTGAGCTTGTTGCGCGGAATCGCCCCGAGCCCCGTCATGGCCGTCCTCCCGGGTCCTGGTTGAACGGCCACGGGAAGAACGCGCGCGGCCCGGCGGTGTCCGGCGGTTGGCCGGGCGCGCCGTAAGCGCGGAACCCGAAGGCGTAGTCGAACAACCACTGGAAGAACTCCAGCTGGAAGAGGTTGGGGATGAACGGGTTGTAGTAGTAGCCGCTCGAGACAGTCTCCCCCTGCGTCAGCTCGTACTTCGCCAGCCCGGGAAGCGCTTGGGCGAGATTGTCGCGATTCTTTTCCAGCATCGCCGTCACGGAGTTCAGCTTCTCCAGCGTCGGCGCCAGCTTCGCCTCGTTGTCGTGCACCACACCGGAGAGCTGCCGGGCCACCGCGGACGTGCTGGCCAGCAGCCGCACGATCGCCTGGCGCCGCGCGACCAGCATCGACAACAAATCGTTGGCGTTGAGGATCAGCGTGTTGAGCTGCTGGCTGCGTTGCCCGAGCACGCCCGTCACGTCGGCGGCGCCCTTGAGCAGCTGCCCGAGGGTCTGGTTGCGGGCGTTGAGGGTCTGGGAAAGCCGGCTGACCCCGTCGAAAGCGGGACCCAATTGCGGCGCAACCTGATTCAGGGTCGCCGACAGCGTGTCCAGGGACTGGTTGAGCGACTCGGTGTTGGTTCCCTGCAGGTCGGTCGTCAGGTCGTTGACGGCCTCGGACAGCGAGTACGGCGAAGAGGTGCGCGACACCGGGATGACCGCCATCGGATGCAGGTTGCCGCTGCCCGCGGAGTCGACCGTGAGCACCCGCTGACCCAACAGCGACCCGGTCTTGATGTGTGCGGTGCTGGCGGAGCCGAGCAGGATGTTCCCCTTGGCCGTGAACGTCACCAACACGTCACCGTGCTGCAGCTCCATGCCCGTCACGCTGCCGACCTTGATCCCCGAGATCGTCACGTCGTTGCCCAGCGCGAGGCCTCCGGCGTCGGCGAACAGCGCCTGGTAACGGACCGTGGTGGCCCGCTGCACCAGTTGGTCGGGGTTCAGCCCGACGGCGATGACCAGCGCGATGAGGACGGCGCCGATGAATCCGGCCTTGATGAGGCCCGCTCCGCGGTACTTATTCATCGGGGTCCTTCGGTTCCGCGCACCGCCCGGTGGTCTGGTGTTTGATGCCCACTTCCACCGTCCGGTACTGCAAGTCGGACACGCGCAGCGCCAGCCCGCACAGGTAATAGGGGAACCAGGCGCCGTACGACCCGAGCCTGAGCAGTTTGCGGTAGTTGTGTGGCAACTTGTGCAGCGAGGTGTCGAGGAGGTTTTTGTCCTTGTCCAGCAGCGGCGCCAGCCGGCTCGCTTGGTCCACCGTCGCGGCCAACGGCGGGCGGGCGCGGGTGAGCAGATCCGCGATCGAGGCGGTCCCGTTGTCCAGGGCGGTGATCGCGGTCCCGATGGTGTCGCGGTCCTGGTCGAATCCACTGACCAATTTCTCGAGGCGGTCAATGGCCCCGGAGAACTTGGTGCCGTCCTTATCGACGGTGGCCACCACGGTGTTGAGGTTGTCGATCAGCTCCTGCACCGTCTGGTTGTTGTCGGCCAACGTGTTGGAGAACGACGACGTCTTCGACAGCAGCGACTGCAGGGTTCCGCCCTCGCCCTGGAACACCTGGATGAGCGCCGCGCTCAGCGCGTTGACGTCTTGCGGGTTGAGGCCCTGGGTAACGGGTTTCAGGCCGCCCAGCAGTAGATCGATGTCGAGGGCGGGTGCCGTGCGATCGAGCGGGATCTGCGACCCGGCCGGCAGCACCTTGGTGGATCCCGGGCCGTCGGTCAGCTCGAGGTAGCGATCACCGACCAGGTTCAGGTAGCGCACCACCGCGCGGGTGCCGGTGGTCAGCACGACGCTGCGGTCGGCGTCGAACTTCACCTCGACCTTCTTATCGGCGCGCAGCTTGACGCTGTTGACCGTGCCCACCCGGATGCCGGCGACGCGCACGGTCTCTCCGGTCTTCAGCCGCGACACGTCGGTGAAGAGTGCCGAATACCCGTTCGTCGAACCGGTGGTGTACTGCCCGAAGATGAAGAACAAGAACACGGTCAGCACGATCATCACGGTGGCGAACGCCCCGAACTTGATGATCATCCCGCGCGAGCCGGTCATCCGGGCATCCCGATCTGCATGGTGTTGCGCGGCGGACCATCGATCGGCCCGTACAGCAGCTGCTTGAGCGCATCGGAGTTGAGCAGCAATTGCTGGTTGCCGTACGCCGTGGGATTGGAGCCGTTGTCAGTCACCAGGAACGGCGGCGCAACGTCGAAGGGCACCACCGGAAGGTTTAGACATTGCGGCCCACCGGTCGCCGCCACCTTGGGCAGGTTGGACGGGTAGCGGTAACGCTCCGCGCCGAGGCCGATGACGACGGTGACCTTGACCATCGGCTCGGGCAGGTCCGGCGCGTGCAGGTTGCCCAGTGACCCGGCGATGCCGCAGTACAGCGCCTGGTGGTACTGGTTAAGCAGATCGGTGGTCGGCACCAGCAGGTGCAGGTCGTCCGTCAGCGCTTGCCGGTTGCCGCCCACCACGTCATTGCCCATGTCCGCCAAGCCAATCGAGCTGATCAGGAAGGCATCCAGATTTTGTTGCTCGTCGACGATCGTCTTGCTGATTCGGACCGCGTTATCGGCGGTGGCGAGGAGGTCCTGCGCCGAGTCGCCATAGGCGTTGCTCACCACGGGCAGGGCCTCGAGGTCATGGCTTAGCGCAGGGAGGCTCGGTTCCTGGGTGGCCAGGAATGAGTCGAGATCGTGCAGCATCTGGCCGATCTTGTGGCCCCGGCCGTTGACCGCAGACGCTATGCCGCCCAGGGTCTCGTTGAGTTTGGCGGGATCGATCGTCGACAGCAGTGACGTGAGTTGCTGGAACACCGTGTTGATTTCGACGGTCACGTGCTTGCCCTCCAGCACCTGACCCGCGCGCAGCGACTGCGGCGACGGCTCGGCGGGCGGTACCAGCTCGATGAACTTCGCGCCGAACACCGTGGTGGACGCGATGTCGACGAGCACATTGGCCGGGATGAAGTGCATCTGCGACGGTTGCATCGCCAGGTGCAGGACGGCTTCACCGTTGGGCCGCACGTCGATTGAGTCGACCTTGCCCACCTCGACGCCGCGCATCTTCACCTTGGCGTCCGGGTTCATCACCAGTCCGGCGCGCGGTGAGACGACGGTGACGGGCACGCTCGTGGTGAAGTCGCCCCGGAACAGGCCCACCGCGACGGCGAAGACCAGGCCGATGAGGACGATGGTCGCCAGGCCGGCCAGGGGCCGCGCGTACGACTGCGCGCCGAAGTGGCGCCCGGGCGAGGCCGCGACGGGCCGTGCGGCACTGGTGGTTTCGGACCGGTGAATGGGGCCCGGCCCGAAAGCGCGCGTCACTGTCCTTTCACCACCTTCCCTAGCCCGACAGGTTGAAGTTGCCGTTGGTGCCGTAGATGGACAGCGAGACGAGCAGCGTCACCGACACGACCACGATCAACGAGGTTCGCACCGCGTTGCCGGTCGCGACGCCGACACCGGCCGGTCCGCCCGAAGCAAAGTAGCCGAAGTACGTGTGAATCAACAAGATCGTGATGGCCATCAGGACGGCCTGCAAGAACGACCACAACAGGTCGATCGGGTTGAGGAACGTCGAGAAGTAGTGCTGATACAACCCGCCCGACTGGCCGAACAGGACCACCGTGGTGAATTGGCTGGCGAAGAACGACAGGATGACGGCGATGGAATACAGCGGCGTGATCGCCATCATCCCGGCCGCGATCCTGGTGGACACCAGATACGAAACCGGCCGAATGGCCATGGATTCCAACGCATCGATCTCTTCGTTGATCCGCATGGCGCCCAGCTGCGCGGTCACGCCGGCCCCGAAGGTGGCCGCGAGACCGATCCCGGCGACGATCGGCGCCGCGATGCGCACGTTGATGAAGGCGGCCAGGAAGCCGGTCAGCGCCTCGATGCCGATGTTGCCCAGTGAGCTATACCCTTGCACGGCCAACGTGCCGCCCGCGGCCAGCGTCAGGAAGCCGACGATCACCAGCGTGCCGCCGATCATGGCCAAAGTTCCCGCACCCATGCTGATTTCGGCGATCAGGCGGATGACCTCGCGCCTGTAGTGCCGGACCGCGAAAGGAACCCCGGCAAGCGCCCTTCCGTAGAACAGCGTGTGATCGCCGATCCGGCTCAGGGTGCTGACCGGCTTCTCCAGCTGCCGCGTCAGGCGCGGATACGTGGCTCGCAGCGTCATCACGGTTTGCCCCTACACCTCCTCAGTGACCCTTGGTCGACATGCGGATACCGATAGCCGTGACAACCACATTCACGACGAACAGCGACATGAACGCGTACACCACCGTCTCGTTGACGGCGTTGCCGACCGCCTTGGCGCCGCCGCCGGAAACCGTCAGTCCCCGGTAGCACGCAACCAGCCCGGCGATCAGGCCGAAAAGCGCTGCCTTGACGCAGGAAATGACCACCTCGGGCACGCCGGTCAGCAGCGTGATGCCGGCGGCGAACGCCCCGGGATTGACGTCCTGGACGAACACCGAGAAGACGTAGCCGCCGACAATGCCGATAATCACCACCAAGCTGTTCAGGAGCAGCGCCACCAGACCCGCGGCCAGCATGCGGGGGGTCACTAGGCGCTGAACAGGGTTGATGCCCAGCACTTCCATCGCGTCGATCTCTTCGCGGATCGTTCTCGATCCCAGGTCGGCGCACATCGCCGTGGAACCGGCGCCGGCCACGATCAACACGGTCACGAGCGGGCCGACCTGGGTCACCGCGCCGAAGGCCGCACCCGCGCCGGAAAGGTCCGCTGCGCCCAGTTCGCGCAGCAGGATGTTGAGCGTGAAGCTGACCAGCACGGTGAAGGGAATGGCGACCAGGAGGGTGGGAGCGAGCGCCACCCGCGCGACGAACCACGACTGCTCCAAGAACTCGCGCCATTGGAAGGGCCGGCGGAACACGAACTTGATCGCGTCGGCCGACATCGCGAACAAGCCACCGACGGCTTCCATGGGCTTGGAGCCGCGGCCGAGCGATATGCCCCCGGTCCATCGCTCCGGGCCCGCACGCTTAATCGCCATCGGCCTCAGTTCCTTCCGGCATTTTCGAGACCGATGGTCTTGTTCGGCTGAACGGAAAGCTGTAGATTTGGCTGGACCGACGGCCACAAAAGCCTGCTGGAACAGTCGAAATGCGTAGCGGGCAGCCACATTCCGGCATTCGCCTCCGGCGTCGCTGCCACTACCATCCTCACGCCACTCCTCCGTTCTGTCGCGTGAGTTGGCGCTTCAAAACGAGGGCCCTCGTGTCTTGAAGCGTCCGGCGATTATGACTCATGCGGTGTCCAGGTGGAATGGAAAATTCAAAACCGTTATCGGACAGCTCATCGGATGAAAAGCGGCGTTCGGCTCACACATTTCTCACAGCTCCGGTCCCTGTAGCACTCAAGTGACCGCGCCGGCCGTCTTGAGCTCGATGATGCGATCCCAATCGAGTCCGATTTCCATCAGGATTTCTTCGGTCTGTTCGGCGAATCCGGGCGCCGGGCCGGTGTGCGGCCGGGCGACATCGAACTGGACCGGGTTGGCAACCAGATCGAGTTCGCCTGCGCGAACCAGGTACTCGTTGGCACGGATTTGGGCGTCGTCGACCGCCTGCAACGTGTCCTGCACGGGCGCCCACGGCCCGGCAAGCGTGGCAAAGCGATCGCTCCACTCGGCAAGCGTGCGGGTTGCGATCACCTTGGTCAAGATCTCGACGGCTTCCGGTGTATTTGCGGCGATTTCTTCGACAGTCGCGAAGCGGGGGTCGTCGGCCAGCTCCGGCAGCTCGACGTGCCGGCAAACGTCGGCCCAGAACTTGGTGGGCTGCATCATCACGAAGGAGATGTAGCGTCCGTCGGACGTGGTGTACAGCCCCACCAACGGGTTGTTGGGCGCACCATGCACCCCGGGCGGGGGCGCTTCCAGCCGCTGACCCAGATGCTTGGTCAACGCGACCGTGTGTCCCATTGCCCAGAAGCCACTGCCCAGCAACGACACATCGACGACCGACGCCTCGCCGGTGCGCTCGCGCTTGAGCAACGCGGCCGCGATGCCGCCGGCGAGGTTGGTGCCGGAGATGGTGTCGCCGTAGGCCGGGCCGGGGGGCGCGATCATGCCGGGCGTCCCTGCCGGCGTGATGGTCGCGGCGGTTCCGGCCCGGCACCAGAACGCGGTCATGTCGTAGCCGCCCTTTTCTGACTCGGGGCCGCGCGGACCGAGCGCGCTCCCGCGGGCGTAGACGATCTTCGGGTTGACCGTACGAATGTCCTCGACGTCGATGCCGAACTTCTTCCGGTGAGCGGGAAGAAAACTGGTCAAGAACACATCAGACCGGCGGGCCAGCTCGTAGAGCACCTCTTTGCCCTCGGGCACGGACATGTCGAGTCCGATGCTGCGCTTCCCACGGTTGGCGTGTTCGATGTTGGGGTTCGGGTCGCCCTCGACGCGCAGCATGCCGGTCTGCCGCAGCCCGCGTTGCGGGTCGCCCGTCACGGCGTGCTCGACCTTGACCACGTCGGCGCCCCACTCGGCGAGCACGGCGCCCGCCGATGGGACGAACCCGTACATGGCGACCTCCAGGACACGGATGCCCTCCAGCGGCCTCATGCGGGCGCCCCCACAACGGGAACCGCAAAAGTCTTGCCTTCCAAGAACTCCTCCAGCCCGGCGACGCCCATCTCGCGGCCGACGCCGGACTGCTTGAAGCCCCCGAACGGGCTGTCGGCGGCAAAGTAGTTGCCGCCGTTGATGGAGAACGACCCGGTCCGGATCCGACGGGCCACCGCGAGGGCGCGGTCCTGGTCGCGGCTGAAGACCGCGCCGGCCAACCCATAGATCGAGTTGTTGGCGATCCGCACCGCGTCGTCGTCGTCCTCGAACGCGATGACCACCAGCACCGGGCCGAACACCTCGTCCTGGGCGATCTCGCTGTCCGGGTCGACGTTGGTGAGCAGCGTGGGCGCATAGAAGTAGCCGGGATCCAACCGCTTGCCGCCGGTGACCAAGGTCGCGCCCGCTGCGACGGCCCGCTGGACCATGCCGTCGACCTTGTCGCGCTGGCGCTCGTTGATGAGCGGACCCATGAGCGTCTTCGGATCGGCCGGGTCGCCGTGGCGCACCTTGGCGAAGTTCTGCGCGATCAACTCGACGATCTCGTCATGGTGCGACCTGGGCACCAACAGCCGGGACGTGAGCGCGCAGCCCTGCCCGGCGTGCGTGACCATGCTGAACGCCGCGAACAGGCTCGCGTTGGCGAAGTCGGCGTCGTCGAGCATGATCACGGCCGACTTGCCACCCAGCTCCAGGAAGACGCGTTTGACGGTGTCGCTCGCGGCGGCCATGATCTTGCGTCCGACGGCCGTCGATCCGGTGAAGGTGACGACGTCGACGTCGGGGCTGGTGGTCAACGCGACCCCGGTGGCCGCGTCCGAGGAAGTAAGGACGTTCACCACGCCGGGCGGGATGTCGGTGTGGTTGGCGATCAACTCGCCGAGCGCCAGCGTGACCAGCGGGGTGTCCGGCGCCCCCTTCAGCACCACGGTGCATCCGGCGGCCAGCGCCGGGGCCAGCTTGGCCAACGCGAGCTGGTTCGGATAGTTGTAGGCGATGATGGCGGCCACCACGCCCGCGGCTTCCTTCTCCACCCAGCGGTGGTGCCGCATGCCCCGCGATTCGATCTCGCCGAGATCCTCGGAGAACTGATAGGTGCGCAGCAGGTCGGCGTAGAAGCGCACGATCTTGATCGGGTCGTCGAGCTGAGCGCCCTGGGTGAGCGCCCGCGTCGCGCCGACTTCGGCGATGGTCAGCTCCCGCAGTACCTCGGCGTGCTCGACCAGCGCCGTGTGCAACTGGTCGAGGCAGCGGATCCGCAGCTCCACGTTGGTCGACCAGTCGGTCGTGTCGAAGGCGTGCCGGGCCGCCGCGATCGCCGCTTGGGCCTGTTCGACGCCGGCGTCTGGGGCGTACCCGACGACCGCACCCGTGGCGGGGTTGATCGAGGGGAATGTCTTGTCGGCCGTGACGAGCCGGCCGTCAATCAGCAGTCGGCGATCAACCTGTGACTCGGGCGCGGCGGTGGTCTCTGCCGTGTCCTGCACTGGCATCCCCTACTCCCTCATGTGGTGACGGTCACGAAAATTTCATTCTCTTCCCCGGCGAATCTTACATTCGGGTCTCGATAATTCAAGAAAGTCTCAGGAATGGGACCAGGCCGCCGACCAGCGGCGTTATTGCGCACATGTCCGGGTAACGGGCCACTTGGCGCAGGCCGCGCGCGGTTTCACGACCATGTTGCACGCCGCTTCGCGCCGAGAGTAAGGTTCTCATAATTGTAAGGGAGATTCTTTGTGGCTGAGACGAGCCCATTTGGAGATGAGGTCTCGACGTGAAGACCGCGGTGGTCACCGGCGGCGGATCCGGCATCGGTCAAGCGGTCGCGCAGCGCCTGCGCGCCGACGGTCTTGATGTCGCCACGATCGACCTCAGGCCGTCGGAAGCCGATTTCGCTTTCACCGCCGACGTCACGGACCGGCCGCAGGTGGATGCCGCGCTGGCGGCCATCCGAGCCCAATTGGGGCCCGTGACGGTCCTGGTCAACGCCGCCGGGCTGGACGGCTTCAAGCGCTTCACCAACATCACCTTCGAGGAGTGGCGGCGGGTGGTCGACGTCAACCTCAACGGCGTCTTTCACGTGACCCAGGCGGTGCTGCCCGACATGGTCGAGGCCGGGTGGGGACGGATCGTCAACATCTCGTCGTCGAGCACGCATTCCGGTGCGCCCTACATGAGCCACTACGTCGCCGCCAAGTCCGCGGTCAACGGCCTCACCAAGTCGCTGGCCCTCGAATACGGGCCCAACGGCATCACCGTGAACGCCGTACCGCCGGGGTTCATCGACACCCCGATGCTGCGCGCCGCGGAACAACACGGACACCTCGGCGACATCGAGGCGACCATCGCCCGGACCCCGGTGCGCCGGATGGGCAGGCCGGAAGACATCGCGGCCGCGTGCGCCTTTCTGATTTCCGAAGAGGCCGGCTACATCACCGGCCAGATACTGGGCGTCAACGGCGGCCGAAACACCTGAGCATCGACACAAAAGGAGAGAGTGTGGGAGACGGCGCACCAGGGCGCGTCAAGGGAAAGGTCGCCTTCGTCACCGGCGCGGCGCGCGGGCAGGGCCGCAGCCACGCGGTGCGGCTGGCCGAAGAGGGCGCCGACATCATCGCCGTCGACCTGTGCCGCGACCTCGACACCATCGGTTACCCCATGGCGGCACCCGAGGACCTCGAGGAGACCGCCCGGCTCATCGAGAAGACCGGGCAGGGCGCGGTGATCGCCCAGGCCGACGTGCGCGACGCCGGGCAACTGAGCGCGGCCCTGGAGCACGGGGTCGCGGAGTTCGGCAGGCTCGACATCGTCGTGGCGCAGGCCGGAGTCGCCGGCATGAAGGGACGGCCGCCGCTGCAGGCGTGGTGCGACGTCATCAACACCAACCTGATCGGCACCATCAACGCCATCCAGGTCGCGTTGCCGCACCTGCGCGAGGGCGCCTCGATCGTCGCCACCGGATCCACCGCGGCGCTGATGGACACCGCCAAGAAGGACAACCCCGGCACCGACCCGGGCGGCATGGCTTACATCCACTCCAAGCGGGCGCTGTCGCGTTACGTTCACGACCTGGCAACGGAGCTGGCGCCGTTGGGCATTCGCGCCAACGTGATCCATCCAACCAACACCAACACCCCGATGCTGCAGAGCGAGCCGATGTACCGCTCGTTCCGGCCGGACCTGGAGCGCCCGACGCGGGCCGACGCCGAGCCGGTTTTCGGCGTGCAGCAGGCGATGAAAATCCCCTACGTCGAACCCGAGGACATCAGCAACGCCGTCCTGTGGCTGGCCTCCGACGAGGCGCGCTATGTCACCGGCGTGCAGTTGCGCGTCGATGCCGGCGGCTACCTCAAGTGGTACGACTACGAGAATTAAGACAACTCGCAAGGAGACACCGTGAAGGTCTGGGTCGATTCGGAACGCTGCCAGGGCCACACCCTTTGCGCGATGATCGCGCCGGATTCGTTCCAGCTCAGCGACATCGACGGCAGTTCGTCGGCGATCGACGAGGTGGTGCCGGCCGACAAAGAAGATCTGGTCCGCGAAGCCGCCCACTCCTGCCCGGAGCAAGCCATCATCATCACGGATGAAACGTAAAGGGAGACAGTGCCTTGAGCGTCGACGACAGCGTTGATGACCAGGTCAGCGACAGCGACCGTAAGCGGAACCGGTATCACTTCGATCGGCACTCCCCGGAGTACCGGTCGCGGTTCAAAGACATCACCGAGGAGATGCACGCCCGGTGCCCGATGGCCTGGAGCGACACCTACGGCGGACATTGGGTGGCGGCCGGCAGCCACGAGGTCTTCGAGCTCGCCCGCTGCCCGGCGGTGTCAAATGACCACGATGTGAACAACGAACGCCGTGGCTACAAAGGCATTTCGATCCCGACCGCCAGCCGCATCAACGGCATCCGGGGCGGCATCCTGGAGATGGACAACCCCGAGCACAAAACCTACCGCGCCGTGCTCAACCCCTACCTGTCGCCGGCCGCGGTCAAGCGCTGGGAGCCGTTCATCGACGACGTGACGCGCGCCTGCCTCGACGAGAAGATCGAGGAAGGCCGCATCGACTTCGTCGACGACCTGGCCAACATCGTGCCGGCCGTGCTCACGCTTGCGATGATGGGCATCCCGCTGAAGAACTGGCAGATGTACAGCGAGCCGACGCACGCCGCGGTGTACACCCCGGAGCATTCCCCGGACATCCAACGGGTCACCGAGATGCACCGGCAGATGGGGATCGACCTGATCAACAACATGATCGAGATCCGCGAAAATGCGCGGCCCGGCCTGGTCAATGCCCTGCTCGAAATGCGGATCGACGGCGAGCCCGCGCCCGACCTGGAAATCATCGGAAATCTCGGGTTGATTATCGGCGGCGGCTTCGACACCACCACGGCGCTGACGGCCCATTCGCTGGAATGGCTTTCGCAGCATCCCGATCAGCGCGAGCTGCTCAGCAAGCAGCGTGAGACGCTGCTCGATCCCGCGACCGAAGAGTTCCTGCGCTACTTCACCCCCGCTCCTGGCGACGGCAGGACCTTCTCCGATGACGTCGAACTCGACGGCACCACCTTCAAAGAGGGCGAGCGGCTGTGGATTTCGTGGGCCATGGCCAACCGCGACCCCGCGGTGTTCCACGACCCGGACGACATCATCCTCGACCGCAAAGGCAACCGGCACTTCAGCTTTGGGCTCGGCGTTCACCGCTGCGCCGGATCGAACGTGGCGCGCACGGTGTTCAAGTCCATGCTGACCGCGGTCCTGGACCGGATGCCCGACTACACGTGCTACCCCGAGGGGACCGTCCACTACGAGACCATCGGCGTCATCCAGGGGATGCGGAAGCTGCCGGCCACCTTCACGCCCGGCCGCAGGGTCGGCGCCGGCCTGGACGAGACGCTGGACAAGCTGCAACGCATCTGCGACGAGCAGGAGCTGGCCAGGCCGATCACCGAGCGCAAGGAAGCCGCCGTCATCGACTAGGTGGGCCTGACCCCGTTCCCACGCGAGCAGACACAAAAGCCCCCGACACGCCGCGTGGTGAGGGGCTTTTGTGTCTGCTCGCGGCCTGGGCCGGGGCTCCAAGAATCCGTAGAGGCTTCGTAGAGGCCGACATCTAATCCTTCTCTCACACGCGCCGATCGCTGGCCGCCGGGAGGAGGAATCACGATGCAGCTCCTGAGTAACCACATCTCGTTGATGCACGGCTGGCTGCCGTTGACGGTCGATGCCGCCACCGCGCTCGCGCTGGGGCTCGCCATCGCGTGGCGATCACGCCGTTGGCTCCTGTGCTGGCTGCCCGTGGCCGTCGTCGCGGGCGGCGTGGCTGCCGCCGGGGCGCACTGGCACATCGGCCGTGTGGCAACCGAGCAGGCGCCGTCCGCGCTGTACGTGTGGATCGCATTGGCCGGAACCGCCGCGGCCGTCGTGATCCTCGGCTGGCGCGGCGCGCGCTGGTGGCGCCGGGCCGTATCGATCCTGAGCCTGCCGCTGTGTGTGCTCTGCTCGCTGCTAGTGCTTAACCAGTGGTTCGGGTACGTGCAGACGGTGCAGAGCGCGTGGGACCAGCTCACCTCCGCTCCGCTACCCGGCCAGACCGACAAGGCCACCGTCACCGCGATGGCGGCGAGCGGCGCCAGGCCATCCCGCGGCCGCCTGGTGCCGGTGCAGATCCCTTCCGACGCATCGCATTTCAAGCACCGCGAGGAACTTGTGTACCTGCCGCCCGCATGGTTCTCGAGCTCTCCGCCGCCGCAGCTGCCGACGGTGATGATGATCGGCGGCATGATCAACACACCCGCCGACTGGGTGCGCGCCGGGAACGCGGTGGACACCATCGACGCCTTCGCTGCCGCGCATGGAGGCAACGCACCGGTGCTGGTGTTCGTCGACCCGGGCGGGGCATTCGACAACGACACCGAGTGCGTCAACGGAAGCCGCGGCAACGCGGCCGACCACCTCACCAAAGACGTTGTGCCCTACATGGTCTCGAATTTCGGGGTCAGCCCCGACCCGTCGCGCTGGGGCATCGTGGGCTTCTCGATGGGCGGGACCTGCGCGGTGGACCTGACCGTCATGCACCCCACACTGTTCAGCACCTTCGTCGACATCGAAGGCGACTTGACCCCCAACACTGGCAGCAAGGCGCAAACCATCGCCGGCCTGTTCGGCGGAAATGCCGACGCGTGGGCGGCATTCGACCCGACGACGGTGATCAGCCGCCACGGCCGCTACACCGGAGTGTCCGGTTGGTTCGCGATCACGTCGGGCGGTGCCCCGGCGCCGCATCGCGACCTCACCGTCGTGGACAGCACCGCGATGGCAGTCGCCGGTCGCGGCGCCGCCACTGACCCGGGTAACCAGGCCGCCGCAGCGGGAGCCCTGTGCGGCCTCGGCCGGGCGAATGGCATCGACTGCGCGGTGGTCGCCCAGCCGGGAAGGCACGACTGGCCCACCGCCAGCGCAGCTTTCGCCACCGCGTTGCCCTGGCTGGCCGGTCGGCTGGGCACCCCGGACGTGGCCCGCATCCCGTTGCCCGGCACGACGTCCCCCAACCACACCGAGGTGGTGGGCCGCGACCAAAGCTAGTGAGTTAGCCCCCGCCGAACGTCACGCCAGCGTGGCACTCGACGCCGAACGTCACGCCAGCGTGACGTTGGGCGACCTTAAGGCGTTAACCGCGGGGCAGGCCGAGCACGCGCTGCGCGATGATGTTGCGCTGGATCTCCGAGGTGCCGCCGGCGATGGTGCCGGAAAAGCTTCGGGCATAACGCTCGAACCAGCTGGCGAAGTAGTGGTCCAGGTTCATGTGCGCGTACGGGCCGGTCTGCCCGGGGTGGATCAGCCCGTCCGATCCCGCCGACGTCAGCGCGAGCTCCATGCCGCGCAGCTCGGCCTCGGACCCGAGCAGCTTGAGCACCGAGATCGCGGCCACGTCGTCTTCGCCGCGCGAGGCACGCGCCAGGGCAACCGAACCCAACAGGCGCAGCGCCTGCTTGTCCATGATCGTGCTGGCGTACTGGTCGCGCTCGACTTCGGTGCTCGGGCGAAAGTCGTCGATCATGTTGTCGAGTCGGTCGGCGAAACCCAACCACATCATCGTGCGCTCGTGCCCCAGCGACCCGTTGGCCACCCGCCAGCCCTGGTCGAGCTCACCGACCAGGTTCTCGGCCGGCACCCGCACGTCGGTGAAGAACACCTCGTTGAAATCCAGGTCGTCGGCACCGCAGATCGAGGGAAACGGCCGGCGCACCAGACCCGGGGTGTCGGTGGGGATGATCAGCGCGCTGATTCCCTTGTGTTTCGGCGCATCCTGATTGGTGCGCACGAACGTCAGCAGCACGTCGGCATCGTGGGCGCCCGAGGTCCACACCTTCTGCCCGTTGACCACGAAGTGATCTCCGTCCAGCACCGCGCGGGTGCGCAACGACGCCAGGTCGGAGCCCGCGCTGGGTTCGCTCATCCCGAGCGACGCGGTGATCTCGGCCCGCAGAATCGGCACCGCCCAGCGTCGCTTCTGTTCGTCGCTGCCGAACGAAAGCAGGGACGCCCCAACGATATTCATGCCCTGCGGGTTGAAGCTGTGATAGATCCGGCGACGGCTGAGTTCCTCGAGGTAGACGAACTGCTGAATCACCGTCGCGTTGCGACCACCGAATTCCGGCGGCTGGCTGGGCAACAGCCAGCCGTTGTCGAAAAGCAGCCGCTGCCAGTCGCGCGCCCACTGCGGCATGTGCGACACCGACCGCGGGCGCTCAAGCGTTTCGCTTGCGTCGGGCAGGTTTTCGTCGAGGAAGGCCGCGAACTCCGCCCGGAACGCCTCGACGTCGGGATCAAAAGTCAGCTGCACGGTATTCCTCTGCGATCCGCGCCCGATGTTGCGCCGCGCCGCCGAGCATCAGCTCGCCCGCCTTGGCCCGCTTCAGCGCGAACTGCAGGTCGTTCTCCCAGGTAAAGCCCATCGCGCCGAAAAGCTGTAAGCCGTGCCGGAATACGAGCGACTGGCACTCCCCCGCGGATGCCTTGGCCATCGCGGCCGCCAGCCGGCGCCGCGGATCGTCGGCCGCGATCGTCAGCGCGGCGAAGTAGGCCAGCGCCCGGGCGCGTTCGACCGCGACGTGCATGTCGGCGGCCTTGTGCTGGACGGCCTGGAACGAACCGATCGGCACCCCGAATTGCTGCCGGCTGCGGACGTGGTCGAGGACCAGGTCGAGGATGCGTTGGCAGGCGCCGACCATCGTGATCGCCATGCCCGTCAGCGCGACGTGCTGGGCCCGTTCGGCGTCGACGGCGCGCCGGGCGCTGTCGGGCACCCGGACTTCGCCGAACGAAAGGTCCGCGACGTGCAGTACGGGGTCGAACACCGCCGAGCGGCGGGCCGACACCTGGTTGGCCGCGACGACGAACACCCCGGCGTCGGTCACCACCGCCAGCCGGTCGACGCGATCGCCGTCGAGAACATGGCGCGCCGTGCCGTCCAGCACCCAGCCGTCGGCGTCCCGGTGCGCCCACACCCCGCCGTACACCGCGGTTCCGGCCTCGTGCGGGTCGAATCGATCCTCGGCCAGCGGGGCGAACTGGCTCATCGTCGCCAGAAACGGGGTCGGATCGGTCGCGCGCCCCAACTCCTCGAGCACGATTGCCAGCTCCACGGCGCTGTCCGCGTCGTTCAGCTCCGTCCAGCCCTGGTCGACGTAGGACTTCCACAGCGGGCTCGGATCCACGCCGTCCTCAGCCACACTGCGCACCAGCGACGGCGGGCACTGCTTGGCGACGACGTCGCGAACGGTCTGCTGCCACAGCCGCTGATCTGCATCGAACTCCAACAGCATCCGGGCCGCCTCCTGTCGTCACCGCCAATCGCGAGAATAGCATTCTCCCTGTCGGAAGTAATAATCTCGAAAACCGGCTACGAGGTGTCCGAACGCCTAGCCGGCACCCAGCAGCGCGTCGGCCGGCTGGCCCCAGCGATCGAGGTTGACGAACTCGGAAAGCGGTCGTCGGCGCAGCGGCCCGTGCTTGCCCTTGGGCCACCCGACCACGATGTGGCCGGCGACCAACCAGTCCTCGGGTATGCCGATGGATTCGCGCAGCGGCCGCTCGCCGCCGTAGGAGGCCCAGCTGGTGAGGCATGCCCCCAACCCTTGGGCGCGCGCGGCCAGCAGGAAGTTCTGCATGGCGGGAAAGATCGACCCGCCGAGCAGCAGCTCGGAGGCCGTCGGATAGTGCTGCTGCGCGAACAGGACCGAGGTGAACTCGCCCGCGCGATCGTGCAATTCGTACGTAGCGCGGTAGGTGCGGGCGCGGCGGCTGTTGTCGCCGTCGGCGGGCCGGCTCATCCCGTAGACGGGTTCGATCACCTCCAGGGCATGGGCGGCCGCCTTGG
Source organism: Mycobacterium sp. UM_CSW (assembly GCF_000455205.1). GTDB lineage: Bacteria > Actinomycetota > Actinomycetes > Mycobacteriales > Mycobacteriaceae > Mycobacterium. Next base: position 16,318 of record NZ_AUWQ01000068.1, on the reverse strand, counting down.
CCACGACCGCGCGTTGCTCGGGCGAGCGCAGCACCACGAATCGCCAGCCCTGCGCGTTGGCGCCCGACGGGGCCCACCGGGCCGCCTCGAGGCAACGCGTGAGGGTGGCATCGTCGACCGGCTCGTCGGTGAACCGCCGAATCGTCCGGGCGGTCGCCATGACTTCCCAGACGTCACTGCTTGCACCGGTCATTGCGTCTCCCTCGGGGCTGGGCTGTTACACAAGGTTTATCAGGAGGGTCTATCAGGACCACGCGGCGTAAAGGAGAAGACCATTGGACGGCGAAACGTACCAGCGCGGACTCGAGATCCGCTCGACGGTGTTGGGCGAGGCGTATGTCAACCAAGCGTTGGCGGACGCGGACGACTTCACCAAGCCGCTGCAAGACCTCGTCACCGAGTATTGCTGGGGCGCGGTCTGGGGCCGCGACGGACTGGCCCTCAAGACGCGCAGCATGCTCAACCTGGCGATGATTTCGGTCCTCAACCGCCCCAACGAATTACGGACGCACGTCAAGGCGGCGCTGACGAACGGTGTCACGCGCGACGAGATCCGCGAGATATTCCTCCAGGTTGCGATCTACGCCGGCGTACCGGCCGCCGTCGACAGCTTCCGCATCGCGCGTGAGGCGTTCGCCGAAGTGGATCAGGGCTAGGAGTCGGCGATGGAGGTCGGGTTCATCGGGCTGGGAAATATGGGGTTTCCCATGGCGCGTCGCCTCATCCAACAAGGCCACGACGTCGTCGCCTTCGACACGAACGGCGCGGCGCTGGATCGCCTCGTCACCGTCGGCGCGCACGGCGCGTCGTCCTCGAAAGACGTCGCCGATCGGGTCGAGACGGTCATGGCCAGCCTGCCGACGCCGGCCGCATCCATGGAGGTGGCCACCGGCACCGCGGGCGTGATCGAGGGTTCGCGCGTCAAGCGCTATGTCGACTTCTCAACCGTCGGGAGCCGAACGGCGGTGCACATCCGCGACGAGCTGGCGAAACGGAACATCGTGGCGATCGACAGCCCGGTCAGCGGCGGCGTGGGCGGAGCCGAGAAGGGTTCGCTCGCCGTCATGGTGTCCGGGCCGCGCGACGAATTCGACGTGATACGAACCGTTCTCGAGGCGATCGGGCGACCGCTTTACATCGGGGAGAAACCCGGCGCGGCGCAGACGATGAAGCTCGCCAACAACATCCTGGCGGCCAACGTGTTGGTCGCGACGGCGGAGGTGGTCGCGATGGGCGTGAAGGCCGGTCTCGACCCGGGTGTGATGATCGAAGTGCTCAACGCGGGTTCGGGTGCGACGAGCGCGAGCCGCGACAAGTTCCCCCGCGCGATCCTGCCGCGCACCTTCGACTACGGCTTCGCCACCGGGCTGATGGTCAAGGACGTGCGGCTGTATCTCGACGAAGCGAAAGCGCTCGGCGCCCCGACCGACGTCGCCGAAACGGTGGCCCGGCTCTGGGAGGCGGCCGCGCTCGAGGAGGGCCCGGACTCCGATTTCACGACGGTGATCAAGCCGTTCGAGAGGGCCGCCGGTGTCACTGTGGGTCCGGTGAAGCCGCTTCCGGGCTAATCGCGTTGAGTGTGCAGTAACGGCTTTGATTGTGCACCAGCGGAGGGATTTCGCCGATTTTTCCTGCCACGATTCACAGGCCAGGCCCGCAGTTCACACGCGACGCCCGAAGGCCCGGCTAGCGCTTGAATCCCGTTGGGCGGATTCAACTCTGGTGTGGCTGGCGCGGAGGCCAGCCGAAAAGCCAGGCCGCCACGAGGAAGCACAGCGCGCCGAAGAACGTGCCGATGTTGGCCCACACCAGGCTGACGTCCGCCCCCGAGCGCAACACCAGCGCGCCGACGGCCGAGGCGAGAAACAGCACAGATCCCGCGAAGTTGAGGAACGCGATGCGCTGCGAGGCGCTGGCAACGTGGGAGTGTCGCCGGGCCCGGACCTCGGGAACGATCGCGATCGCCGACGAGACCAGGAACGCGACGGAGCCGACGATGTCGGGCACCCACACGTCGACGTCGATGAGCTCCGGGCGGGCACCGATCGTCACCGCGGCGTCCACCGTGTTGACGTTGAACAGCACCGTGCCCACCAACTGAATGGCCGCCGCCAGCCAGTCGGTGGTGCGCGCCCGCAGCGGCAGCGAGTGCTGCTCGGCCTCGGGCAGCTCCCGGCGAGCGAGGATCAGCTGAAGCGTTGCGGCAGCGGTGAAGAACACCGCCCCCACCGCGTAGGTCAACGCCGAGAGCAGCGGTGGCGACGCTGGAAGGAGCGAGAGCAGAACGCCGAACGCGAACAGGGCTGCGCCGATCACGAACAGGAGGCCGATCCAGCGCACCATGGACGCGTGCACGGCCCTCACCACGCGACGGATCGTACCGTCCACTGCAGGCCCGCTTCGGCGCCCAGCGGGCACCGGTCGGCATTCACCCGACAAGAGCGAGAATGCTATTATCCTCAAGCAAGAACGCTACTTACCCAGATAACGGCAATACCGATGGCTACCAGGGCCGATGTTTAATCGAAATGCTTACCGAAATACCGTTGATTGGCGACCGCCGAGAATGTTAGTTTATCTATCAGATGCCCTGATCGGGCTCACTTTGGCTTCCCGAGCCGAGGGGCGGTTTACGTGATCGAACACGCCGACGGAACCCGCACCCCGCTGATCGACGCGAGCGTGCACGTCTTCTTTTCGTCCAACAAGGACCTGCGCTCATTCCTGCGCGAGCCGTTCAAGAGCCGTGGCTTCCCCGACTACGAGATGGATTGGTACGGCGCGCCGGGCGGCGAATACGCGCCGAACACCGAGGGGCCGGACCGCCAGTATCCCGGCTCAGATCCGGAATTCGTTGGCAACGAACTGTTTTCGAAGCGCGGTGTGGACATGGCGATCCTGCATCCGATGGGACGCGGCATCATGCCCGACCGTCACCTTGGCACCGCGCTACACGCCGCCCACAACGAGATGATGGTGTCGCGCTGGCTGGACTCCGCCGAATTCGGCGAGCGTTTCCGCGGCACCATCCGCGTCAACCCCGACGACATCGCAGGCGCCCTGCGCGAAATCGAGAAATGGCGTGCCCACCCCCGCATCGTCCAGCTCGGCGTCCCGCTGCAATCCCGCGAGCTGTACGGCAAGCCCCAGTTCTGGCCGCTCTGGGAGGCCGCCGCCGACGCGGGGCTTCCGGTCGCCGTGCACGTCGAAACGGGGGAGGGCATCGGCTTCCCCCCGACGCCGTCCGGGCACACCCTGACCTACGAGCAGTACGTCAGCTTCATGGCGCTGAACTACCTGTATCACCTGATGAACATGATCGCCGAGGGTGTGTTCGAGCGCTTCTCGAACCTGAAGTTCGTCTGGGCCGACGGCGCCGCCGACTTCCTTACCCCGTTCATCTGGCGGATGGACACGTTCGGCCGGCCCCACCTGGAACAGACGCCCTGGGCACCGCGCATCCCCAGCGACTACATCCCCGGCCACGTGTATTTCGTGCAGGGCAGCCTCGACGGCCCGCCCGACGCCGACTTCGCCGGCGAGTGGTTCGCCTTCACCGGCAAGGAAGACATGGTGATGTTCGGCTCCAGCTATCCGCACTGGCAGAGCAACGACGTCGGCCGGGTGCCGGCGTCGCTGTCCGCCGAACAGCGCGACAAACTGTGCTGGCGCAACGCGGCCAACTTGTACGGGATCGACATTTCGGTCGACCTGGCAGCGGGCTAGTCGCAGAATAAGGACAAGGGAGACTGAGGAGACAGAGATGACGCTGACTCACATACACGAACGGGTCCCCGCCGCCGAGCGCATAGCCGTCCGGTGCGTCGACTCCGACATCCACCCGGTGCCCCGGCGCGGCGAGCTCACCCAGTACATCCCCGAGCCGTGGCGCAGCAAGTTCTTCCTGGACCACAAGGTCGGCGAGCTGATCTACTACGACGCCCCCGACTACGCGCACACCTTCGCGATGCGCGCCGACGCCTTCCCGCCGGACGGCGAGTTCGCCTGCAGCGACCCGGACATGGCTTTCCGGCAACTGATCATGCAAGCGGGCTCCGACATCGCGATCCTGGAACCCGGCGGCCGCACACCGCGGCTGGCCGAGGCGCACCAGGCGTTCTCGACCGCGCTCAACCACTGGCAGGCGAACCACTGGCTCGACAGCCACAACAACTGGCATGAGCGCTGGCGCGGTTCGATCTGCGCGGCGATCGAGGATCCGGAGGGGGCGGCGCGCGAGATCGAGACGTGGGCCGGCCATCCGTACATGGCGCAGATCCTGATCAAGGCCGAGCCGCGGCCCTCATGGGGTCACCCGAAGTACAACCCCATCTGGGAGGCCGCCACCAAGCACGACATCACGGTGAGCTGCCATCTGTCGCGCAGCAACTACGAGATGCTGCCGACGCCTCCGGTGGGTTTGCCCAGCTACAACCACGATTTCATGGTGACCTACTCGCTGCTGGCCGCCAACCAGGTGATGAGCCTGATCTTCGACGGCGTCTTCGACCGATTCCCCACGCTGCGAATCGTGTTCGTCGAGCACGCGTTCTCCTGGATCCTGCCGCTGATGTGGCGGATGGACGCGCTCTACGAAGCCCGCAAGTCGCGGGTCGAGATCAAGCGCAAGCCATCGGATTACGTCAAGGAACACATCAAGTTCACCACCCAGCCGCTGGACTACCCGGAAGACAAGACCGAGTTGACCCGCGCACTGGAGTGGATGGAGTGCGACAAGATCCTGCTGTTCTCCTCCGACTACCCGCACTGGACGTTCGACGACCCGCGCTGGTTGGTCAAGCACCTTCCGAAGGCGGCCCGGGACGCGGTGATGTACAAGAACGGGATCGCGACCTACCACCTCCCGGAGACCGTGCCGGTCCTCGAGGGTCAGACCCGGGTGTTCTGAGTTGGTGCCTGAACAAGAAGGGGCAACCACCAGGCCGCCCCAGCCCCGCCTCGCTCAGGGTCGCGAACACGTCGTGGCAACCGTGGACGAAATCCCGCCCGGCACCCACAAACTCGTGCCCATCGGGCGACACGGCGTCGGCGTCTACAACGTCAACGGCGCCTTCTACGCCATCGCGAATTACTGCCCACACCAGGGCGGTCCGCTGTGCTCGGGGCGCGCCCGCGGACGCACCATCGTCGACGAGACCGCCGCCGGCGACTCGGTCATGGTGCGCGACCTGGAGTTCATCTACTGCCCCTGGCATCAATGGGGTTTCGAGCTCGCGACCGGCACGACCGCGGTCAAGCCGGAGTGGAGCATCCGCACCTACCCGGTGCGAGTCGTCGGCAACGACGTTCTGGTAATGGCGTGACGGGAGCATCTGTGTCGACATTCGAGGTCAACGGCGGAAACGTTGTCTACGAAATCCTCGGTGACACAGGAGATCTCATCGCCCTGACGCCGGGCGGGCGGTTCAGCAAGGAGATCGAGGGCCTGCGCCCGCTGGCCGACGCGCTGGCCGCCGGCGGCTATCGGGTGCTGCTGTGGGACAGGCCCAACTGCGGGGCCTCGGATGTGCAGTTCTACGGCCAGAGCGAATCGCACATGCGGGCCGAGACGCTGCACAAACTGGTGACGGGTCTCGGCTTCGAGCGCTGCATCCTTGCCGGGGGCTCCGGCGGCGCAAGGGATTCCATGCTGACGACGATGCTCTACCCCGAGATGGTCACCAAACTCGTGGTGTGGAACATCGTCGGCGGCATCTACGGCACCTTCGTGCTGGGCTCCTTCTACATCATCCCGAGCATTCTCGCGGTGCGCGGCACCGGAATGGACGGCGTGATGAAGGTGCAGGAATGGCGCGAGCGAATCGAGCAGAACCCCGCCAACAAGCAGCGGTTCCTCGACTTCGACTCCGACGAGTTTCTCAAGGTGATGCTGCGCTGGCTCAATGCGTTCGTCTCCAAGCCCGGACAGACGATTCCGGGTGTCGAGGACGAAATGTTCGATCGAATCAAGGTCCCCACCTTGATCATTCGTGGCGGCGAGAACGACATGGATCACCCGAAGCGGACGTCGCTGGAGGTCAGCTGCCTGATCAAGGGCTCCAAGCTGATCGACCCGCCCTGGCCGGAGGACGCCTGGGAGCGGGCGTCCGAAGACCGCGCGGCGGGCAGGGTGAAGCACTTCAACATGTTCGACACCTGGGTGCAGGCCGCCCCCGCCATCCTCGAATTCTTGGGCTCCTGATGCGTTCACACGGTGCGAATGCGAACCTCGCAGTTGAGGGACGCCTCGAGTGCGGTGTGAATCCGGCTTTCCGGAACGCGATCCAGGTCGGCCTCGCGCAAGGTCACGTGGACGATGTCTAAACCGTCATCGCCGGGTGTCCGAACGATCTCGCCGGTGAGCCCGAAACCGGACAGCACGCCGTGCGCGTCGTCGTCGGTCCCCCGGCTGATGAACGTGACGACGCCGGCCGTCGGAGCGGTGCTAAATGCCTTGCCGCACAACTCAAGTCCGACGCGCTTGACGGCATCGGCGTCTTCGCCGGCGACGAGCACCTCCACCTCGCGTCGACCGGCCGGCATGGCCGCGAGGTTGTTCTCGACGACTTCCAAGCCCAGCTCGCCGGCAAGCTCGAGGAGTGCGGTCATGCCGTGTCCTAGCTGTTCGGCTGTGAGGACGCCGGAAGGATCCACGTTGACGCGCACTACCGCGGTTCGCATGTGCGCCAGACTAACGATGGGGAGCTAGGCGATGGATATCACCGTCACCTCCTGGCCCGGCTGTCCGTCGCGGCTGCTGGGTGATCGACCGGGCCACGCGGGCGAAAACCGCGCGGCGTACCTTGAACTCGGCGGTTATTGTCCACTCGCCGACCCCGACGAACTGCTCGGTGAAGTCGAGCGCAGCGGGCTGCAGGGCCGGGGCGGCGCGGCCTTTCCGATGGCAGTGAAGCTGCGCACCGTGCGCGACAACGGGCGCGCGGCGGGTGGCGCGGTCGTCGTCGCCAACGGCGAGGAGGGCGAACCCGCTTCGATCAAGGATCGATGGCTGCTGCGGCACCGGCCGCACCTGGTCCTCGACGGGCTGCGGCTGGCCACGGCGATGGTGGCCGCTGACCGCGCCTACGTCTACCTGTCCGACGCGGAATCGGCCCGCAGTGTCCAGACCGCGCTTGCCGAGCACCCGCCCGGCGACATCGCGATCGAGGTGGTCAACGTCGCCCCGGGGTACATCGCCGGCGAGGAGACCGCGGTCACCCGCGCGATCAACGGCGGACCCGTCAAGCCAACCGACAAGCCGCCGCGTCCATTTCAGAAGGGCGTCGGCGGGCTGCCCACCCTGGTGAGCAATGTGGAGACCCTGGCCAACCTGCCCTACCTGGAAGGGCACGGCGCGGCGGAGTTCCGCTCGCTGGGCACGCCGTCCTCGCCCGGCACCTTCCTGGTGACCTTGACCGGCGGCGGCCGGCCGCCGGGCCTCTATGAGGTCCCGCACGGCCTGCCGTTCGCCGATCTGCTTGCTCTGCACGGTGTTTCGTCGGATCGCGTCCAAGGCGCGCTGCTGGGTGGCTACTTCGCCGGGCTGCTCAATCGCAGCGTGCTGAACGCCACGTTGGACCACGAGACGTTCCGCGACCTCGGCAGCGGACTGGGATGCGGTGCGATCGCGGTTCTCGCCGACGACTGCCCGGTGGCGGTCGCCGCGTCGGTGTTGGCCTACTTCGATCGCGAGAACGCGGGCCAATGCGGTTCGTGCTTCAACGGCACCGCCGCGATGGCCGCCGCCGCCGGGGCGCTCCGCGACGGCGCCGCCACCCCCGAGGACCTGGATCGGCTGCGCCACTGGTCGGTGACGCTGCGCGGGCGCGGAGCCTGCGCCACGCTGGACGCCGCGACCAACGTGGCCGCAAGCATGCTCGACCAGTTCCCGCAAGCGGTGGCCCAGCATCTCGACAAGTCATGTGAACCGTGCCGCGCCAACGCGTTCAGCGCCGGGCGACCCTACGAGGTGGAGGCGGTGGTCTACGCGTGAGCGAGGGCATGAGAATCCACCTGGACCGCACGCTGTGTGACGGGTTCGGCATCTGCGCCAAGCACGCGCCCGCCTACTTCTCGCTCGACGACTGGGGATACGCCTGCCTGATCGGCGACGGCACCGTGCCCGAGGCCGACCGCGACGCGGTCATGCGCGCCCTGATGGACTGCCCGGTGCACGCCATCATGGAAATGGACGAACGACGACCGGACGACGTGCCGCCGCAGCCAACCACCGATGAGGACCCCGCCGCCCACGTTAATACCGAAGCGAGCGAAGCCGAATGGGGTTTCACGCGTTGACCGGACGCCTGGTTGTGGCCGTATCGAAAGCATAAGCTGAAGCCATCCAAGGTCAGTATGGTCCTTTTGCAGGCGTGCAATGAGCTGTTTGGGCGTCGTCTGGCCGTCATCGCGGTCGCGTTCGTGTCAATGGCGGCCGCGGTCGCGACGGCCGGAGTCAGCTCGGCGGGATGCGGCTCCAACAAGTCGTGGAATCCGGCGACGATGGTGTGCAGCCCACCGCCGCCCCCGCCGGCCTGGTACACACCGCCGCCGCCATATGCGCCCTCATTCGCGCGCCCGGACGTGCCGCCGCCCCCACCAAAGCCCTGGTGGGCCCCGGACGCCCCGGCGTGGAGTAACGGCTTTCAGCATTGGGGCGTTGTCATAGGCACCGTCTGGGTGCCGGTCTGAGCCGCTCCGGACCCCCTTTACTGAAGTTAGCTAGCTGGCGGCGCGCGGCGCCTTTACTCGATCTTGACCAGGTATTGAATCGCCCCACCGACGATGGGCAATGTGAGTACGCTTCCATGGGTGGAACTGGGGGTTTTGGGACCTCTCCAGGTCCGGCAAAACGGAGCGCCCGTCATGATCCCGGGCGCCAAACCTCGCGCCATCCTGACGATGCTCGGCCTGCACAGCGGTTCGGTCATGTCGGCCGAAACGCTGCTCGAGTTGCTCTGGGGCGACGATCCGCCACGCACCGCCGCCAAAGCCCTGCAGACTCACATCTCCGCGCTGCGCCGCGCCTTGGGCGACGGCTTTGTGTTGACGATGGGGACGGGTTGGACCCTCGCCGAGAGCGAGGTTGATGCCTCGCGGTACAAATCGGCCGCTCGACTGGGCCGTGATGCGGCCGCCGCTGGCGCTACCAGCCAAGCGGTGGCGAGCTTCGAGGAGGCGCTGACCCTCTGGCGCGGCACCCCCGAACTGCCCGATACCCGGCGGGGAACATCCGAAAAGACACGCTGGATCGAGGGCCACGCCGCACTGGTCGAGGACCGGGCAGACGCCCTACTTGCAACGGGCCGCGCCGCGGAGATCGTCGGGGAGCTGGAGGCCGCGGTGGCCGAGGCGCCGCTGCGCGAACGACGATGGGGCCAGCTGATGCTCGCACTCTACCGCGCCGGTAGGCAGGGCGAGGCGCTGGCCGCTTACCAACGAGCGCGTGCGCTACTCGCCGATGAACTGGGGGTCGACCCCGGGCCTGATCTTCGCCGGCTCGAGGCAGCGATCGTCGGACAGGACACTGCGCTAGAAATTCCTGCCGCACAAGATCTTCCGACTGTAACGCGCACAGTCACGTTCCTGCTGACCGACATCGAAGGATCGACTGCCGCCTGGGAGGCCGACGCCGACGCCATGGCGGTGGCACTCGCGCGCCACGATGAGCTTGTCGAACAGGTTGTCACGTCCCGCGGCGGACGGCTGATCAAGACGCGCGGCGAGGGGGACGCCACCTTTTCCGTCTTCGAAAGGGCCTCGGCGGCGGCCAACGCCGCAATCGAATTGCAGGACGCAATCTTCCACGAACCGTGGCGCCTGCAAGACCCGATGCGTATCCGCGTTGCACTGCATACCGGTGAGGTCGAGCTGCGCGACGGCGACTACTTCGGTCGCGCGGTCAACCGCGCCGCACGGCTGCGGTCGCTGGCAATAGGCGGCCAGATCCTGTGCTCTGGTGCGATAGCCGAACTGGTCATCGACTCACTGCCCGACGATGTTGTGCTCGTCGATTTGGGGATGCGTCAGCTCAAGAACCTGGCGCGTCCGGAGCATGTTTTCGAGCTTCGGTTGGAGACCGCCGCACCGCCGCAAAAGGCAAACGACGCACCGATCGAGCGCCCGGCCCTCCCCGCGGTGCTGACCGGCCCCGGACCGTTCGTCGGACGCGGCCCTGAGCTCGCAGGGCTGGTGTCCGCCTGGCAAATCGCGCTGGCGGGCGGCACGCACGCGGTGCTGATTGCCGGTGAACCAGGCGTGGGCAAGACACGTTTGGCCGGCGAGTGGTCGCAGCAGGCCTACCAGTTAGAAGCGATCGTGCTCTACGGCCGCTGCGATGAAGATCTCGGTGCGCCCTACCAGCCTTTCGCGGAGGCACTGCGTTCGCTCATGCCCTGCCTCGGCACCACCCGGCTCCGCGCAATGCGCGGCGTTGAAGCATTGCTTCCTCTGGTTCCCGGGCTGACCGACGTCCTGCCCGATCTCGCCGCGCCAACCCGCGCCGATCCGGAAACCGAGCGCTACGCACTGTTCGACGCCGTCGTCGCACTGTTGGAAGTCGCCTCCGCCGGCGCACCCGTCGTGCTGATCCTCGATGACCTGCACTGGGCGGCCAAGCCCACGCTGCTGTTGTTGCGGCATCTGTTGCGGTTCGGCGATCGCGCGCGGGTGCAGATCGTCGGCACGTACCGCAGCACCGACCTTGACCGTTCGCATCCCCTGGCGGCGATGCTCGCAGACCTGCACCGCGGCTCTGGTTCTGGCACTTTCAACCGCCTTACGCTCAGCGGCCTCGACGAAGCCGACGTGACCGCGTACGTCACCGAGGCCGGCTACGACGACGAAGAACTTGCCCGGGCGTTGGCGTCGGTCACCGGAGGCAACCCGTTCTTCCTTATTGAAGCGCTGCGCCATCTGGATGAGACCGGCGGTGTGTGGGATCCGACTACCCTGCCACAAGGTGTACGGGAAACCGTGAGCCGCCGCCTTTCTCGGCTTCCAGCAGAGACGAACGATGCCCTTGCCGCGGCCGCGGTGGTCGGTAGCAGGTTCTCGGTAGAACTGGTTGAGCGCGTGGTTGAGGATGATCTCGTCAACGCGTTCGACGGGGCGTGTAAGGCCGGCATCGTCATCGAAGAGCCCGGCGGCCGTTACCGATTCAACCATGCCCTTGTCCGTCAGTCGCTGCTCGCCGAACTGCCGTCGGTGCGGCGGATGCGGCTGCACCAGCGCATCGCCACGACGCTCGAGTCCCAGCCCGGTGCCAACGATGAGCTGCTGGCCGAACTGGCCCACCATTACTTCGAATGTGCGTGGGCGGGAAACGCGGCCAAGGCGGTCGAATACTGCCGACGTGCGGGAGACCAGGCGGTGGCGCGCCTCGGCTACGAAGGCGCCGCCGATCTATACGGCCAAGCGTTGCACGCGCTGGACGAGATCGACGACGAGTTGCCAGACCGCGACGACCAGGCGGCCGAACTGCTAGTCGCGCGTTGCGAGGCTCTATTGGCCGCTGGCGACGTAGCTTCCGCGGCGGGCGCAGTCTCCAAATTGCAAGAAGCGACGGTCAATTCGGTGCGGCTGGCGGCGTGGGCGACGTGTTTCGACGGCCAGCTGTCGATGCTGATCCATCCCGAGCGACTCGACGAGGTTGAAACCGCTTTAGGTGTGGCCGCCCAGAAACTGGCCGAGTTAGGCGATGCCGCAGGCGAAGCCAACGCTCATACCGTTCGGGCTGCGTGCCTGGCCCGCCTAGGCAGGATCGGCGACGGCGAGATCGCGCTGGATGACGCCCTCACGGCGGCACGGCGTGCGCGTGACCACCGGCGGGTCAACGCGGTGCTGGCGGGCGCACCACTTGCCGCGCTGTGGGGTCCCAACCCGGTTCCGCGTGCGGGTGGGCGGTGCCTCGACGTGGTGCGGCTCTTGCGAATCACAACCGAGTCGCCCGCGGTCGAGGCGACGTCGACGCGGTGCCAAGCCGTGTTGGAGGCCTTCCGGGGACGCGCCGAGGCGGCCCGGCGGATGATCGACTCGGCGCGGCGTACAGTCACCGAACTCGGGCTGCGGCACGCGTTGCTTGAGGTCGAGCAGTTCGCCGGCATCGTTGAGCTGATCGCCGACGATCCGGCCGCGGCCGAACCGCATTTGCGTCAGGCGTACAACGGTTTTCGTCGCATGGGCCTGGACGCCGATACTGCGGAGACAGCCGCGTTTCTGGGCCGCGCGTGTCTAACGCTCGACCGACACGGCGAGGCTGACGAATTGTGTTTGGAGAGTGAGCGACTCGCCGGCCACGCTTTGAAACCGTCTATCCATTGGCGGACTCTGCGGGCGCTCCTGCTTTCGCGCAGCGGTGAACACGGTGAGGCTCGACGAATCGCCGAGGCCGCTGTCGCCCTGGCCGAGCGCACCGACGCGCTGGTTGATCACGGCGACGCATGTGCCTCACTGGCAACGGTTTTAGACGCTGGAGGTGATGCTGCGGGTGCACGCGCCGCCGCCGAGCGGGCCGTAGATCTGTATGAGCGGAAAGGCGCTGCGGCACTTGCGGAGAAAGCGCGGCGTGTAGTCGGACAACGCCCTGCCCGGAGTGTCCCTGCGCCACCCGAACCGCCGCCGGTTGTCGAGCTCGACAATGCATGTATACGGGCCGGCAAACGCCTGGGAGCTGCGATCAATCGCGAGGCCTGGGATGAGTTCAAGGAACTCTATGCGCCCGAGGTGTTCAGCGAGAGTCACCGCAAGGTCATCGGGTTTACACATGCCGCGGGAGCGATTGTCTCACCGGAAAACTGGGCCCATGAGATTGGGCGAATCCTAGGGGCGAGCGGGGTGCGCCTCACCGCGCACGACATAGCCGTGCGAGGCGAGCGACTCGCTCTCGCTCGATTGGTGGTGGGCACTATTGATACGAGCCCCGGGGCGCCGCAGGATGAATTTCTCCAGATATACGGCATCGATGAACAGGGTCGAATCTGCCTGCAAATCTTCTTCGACCTAGAAGACATGGATGCCGCGATCGCCGAACTCGACGCCGCGCAAGCCCGATTCGAGGAAGAGACAAACCGTCAGGCGCGGCGGCTGGAAAATGCGGCAAGCCGAGCGGTCGAGCGCTACCTAGCGCACTTCGCGGCCCGTGACTGGGATGCGATCGCGAAGATAATGGCCGACGACCTTTACACCGACGATCGTCGTCGTGTGGTAGGCGTTGGGGCCCTGCACGGCCGGGATGCCATGATCACACAGTTCCGGTTGGCATCCGACCAGCAGGTCACGGAAACAGCGTCAGACGCAATTGCCACCCGTGGAGACCGCCTCGTCCTCACCCGTGTCCGGTTCTCGCGCAGCGACGAGAAACCCGACGCGTTCCGCGTCGATCTACTGCACGTCGTCGAGATCAACGCCGACAACCAGATCTCGGCGATCGTCGCGTTCGACCCCGACGACCTTGAAGCCGCGATCGCCGAGCTCGAAACCCGTTACATCGCAGGCGAAGCGGACGCGCATTCGCGCACATGGTCTGCCATCACGCGTATCGTCGCCTCGATCAACCGGTACGAATTCCCAGCGACGACGCGCGACTGGATGAATATCGACCACCGCCGGGCAACAGCCGTCGCACCCAATGATGCGATTGCATACGTCCGTGAGTCGTGGGACGGCGGCACGGGCGGCATGTATATCGAGACTGTGCACCGGCTGAACGACCTCGGAGCGGTTACGACCTATGTGGGGTATGGGACCTCGCAAGAAGGCTTCGAAGCCGAGTGGCGAGGGGTCTACGTTCTCACGGTCGAGGGCGACTTAATCAGCCGTTGGGAGCTATTTGAAGAGGCCGACATTGACGCCGCGACCGCAACGTTCGAGCAACTCAGCCGCTCGGCGCCGGGGCTGGAAAACGCTGCGTGCCACGCTGTCCAGCGCTACTCGGCGCACTTCGCAGCCCGCGACTGGGATGAGCTCGCGAAGGTCGTGGCCGACGACATCGTTATCGACGATCGCCGGCGGGCCGTAAACGCTGGGATTCGACATGGTCGCGATGCCGAGATCGCAAACCTGCGGTCGGCCGCTGAGGCCGGATTTACGCGCTTGACGTTCGTCACCATCGCAACACGTGGTCAGCGCCTCGTCCTCACCCGTGCGTCGGGCCGTGATAACGGGTCCGAGGAGTTCCAGAGCGACGCGCTGGGCGTCGCCGAAGTCAACTCCGACAACCAGATCGCGACAATCGTCGTGTTGGACCCTGACGACTTCGACGCCGCCGTCGCCGAGCTCGATACCCGCTACCTCGCCGGCGAAGCGGCGGCACACCCGAATGCGTGGTTGCTCGTTGGTCAGTGCTTCGCGGCGATCAACAGACACGAACTACCCGCGCTGGCGCCGGACTCTGCCAACATCGACCACCGGCGCGGAGCAGCGTTCGCGCCCGGCGATATGACCGTATTCCTCCACGACACATTTGAATACGCACCCGACCTCAATGGCTACATCGAGGCTGTGCATCGCGTGAGCGATCTTGGAGTGGTTGTCACCTTCAGAGCGCAGGGCACCTCGCAAGAGGGATTCGAGGCCGAGTGGCGGGACATCGCGATTTTCATGTTCGACGGCGATCTCCTTAGCCGTTGCGAACTATTCGACGTGGCGGACATTGACGCCGCGCTCGCGCGGTTCGACCAGCTCAGCCGACCGGCACCGCCGCTGGAAAACGCGGCGAGCCAAGCTGCCGAACGCTACAAGGCGCACTTCGCAGCGCGCGACTGGGATGCGCTCGCGAAAGTGCTGGCCGACGACATCTGTGTCGACGATCGTCGGCGCGTCGTAAACGCGGGGACCAAGCACGGTCGGGATGCCGAGGTCACAAATTTGCGGGCGGCCGCCGACGTCGGGATCACCTACTTCACGTCCGCCGTCATCGCGGCCCGTGGGCAGCGCCTCATCCTCGCGCGCGTCTCCGGCAGCAAAGGCGAGTTCGTCAACGAGGTACTAGGCATCCTCGAAATAGACTCCCAGAACCAGATTTCGGCGATCATCTTGTTCGACCTCGACGACTTCACGTCCGCCATCGCAGAGCTCGACGCGCGCTACCTCGCCGGCGAAGCGGCAGCCTACGCACGCGTCTTGCATCCCGTAATGGACACGGTGGGGGAGCTCAATCGTCACGAGCCGGGGCCGATGCTTGGGCGACTTGCGTGGGCCGACCGTCGGCGCGTCCCGTTCGGGTCGGCGGAAAACTACGGGCGCGCCATCGAGGAGCTGTGGACACTGGTGCCCGATGCCCGCTATTGGATGAGGACGGTACATGCGCTCGAGGCCCACGGGCTCGTCTCCACCCTCGTCATCGAAGGCACCGACGCACACGGCAACGAATTGCAGTGGGGTCGCACATTTCTGTTCGTTTCCGACGGACCGTTGGTGGAGGTTTACGAAGAGGCGGACCTCGATGTCGCCCTCGCGCGCTTCGAGGCGTTACGGCCGCAGGCGCGGCGGCTTGACAACGCGGCCAGCCGAGCGGCCGAGCGCCACTCGGCGCACTTCGCAGCCCGCGACTGGGATGCGCTTACGAAGGTCCTGGCTGACGACTTCGTGACTGACGATCGCCGTCGGACCGTAAACGCAGGGATCCGGCAAGGTCGGGATGCCGAGATCGCAAACATGCAGGCCGCCGCCGAAGTCGGGATCACGTATACGGCGTTTGTCGTCATTGCAACCCGCGGAGAGCGCCTCATCCTCGCGCACGCCTCGGTCGGTGGTGGCGGGTCCGCGGAGTTCACCACGGATGTGCTGAGCGTCGTCGAAGTCAACTCGCACAACCAGATTGCGACGTTCGTCATTTTCGAGCCCGACGACTTCGACGCCGCCTTCGCGGAGCTGGACGCGCGGTACCTCGCCGGCGAAGCAGCCCCCCACGCGCAGACATGGTCGCTAACCACGGCTAGCTACGCCGCGCTTGGCCGGCACGAACTCCCGCCGATAACGCCGGACTGGGTCAATCTCGATCATCGACCGGTCGTGGCGATTGAGCCGGGTGATCTTGGTGTATCCCTTCGAGCCGTGTGGGAGCTCGCGCCGCAAGCATCCATTTACCTCGAGGCTGTACATCGGCTGAGCGGCTCGGGAGCGGTCGTCACACATGCGGTGCACGGGACCACGCAAGAGGGCTTCAACGCCGAGTGGCGAGACGTCGTTCTTCTCACGTTCGAGCGCGACAGGATCAACCGCTGCGAGGTATTCGACGAGGCGGATCTCGACGACGCGCGCGCAAGGTTCGACGAACTTAGCCGACGGGCACCGCGGCTGGAAAACGCGGCAAGCCGAG